>JBKJIG010000177.1:0-41081 GCA_046598415.1 Gaiellales bacterium
AAGGCATCCGCCGGTGCAGCGGTGGTGGCGTGCAGCCCCCGTCGGATGCCGTCAACAGCCGCCAGCGCGGAGGCGACAGGTGGACGCCTCAATTCCCAGGTGATGACCTCAGTCCACCCAAGACCCGGCACAGCGCAGACCCGGAGGCTCAGCTGGTCCGTTCCCGCGCCGCGCCCAACCGTTCATGCCGAGGTGCCTGCGGCACCAAAACGGACACCGCAGGCTGCGAGCGGCGCGGCTCGCTCATCGGCCCTCGAGATCGATCGCGTAGGTGTCGAGCACGTCCTCGCCGAACGCCTGGGCGGCGGCCATGCCGCCCTCGACCGCCTCGCGGAAGCGGTCCGGGGCGCCGTCGCGCGCCAGGATCCGCACGGCGGCCCACAGCGACTCCGCCAGAGCCTCGCCCGTCTCGCCCGGCGCACCCGAGAGTTTCGCGGACACGCCGTACGCGACCTCCTTCAGGTAGTCGAACCGGTCGCCGACCATCGCGGCCGTGACCGCGACCCGGTCGAGGTAGCCGGGCTCGGCGACGCGGACACCCTCCTCGGTCTGCAGCAGCGGCGCGATCGCCTCGCGCATGGCGCGCAGCGCCACCGCGACGGTCTCGTCGTCGCCCACCATGCCGAGCGAGGTCTGCAGCAGCGCGTCGGCCTCGACGGCGGCCAGCATGGCACCCGACTCCTCTGCCGTCTCGCAGATCGCGATGGTCTCGGCGACCGAGCGGATCTCGGCCGGATTCGAGAGCGGATCGCCGGCCTCGTCGAGCACGATCCAGGCGAGCGCTTCCCCGTCTCGCTGCAGGGCGCACGCGAAGCGGACGACCCCGCCCGTGGTGCGCATCGGGAGCACGGCCGCGACCGGGCCACCGTGCCGCGCAGCCTGCTCGGCAGCCGCGACGATGCGGTCCTCGTCCATCCCGGCGAGGGTAGCCGAGCGCAGAAACGCCGGTCGCAGCCGCACCATGGGCTACACTCGGTGTGTGACTCAGACCAAGCAGCGCACGCGCCCAGACGTGCTCGAGGAGGTCGTCGCGTGGCGGCGGGAACAGCTCGAGCGAGGTGGCTACGAGGCCGAACTCGCGGACCAGATCGCCCGGTCCGAAGCTGACCTGCACCAGGCCGTACGCCTGCTCAAGCAAGGCTGCACGCCCGAGATCGCCGCGCAGATCCTCCTCTAGGCACGAACCCTTGGCCTCGCCAGAGCGTCCTGTCCCGACGCGCCATGGCGACCGCGACGTCTACTCCGTCGCGTCGTTCAACCAGGGCCTCTCCAGCTGGATCGGTCGGCTTCCGCACGTCTGGGTGGAGGGTGAGGTGACCGAGCTGCGCCGCCAGGCCGGCTGGGCGTTCGTCTTCTGGACGCTGAAGGACCTCGAGGGCGGGGCGGCCGTGAAGGTACGCATGCCGCGCACCCAGTACGACCGCGTCGAGCCGCCCCTGCAGGACGGTGATCGCGTGCACGTGCACGGCCGGCCCGAGCTGTTCACGCGCACCGGTGAGCTGTCGCTGCGCGTGCACGCCGTGGCGCGGCTGGGCCTCGGTGACCTGCTCGCGCGGCTCGAGCGGCTCAAGACCGCCCTCGCCGGCGAGGGCCTGTTCGCCGTCGAACGCAAGCAGCTCCTCCCCCGCTTCCCGCGTCTGATCGGGCTCGTCTGCGGCCGTGATGCGGCCGCCAAGCACGACGTCGTGGAGAACGCGCGGCGGCGGTTCCCCGCCGCGCGCTTCGAGATCGTGGAGTGCGCCGTCCAGGGCGCGGCCGCACCGCGCGAGCTGGTGCGCGCGATCGGCCGGCTCGATCGCCACGCCGAGGTCGACGTGATCGTGCTCGCACGCGGCGGCGGGTCGCTGGAGGACCTCGCGGCGTTCTCCGACGAGGGGCTCTGCCGTGCCATCGCCGCCTGCACCACGCCGCTCGTGTCGGCGATCGGCCACGAGCAGGACACGCCCCTGTCCGACCTGGTCGCCGACGTGCGCGCGTCCACCCCCACCCACGCCGCGCGGCTGATCGTGCCCGACGCCGAGGCGCTCGGCCGTGACGCCGCCGGGCTGCTCGACCGCGCCCGCCGCGCCATCGAGGGCCGCCTTGCGCGCGAGCGCGCGTCGCTGGTCGCGATCGGCAACCGGCCCGTCCTGCAACGTCCCGAGGGCTTCCTCGACGTGCGCCGAGCGTCGCTGGCAACGACCCGGGACCGGCTGTCGACCAGCCAGGACCGGCGGCTCGAGCGGGAGCGCGCGCGCATCGACGCCGCCGCCCGTCAGCTGCGCACGCTCGGCCCCGGCGCGACGCTCGACCGCGGCTACGCCATCGCCACCGACGCCGCCGGTCACGTGCTGCGCAGCGCGTCGGCCACCCGCGCCGGCGAGCTCGTCGAGGTGCGCCTCGCAGCCGGCAAGCTGACGACCCGCGTCGAGGAGACGACCGAATGACCGATCCCGGCGAGCTGCCGTTCGAGCAGGCCCGAGCCGAACTGGACGAGGTCGTGCGGCGCCTCGAAGACGGCTCCACCACGCTCGAGGACGCCCTCGCGCTGTGGGAGCGCGGCGAGGCGCTGCACCGTCGCTGCGCCGACATCCTCGGCGCCGCCGAGGACCGCCTGAAGGCGCTGCGGCCCGACGCCGGTCCGACGTCCGGCTAGACCTCCCGACAACCGCTCACCCGAACAGGGGCTGCGGTCGGCGCCCTGCGGCGACGACGAATGGGACGATGCTCGACGGCTCCCGCACCGCAACAGAGGACCGGCCCGGCGATGGCCCACAAGCCCCGCGTCGCCGTTCGCGATCCGTTTCCCGGCCAGTCGGGAGCGCGGCTCGCGCGTCGGCGGCTGCTCGTGCTCGCCGGGCACCTGATCGATGACCTGATCGTCGTCACGACGAGCGAGCGGGAGCTCGCGATCGCCGCCGCCCGCGCGCGGCGCCACGACATCGACGTGCTCGTGCACGCGCCCGGCCTCGGCAGCGTCGCAGCCGCGCGGCTGGCCGCCGCCGCCGGCGCCGCGGGCGCCGTGCTGCCGGCCGGCGATGCCTCCGGCGTCGCCGCGGCGCTCGACCACGGCCGCGTGATGGTCGAGGCGACCGGACCGGAACTGGCGGCCGTCGCGCACCTGGATCCCGGCGCCGAGCTGATCTGGCGCCCCTGCGCGCCGCGGCTGCCGCGGCACGCGCCGGCCGCCGTCGCCGCCGTCGCCGGCCGGCCGGCACTGGTCGAGCTGGCACCGGCCGGCTGGTCGGTCATGCCGTGCGCCAGCGCCTGGCACCTGCACGCCGCTGGCGCGACCGGCATCGTGGCGCAGCCGCCGCGCTCTCCCGACGCGGCCGCGATCTGGCTCGACGCCCTGCTGGACGGCGATCGCGCCGGCGCCATCCGGCGCGCGCTCGCCGGTCGCTGCTCGGCCGACGCCGCGACCTGCGTGGCGTCGCTGGCCGATGGCGGTGCGGAACTCGACGCCGCCTGCCGGTCGTTCGAGCGCGGCGACGGCACGCCGCTGGCCCGGCTGCTCGACGCGTGGAGCCGGGCCGCCGACGAGGTCGCCCGCCTGGACGACCGCCGGCTCGCGCGGGCGCTCGCACCGTCGGCGTCGGTGCTCTACGCCATCGGCCAGGCCGGCCGCTTCGCGCTCGAGGGCGACCACCGGGCGGCCTGGGACGTCTACCACGGCGGCATCGACGAGCACGAGGAGCTGGGCGACGCCGCCGGCCGCCTGCTGGCCTGCGTCACGGCCTGAGCCCGGCGGCGCGGCATGATGCCGGGCGAATGCTTCGCGCGTACGCCCACGACCGCTTCACGTTCCCCGTGCCGGAGGGTCACCGCTTCCCGCTCGAGAAGTACGCCCTGGTGCGGCGACTGGTCGACCAGAACCCCGCTGTCGCCGTGCACGAGGGCCCGCCGGCGACCTGGGCGGAGATCGGCCTGGCGCACCACCCGGAATGGGTGCGCCGCGTCCGGTTCGGGCTGCTCGACCGCCGCGAGCTGGCGGGGCTCGGCCTGCCCTGGTCGCCGGCCCTCGTCTCGCGGGCGCTGCACGCCTGCGGGTCGACCATCGCGGCGACGCGCGACGCGCTGACCGACGGCGTCGCGGCCGCGCTCGGCGGCGGCATGCACCACGCCAGCCACCGGCTCGGCCGCGGCTACTGCACGTTCAACGACGTCGCGATCGCCATCGCCGCGCTGCGCGCCGACGGCCTCGCGCGCCGCGCGCTGATCCTCGACCTCGACGTGCACCAGGGCGACGGCAACGCGGAGCTCTACGCGACCGATCCCGGCACGGTCGTGGTCTCCATCCACGGCGCCCGCAACTACCCGTTCACGCGGCCGCCGTCGGATCTCGACATCGACCTGCCGGACGGCACCGGCGACGAGGGCTACCTGGCGGCGCTGGACGAGGCCCTCGCCTTCGCGCACGCACACGGGCCGTACGACCTCGCGATGCTGATCGCCGGCGCCGATCCCTACGCGGGCGACTCGCTCGGACGGCTCGCGCTCAGCGTCGACGGGCTCGCCGAACGCGACCGGCGTGCGCTCGCGGCGCTGCGCGGCGCCGGCATCCCGGTCTGCGTGACGCTGGCGGGCGGCTACGGCACGTCGCTGGACGCGACGGCGGCCATCCACGCCGCCACCATCGCCGCAGCTGCTACTTGCCGATGAAGCGCGGCGGGCGCTTCTCGGTGAAGGCCTGCAGGCCCTCCTTCGCATCCTCCGTCGAGAAGAGGATCGCGAACAGGTCGACCTCGTGCACGAAGTTCGCGCCGAGGTCGCCGTGGAGCGCGCGGTTGGTCGCCTCCTTGGCGTAGGCGACCGAGACAGGACTCTTCGCGGCGATGCTCGCGGCCATCTCGAGTGCCTTCGGCAGGAGGTCCTCCTGCGAGTGGATGGCCTGCACCAGGCCGCGCTCGAACGCCTCCTGAGCCGGCACCATCCGGCCGGTCAGCACGATCTCCTTGGCGAACCCGAGCGACGTGGTGCGCGCGAGCCGCTGGGTGCCGCCCCAGCCGGGCATGATCCCGAGGTTGACCTCGGGCTGGCCGAAGACGGCGTTCTCGGAGCAGAGCCGGATGTCGCATGCCAGCGCCATCTCGCAGCCGCCGCCCAGCGCGTAGCCGTTGACGGCCGCGATGGTCGGCTTGCGCATGGTCTCGAGACGGTGCGCGATGTCCTGGCCGAGCTCGCCGTAGGCGCGTGCCTCGAGCGGCGTCTTCGTGGCCAGCTCGGCGATGTCGGCGCCGGCGATGAACGCCTTGTCGCCCGCACCCGTCAGCACGATCGCGCCGACGGAGTTGTCGCGCGCAAGGTCGGTGACCTCCGAATACAGCTCCTCGAGGATCTCGGTCGACAGCGCGTTCAGGACCTCGGGCCGGTTGATCGTCAGGAGCGCGACCCGGCCGTCGCGCCGGACGTCGATCGACATCAGACGCCCGAGCCCACGTGCGCCTTGAGGTAGTCGACGATCGCGGTCGTCGACGTTCCCGGCGTGAAGATCTCGGCCACGCCCTGGCGCCGCAGCTCGTCGGCGTCCTCGCCCGGAATCGTGCCGCCGACGATGACCAGCACGTCGGCGAGGTCGGCCGCCTTGAGCCCTTCGAGGATGCGCGGCACGAGTGTCATGTGCGCGCCCGACAGGATCGAGATGCCGACGGCGTCGGCGTCCTCCTGGATGGCCGTCTCCACGATCTGCTCCGGCGTCTGGTGCAGACCGGTGTAGATGACCTCCATTCCGGCGTCGCGCAACGCGCGGGCGATGACCTTCGCACCACGGTCGTGCCCGTCGAGCCCGGGCTTGGCGATGACCACGCGGATCCTCGTCTCCATACGGGCTCAAGCATACGTGGAACCGGCCGGATACCATCCCGGCGATGCGTGTCCGCGCCCTGCTCGTCCTCCTCGTCGGCCTGGTGCTCACGGCGTGTGGCGGACCGTCCAACTCGATCACGTACACGAGCCCCGACGCGAGCTTCACGTTCTCGTACCCGCGCGACTTCATCGCCGGGTTCAAGGCCGCATCGCGCGAGATCAAGGACCGGCCGCCCAAGTTCTCCACCACCGTCGGCATGGACGAGGCGAACCTGCTCGTCATGTCCGAGTACACCATCAAGCGCCCGTACGAGTCGTACGCGCCGGACGAGTTCACGCCGTTCGTCGACGCCACCGTGCGGGCCATCGCGCGCGCGTCCGACCTGAAGATCACCGACTCCAGCCGCCAGAAGATGGGGTCGCTCGACGCCTACAAGTACGAGCTCGAGGGTCCCGACGGCAACGGCTCGTCGATGACGCTCGGCTTCAAGGGCAAGGTGCAGTACTTCCTGCGCTGCAACTGGGTGGCCGGCGAGGGTGCCGACCGGATCCCGCCGGCGTGCGACCAGGCCCGGAAGACGTTCAAGACCGTCTCCTAGTGTCGCGCGCAAGAGTTCGCGGCCATCTCAATGCCGCGCAGCGGCGCTGGGAAGCCCGCCGCGGAACCCGGCGAACGGCGCCGCCGACGAACTGCTGACGCGGGACACGAACGCGAGCTCCCAGGACACACAGAACCCGGCGCTGGGCCGGGTTCTGCGTGGGAAGGAGTATGGGAGGAGACAGGTGGTGGCCTGGTCTCTGTATGTTGTCGCCCTGGCTGTAACAAGGTCTGTCACAACGTGTGAACGACTTGGCTCCAATATAGGGTCTACGGCCGCACAAGACAAGTTGCAAGGTCGTGATGCTTCCGCGTAGGACGTGTTAACGCCCGTGGCCTAGCCGGGCCGCGACGCGCCCGGTTCCCACAGGGGCTCGGAGCCTGGCGGATTGGCCGCGCGGGCGAGGATGAACAGCAGGTCAGAGAGGCGGTTGGCGTAGGCCGTCGCCGCGGCGTTGACCGCCTCGCGCGCGGCGAGCGCGACGATCTCGCGCTCCGCGCGCCGGCAGACCGTGCGGCAGACGTGCAGCTGCGCGGCGGCGGGCGTGCCGCCGGGCAGGATGAACGACGTCAGGGGCGGCAGCGCGTCGTTGACCTCGTCGCAGCGGGCCTCGAGCCAGGCGACCTGGCTCTCGTCGACGCGCAGACGGGTGCGCTCCCGCTCGGACGAGCGGTCGGGCCGCTCCTCCTCCGGCACGCACAGGTCGGCGCCGAGATCGAACAGCTCGTTCTGGATGCGCGCCAGCCACGCGTCCCAGCCGGTCGGGAGCTGCAGCGTTCGCAGCACCCCGATGTGAGCGTTCAGCTCGTCGACGGTGCCGTAGGCGGCGATGCGCGCACTGGCCTTGGAGACGCGGCTGCCATCGCCGAGGCTCGTGTCCCCCGCGTCGCCGCCGCGGGTGTAGATGCGGGTGAGGTTGACCACCTCCGGAGTATGCCGCGCAGCACCCGCGCGCTGTCGATCCCGCGCCCCGTCGTTCGTCAGTACGCTGACGAAGACGAAGACGAAGGAGGACCTCCGTGCAGTACCTGCTCCTGATCTACGGACCCGAGTCCCACTGGGCGACGCTGAGCGAAGCCGAGAGCGGGGCGCTGATCGGGGAGTACCTCGCGTTCAGCGACTCCATCCAGGCGCAGGGCATCATGCAGGGCGGCGCGCCGCTGAAGCCGGTCGCGACCGCGAAGACGGTGCGTGTGCGCGAGGGCCGGATGACGGTCAGCGACGGGCCGTTCGCCGAGACCCGCGAGCAGCTCGGCGGCTACTACCTCGTCGACTGCGAGACGGAGCAGGAGGCCATCGACGCCGCCGCCCGGATCCCGAATGCGCGGTTCGGCTCCATCGAGGTGCGCCCGCTGATGCCGCTGCCGCCGCGGGATCCGTGAGCCGCGACGAGGTCGCCGATCGCATCGCCGAGGTCCACCGCGCGTGGTTCGGGCGCGCGGTCGGAGTCCTCGTCCGCTCGTTCCGCGACCTCGACCTGGCGGAGGAGTCCGTGCAGGACGCGTTCGCAACGGCGCTCGTGCGGTGGCCGCGCGACGGCATCCCCGACCAGCCCGGTGCGTGGATCGTCCGCTCGGCGCACAACCGCGCGATCGACGTGGTCCGGCGCCGGCGCGTCGGCGTCGACCGGGAGCGGTCGGCGGTCGAGTCGGGTCGACGCGCCGGTCGTGCCGCTCCCGACGAGCTCGGTGACGAGCGCCTCGACCTCCTCTTCGGCTGCTGCCACCCGGCGCTGGCGGAGGAGGCCCGCGTCGCGCTGACGCTGCGCATCGTCGCGGGGCTGACGGTCGAGGAGATCGCCCGCGCCTATCTGATCGCGCCCGCCACCGTCGCCCAGCGGCTGGTGCGGGCGAGGCGACGCGTGCGCGAGGCCGGTATCCCGCTTCGCGTTCCACCGCCGGAGCTGCTGCCGGAACGCCTCGACGGCGTGCTCGGGACGGTGTACCTGCTCTACAACGAGGGTTACCTCGCGACCGCCGGGCCCGATCCCATGCGCGGCGAGCTGTGCGACGAGGCGATCCGCCTGGGCCGCCTGCTGGTGCGGCTGATGCCGGACGAGCCCGAGGCGCGGGGGCTGCTGGCGCTGCTGACGAGCACCGACGCACGGCGGGCGGCGCGGTACGACGGCGACCGGCTGGTACCGCTCGACGCGCACGACCGGTCGCGCTACGACCAGGCGCTGCTGCGCGAGGGGCAGGCGCTGGCGGTGGAGGCGCTGCGGCGCCAGCCCGGCCCGTACGGCGTGCAGGCGGCGATTGCGGCGTTGCACTCGGCGGCGCCGACCGCGGCCGAGACGGACTGGCCGCAGATCGTGCAGCTCTACGACGTGCTCGTGCAGATGGTGCCGACGCCAGTCGTGGCGCTGAACCGCGCCGTCGCGGTCAGCTTCGCCGACGATCCGGAGGTGGCGCTGCCGCTGCTCGACGACCTGGCGGGCGACCTCGCGGGGTTCGGCCCGCTGCATGCGGCGAGAGCGGACGTGCTGCGTCGGTTGGATCGCCCGGCGGCGGCCGCGGATGCGTACCGCGATGCGCTCGCAGTGACGACGAACCCGGGCGAGGGGGCGTTCCTGGCGAGCCGTCTGGCGGAGCTGTCGGCGGATCCGCGGAGTGCGTAGGCTCGGCACGTGCGAGGATCAGGCTGCGGGGACCTCGATCACCATCGCGTCGCCCTGGCCGCCGCCGGAGCAGATCGCCGCGCAGCCGATGCCGCCGCCGTTGCGGCGGAGCTCGTAGATCAACGTGACGATCAGCCGCGCGCCCGACGCGCCGACCGGATGGCCGAGGGCGACGGCGCCGCCGTTCACGTTCACGCGGTCCTCCGAGATGCCGAGCATGCGCGTCGCGTTGAACGCCACCGACGCGAACGCCTCGTTGATCTCCAGGCGATCGATGTCGGCGACCGTCAGCCCCGCCTTTTCGAGCGCGATCTGCGCCGCCAGCGCCGGCACCCGCGCCAGCGAGTCATGGCGGTTCGCCGTGGCGCCCGTCGAGCGGATGATCGCGAGCGGCTGCAGGCCGCGGCGCTCGGCCTCGGCCTCCGACGCCACGACCACCGCGGCCGCACCGTCGTTGACGCCGGGCGAGTTGCCCGCCGTGTGCGAGCCGCCCGGCACGAGCGGCTTCAGCGCCTGCAGCGCCTCGAGCGACGAGTCGCGGCGAGGCCCCTCGTCGGTGTCGATGACCGTGTCGCCCTTGCGCCCCGTGATGAGGACGGGGACGATCTCCTCTGCGAACCGGCCGCTGTCGATGGCCGCGATCGCGCGGGCCTGCGAGCGCTCCGACCAGGCGTCGAGATCGGCGCGGTCGATGCCGAGCTCCGCGCCAACGGCCGATGCCTGTTCGAACATCTGCAGACCGCTCCACGGGTCGCGCAGCGCGTCCCAGATCATCGCGTCGGTGAGCGCCGCGTCGCCGAAGCGGTAGCCCTTCCGCGCGCCCTGCGCCAGGTGCGGCGCGTTGCTCATCGACTCCATGCCGCCGGCCAGCACGGTGTCGTACTCGCCGAGCCGGATCAGCGCGTCGGCGAGCGCGATGGCGCGCAGGCCCGAGGCGCAGACCTTGTTGATCGTGTCGGAGCCGACGTCGTCGCGGAGGCCGGCTGCCAGCGAGACCTGTCGCGACGGGATGTGGCCCTGGCCGGCCTGGATGACCGTGCCGTACACGCAGTAGCCGATCTCGTCCGCGGGGACGCCCGCGCGGTCGATCGCGCCACGTGCGGCGACGGTGCCGAGTTCGACGGCGGAGAGAGGGGCGAGACCTCCGAGGAGGCGGCCGAAAGGCGTCCGCGCGGCGCCGAGGATGACGGTGCGATTCACGGCCCGACACTACCATGCGACTCGTGTCCATCGGCCCGCCCCCGGCCCGGTCCCGCATCCTCGCGTTCAGCATCGACGTGGCCCTGGTGGGCGGGGCGACGCTGGTCGCGGGCCTCGCGGGCGGGCGCTGGTTCGCGCTCGCGGTCGCGGTCGCCGGGCTGCCCGTCGCGTCGGCCTTCTTCCTCGCCATCGCCGGCACCACGCCGGGCAAGCGCGCGACCGGCCTGCGCGTCGTCGGCAGCGACGGACAACGCCCCTCACTGCGCGCGATCCTGCGGCGCGAGCTGTGGGGCCGCCTGTTCCTCGAGCACGGCCTGCTGTTCGTCGGCGGCGCGGGAGCGGTCGGGTACGGCGCCGGGTTCACCGGCCCGCGCCGGCCGTGGCACGACACCGTGGCGGGCACCCACGTCGTCTCGCGCACGAGCGTCGCCACCGCGCGTCCGCTGGCACCGCCCTATGCGCCCGCCGAGCGCATCGGGCCGGGCGGCCTCGAGCTGGCGCCGCTGCTGCCACGTCTGGCTGCGTCCCTGATCGACTTCGGCCTCGTGCTGACCGTCTGGAGCCTGCTGTTCCTGCCGCTGGCGATCTTCACCGGCCAGATCGGAACGGACGGCAACGACCAGCAGGTCTCGGGCGCGTTCGGTCTCTCGGCGATCGCCACGGCGATGCTCCTCGCCGGGCTGTACGCCGCCGTCGCGCTGCACCTGCGCGAGACGACCGTCGGCAAGCACGCCGTCGGGCTGGCCGTGCGCCGCACCGACGGCAGCCGCATCTCGTTCCGGCGCGCCCTGCTGCGCGAGGTCGTCGCCCGCCAGTTGCTGTTCGTCTCGGGCGGCGCGTTCCTGGGCGGCCTGCCGCTGCTGCTCGACCTGCTGTTCCCGCTCTGGGACGACAGGGCGCAGTCGCTGCACGACAAGATCGCCGGCACCATCGTCGTCCGCGCGGAGGGCCGCCGCCGCCGCCGTCTTGACAGCGCGCGCGCGGGGCCCGACACTGACGCTTGATGCAGGTCCGCGTTTCCGCATGGTGGTGGTGCTCCGACGGGTGAGATGTCGGCCGCCTTCCGCTGCCTCTGACGTCCCATCCGGCCTCCCCACGTGGAGGCCTTTTTTCTGCCCTCGCATACCCTGAATCGACTCCCGATGAGCCTCCGTCCACGACCCTCAATCCGCGAGCTGCCCGGCGATCTGCTGACGCCGGTCGGCGCCTACCTGCGCATCCGCGACCTCGGCCCCGGCTTCCTGCTGGAGTCGATCGAGCGCGGCCAGCAGGTCGGCCGCTACTCGTTCCTCGGCGCCGGCTGCGAGGTCGTGACGCTCGACCACGGCACGGACGATCCGTTCGCGCCGCTGCGGGAGTTCCTGGCGCGGCACGCCGACACCGCCGGCCTGCCGCCGTTCGCGGGCGGCGTCGTCGGGCACCTCGCCTACGACGCCGTGCACCGGTTCGAGCCGACGGTGCCACTGCCCGATCCGCGCCCGGACGACGTGCCCGGACCGTCGCGCTTCCTGCTCGTGCCGGTCGTCGTCGCATTCGACCACGTGCGGCAGCGCGTGCAGGTGATCGCCCAGCCGGGGCACGAGGCGATCGCCGACGAGATCACCGAGCGCCTCACCGGCCCGACGCCGGCCGCGGCCTTCGCCGTGCCGCCGCTGGCCGAGAGCGGCGCGCTGCACGCCGAGGTGACGCGCGAGCAGTACCTCGACATGGTGGTGCGCGCGAAGGAGCACATCACGGCCGGCGACGTCTTCCAGGTCGTGCCGTCGCAACGCCACCTGCGCCAGACGGCGCGCACGCCCGTCGCCATCTATCGCGCACTGCGCGCAGTCAACCCGTCGCCGTACATGTTCTTCCTCGAGACCGACGGCCTGGCCGTCGTCGGCGCTTCGCCCGAGACGCACGTCTCGCTGACCGCCGACGGCACCGCGGCGCTGCGGCCCATCGCCGGCACCCGGCCCCGTGGCGACGGTGCAACGGCCGACGACGCGCTCGCTGCCGAGCTGGCGGCAGACGAGAAGGAACGCGCCGAGCACATGATGCTGGTCGACCTGGCCCGCAACGACCTGGCGCGCGTCTGCGAGCCCGGCACCGTGCGGCCGTCGCGCCTGCTCGAGGTCGAGCGCTACTCGCACGTCATGCACCTGGTGTCCGACGTCCAGGGCCGCCTGCGTGAAGGAGAGGACGCCTTCTCGCTGCTGCGCGACACGTTTCCCGCCGGCACCGTCTCGGGTGCGCCGAAGGTGCGCGCGATGCAGATCATCTCGGAGCTGGAACCGCACCGGCGCGGCATCTACGCGGGCGCGGTCGGCTACATCGGCTTCGGCGGCGAGATGGATACCTGCATCGCCCTGCGCACGATCGTGATCCGCGACGGCGTGGTGCGGCTGCAGGCCGGCGGCGGCGTCGTCGCCGACTCGGTGCCGGAGTCGGAGCACGTCGAGTGCATCAACAAGATGGCCGCGCTGCAGCGCGCCGTCGACCTGGCAGAGACGGGGGCGTACGGACGATGACCGCACGCGTGCTGCTGATCGACAACTACGACTCGTTCACCTACAACCTCGCCCACGGCATGGCCGAGCAGGGCGCGCAGGTCGACGTGTTCCGCCACGACGAGCTGACGGCGGACGAGGCGGTCGCCCGGCAGCCCACGCACCTCGTCATCTCCCCCGGTCCCGGCCGCCCGTCGGAGACCGGCATCTCGGCCGACCTGATCGAGCGGCTGCACGGTCGCGTCCCGATCCTCGGCGTCTGTCTGGGCCACCAGCTGCTGGCCGAGATGCACGGCGGCACCGTCACGCACGCCCGAAGGCTGGTGCACGGCAAGTCCGGGCGGGTGCACGTCGTCGCCGACGACCCGCTGTTCGTGGGCCTGGGTGACGAGTTCGAGGCCGGCCGCTACCACTCGCTGGCCGCGATCGAGCCGCTGCCGGCCGACTTCGTGCTCACCGCCCGCGCCGCCGACGGCGAGGTGATGGCGATGCGCCACCGCACCGCGCCCACGCACGGCGTGCAGTTCCACCCCGAGTCGATCCTGACGCCCCTCGGGCCGCGACTCCTGCGAAACTTCCTGGAGCTGACCGCATGAAGCGCTACCTCGAGCAACTCGTCGGCCGCGAGGATCTCGGCTTCGACGGCGCCCACGAGGCGATGGGCATCATCATGCGCGGCGACGCGAACGCCTCCGAGGTGGCGGGCTTCCTGGTGGCGCTCCGCACGAAGGGCGAGACGCCGGCCGAGATCGCCGGTTGCGTCACGGTGCTGCGCGAGCACGTCGTGCCCGTGCGGCCCCGGCGCACCGACCTGACCGACGTGGTCGGCACCGGCGGCGACGGCGCGGACACCTTCAACATCTCGACCGCGGCGGCCATCGTGGTCGCCGCCTGCGGGCACGGCGTCGCGAAGCACGGCAACCGCGCGCTGTCGTCCAAGGCCGGCTCGGCCGACGTGCTGGAGGCGCTCGGCGTCGCCATCGACCTGCCGCCAGACGCCGTCGCGACGCTGATCGACGAGGTCGGCTTCGGCTTCATGTTCGCGCCGAATCACCACCCGGCGATGCGCTTCGCCGGCCCCGTCCGCCGCGAGCTGGGCATCCGCACCGTCATGAACCTGCTCGGCCCGCTGACCAACCCCGCGTCGGTGCCCACGCAGGTGATCGGCGTGCCCCGCCCCGACCTGGTCGATACCTTCGCGCAGGTGGCGGCGGCGCTCGGCACCGAGCGCACCGTCGTCGTGCACGGCGCCGGCGGCATCGACGAGCTGTCGCCGGCGGGCGTGTCGCTGATGGCGATCGTCGAGGGTGACACGATCCGCAAGCAGCCGATCTCGCCCGCGACGCTGGGCTTCGCGAAATCACAGGCGGAGGAGCTGCGCGGCGGCAACGCCGTCGACAACGCCGCCACCATCCGCGCCATCTTCGCCGGCGCGCGCGGTCCGAAGCGCGACGCAGTCGTCCTGAACGCCGCCGCCGGCCTCGTCGCCTGCGGCAGGGCCGCCGACCTGGCGGCCGGGGTCGCGGAGGCCGGTGCGGCCCTGGATGCCGGCACCGCCGAGGCGACGCTGAACCACCTGATCATCCGCAGCCGCGAGCTGGCGGGACTGGAGACCTGATGGGCTACCTGGAGGACATCGGCAGCTGGACTGCCAGCGAGGTTGCGAAGCGCCGCGACACCCGGCACTTCGCCGGCGCGCTCGCCGGCGAGGGGCTCTCGATCATCGCCGAGGTGAAGCGGGCATCGCCCTCGCAGGGCCAGATCGCGCGCGAGGCGAACCCGGTCGCCGTCGCCAAGGCGTACGAGGCCGCCGGCGCCGCCGCCATCTCGGTGCTGACGTCGGAACGCGACTTCGGCGGTTCGCTGGCCGATCTCGAGGCGGTGCGCCGCGCCGTCGACGTGCCGCTCCTGGCGAAGGACTTCTACGTCGACCCGTGGCAGGTGATCGAGGCCCGCACGCACGGCGCCGACGCCATCCTCGTGATCATGGCGATGGTCGAGGACAGCCTCGCGCAGGAGCTGTCGCTGCAGGCCGAGGACCTCGACATGGACGTGCTCTGCGAGGTGCACACCGAGGACGAGCTGCGCCGCGCGCTGCACCTCGGGTTCCCGCTGATCGGCGTCAACGCGCGCAACCTGAACACGATGGAGATCGAGCCGGCCGTGCAGCAGCGCCTGCTGCGGGCGGTGCCGAAGGGGTTCCTGACGGTCGCGGAGTCGGGTATCTCGTCGCGCGAGGACGCGGTCGCCATCAAGACCACCGGCTGCCACGCGGCGCTCGTCGGCACCGCGCTGATGCGCGACCCGGGACTGATCCAGGAGCTCGTGGGGCTATGACGTTGGTCAAGGTCTGCGGCGTCAGGAGGCCCGACGACCTCGCGGTCGCGGTCGAGGCCGGCGCGGACCTGATCGGGTTCATCCTCGTCGACTGGTCGCCGCGGGCGATCACGCGCGCGGCCGCCGCCGAGCTCGCCACCGAGGTGCCGGACGGCGTCGGGCGCGTGGGCGTGTTCGTGGACACCGACCCGGCCACGGTCGCCGCCATCGCCGACGAGCTGGAGCTCGACTACGTGCAGCTGCACGGCAGCGAGCCCGCGGCAGTCGTCGAGTCGTTCGGCTCACGTGCCATCAAGGCGCACCGGCTGCCGAAGGACGGCGACCTGTACGGCGCCACCATCCTGCTCGACCGCCACTTCGACGCCGCGCCGACGGCTGACGAGCTGCGCGACCACTGGGCGCTCGCCCGCGAGCTCGGCGCCGATCGGCGCGTGCTGCTGGCCGGCGCTCTCGACGCCGCCAACGTGGCCGCGGCCATCCGCGCCGCCCGGCCCTGGGCCGTCGACGGCGTGCGGGGCACCGAGTCGGCACCCGGCGTCAAGGACCACGACCGCATCAGGGCCTTCGTGAAGGCCGCCAAGGAGGCAGCGCGATGATCGGCACCCACCTGCCCGACAGCCTCGGGCGTTTCGGCGAGTTCGGCGGGCGCTTCGTGCCCGAGACGGTGATGGCGGCGCTGGACGAGCTCGAGGCCGCCGTCAACGACGCGTTCGCGGACCCCGCCTTCCACGAGGAGCGTGACGCGCTGGCCCGCGACTTCATCGGTCGCCCCACGCCGATCTACCTGGCCGAGCGGCTCACCGCCGACGTCGGCGGGGCCCAGATCTGGCTCAAGCGCGAGGATCTGAACCACACCGGCGCGCACAAGATCAACAACGCGGTCGGCCAGGCGCTGCTCGCGCAGCGGCTCGGCAAGAAGCGCATCGTGGCGGAGACGGGCGCCGGCCAGCACGGCGTCGCGTGCGCCACCATCTGCGCCCGGTTCGGCCTCGACGCCGTCGTCTACATGGGCGCCGAGGACATCCGCCGGCAGCGTCCCAACGTCGTGCGGATGGGCATGCTCGGCGCCGAGCTGGTGTCGGTCACCGCCGGCGCCGGCACCCTCAAGGACGCCATGAACGAGGCGATCCGCGACTGGATCGCGACCGTCGAGACGACCCACTACATGATCGGCTCGGCCGCCGGCCCGCACCCGTACCCGTACCTCGTCCGCGAGCTGCAGGCGGTGATCGGGCAGGAGGCGCGCGCGCAGCTGCTCAACCGCACCGGCCGGCTGCCGGACGTGGTCGTAGCCTGCGTGGGCGGCGGCTCGAACGCGATCGGGCTGTTCCACCCGTTCCGCGACGACGACGTGCGCATCGTCGGCGTCGAGGCGGGCGGCGACGGCGCAGCGCTGCACGCGGCGTCGCTGGGCAGCGGCCGCGTGTCGATCCTGCACGGCTCGCGCTCCTACGTGCTCGCCGACGAGCACGGCCAGGTGAAGGAGACGCACTCCATCTCGGCCGGACTCGACTATCCCGGCGTCGGCCCCGAGCTGTCGCATCTCAAGCAGACGGGCCGCGCGGAGTTTCTGCCCGAGACCGACGAGGACGCGCTGCAGGCGTTCCACCGCCTCTGTCGGCTGGAGGGCATCATCCCCGCGCTCGAGTCGTCGCACGCGCTGGCACGGGCCGAGCGGATCGCTCGCGAGCTGGGACCGGAGGGCCTCGTGCTGGTCGGGCTGTCGGGCCGGGGCGACAAGGACGTCGACACGATCATGGAGCGGGAGGCCGGTCAATGAAGATCGTCACGCCGGCGCTCGTCGTCTACCTGATGGCGGCCGACGATACGCCCGACCTGGTCGAGGCGGCGGTGCGCGGCGGGGCGACGGCGATCGAGATCGGCATCCCCTACTCCGACCCGCTGGCCGACGGCCCGACCATCCAGCGCGCCGGGCAGCGCTCGCTCGACGCCGGCATGACGCCGCCGAAGGCGCTCGAGCTGCTGGCCGAGATCGACCGCCGCGTCGACGTGCCGCTGATTCCGATGACGTACGGCGCGATCATCGAGTCGTACGGCCGCGAGCGCTTCTGCACGGCCGCCGCGGCCGCGGGCGTCGAGGGCCTGATCGTGGCCGACGTGCCGCCGGAGGAGTCGGGCGAGCTGCGCGACGCCGCTGCGGCCGCCGGTATCGATCTCGTGCACCTCGTCGCGCCGACCTCGCGGACCGAACGCCTGCGCGCGGCCGCCGGCGCCAGCCGCGGCTTCGTGTACCTCGTCGCCTCGATGGGCACGACCGGCGCCCGCGAACAGCTCGACGACCGCCTGGCCGGACTGATCGGCATCGTCAAGGGGGCCGCCGGCGACA
This sequence comes from Gaiellales bacterium, assembly GCA_046598415.1. GTDB lineage: Bacteria > Actinomycetota > Thermoleophilia > Gaiellales > F1-60-MAGs149 > VFJZ01. Next base: position 17,374 of record JBKJIG010000177.1, read on the forward strand.
CGCCCGTGCTGGCCGGCTTCGGCATCTCGCGGCCCGAACACGTGACGGCCGTCCTCGCCGCCGGTGCCGACGGCGTGATCGTCGGCTCGGCCGCCATCGAGGCCGCCGACCGCGGCGGCGCAGCCGAGCTGGAGACGTTCGTCCGCTCCCTCGCGACGGCGCTGCGATGACCGAGATCGCACTCGTCGACGCCTTTGCGACCCGCCCGTTCGAGGGCAACCAGGCGGCGGTGGTCCTGCTCGACGGGCCCGCCGACCCGGGCTGGATGCAGTCGCTGGCGTCCGAGCTCGGCTACGGCGCGACGTGCTTCCTGCACGGCCGCGACCTGCGCTGGTTCGCGCCGGCCGTCGAGCTGGCCTTCTGCGGCCACGGCACGCTGGCGACCGCCCACCTGCTGTGGGAGCGCGGCGTCACCGACGACGTGCTGCAGTTCGGGACGGCCTCCGGCACGCTCACCGCGCACCGCCGCGGCCCGCAGATCGAGATCGACCTGCCGGTGCAGACGACCGCACCCGCCGTCGTTCCGGGACTCGCCGAGGCGCTCGGGGCCAAGCCCGTCGGCATGGGCCGCGCGCCGCTCGACATCGTCGCCGAGCTCGCCTCGGCCGACGTCGTCCGCAACCTGGCGCCCGATCTCGCCGCCGTCGCGCAGATCGACGCGCGCGGCGTGATCGTGACCGCCGCCGGCGACGACGGCGAGCACGCGATCATGTCGCGCTTCTTCGGACCGGCGATGGGCATTCCCGAGGACTCGGCGACGGGATCGGCGCACTGCGCGCTGGCCTCGTGGTGGGCGCCGCGCCTGGGCGACTCGTTCCGGGCGCGTCAGGTGTCGGCCCGCGGCGCGACCATCGATGTCGAGCTCGCCGGCGATCGCGTGCGCCTGCGCGCGGGCGCCGTGACGGTGCTGCGGGGCGAGGTGTGACGGCCCTGTTCCCGAAGATCGAGCTGCACGTCCACATCGAGGGCACCGTGCGCCCCGGGCGGCTGCTCGAGATCGCGCGGCGCAACGACTACCCGCTGCCGGTCGCGACGGTCGAGGAGCTGGCCGAGCTGTACCGCTTCCGCGACTTCGCGCACTTCATCCAGACGTGGATCCTGGTCACCAACGCCCTGCGGCGCCCCGACGACTTCCGCGAGATCCTCGTCGACTACGCGGCCGAGGCCGCCTCGTACGGCGCCGTCTACCTGGAGGCGATCTTCTCGCCGGCCGAGCGGGTGCGCCGCGGCGCCACCTGGGACGAGGTCTTCAGCGGCTTCTGCGACGGCGTCGCCGAGGCCCGCGAGCAGCACGGCGTCGAGATCCGCCTGACGCCCGACATCACGCGCGGCTTCACCCAGGAGGAGGCGATCGAGACCGTGCGCACGGCCGCCCGGTACCGCGATCGCGGCGTGCTCGGCGTCGGGCTCGGCGGGCTCGAGGCGGAGTACCCGCCCGAGCTGTACGCCGACGCCTTCCAGCTGGCCCGCGACCTCGGCCTGGCGAGCGTTCCGCACGCCGGGGAGGTCGCCGGCGCGGCCAGCGTGCGAGGCGCGATCGAGGCGCTGCACGCCGACCGCATCCGGCACGGCATCCGCGCCGTCGAGGACGCGGGCCTGGTGCGCGAGATCGCCGGTCGCGGCCTGGTCCTCGACGTCTGCCCGCTCTCGAACCTGCGTACCGGCGCCGTCGCGACGCTGGCCGACCACCCGCTGCCGACGCTGCTCGACGCGGGCGTCAAGTGCTCGATCTCGACCGACGACCCCGCCATGTTCGACACCGACCTGCAGCGTGACTACGACGCCGCCTGCACGTGGGGCCACTCACCGCGGCTGTTCTACGACGCCGGTGTGGCGGGCGCCCTGTGCGACGATCAGACCCGCGCCCGGCTGCAGGCGATCGGAGACGCCTACGCGTGGGACGAAGTCGCCGGATAATGCCGTCATGGCCACCGTCCAGCGCGACCTCCATCTCGACCCCGACACGCTGCCCTGGGTCGAGCAGACCCCTGGCGTCTGGTTCAAGCTGCTGCGCACCTCGCCTTCCGAGGAGCGCTACACCAACCTGCTGAAGGTCGCACCCGGCGGCCTCCTGGCGCGGCACCGGCACCCCGGCCCGGTCGAGGCTTGGGTGATCGCCGGCAGCTGGCGCTACCTCGAGCACGACTGGGTCGCCGGCCCCGGCGACTACATCTACGAGCCGATCGGCGACGTGCACACGCTCGTCGTCGACCCGGCCGAGGAGATGATCACGCTGTTCCAGGTCACGGGCGGCGTGGTGTACCTGGACGACGAGGACGAGATCGTCCGCATCGACACCGCGCAGTCGAAGCTCGACCGGTACCTCGCACACTGCCGGGCGAACGGGCTCGAGCCCGCGAATATCGTTTTCTAACCATTACAACCCTTTACATCTGCCCCCTACGATGGGGGCATGCGACGAGCCCTGTCCCTCGCCGTGGCGCTCGTCGCCGTGAGCGCGGTCCCCGCCCAGGCACACGATTCCCTCACCGCCGCGCGCCTCGGCGCAGAGGTGCAGGTCGCGCTGCGGAAGGCCGGGATCCAGCCCGCCTCGCCCGTCCTGGGACGGGTGTCCGGACGGCGCACGCTGCGGCTGGCGATCATGCCGATCCAGCTGCCCGGCGCCACGCTGCCGACGACGGCCGAGCTGACGGCGGCCGTTGCCAACCTGAACGCGCTGTACGCGGGCGCGACGGGCGCGAAGCTGAAGGCGACCGCCGTGATCGCACCGCCGTACACAACGACCGCCACCATCGATCCGTACGACGGCAACCGCGAGCTGGAGAAGACGATCGCGAGCGCGGTCGCCCACGGCGTCAAGCTGGCGGGCGCCACACCGGTGTTCATCGCCGCGTCCGACACGCCCTCGTCGAGCTACGGCGGCCCGGCCCTGGGCGCGCTGCTGTTCGGGCCGCACTGGAAGATGCCGTCGGTCTGGGCACACGAGATCGGCCACTGGCAGGGGCTCAGCCACGGGCGCTCGCCGAGGTGCCCCACTCCCGGCTCGATCGTGGGCTGCGACGAGCGCGACAACATCGCGAACGAGTACGGCGACTACTTCGACATCATGGGATCGGGCGCCGACCGCTTCGGCCTGTACCAGCTGCGCGTGCTCGGGCTGTACACGCCGCCCGAGGCCGCAGCGGGCGCGGCCGGCGCCGTCGCGACCGTGGCGCCTCCCGGCCAGCCGGGGCCGGCCGGGCTGCGGCTCCGCGCGGCGAGCCGTGACTGGTACATCGAGGCCCGTTCGGCCTCCCACCAGGACTTCTTCGACTTCTCCGGCAACGTGATCCCCGTCGAGCAGGCGCTGCCCGTCGGCGGCGTGATCGTGTCCGGCGCCGAACGTCGCTACACGACGGACCAGACCGGCTACTTCCCGAACCCGTACCGCTACTTCCCGGCCATCGGCACGCCCTGCGATGGAGCCGCCGCCGAGTGCGGTGCAAGTGAGGTGTTCTCGCCCGGCTCCTCCCTGACCGTGCCCGGCGCCTTCCGGCTCGACGTGCTCGGTCCCGCCGGCACGGGCGCCTCGCAGGTGAAGACCACCTGGCTCGACAAGACGCCGCCGGTGATCAGGAGCATCAAGGCCCGCATCGAGAAGCCGTGGGGCAGCTCCAGCAGCACGATGACCGTCGACCTGGTCGGGGCCGCCGACGGCGCCGGCATCGCCTCGGTCGAGGTGAAGGCCGGATCGAAGACCACGAAGGTCGACGCCGACGCCCTGACCGACCTGATCGCCGGCAAGGGCCGAGCCACCGTGCGCATCAAGGCACCGCGCTCCGGCATCGTCCGCACGACGCTCGTCGACGCGGCCGGTCATCGCTCGGCGGTGAAGAGCCTCAGGGTCTCGAGGATCAAGACCACGCGGCCGAACACCGTCACGTACGCACCACGAGGCGGCGGCGGCTACTACACGTCCGTCGCCGTCCCGGCCGGAACGCGCGTCACCGTGAGCGTGCGGATGGACCCGAAGCTGGCGGGCATTCCCGTCTACGCGAGCTTCTTCGGCCCCGGCGGCCTCACGACGAAGTCGGCGAAGGTGTCGCGCAGCGGCCGGGCGACGGTGAGGCTGGCGCTGCCGAGGGCCGTCGGCCTGCAGTTCGTCGTCCAGCTGCCGCGCAAGAAGGGCAAGCGCGTGTCGTGGGTGCAGCAGCCGACCGTGTACTACACCGTCGGCTGAGGCTGGCTACGGCAACCAGCGGTCGCCGGCGGGCGTGACCACCAGCTCGTGCGTCAGGCCGCGCACCTCCTGGGCGGCGAGATAGCGCACGGCCGCCGCGACGTCGGCCTCGCGGATCAGCGCGCGGGCCGGCATCGCCGCGGCCCGATCGGCCGTCTTCGGCGACTCGATGGTGGCGTCGACGATCAGCAGCGCGACGTGGATGTCCTCCTCGCGCAGCTCCTGGGCCGCCGCGTGCACCAGCGCGCGGGTGGCGGCGGCGCCGGCGGCCCACGCCCCGCGGCCGGGCATGGCGCGGCGCGCCGAGCCGCCCGTGACCTGCACGATCGTTCCGCCGCCGCTCGCACGGAGCGCCCGGGCCGCCAGCTGCAGGAAGATCGCGCACTGCTCGGCGACCGGCGTGCACCACTGCCGGATGCCCTCCAGGCCGGCGTCGGCGACCGGGCCGCCGCCCCATGGCCCGCCGGTCGAGCGGCTCGCCGACACGGCGTTCACGAACAGCGATGGCGCGCCGTTGGCGGCGGTCGCCTCCTGGAGCGCCTGCGCCAGGGAGTCGGGATCGGTCGCGTCGGCCGCCAGTGGGAGCGCGCCGAGCTCGCGCACCCGGTCCAGCGAGTCGGCCGAACGGGCCACCGAAGCAACGCGCCAGCCGTGCTCGATCAGGTCGCCGGCGATGCTGCCGCCGAGGTTGCGCGCGCCGAGCACGAGCGCGCTGCGTGGTTCGTTCATGCCCCCGAGCGTAGCCGAGCCCGCACGGCACCGGCCGGGCGCGATACCATATCTCCATGCCGAGTTGGTGGGAAGAGCTCGTGGTCGGGTGGATCCTGATGTTCACGGTCCCGAAGCTCGTGATCGTGCCGATCTTCCACGAAATGTGGAAGGCGATGAAGAAGACCGACGAGCAGGACGAGATCGACGCCGTCTGGCTGGCCGAGTACGAGGCCCAGCGCAAGGGCGGAGGAGGTGGCGGCAATGATCCCGTGCCGGCCTTCCATCGCCGTCGTCCGCCGCGTCCGCGCACGCCCGACGGCGGTCGTCGCACCGGCGCCGCGCGCAAGACCCCGACCGCGCCCTGAGCTCGCTCGACGCGCTGATCGAGCGGGTCGCCGCGCTGCGCTGGAAGGCGTGTGCGAACCCCTACGCCGACGAGCATCCCGAGCTCGACCGGCCCGGCGCCGCCGCCACCCGGTGCACGAACCTACGGCACTACCTGGACGAGCGGGCCGGCGCCAGGGTGCTGCTCGTGGGCGAGGCGATCGGCTACCGCGGCGGGCGGTTCTCGGGCATGGCCTTCACCAGCGAGCGGCTGCTGGCGGGCTGGGGACCGCCCTACGCCCCGTCGTCGACGCATGCCCCGGGGTGGGCGGAGCCGTCGTCGACCATCATCCACGGTGCCCTCGCCGACCATGACGCCGAGCGCGACGCCGTGCTGTGGAACGTCGTGCCCGCCCACCCGCACCGGCCTGGCGCGCCGCTCTCGAACCGCGCGCCGACCGTCGCCGAGGTGACGCAGGGGGCGCCGGTGCTCGACGCCGTGATCGCCTGGCTGCAGCCGCAGACGGTCGTCGCCGTCGGCCGCATCGCCGAGCGGTTGCTCGGCGACCGCGCCCACGCGGCGGTGCGCCACCCCGCCCAGGGCGGGGCCACCGCCTGCCGCGAGGGGCTCGCCCGCGTGCTCGGCCGGTAGGATCTCCGGCGATGGCCCGCATCGTCTCTCGCGTCGTCGCCGGCGATTCCGCGTTTCGCGAGAACGCCGACGCGGTCGACGCTCTCTGCCGCGACCTCGGCGACCGCATCGCCCGCGTGCAGGCCGGTGGCGGCGAGCGCGCCGTTGCGCGGCACCGCGAGCGCGGCAAGCTGCTGGCGCGCGAGCGCATCGACGGCCTCGTCGACCCAGGCTCCGCCTTCCTCGAGCTGTCGCCGCTCGCCGCTGACGACGTCTACGACGGCGCGACGCCCTCGGCCGGCATCGTCACGGGCGTCGGCCAGGTCGCGGGGCGCACCTGCATGATCGTGGCCAACGACGCCACCGTGAAGGGCGGCACGTACTACCCGCTGACGGTCAAGAAGCACCTCCGTGCCCAGGAGATCGCGCAGCAGAACCACCTGCCGTGCATCTACCTGGTCGACTCCGGCGGCGCCTTCCTGCCGCTGCAGGCCGACGTGTTCCCCGACCGCGACCACTTCGGGCGCATCTTCTACAACCAGGCCCAGATGAGCAGCGCGGGCATCGCCCAGCTGGCCGCCGTGATGGGCTCGTGCACCGCGGGCGGCGCGTACGTGCCGGCGATGGCCGACGAGTCGGTGATCGTGCGCGGCACCGGCACGATCTTCCTCGGCGGCCCGCCGCTGGTGAAGGCGGCGACCGGCGAGGAGGTGACGGCCGAGGAGCTCGGCGGCGGCGACGTGCACGCGCGCATCTCCGGCGTGGCCGATCAGCTCGCGGTCTCCGACGAGCACGCGCTGGCGCTGCTGCGCGACTCCGCAGCGCGGCTGCGCCCCGATCGCGCGCCCGACTGGGAGCTGATCGATCCGGTCGACCCGATGGAGGACCCCGAGGAGCTGCTCGGCATCGTGCCGCCCGAGCCGCGGCGCGGCTACGACATCCGCGAGGTGATCGCGCGCCTGGTCGACGGCTCCGACCTGCACGAGTTCAAGCCGCTGTACGGCGAGACGCTGGTGTGCGGCTTCGCGCGCATCCTCGGCCATCCGGTCGCAATCCTCGCCAACAACGGCATCCTGTTCTCGGAATCGGCGCGCAAGGGCGCGCACTTCATCGAGCTGGCCTGCCAGCGCGGCATCCCGCTGCTGTTCCTGCAGAACATCACGGGCTTCATGGTCGGCAAGGCGTACGAGCACGGCGGCATCGCGCGCGACGGCGCGAAGCTGGTGACGGCCGTGGCCTGCGCCTCGGTGCCGAAGCTGACGGTGATCGTGGGCGGCTCGTACGGGGCCGGAAACTACGGCATGTGCGGGCGGGCCTACGCGCCCCGGTTCCTGTTCTCGTGGCCCACCTCGCGCATCAGCGTGATGGGCGGCGAGCAGGCCGCCACGGTGCTCGCCACCGTCGGCGACACCGACCCCGACGCCATCCGCGCCACCTACGAGCGCGAGGGGTCGCCGTACTTCGCGACCGCTCGGCTGTGGGACGACGGCGTGCTCGACCCGCGCGAGACACGCACCGTGCTCGGTCTCTGCCTGCATGCCTCGGCGCAGGTGCCCGCCGTCCCGACGCGCTTCGGCGTGTTCCGCATGTAGCGTTCCACTCGTGTCCGAGCCGCTTCAGGTCACGCAGGACGGACCGGTCGTCCGGGTTCGCATGACCCGGCCCGACCGGCGCAACGCGTTCGACGCCGCGCTGATCGCAGCGCTCACCGACGCGTTCACCGCCGCGCCCGCCCGGGCCGGCGCCCGGGTCGTGGTGCTGGAGGGCGAGGGCCCCTCCTTCTCGGCCGGCGCCGACCTGGAGTGGATGCGCGCCTCGCTCGAGCTGTCGGAGGCCGCCAACGAGGCTGACGCGCTGCGCCTCGTGGCGATGCTCGACGCGATCGCCGGCTGCCCGCTGCCCGTCGTGGCGCGGGTGCACGGACACGCGCTCGGCGGTGGCGCCGGCCTGGTCTGCACGGCCGACATCGCGATCGCCGCCGACAGCCTCAAGATCGGCTTCACCGAGGTGCGACTCGGCATCATCCCCGCCGCCATCTCGCCGTTCGTGGTCCGGCGCATCGGCGCCGGCCACGCCCGCGCGCTGTTCCTCCGCGGCTGCGCCATCGGTGCCGACGAGGCGTTCCGGATCGGCCTCGTGCACGGCGTCGCAACCGTGGCCGACCTGGACGCCGCCGTCGACGCCGCAATCGCCGATCTGCTGGCGGGCGGCCCCGGGGCGCTGGCCGAGACGAAGCTGTTGCTGGACGAGGTGTCGGCGCCCGTCGCACCAGGCGCCGGGCCCGAGACGGCGCGGCGGATCGCCCGCGTGCGGGTGCGGGACGAGGCGCAGGCGGGCATCCGCGCGTTCCTGGAGCGCGAGACACCGCCGTGGCGCTGAAGCGCGTCCTGGTCGCCAACCGCGGCGAGATCGCCCTGCGGCTGGTGCGCGGCTGCCACGCAGCCGGCGTCGAGGCGATCGCCGCGCACGTGGCCGGCGAGGCCGATGCGCCGTACGTGGAGGCCGCCGACGGCGCGGTCGAGGTGGCCACCTTCCTGGACGCCGGCGTGCTCGTGGCCGCCGCCCGCTCGGCCGGCTGCGACGCGCTGCACCCGGGCTACGGCTTTCTGTCGGAGCGCCCCGAGCTGGCCGAGGCGTGCGCGGCCGCGGGCATCGTCTTCGTCGGGCCGTCGCCCGACGCGCTGCGCCGCCTGGGCGACAAGGTCGCGGCCCGCGAGCTGGCGGTCGCGGCGGGCTTCACACTCGTGCCGGGCGGGTCGGATCCGGCCACGATCGGTTTCCCGGTGCTGGTCAAGGCGGCGGCCGGCGGCGGCGGGCGCGGCATGCGCATCGTGCGCAGCGCCGTCGAGCTGGAGGCCGCGATGGCGTCGGCCGCCCGCGAGGCAGAGGCGGCATTCGGCGATCCGACGCTGTACGCGGAGCGCTACCTGGAGGGTGCGCGCCACGTCGAGGTGCAGGCGTTCGGCGACGGGCAGGGCGGCGCGCTGCACCTCGGGCTGCGCGACTGCTCGCTGCAGCGCCGTCACCAGAAGGTGATCGAGGAGGCGCCGGCGCCGGGCGTCCCCGAGGCGGAGGCCGCCGCGCTGGGCGAGATGGCCTGCGCGCTGCTGCGCTCCGTCACCTACGCCGGCGCCGCCACCATCGAGCTGCTCCGCGAGCCCGACGGCACCGCCTACTTCCTCGAGGTGAACGCGCGCCTGCAGGTGGAGCATCCCGTCACCGAGCTGGTGACGGGCGTCGACCTGGTGCGCCTGCAGCTGCGCATCGCGGGCGGCGGGCGGCTGCCAGAAGACGGCCTGCAGTGGCGGCCGCAGGGTCACGCGGTCGAGGCCCGGCTGGTGGCCGAAGATTCCGACAACGGGTTCTTGCCGACGGCCGGCACGCTGCTGCGATTCGACCTGCCGACGGACGTTCGCGTCGACGCCGGCTACCGCGCGGGATCCGAGGTGCCGACGACGTTCGACGGCCTGCTCGCGAAGCTGGTCGCGCACGGCTCGGACCGGGCCGAGGCGTTCGACCGGCTCGCAGCCGCGCTCGACCAGACGGTCGTGCTCGGTCTGCAGACCAACCTGCCGCTGCTGCGGGCGCTGGTGGCCGACCCCGACGTGCGCGCCGGCCGGCTCGACACGACGCTGCTCGAGCGCTCGCACGCCCCCGTGGCGACCACCGCCTCGTCGGCCGCCGGCCGCGCTGCCCGCGCGCTCCGGGCGCGGGACGGGCGCTTCCGGGTCGGCCTCGTCACCGCGCCCGGGCTGCCCACTGCCGTCGCCGCCGACGGCACGGTGCACGTGCTGGACGACGGCCGCGACCGGCGGTTTGCTCCCGACGTCGCACCCGACGTGGCCGAGACCGCATCGCGACCCACGTCGGCGGGTGGCGGCGGCGTCTCCTCCCCCATGCCCGGCCGCGTGCTCGCCGTCGCCTGCGGCGAGGGCGACCAGGTCGCGGTCGGCACCGTGCTGGCCGTGCTGGAGGCGATGAAGATGGAGCACCCGGTGACCGCGCCGTACGACGCGACGGTGGTCGCGGTGCGGTGCGCGGCGGGCGATCAGATCACCGCCGGCGCCGAGCTGTTCTTCCTCGAGGCCCGCCCGACCTGACCCGATCGGGGGATCCCGGGCGCGAGGCCCGGAGTCGATCACCTGAAGGTGTCGCTCTCCCCGGATACCGTTCACACGCTGGTCGGCCAGGTGTACGCCGGCTACGAGGCCGCGAACGCCCTCGCCGGCGGGCTCGCGGGCTGCACCGTCAGCGTGCGCGGTGCGACGGGCGAGGAGCGCGCCTGGCTCGAGGTGGCACTCGCGGCCTGTGCCGCCGAGATCGTCGACGGTGACGGCGAGGTGACCGTCGCCGGGTCGCTCGCGACGCGACGCGACCGCCGCTCGTCGCTCGCGATCGCCGACGTCGAGGCGATCTGGACGGTGCTCGGCTCGCTCAGCGGCCACGCGATCGCTCCCGCGCCGGGCGAGACGCAGCTGCTCCGCGCGGCCTGATCTGCCGATACAGGGGAGATGGCAGAGGGCCACCTCGATCTGATCGCGCGCATCCATGCGGGGTTCGACGCGCAGGAGCGCCTCGCGCGCAGCCTGGACGGGCGCACGGTCGCCGTCCGCGGGGTGCCGGGCACCGAGCTCGACGCGACGTGGTCCGACCTGGCGCGCTGCGGGGCGACGGCGGTGGACGAGATGACCGCCGCCCAGGCGCTCGTGGCAGGTACCGAGGTGACCAGGGGCGAGGTGCACGAGGCCGCCGAGCGACGGCTCGCGATCCTGCGCTCGGCCGACGTGAGGGTGATCGCCGACACGCGGCGGCGCCTGGAGCAGCGGACGGAGCTCGCCTATCGCGAGGCCGTCGGCCGCGCGCTGGCCGACGCACGACGGCTGGTCGCACAGCGCGACCGGCGGGTCGCCGCCGGCGTCATCGAGGCGGCCGATCCGGGTCGCGGCATGCACATCCGTGCAGCAAGCGACGGCTCTGCCTGACGTTTGGGCGATGATGCCGGGCGGTGAGCGCCCATGACGAGCTTCAGCACTGCTACCGACACCCGGACCGTGAGACGGCGCTGGCGTGCTCGAACTGCGGCCGCCCCATCTGCCCGGAGTGCATGACGGCGACGCCCGTCGGGCAGCGCTGCCCGGAGTGCCTCGGCCAGCAGCAGGTGCGACGACCGTCGTCGATGGCCTACGCGACGCCGTTCGTGACGTACGGGCTGATCGCGATCTGCGTGCTGATGTTCATCGGCCCGCAGAAGGGCCTCTCGGGCGGCCTCGGGTTCGGCAGCAACATCAGCCGGCAGTCGATCAATGACTTCGCCCTGGTCGGGTTCGAGGTCAGGAATGGCGACTGGTGGCGGATGGTCACCTCGATGTTCCTGCACGGCTCGATCCTCCACATCGGCTTCAACATGTACGCGCTGTGGATCTTCGGGCCGGCGATCGAGCGCCGGTACGGCCCCCTGCGCTACCTCGGGCTGTATTTCGCGGCCGGCCTGTCGGGCAGCGCCGGCGCGCTGATCCTGTCGCCGAACGGCTACACGCTGGGCGCCTCCGGTGCCATCTTCGGCCTCATGGGCGCGTTCGTCGCGATCGCGCGGGTGCAGGGCTCACACGACCTCGGCGGCGTCGGCGCGCTGATCGGCATCAACCTCGTGTTCACGTTCGCGATCCCCGGCATCTCGATCGGCGGTCACCTCGGCGGACTTCTCGGCGGCGTCATCTGCGGGACGGCGTACGAACTGATCGCGCGTCGCACGCGAGGCACCACGACGCAGGTCGCCGGGCTGCTGGTCGCCCTGGGCATGGCCGCGATCGGGCTCGCCGTCGGCATCACCGTCGTGTCCTAGTCGCGACCGGTTGCCTGCCGCCCGTGAGGACGGCTACGCTCGCATCGTGAGCGCTACTCCGAAGACCGGCACGCGGCTGAGCGTGCTCGACCACAAGTACGGCTCCGGGCCACCGCTGACGATCGGCGTCGAGGAGGAGTACATGCTCCTCGATGCGAAGACGCTCGAGCTGGGCGGCACGATCGACGACGTGCTGGCCGCGCTGCCGGAGCAGCCGTGGGCGAAGCGGGTGACGCCCGAGCTGTTCGAGGCGACAGCCGAGGTGGCGACCGGCATCTGCAACGACATCGACGACGCACGCCGCGACCTGACCGACATCCGCCAGGGTCTCGCCGCCGCGCTGCAGCCGCTCGACCTGCGGCTCGGGAGCTCCTCGACGCACCCGTTCTCGCTCTCCGAGAACCAGCGCATCACGCCGCGCGACCGGTACCGCAACCTGCTCGAGCAGCTGCAGTACGTGGCCCGGCGCGAGCTGGTGTTCGGCATGCACGTGCACGTCGCCATGCCCGACCCCGAGACCTGCATGAAGGTCATGGAGGGCGTGCTGATCGAGCTGCCGGTGCTGCTGGCGCTGTCGGCCAACTCGCCCTTCTGGCGGGGCGGCCTGACGGGCCTCGCGAGCACGCGCACTGCCGTGTTCGCCGCCTTCCCGCGCTCCGGCCTGCCGCCGCGGTTCAACTCGTACGACGACTACGTCGACACGATCGGCTGGATGGAGTCGACCGGCGCGATCGGCGACTACACGCACATCTGGTGGGACGTCCGGCCGCACCCGCGCCTCGGCACGCTCGAGCTGCGCGTCATGGACGTGCAGTTCGACCTCGACGCCACGCTCGCCCTCGCCGCCTACGTCCAGGCCCTCGCGGCGGCGCTGATCGACGACGTCGAGAGCGGCAAGCCGACGCCCTCGTACCACCGCCAGCTGATCGCCGAGAACAAGTGGAACGCCGCCCGCTACGGGCTCGACGCGCCGCTGATGGATCTCGCGACGGGCCGTCGCACCAGGATCGTGGCCTCCACGCTGGCCCGCCGGCGCATGAAGCAGCTGAAGCCGTACGCCAGGGATCTCGGCTGCTGGGACGCCCTGTCCCAGGGCATCGGGTCGATCCTCGAGCGCGGAACCGGCGCCACCCGGCAGGTCCGAGTCTGGCGCGCCAACGAGGACCTGCACGAGATGCTGACCGAGCTGGCCGACAAGACGGAGCTACGCACGTAGTGGCCCGCTCCCTGCCAGACCTGTTCGCGACGCTGACCTGCCGACGAACCCCCGACCCGGGACACTAGATGGACTACGACCTCTCCGACGAGCACCGCGCCCTGCGCGATACCGTGCGCGAGTTCGCCGAGGGCGTGATCGCCCCGGTGGCCGAGCAGCTCGACCGCGAGTCGCGCTTCCCGGTCGACATCGTGCGCCAGCTGGGCGAGATGGGCCTGATGGGCGTGCCCTTCGACGCCGAGCTGGGCGGCGGCGGCGCCGACACCCTCGCGTATGCCATCACGATCGAGGAGCTGACGCGGATCGACTCGTCGGTCGGTGTCACCGTTGCGGCCCACACGTCGCTCGGTACCTCGCCGATCGCCCTCTTCGGCAACGAGGAGCAGAAGGCCCGCTACCTGCCCGACCTGTGCTCCGGCCGCAAGCTGGCGGCATTCGGCCTGACCGAGCCGGGGGGCGGCTCCGATGCCGGCGCGACCCGCACCCGCGCCGTCGGGCAGCCCGACGGCTCGTGGGTCATCGACGGCGAGAAGATGTTCATCACGAACGCCGGCACCGAGCTGTCCGGCGTCGTCTCGATCACGGCCCTCACGGGTGACGCCGAGATCTCGAACCTGATCGTCGACAACGGCACTCCCGGCTACGAGATCTCGGCGCCGCTGCACAAGATGGGCTGGCACGCGTCCGACACGCGCGCCCTGTCGTTCCAGGGCTGCCGCGTCGGCCCCGAGGCGCTGCTCGGCGTGCGCGGTGCCGGGCTGAAGCAGTTTCTGCAGATCCTCGACGGCGGCCGCATCTCGATCGCCGCGATGGGTCTCGGCCTCGCGCAGGGCGCGTTCGAGCAGTCGCTGCGGTACGCCAAGCAGCGCAACGCCTTCGGCCGCCCGATCGCGAAGTTCCAGGCGATCCAGTTCAAGCTCGCCGACATGGAGACCGAGATCGCCGCCGCGCGGCACCTGGTCTACCACGCCGCCTGGCTGAAGGATCGGGGCCGGCCGTTCGCACACGCCGCCTCGCTGGCGAAGCTCTACACGGGCGAGCTGTCGCACCGGGCAGCGAACGAGGGCGTGCAGATCCACGGCGGCTACGGCTACATGGACGAGTTCCCGATCAGCCGCTTCTACCGCGACCAGAAGATCCTCGAGATCGGCGAGGGCACCAACGAGGTGCAGCGCCTCGTGATCGCCCGCGGCCTCGGAATCTAGTTAGCGCACGCGCTCGGTCGCGAAGCCGCGGCGCTCCAGCAGCGCCATCACCTCGCGGCCGTGGGCGGCGTCGCGCGCCTCGACCGTCAGCTCGACCTCGGTGTCGGTCACGAACACGTCGAGGCCCTCGCGGTGGTGCACGATGTCGACGATGTTCACGCGGTTGGAGGCCAGCACCTGCAGCAGCTGCAGCAGCGCGCCGGGCCGGTCCGGGACGCGCGTCGAGAGCACCACGTAGCGGCCCGACACGGTCAGCCCGCGGCGCACGACCGCCTGGATCAGCGGCAGATCGATGTTGCCGCCCGACAGCACGACCGCGACCGATTTGCCCGCCAGCCCCTCGATGTGCCCGCCGACGATGGCGGCAGCGGCAGCGGCGCCGGCTCCCTCCACCAGCAGCTTGTGGCGCTCCAGCAGCAGGTTGATCGTCTCGACGATCACCTCGTCGGCGACCGCGACCAGCTCGTCGACGGTGTCGCGCACGATCGGGAACGTGATCTGACCCGGCCGCTTGACGGCGATGCCGTCGGCGATCGTCTCGACGCGCGTGACGGGCTCGATGACGCCTGCGCGGATGCTGTCGACCATCGGGCTGCAGCCGGCCGCCTGCACGCCGATGATGCGCACGCCCGGCCGCAGCGCCCGTAGCGCGATCGCGATGCCCGACAGCAGCCCGCCCCCGCCGCACGGCACGATCGCGACATCGAGGTCGACGACCTGCTCGTCCAGCTCCAGGCCGACGGTGCCCTGGCCGGCGATCACGAGCTCGTCGTCGAACGCCGACACGAAGGTCGAGCCGTCGCGCGCCGCCCGCTCGCGGGCCGCGGTGGCCGACTCGTCATACGTCTCGCCGTTCAGCTCGACCGTGGCGCCGTAGCCGTGCGTCGCCTCGATCTTGGCGATCGACGCGTCCACCGGCATGAAGATGGTCGCGGGCACGCCCAGCAGGCGGGCAGCGAGCGCGACGCCCTGCGCGTGGTTGCCTGCGCTGGCCGCAACGACGCCGCTCCGGCGCTCGTCGTCGCTCAGCGCGGAGATGCGGTTGTAGGCGCCGCGGATCTTGAACGAGCCGGTGCGCTGCAGGTTCTCGGCCTTCAGGTGCACCGTGCCGCCGGTGCGGGCGCCGAGGTGGCGCGAGCCGAGCACCGGCGTGCGAACGGCCACGTCGTAGACGACGTCCGCGGCGCGCCGGATGTCGTCGAGCGTCGTCACAGCGACGAGCGCGCGTCCTCGAAGGCGGCTGCGAACAGCTCGCCAACCGCGGCCAGGGGGTCGACGTCGCGGGCCTCGAGCCGGCGCACCAGGTCGGTCGCGCGCTCGTGGAGCGTGCGCTCGATGACGGCGGCGGCCCGCGCCACGGCGACGGTGCGCAGCTCGCGCTCCAGGCTCGCGCGCCGCCGCGCCTCGAGGCCCTCCTCGCCGAGCAGCGCGCGGCGCTCCTCGACGGCGGCCCACAACTCGACGATGCCCTCGCCGCTGCGAGCGTCGGTCTCGACCACGGTCGGCCGCAGCCCGGCGGGCGTCAGCGACAGGGCGTGGCGGAGCTCGGACCGCATCGCCTTCGCCTCGGGATGGTCCTTCTTGTTGATGCAGATGATGTCGGGGATCTCCATCACGCCTGCCTTCAGTGCCTGCACGGAGTCGCCGGAGCCGGGCTGCAGCACGAGCACGACGATGTCGACCACGCTCGCCACCTCGATCTCGGACTGCCCCACTCCCACCGTCTCGATCAGCACCACGTCGCGGCCCGCGGCGTCCAGCACGCGCAGCGCCAGGAAGGTGGCCTGGGCTAGGCCGCCGAGGTGCCCGCGGCTGGCCATCGAGCGGATGTAGACGCCGGGGTCGAGGAAGTGCTCCGCCAGGCGGATCCGGTCGCCCAGCAGCGCGCCGCTGGTGAACGGGCTGGACGGATCGACCGAGATGACGCCGATCGTGCGGTCGGTGGCGCGCAGGTGCGAGACGAGCGACGAGGCGAGGGTCGATTTGCCGACGCCGGGCGGACCCGTCAGGCCCGCGCTGACGGCGCGGCCGGTGTGCGGCCAGAGGTCGCGGATCACCGGCGCGGCGTCTGCGGCGCCGTCCTCGAGCAGCGAGATGGCCCGCGCGACGGCGCGGCGATCGCCGGCGAGCACGCCCGCAACGATCTCGGACGGCGTGCGGGGACGGCGCGTAGGGTCGACGCTCACGGCCGTGAGCGTACCGCCGGAGGTGTCAGGAGCGGCGCACCGCGCCGAGCGCCGCACCGCCGAGCAGCACGACGCCACCCGCTCCGGTCGCGATCAGCGAGCCGCACAGCAACCCGAGGCCGGTCACCGCGAGGCCACCGAGGCCGATGCGCGGTCCGAACAGCGGGCGCTGCAGACCGCGCCGGCGGGCGATCGACGTGGCGACGACGCCGCCGGCGATACCGGTCACGATCGCGAGCCATGCCCGCCACGGCGCGACGAGCGCCTCGGGGTCGCCGCCGGGCACCGAGATGTGGCCGATGACGAGCGAGATCGCCATCGCGGCGCCCAGCGCCAGCGCGAAGAAGACGACGAGGCCGGCGTAGACGGTCAGGCGCGCACGCTCGGCGCTCTCCACCGTGCGCTCCGCCCGGTCGCGCTTGAACCGCTCGAAGTGCGAGATCGGGAGCGGCTTGGGGAGCGCCTCCCACGCGGTGTCGTCGGCGGGCGCATCGGCCGGCGCGTCGCCGGCGGGAGCCGGCGGGTCGACGAGGTCGTGGTCGGCCAGCAGCGCGGCGACCGGGATCGGCTCGAAGGCGGACTCCGGCTCGGGCTCGGGCTCGATTTCCGCCTCGGGCAGCAACACCCGTTCCGGCTCCGGTTCCGGCTCGGGTTCCGGCTCGGGTTCCGGCTCGGGTTCCGGCTCCGGCTCGGCGGTCGCCTCGATCTCGGGCTCCGGTTCGGGCTCCGGCGCCACCTCGGGCTCCGGTTCGGGCTCCACGGCGGCTTCGATCTCGGGCTCCGGCTCGGGAACCGGCGCCAGCTCGGGCGCGAGCACCACCGGCAGGACGCCCTGGGGGCCGTTCGCGATCGCGTACTCGAGCTCGATGACGGCGCGGGCCGCGGGCAGCTGCATCTCGAGCAGGCCCAGGGACGAGCGTTCGGCGAGGAACTTGCCGGCATCGACCTCGGCCCCGGCCGCGGCGCGCACGCCGGCGTACCGCCACCAGGCGTTCAGCAGCGAGCGGACCTTCTTCGGATCGTCCGCGCCATCGATGCTGCGGATGATCTCGTCGACCAGGCCGCTGTCGTCGTCGGAGCGTTGCGAGGGAAGCCCCATCGAGCCCCTATCGGCACCTCGCGTACGGGGGCTTAGCCCCAAGAGGGTACGATCAGCGCCACGCCCGTGGACGACATGCCGCTGTTTCCGATCGCGATCGTCCTGCTCCCGCAGGAAGACATCCCGCTCCACATCTTCGAGCCGCGATATCGCGAGCTGGCAGCGCGTTGCCTCGAGGGCGACGAGCCGTTCGCGATCGTGTTCGAGGACGACTCCGGCCAGCGGTCGGTGGGCTGCACCGCGCGCATCGTCGAGGTGCTCGAGAAGTTCGACGATGGGCGCTCCAACATCCTCGTCCGCGGCATCGAGCCGGTGGTGATCGAGGAGGTGCACGACGACCGCAGCTACTCGACGGCGACCGCCTCGGCGCTCACCGACACGGTCGAGCGGGCGTCGGAGGACGCGGAGGCCGAGGCGCTCGCCGCGTTCGCGGAGCTGCAGCGCGCGATCGGTGACGACGCCGCGCCGCCGACGCCGGGGCTCGGCCTCTCCTACGCGCTCGCCGGCAGGGTCGACTGGCCCGCGGCCACGAAGCAGAGCCTGCTCGAGGAGCGCGACGAGGGCACGCGCCTGCGCCGCGTCACGCTGCTGTTGCAGGCCGCCTCCCGCGGACTGGCTCTGGCCGACGCCGCCCAGGAGCGAGCAAGGCGCAACGGCCGCGTGCGCACCGCGGACGAGCTCGCCGCCGAGCTCGGCATCGACGACCCGAAGCCCTGAGCCGCGACTCAGACGCCGCAGCTACTTCGCCACCTCGAGGCGGGTCCGGAGGCGCGCAGCTCCTCCGCAGACGCCACCTATCGCAAGCGCCGAAACGACTCATCTTCTAGCGCCACGGAATGCCGCTAACCCCATCCACAACCGCGGCACCAAGCGCAGACCCGCCCGGCGCTGCTCGGGCTGCGGTGCCTCCAAGCCGGCGATGCGCCGAGTCCCGGATACGGACCGAGGTCATCACCTGGAAGTTGAGACGTCCCCCTGCCGCCTCCGCGCATGCGGCTCTTGACGGCATCCGACGGGGGCTGAGCGCCACCGCCGCTGCACCCGCGCACGCCTGGCGCCGGCGACTCGCGACGTGCCGCCCCGGTGGCTTGCGTTGCGGCCCGAGCCTGTCGCATCCGTGCCAGGCACGGAAACGCCACGCGCTGACGCATCCGTGCCAGGCACGAATACGCCAACCCGGCCGGCCTGCTCGCGCGGTGGCCGTTGCAGTCGCGGTGGGTCTCGTCCGCACCTCTCGTGGTAGGGGGCGGCAGTCTTCGGCGATCCGCCTCGTCCCGGTGGTCGATGGGTAGTCGGACCCGCAGTCAGCCGTCCGAGAGGCGCTGGAAGAGCACGTGGTCGCGCCACTCGCCACCGATGTGGAGGTAGCGGCGGGCCAGGCCGAAGTGCTCGAAGCCGGCTTTCTCGAGGACGCGCTGCGAGCCGCGGTTGTCGAGCAGCGTGCCGGCCTCGACCCGATGCAGGCCGACCGTGGAGAACGCCTCCTCGACCACCTGCTCCACGGCCGAGGTGGCGAGGCCGCGGCCGTTGTGCTCGCGCGCCACGAAGTAGCCGACGTTGGCCGACTGGAACGGGCCGCGGATCACGTTCGACAGCGAGATCATGCCCGCCACGACACCCTCGTCGAGGATCAGCCACGAGTAGCCGGCCCCCATCCGCCGCCGCTCGGCGATCTCGGTCAGACGCACTCTCTGGGTCACCTCGGTGAAGAACGACTCTGCGCGCACCGGCTCGAACGGCGCCAGGAAGTCGCGCTGCGCCCGGTACAGCGCGCTCAGCGCCGCGGCGTCGCCCGGCACGACCGGGCGGATCACCGCCGTCACGACCCCACCACCAGTGCGTCGCCCCCGCGCCGTGGATCCCCGGCCGCCGCGAGGCGGCCGGCGCGCAGCGTCGCCACCTGGGCGCCGCCGAAGTAGAGGTTGCGATCCGGCCACGCGATCACGTGCTCGCCCATGCGTTCCAGCTCGCGCAGCGTCTCGGGCGGGAATCCGTGCTCGCAGTCGAGCCCCGCCGGCGTCACGTGGATGCGCGGCAGGTCGACGGCCTCGCGCGGCTCGAGGCCGTGCTCGATCAACGCGCCCAGCACGCGGTGCATGGCCGAGCGGATCCGCGCCGAACCGCTCGACCCCGCCACCAGCACGGCGCCGTCCGGCCCCTCGGCGATGGTCGGCGACATCATCGACGTCAGCCGCTCGCCGGGACGCGGCGCCCCGTGGCCGCTCAGGTCCTCCTCGCCCAGCATGTTGTTGAGGTGCAGGCCGGTCGAGCCCGCGAACACGCCCGAGCCGCAGCCCGTCGAGCTCGTCATCGCCACCGCGTTGCCGGCCGCGTCCACGACCGAGACGTGGCTCGTCCCGCGCGGGGACGCGAGTCCGGCCACCGGCCGGGGACCGCGCCGCAGATCGTCGAGCAGCCGGGCCCGGCCGCGCTCGATCGACGGATCACCGAGTAGCCGGCGGGCGCCGCTGCGCGAGAGTGCACGCGCCAACTCGGGCCCGCGCCGCGCCTCGACCTCGCGCAGGATGGCCGCGAGCGCCCGCACCGAACGCGCCGCGAGCGGGTCGTCGGCGACGCCGAGCCGGTCGTGCAGCGCCAGGCCGTAGGCCAGCAGCAGGCCGCCGGACGAGGGCGGCGCGTTCGTGCGGATGCGATGGCCGCGGAACATCACCTCGACCGGCCGACGCCGGATCACGCGGTACGCGGCCAGGTCGCGCGCCGTTAGCGCGGCGCCCGTCTGATCCGAGAACGCCACGACCGCCTCGGCCAGCCGGCCGGTGTAGAGGTCGTCGGCGCCCGCCTCGGCGAGGTGGGAGAGCGTGTCGGCGAGCGCGGGCTGCCACATCGTCTCGCCCTCCACCAGCACATGCCCGGCGGGCGCCCACACGGCGCGCGACTCCGGCGTCAGCGTCACGACCGGGACGAGGATCTCGTTCAGCCGGGCGTGCGCCGTCGTCTGGACGACGCCCGCGCGCGCCAGCGCGGCGGCCGGCGCGACCAGCTCGGCCCACGGCAGCGAGCCGAACTGCCGGTGCGCTGCGCCGAGTCCCGCCGCGGTGCCCGGCACGGCAACGGAGCCGGCGCCGATGTGGAACCGCTGCACGGCGGTGCCGAACTCCACCTCGAAGCTCTCCATCGGCTGCACCGGCCGCTCCAACCCGAGCCCCGGGGCGGCGGCGAAGAAGTCGAGCAGGTCGACGCGCCCGACGGCGCTGCGGTGCAGCAGGAACCCGCCGCCGCACGCCCCGCTGACCGTCGGCTCGCACACCCAGGAGACCAGCACGGCAGCCACCAGCGCGTCGCACGCGTTGCCGCCGCGCGCGAGCACGTCGGCGCCCGCCCGGGCCGACAGGGGATGCCCGGCCGCGACGGCGCCGCCGGCTGGTGCGTCGCGCGTGGTCGTCACGCGCCCAGGCTACTACAGCGTCTGGATCGGGCTAACGCAGGAAGTCGGGCAGCTCGAAGTCGCCCGATGCGTCCAGCTGGAAGCGCGGGCTCTCGTCGGCGACGAACGGATCGGCGGCTACCTCGGGCGAGCGGTTCTCGACGTTCGCCTCGCTGGTGATGCGGTCGCGGTTGAACCCGGTCGCGATCACCGTCACCCAGACCTGGTCGCCGAGGCGCTCGTCGACCGTGGCGCCGAAGATGATGTTCGCATCGTGATGCGCGGCCTCGCGAACGACCTCGGCGATCTCCATGGCCTCGTGCAGGCCCAGCGAGTCGCCACCGACGACGGACAGCAGGATGCCGGTCGCGCCCTGGATGCCGTGCCCGACGAGCGGCGAGGTGACCGCGCGGCGCGCAGCCTCGCGACCGCGGCTCGGGCCGCTCGCCATGCCGATGCCCATCAGCGCCGACCCCGCGTCGCTCATGATCGTGCGCACGTCGGCGAAGTCGAGGTTGATCAGGCCCGGCGTCGTGATCAGGTCGCAGACGCCCTGCACGCCCTGCCGCAGGATGTCGTCGGCGATGCGGAACGCGTCGACCATCGACGTGCGGCGGTCGAGCACCGTCAGCAGCCGGTCGTTGGGGATCGTCACGAGCGTGTCGACGCTGCGCGAGAGCTTGATGATGCCGTCGTCGGCCTGGGCCGCGCGACGCGCGCCCTCGAAGCCGAACGGAGTCGTCACGATGCCGACCGTCAGCGCGCCCAGCTCGCGCGCGATGCGCGCCACGACGGGCGCGGCGCCGGTGCCGGTGCCGCCACCCTCGCCGGCGGCCACGAAGACGAGGTCGGAGCCCCGCAGGGCTTCGCGGATCTCGGCATCCGACTCCTCCGCGGCCCTGCGGCCGACCTCGGGATCGGAGCCCGAGCCGAGGCCTTCGGTGAGCTGCTGCCCGATGTGGATCTTGACCGCGGCGTCAGCGAGCGCGAGCTGCTGCGCGTCGGTGTTGACGGCGAGGAACTCGACACCGCGGATGCCGGACTCGATCATCCGGTTAACCGCGTTGACGCCGGCGCCACCGACGCCGACGACGCGGATCACGGCGAGGTATGCGCCGGACTCGGCGCCCGGGGACAACGGCACGGGCCGCGCAGCGGTGCGCGGGGTCGGCGCGTCCTTGACGACGGCGCGGAGCGGCTTCGACGGCTTCGCGCGGGCCGCCGGGCCGGGCGCGGTCTCGGGTGCCGGGTCGAGCGAGGAGTCCGTCTGGCGGAACAGGTCGGCCAGCGGACCGTCGTGCATGCTAGCGCGCTTCTTCTGCATCGCGCAGGACCTCCTGGGCCAGTTCGCGGTACGACTGGGCGGCGGCGCCGTTGGAGTCGTAGGAGAGGACGGACACGCCCGAGACGGGGGCCTCGGCGAGGCGGACCGTCTTGCGCACGCGGGTCTTGAAGACGAGGTCTCCGAAGTTGTGCTCGAGCAGGTCGAGCGCCTCCTTGGCGTGCAGCAGGCGGCTGTCGAGCATCGTCGGGAGGATGCCGCGGATCTTCACGCGCGGGTTCAGGTTCTCGCGAATCATCGTCAGCGTGTTCTCGAGCTGGACGAGGCCGCGCAGCGACAGGTACTCGCACTGCACCGGCACGATCACGCCGGTGGCGGCCGTCAGCGCGTTGATGGTGAGCAGGCCGAGCGACGGCGGCGTGTCGATGAGCACGAAGTCGTAGTCGTGCACGATCGGCATCAGCGCCTTCTCGAGCGCGCGCTCGCGGCCGATCATGGACGACAGCGCGAGCTCGGCACCGGCCAGATCGATCGACGAGACGGCGACGTCGAGCTCGCCGTGCTGGATGATCTCCTGAATCGGCATGCGGTGCACGAGCACGTCGAACATGGAGCGCTCGACGTGCTCCGGGTCGATGCCGAGGCTCATCGTCAGATTCGACTGCGGATCGAGGTCGACGACGAGGACCTTGAGGCCCTGCTCCTGCAGCGCGGCGCCGAGGTTGATGGTCGAGGTCGTCTTGGCGACCCCTCCCTTCTGGTTGGCGAGCGCGAGGATCTCCGCGCCGGCCGGGGCGGAGCCGGCCACCCGCAGACGGCGGAAGGAAGCGGCGAGCGTGCGGGGAGCGGATACGGCCATAGGAGCGGAGTTTCGCGACACCATCGAGGAATCCTCCTCCCGTAAGGTACGACTTGATGCGGACGATGCTGCTAGCGCTGATCCCGCTGCTCTCGCTGGCCGGCACGTTTGCCGCGACGGTCGCGTCCGCCGCGACGTGGACGATCGTCAGTCCGGTTGGCGGCGATGGCGCTGCGCTGGCGGCGCGGGCGCCGTCCGGCGCGGTGTACGCCATCCCCGGCGACCGCCTGTCGCTGTTCCGCACCGACGACCGCGGCGCGCGCTGGATCCGGGTGACGCTGCCCGTGCCGCCGAGCCCGTCGCTGCCGCTGGCGATCGCCGCCGCCGCCGACGGCGTGTACCTCGATTATCACCGCGGCCACGTGGCGCGGTCGACCGACGGCGGCGCGACGTGGACGTTCCGCAAGCTGCCGGGCACGTCGGAGCGCATCGTCCCCGGGGCCGGCTCGCGCATCTACGTCGTGCTCGACCGGCGTCTGCAGGTGAGCGACGACGGGCTCGCGACCGTGCGCCGGCTGTCCGGCACCGACATCGACGCGCTCGCGATCGGTCCGCGCGGCGGCCTGTGGGCCATCACCGGCCGCGGCGGCACGCGGCGGCTGCGCCACTCGGCCGACGGCCGCACCTGGACTGCGGGCAGCGTCATCCCGGAGCGCCGCCAAGGCGCGGCGAGCCTGCGCGCGGCGCAGGACGGCACGGTCTACGCGACCTTCGGCGCCTTCCGCACGTTCCGCACGCGCGACCAGGGCCGCACGTGGACGCGGCTGACGGACCGCATGCTCGGCCTC
>JBKJIG010000078.1:0-5925 GCA_046598415.1 Gaiellales bacterium
ACGCTGCGGCTCCTCGCGCTCACCGCCTGCATCTGGCACAACACGCACGCCGGCCGCCAACCAGCCCGCTCAATCATCAACTACGACCACTAAACCGATTCGCGGCAAACGATCTAGGAGAGGCTGCACGCAACTCGTGCGCCGTGACACCTCTGCGCGTCTGCGTGCGTCTTCCACGGGCGGGGTCTGACCCCAGAATCGCCCCGTGTGGGGTCTGACCCCAGAACTTTTCGGACGCGGAAGCGCGCGGGTCGCACGACGGGACACCAGAATGGCCGGAGATGGCACGGAGGGCGCGCGTTCGGTGCGGGCGAGCACGCGTACGGTTCAGGTCGCGTCTCGTCGAGTGCGACCCACCGGCCACCTGCAGCACCGGGCAAGGGCTTCCGCATCGCGGTCAGCGGCGCGCACAAGGTCTCGTAGGTCACACGTACTCGCCGAGCGGCGCCGTCGCCACCAGCGGCGTCTCGTGCAGCAGCTCGAGTGCCGCCCGCCGGTCGCCGACCATGCGCGTGATCGATCCCAGCTCGTGTCGCCACACCGCCGCCGACGGCAGCGGTGAGGCCACGTGGCTGAACCCGATCCGGTGCCCGTGCCGGCGGAACAGCCCGGCAAAGAAGTAGCGGGCGCGGGGGAAGTGGCGGATCGAGCAGACGACGAGCACGTCGAACGGTCCGTCGAGCCCGCGGAGCACGTCGATCGTCCGCACTGCGTTCTCGGCCGTGTTCGCCGCGTACGACTCGCGGATCAGCTCGACGTCGCTGCGCCCGTTCCACGCGTCGGCCATCTGCTCGGCCTCGGACGGGCCACCCGTCGACGACCAGCCGGTGAACACGACGGCGCGCGGCTTCGTCCTGTCGGCCAGTGCCTCCGCCCGTCGCACACCGGCGCGGCAGACCTCGCTGATGCCGTGCGAGCCGTCGGCGCCGAACTCGTGGTAGCCGAGAATCACGAGGACGAAAGCCCGCCCAGCCGGATCTTCCTGCACGCCCTGCATGTCCTAACACCATAGGGGGAAGCACGCAGTTTGCGGGGGTTTCTCCGGTGAGAGGCTGGTCAAGGTCCGGTCATGCGCGGCCGGATAGACTGGAGCCTTGAAGGCCGAGGGAGATCCGGTGGGGATGGGACTCCTCTTCTACCCGCGCGGCGGCTCGTCGCAGGTCGCCAGGTACCTGTCGCGGGCACTCGAGGCCCACGGATGGCACGTCACGCTCTGCTGCGGCTCGCTCGGCGAGCCCGGCGATCGCAGCCACGCGGCCACCGCGTTCGATGGCATCGACATCGTGCCGGCCGCCTACGACGACGCGGTGGCCCAGTGGGAACGCGGCGAGGATCCGATGGACGCGCCGTTTCCCATGCACCCGTCGTACGAGGCGCGCCCCGGCGTGCCCGACCGGGCATTTCCCTGGGTGACGCCCGCGCAGGGCGGCCGCATGACCGCCGCCTGGGCGCGGCTGATGGCGGGCTCCGAGGCGATGCGGCGTTCGCGGCTGCTGCACCTGCACCACCTGACGCCACTGCACGACGCCGCGGCTCGAGTGCTGCCGCGGGTGCCGGTTCTGACGCACCTGCACGGCACCGAGCTGAAGATGCTCGACGCGATCGCGCGCGACTCGCCCGACATCGACCAGGGCCCGCACGCCCGTTGGTGGGCGTCCCGCGCGAAGGCGTCGGCGTTGCGCGCGACGGCCACCATCACGATCTCGCCCTACGAGCGCGACCGGGCCGTGCGCCTGCTCGGGCTCGACCCGGGCACCGTCCACTGCCTGCCGAACGGCGTCGACACCCAGCGCTTCACGCCGCACCGGCCGAGCGACGATGAGCGTCGCGAGCAGTGGCTCGAATGGCTCGTGCGCGACCCGCAGGGATGGGACGAGGCGTCCGGCCGGGCCGGCAGCGTGCGCTACGCCGAGCAGCAGGTGCTCGACGCCTTCTTCGACCCGGCCACCGGCGAGCGCCGCCCGGTGCTGCTGTTCGTCGGGCGCTTCCTCGGTTTCAAGCGGTTGCCCCTCCTGATTCGCGCCTATGCCCGCGCGCGGGAGCGGCTGGAGAACCCCGCGCCGCTCGTCGTCTGGGGCGGCGTGCCTGGTGAGTGGGAGCGAGAGCATCCGCACACCGTGGCCATGAGCGAGGGTGTCGACGGCGTGTTCTTCAGCGGCTGGCGGGGCCACGCCGAGCTGCCGACAGGCCTCGGCTGCGCCGACGTGTTCGTGGCGCCGTCCACCAACGAGCCGTTCGGCCTCGTCTACCTCGAGGCGATGGCGTGCGAGCTGCCCGTGATCGCGACGCTGAGCGGCGGCCCCCCCAGCTTCGTCAACGTGATCGACGGCGAGCCCGACGGCTGGCTCGTGCCGCCCGACGACGTCGAGGCACTGGCCACTTCGATGGCGACCGCGGTCAATGACGCCGCCGAGCGCGAACGGCGCGGGGCGAACGCCGCGAACCACGCTCGCCAGTGGCACTCGTGGGACAGCGCCGCGGGTCGGCTGAGCGAGCTGTACGAGGCCTGCGCCGACGCGGCCAGCGACGCTCCGCGGGCCCAGATCAGTCGCTGAGCGGCGGCTCCGCCTGCCGCTGCCCGACGGCGCGCCGCGCCGGCAGCACGATGCTCAGGATGGCCACGGCCGCGATGCCCAGGGCGACGGCGACGACGACCGCCGACCCCGAGAACCGCTCGACCGCGACGGCGACGGCACCGACCGCGAGCACTCCCACCACACCGGCCGCGATACGCCACTCGTCGCCGACGACGAACTCCCACCAGAAGCGCCCGAAGCCGCGCACGAACCGCATCAGCCTCGTGACTCCGCCGCGACGGCCGAAGCGGTCGACCGGCGCAGCAGCCCGATCGACAGGTACGTCAGCAGGCACCACGCCGCCAGCACGAACACCAGCGCCACGTCGCCGCCGGGCCAGGAGAGCGGCTCGCGGCTGTCGGAGAAGACGCCGAGTCCCTCGGCTGCCCAGAACGTGCCGAACGTCGTCAGCAGCAGCCCGACGGTCAGCTTGATCGTGTTCTCCGGAACCCGGGACAGCGGCTGGTGGGCGGCGACGCCGACGGCCAGCACGATCAGTCCGGCGACCGCCGCGCCGGCGGCCGCGAGCGGGATCGAGTCGGCGTTCAGGCCGAATGTGATGACGATGAAGACGACCTCGAGGCCCTCGAGGAACACGCCCTTGAACGCCACGGTGAACGCGAACCAGTCGAGGCCGAGGCGCTGTTCGATGCCCGCCTCGCGGCCCGCCTGCTGCTCGGTCAGGAAGATCTCCTCCTCGTCGTGGAGCGCCTTCAGCCCCGACGAGCGCAGGATCGCCTTGCGCAGCCACTGGAGGCCGAAGATCAGCAGCAGCGTGCCGATGGTCAGCTGCAGCGCCGACTCGGGAAACCATGCGGCGAGCGCGAAGCCGCCGGCCGCCGTCGCCACTGTGAGTGCCGCCACCGCCGCGCCGACGCCCCACAGCGTTGCGCGCCAGCCGCGCGTCAGGCCCATCGCGAGCACGATGGTGAACGCCTCGACGAACTCGACGGCACTCGCGAGGAACGTCGCGACAACCAGCCCGATGTCCGATGTGTTCACAGCGGCATGATGCGGCACGGCAGGCCGGTTGTGCGATGACCTGGGAGGCGAGGGCCGATCAGACCTCGGCCGCCGCGTCGATCGCGGCGAGCACATCGTCGGGCGCGCGCACGATGCGGCCGAAGTTGAAGTGGAAGCAGCGCAGGCTCGCGTCGTGCGCGGCCTCGTCGTAGTCGGCGCACGCCTCGTCCACGATCACGACGGCGTAGCCACGATCGGCGGCGTCGCGCGCGGTCGTCTCGACGCAGCAGTTCGTCGAGATACCGACCATCACGATCGTCTGCAGATCGTGCTCGCGCAGCACTTCCTCGATGTTCGACGAGTTGAAGGCGCCGAACGACGTCTTGTGGACGACGATGTCGCCGTCCTGCGGCGGGAACTCGCGGCGCACGGCGTACAGCGGGCTCCCGCGCCAGAAGATGTCGCTCATGCCGGAGCGCTGCTCGACGTCGCGAATCCAGGCGGCCATGCGGGGGGAGAGGTCGGACAGGTCGCGCTGCTCGGCGCCGAGGCAGAGGTACACGATCGGCAGTCCGCGCTCGCGGAAGGCGCCGACCAGCCGCGCGATGTTGGGCACCACCAGGTTCTCGACCCGGTCGTCGAAGTAGGCGGCAGAGCCGGGATCGATCAGGTCGACCGCGGCCTGGAAGCCGACGCCGGCGGCGGCGTCGCTGTACTGCATGTCGACGACCATCAGCGCCACGCCGTCGCCGCCCAGCGAGATGGGCGGGACGAACGTCAGCCCGTAGTCGAAGAACGCCCGATCGGACACCGTGCCCTCACCTCCGTCGCGTCGCAGGGTCGTAGGATACTTCCGCCGTGACGTCCGTCGAGGTCGCCTTCGCAACGATCGCCGACCGGCTGCTGCGTGAGCCGGGCGTCGACGAGGGCACGGGGTTCGGCACCGACCCGGGGCTCCGCGTCGGCGGCAAGATCTTCGCGATGCTGGTGCGCGGCCGGCTGGTGCTGAAGCTGCCGGCTGATCGCTGCGAGACGCTCGTTTTCGCCGCCGCCGCAGAGCCGTTCGACCGCGGCCAGGGCCGGCCGCTGCGCGAGTGGGTCGTGGTCAGCGACGAGATCGAGTCCGACTGGCTGGCCCTGGCCCGCGAGTCACTGGAGTTCGTCCGCGGGGCGACGCCACCGCGGCGCGGTCGCGACCGCCAGTCGCCCCGCCGCCGCTGAAGCTCGCGCGCGCGATGGTGGGCCGACAAATGCCGTACCTGGTTCCGAATTGGTCGACGGGGCGCAATTCGAAACGGTCCGTTGCACTTCGGTGCTGGTCCGCGCGCGGGGCGTGTGCGCCGGAGCGCGCTCAGCCGACCGCTAGGAAGCGCGCGAGGTCCTGCAGCGAGGCGACCTCGGTGAACTGCTGGGCCTGGCCGCCCGCGGCGGCGTGGGGGTCCTTCAGGCCCGTGCCCGTCAGGCACGCGACCACCTGGTCGTCCTCGCCGATCAGGCCGCGGTTGCGTGCCTCGGCGATGCCCGCCAGGGCGATCGCGCTGGACGGCTCCTGGAACAGGCCCTCGGTCGCGGCCAGCGTCGAGATCGCCGCGACGATCGCGGCGTCGTCGACCGCCACCGCAGCACCGCCCGACGCCGTGATCGCCCGTACCGTCACGTCGCCTTCCTCCGGGTAGCCGGTGAGCGGGTCGGCGATACCGCCGGCCACCGTCACGGGCTGCTCCCACGCACGCGTCGGCGAGCCCTCGTCGAGCGCACGGACGATGGGCGCGCAGCCCGCCGACTGCAGGCCGAGCAGCCGCGGCGCGCGCTCGATCCGGCCCAGCGCCACCAGATCGGCGAACCCGCCGTGGAGACCGACCAGGAACGGCCCGGCACCGATCGGGACGGCCACCCAGTCGGGCCCGCCGAGCTGCTCGGAGACCTCGTACGCCACGGTGCGGGTCGCTTCGACGACGTACGGACACGTGAAGGTCGTCGTCGTGTTGAGCCAGCCGAACGACGCGCTGGCCGCGGCAGCCATCGCCCACGCGTCGCTGTAGGTGCCCTGCACCGCCACCACCCGCGCGCCGCACACCGCGGCCTGCGCCATCTTCGGCGGCGGCGTGCCGACCGGGACGAGGATGACGACCGGCAGCCCGGCGCGCGCGCCGTACGCCGCCGCCGACGCGCCGGCGTTGCCCGTCGACGCGCAGACGATGCCCGGCGCTCCCTCGGCCCGCGCGACGCTGGCCGCCAGCGCCATCACCCGGTCCTTGAAGGTACCCGTCGGATTGCGCGACTCGTCCTTGGCCAGCAGCCGCGGCACGCCGGTCGCCTCGCCCGCGGCCGGGATGTCGAGCAGCGGCGTGCGTCCCTCGGCCAGCGACACCCGGGCGCCGATCGG
>JBKJIG010000098.1:0-137323 GCA_046598415.1 Gaiellales bacterium
TCCGCGCGGCGGCCTGTGGGCCATCACCGGCCGCGGCGGCACGCGGCGGCTGCGCCACTCGGCCGATGGCCGCACCTGGACGGCGGGCAGCGTCATCCCGGAGCGCCGTCAAGGCGAGGCGAGCCTGCGCGCGGCACAGGACGGCACGGTCTACGCGACCTTCGGCGCCTTCCGCACGTTCCGCACGCGTGACCAGGGCCGCACGTGGACGCGGCTGACGGACCGCGTGCTCGGCCTCGGCCCCGGCTCGCTGGTGTACGGCACCGCCCAGCGCGACCGACCGGTGCCCGATCCGGGCCTGACGGTCTCACGCGACCGCGGCACGACCTGGACGCACCCCGCCGACCGGCGCGCCCGCGCCTCGCTGTCGCTGGTCGTACCGCTCGCGGGCGACGACGTGCTGGTCGCCACCGGCGCCGGCATCGTCCGCTCCGACGACGGCGGGCGCCACTTCACGCGCGCCGACGACGGCTTCGGCCACGCCCGTGCGACCGCGATCGCCGAGACCCGGCAGGGTGTGGCGCTGATCGGCTACGAGCGCGGTCTCGCCTGCTGCGTCGGCGGCGCCTTCACGTTCCACCTGCCACCGGGGGGCGAGCCGCCGCTGTTCATGGCCGCCGACCGCTCGACCGGCGTCGTCTACACCGACCGCGGCTCGACCCGCGACCTCGGCGCGCACTGGCGCCGCTACGCCGCCCACCCGCTCGCCACGGGCGCCGGCCACGTCTGGGCGGTGCGCGGCGTCGAGCAGTTCCGCCGCCGCGAGCTGCTGACCGGCACCGGCACCGGTCCGCTTCGCGTCGTCAAGCGGCGGCTGGCGGTGCGAAAGTCGCCCGTCGCGATGGTCGTCGTCTCCGGCGCGCTGGTCGCGGTGGGAGCCGACGGCCGCGTGCGGCGCTCGACCGACGGCGGCCGCACCTGGGTGACGCGGCCCGCGGGCGCGCCGGGGTGCGCGTCGGGCATCGCCGCGGACGGCGACGTGGTCTACCTGGACGGCGGCGCCTACCCGTGTGTCGAGCGCACCGGCCAGCATGGCGTCTGGCGCAGCGCCGACGGCGGCCGGCACTGGTCGAAGACGGCGAGCGTCACCGGCACCCACGTCGCGGCCGGCGCCGGCCGGGTGGCGATCGCCGACCAGGGCTCGGTGCGCGTGTCGGCAGGCGGCAGCGCCTGGGACCTTCTGCCGGCACTGCCCGACAGCGCGACGGTCGCGGCGTTGTTGCTGCCCAGCGACGGCAGCCTGCTCGTGCTGGACGACAACGGCCTGATCTGGCGCGAGCGCTAGGTTCAGCAGCTAGCCGCGCGGGCGGCGGCGATGCGCTCGCCCGACGGCGGGTGCGACGAGCGGATCTGCGTCAGCCGCGGCGGTTCCAGTTCGCCGAGGTTCGACGCTACCAGCCGCTCCATGGCACGGGCGAACGACTCGCCGTCGGCCAGCCGGTAGGCGTACGCGTCGGCTGCGCGCTCGCGCCGGCGCGAGTGCCACGCGGTGACGAGGCCGAGCGGCAGCGACACGAAGCCGAACGAGAGCGCGAACGCGGGCAGCGCCGCGGGATCACCGGCGCCGCCGTGCGCGAGCGCCGCCGGCAGCCACGCCAGCAGCGCCGCGGCGAGCGGCCAGGCGAGCAGCGAGGACCCGGCTTCCAGCGCGAGCCCGCGCCACATGTCGCCGTGCGCGTGGTGGGCCAGTTCGTGCGCCAGCACGGCCCGCGACTCGGCCAGGCGGCCATCATCGTCGTCGGAGTCGCCCGTGAGCGTGTCGCCGAGCAGGATCCGCCGCGTCGGGCCGAGCCCGACCACGGCGGCGTTCGCCGACGTCGTCTTCTCCGACATCAGCAGCAGCCGGATGTCGCCGACGCGCAGGCCGCTCCGCGCCACCAGATCCTCGGCCATCGTCCGCAGCGCGCCCGGCGCGAGCGGCTCGCTGCGCAGGAACAGCGGCAGCAGCAGCACCGGCGCGACCACCGAGAGCACGAGCGACAGCACCAGCGACGCGCCCCATGCGAGGTAGGGCCAGCCGTCCGGGAACGAGCGCTGCGCCGTCACCAGCAGCGCCACGGCAGGCAGGCCGAGCACCGCCGCGATCGCCCCCGCCTTGGCGCGGTCGGCCAGCCAGCCCGAGCGCGACTGCACCGATAGCCCGGCCGCCGTGGCGGCGCGGAACCCGGCCAGCCCGAACGACAGCTGCACCGCCTCGTGCACGACGCCGGCGATCAGCACCAGCAGCGCGGCGCGCAGTGGCGCCGGCCCCGGCAGCCGGTCATCCACCCACCCGGCCGCGAGAGCCGCCAGCACCAGCACGGTCAGCGACGCGGCGGTCGCGAACCTGCCTCTGCGGCGCGCTGCGCGCCGGTACGCCCGCGCCTCGTCCTGCCGGAGGTCGATCACGCCCGGAGCCTACGCCGTACCGACTACGCCGATCGCACCAGGTTCGTCACCGATTGCGGACGGGGACGGGTGCCGAGCAGCACGGCGTCGAGCGTGGCACCGAGCTTGGAGGCGTCGGCGCCGTGGTCGAGCGCGGCGGCGAGCACCGAGCGGGCGATGTCGCCGACCACGGTGGCGAGCTCCTCGGTGTCGGTCAGCGGGGCGTCGGGACGGGCCAGCCGCAGCGCCGCCTGCATCGCGATCGCGACGTCCTCGCGGTCGGCGGCGTTGGCTCCCACCAGTGCGGCGGCGCGCATGGCGACGGCGTGCGGGCCGGCGCCGTCGGCTCCGAGCAGCGGCTCGACGGCCGCGGCCAGACCCGCCGCGCGCTCGGCCGCGACGGCGGCGCCGCTGGCAGAGGCCCACCGTCCGAGCGCCACCGCGATCGGACCGCCATG
Source organism: Gaiellales bacterium (assembly GCA_046598415.1). Lineage (GTDB taxonomy): Bacteria > Actinomycetota > Thermoleophilia > Gaiellales > F1-60-MAGs149 > VFJZ01. The sequence continues at coordinate 2,826 of JBKJIG010000098.1, forward strand.
CACCTCGGCGTCGGCCATGCGGTCGGCGAGGGCGCGCACCATGAAGAGCTTCTGCGGATCGAGCCGCACGGGATCGCCCGGTAGCACCTGCGTGACCGAGGCCGGCAGCGCGCGAACGGCGCGCGGCGCCCAGTCGACGCGCTCGAACAGCACCGGGCCGACGGTGATCGGACCGCCGAACACCAGGCGCAGTGCCAGGATCGCGCGGGCGAACCGGCGCGCGGTGTCGGGCATCTCGCCACCGTCGGCGCGCGGCATGGCGACGTCCAGCTCGAGGCCCAGCAGGCGGTCGCGGGCGACGCCGAACCGTTCCGGCAGGAGACCCTGGCACTCGGGCCACGACTCGGCCAGCTCGACGGGCGAGATGCGGCGCGCGCGGATGTCCTGTCCCAGATCGTGCGAGCCGTCGATGGCGCGCAGGCCGATGACGGGCGCGAAGCCGGTGAACGAGCGCCGCGTCTGGGCGACGTCGGACAGCATGCGGTCGAAGATCCCGTCGAACACGCCATCGTCGAAGTCGAATCCGCCGGCGCCCTCGGCGACGCCCACCAGCAGCGGCACCAGCACGGCCGCGCGCAGGGCGTCCTCGTCCGACTCGGCGTCGGGGGCGTAGTCGCGGGCCACGCCGAGCACGGCCGGGTCGTCGGCCAGCGACGAGACGGCCAGCCGGTAATCGGCGAGCGCCACGATGCGCTCCAGCCGGGCCTCGATGTACGTGCGGTACAGCGGCCGGTACTCGTACAGCGACGGGCCGTCGTGCTGGTTGCGGGAGTCGAGCGCGAACGGCACCTCGTCGCCGTGCTCGACATCGGCCGAGAGCTCGCGGAGCGCGGCCTGGACGAAGTGGGCGACCGCTCGGCGCGCCTCGGGCCGACGGACGGTGGGGCTCGCGGCGGGCATGGAACCGCCCTTCGCCGCCGTCGCGGCCGATCCTGCCGCCGGTCTGCGGCGCTAGCGGTGCTGGGCGACCTGCTCGGCCAGGAAGCGCAGCGCCCACGCGCCGGCGAGCACCATGTAGCCGATCAGGATCACGCCGCCGGCGAAGCCGAGGAACGTCGCCGCCTCGGTGCCCGCCGCGTGCGCCCGCCCGGCGACGAACGCCACCAGCAGCGGCGCCGCGACACCGCCGGCGATGACCAGCGTGAGGCGCGTCAGCGAGGTCGGCCGGCATGGCTCCAGGCCCCGGCCGAGGAAGAAGGCGACCGCGATGCTGGCGGCGAGAACGAGGAGCCCGGTCACGGCACGACTGTACCCCGATCGGGGGATGCCCGGGAAGCGCGGATCGCCGATCCGTCGGCCGGCTGGACACCATGCTGTTCGTCATCACGGCCGTGGTCGTAACGTTCCAGCTGACGCAGATCGTGCCGCGCGCGCTGCTGGTCGTCTGCGGCCTCGTCTTCGCATCGGCCGGCCGGCGCTCCGCCGACGGCTGCCGCGTCACCAGGGAGTGAGGTTCTCCGGGTCGCCCTGCTCGCGGACGAGGTAGGTGTTCTCGACGCCGACGGCGCCGACCCCGGCGAACGCGAGCTTCGGCTCGACGGCGATCACGTGACCGGCCTCGAGCGGCAGGTCGAGCCCGCGCGCGAGGAACGGCGGCTCGTTGATCTCGAGCCCGATGCCGTGGCCGATGAACGACACGCGCGCCGCGCCCGATCCCATCCAGCCGTCGCCGAAGCCGGCCTCGGTGGCCATCTCCAGGCCACGCAGGTACGGCACCTGCCAGGGCGTGCCCGGGACGAGCAGCGTCTCCACCTCGGCCAGGATCTGCTCGCAGACGCGCAGCGCGGCGGCGAGCGGCTCGGCCAGCGGCCCGACGCTGAACGTGCGGGTCGCGTCGGCCAGGTAGCCGTCGGTGGCGCCGACCAGGTCGACCGAGACGCCGGTGCCCTCGCTGATCAGGCCCGCCCGCGGCCCGCGGCCGACAGCCGGCGAGAGGCCCCAGCCGCCGAACGGCGTGTCGGACGAGGCGGGAACGGCCGCGTCGGGCCCGGCCAGCACGGCACCGAAGTACATCTCGCCGTTCATGCCGCGGAACCGGCACGGCCCCTGGTGTCCGTGCGAACGCATGATGCGCTCCAGCTCGATCTGCAGCTCGAGGTCGGTCATGCCCGCGTGCAGCAGCTGCGGCGTGGCGACGTGCGCGATGCGGATCTGCTCGGCGGCGGCGCGGATGCGGCCGACCTCCCACTCCGACTTGCGGGCGCGCAGCGGGCGCAGCGCGGGCATGCAGTCGCGCAGCTCGACGCCCGGCAGCGCGCGGACGTAGCGCTGGTAGTTCGCGACCGGCAGCACGTCGAACTCCAGCCCGAGGCTCTTGATGTCACCGGCCACGTCGAGGATCGCCGGGCCGAGGTCGCGTAGCGAGGTCAGCGGCTCGACGCGCTGCAGCGGCGACTCGTCCCGGGCGCGGCCCAGGTCGCGGCGCACGAGGTACACCGGCTCGCCGGCGGCGGGCACCACCAGGTGGGCGTCCTGGTTGGTGCCGGTGAGGTAGTAGAGATCGCTCGATTCGACGATCAGCGCGGCGTCGAGGCCGTCGGCCTGCAGCGCGGACTGGAAGGCGCCGATGCGGCGCTCGATCTCCTGTCGGGGGACGGTCGGCGGCATCCGCGAAACAATACGGCCCGTGATCCTCACGAACGGGCGCATCTACACGCTCGACTCCGTTGCGCCGCGTATCGCCGGCCTGCCCATCACCCGCGACGGCCGGGTCGCGCGCGGCGTCGAGGCATGGGAGGGCGAGGCCTCGCAGGTGTCGAACGAGCGCGTCGATCTCGGCGGCCGCACCGTGCTGCCCGGACTGGTCGACGCGCACGTGCACTTCCGGACGTGGGCGATCGAGCGATCGCGGGTCGACCTGACCGGCTCGCGCAGCCTGCGCGAAATCGCCGGGCGCGCCGCCGCGGCTGCGGGCGATTGGGTGATCGGCCAGGGCTGGCGGGCCATCGACGCGGGCGGCGAGCCCGATGCTGCGCTGCTGGACGAGGTCTGCGGCGACCGGCCGGTGGCGCTGTGGGCGCACGACCGCCACACGCTGGTCCTGTCCTCGCGCGCGATGGAGCTGACCGGCACCGTCACGCCGGGCGGCCTCCTGCGCGAGCACGACGCGTGGAACGTGCCGCTGCCCGAGCCCTCGCCCGCGGCCGCTCGCGTCGCCGTCGACGCCGGGCAGGCCATCGCCCACGCCGCCGGCGTCACACAGGTGCACGACCTGGAGCGCGACGGCGGCTTCACGATCTGGCAGCAGCTGCACGCAGACCGGTCGCTCACCCTGCGCGTCAGCGCGGCGCAGCAGGCCGACCGCATCGACGGGCTGCGTGCGGCCGAGCTGCGCACCGGGTTCGGCGACGATCGCCTGCAGGTCGGGCCGGTGAAGGCGTTCCTCGACGGCACGGTCGGCTCGCGGACGGCCCAGATGCTGGAGCCGTTCGCCGACGGCGGCACCGGGCTGGAGCTGCTGTCACAGGCCGACTTCGCGCTGCTGGTGCGCCAGGCGGCGGAGGGCGGCCTCGCGGTCGCGGTGCATGCGATCGGCGACCGGGCGTGCCGGGCGGCGCTCGACGCCTTCGAGCAGACGCGGGACACCTGGCAACCGCAGGGCCTCCGGCAGCGGATCGAGCACGCGCAGCTGCTGCACCCCGACGACGTGGCGCGGTTCGGGCAGCTCGGCGTGATCGCGTCGATGCAGCCGTCGCACGCGCCGTCCGACCGCGACGTCGCCGACGCGGCCTGGGGCGACCGCGCCGCGCTCGCCTACGCCTGGCGGGCGCTTGCCGACGCCGGCGCCGCGCTGGCCTTCGGATCCGACGCGCCGATCGAGCCGCTGGCACCGCTCGAGGGCATCCACGCGGCCGTCAACCGGACGCTCGGCGATCGTCCCCCGTGGCGCTCGGACCAGGCGCTGACCGTGGCCGAGGCCGTCGCCGGATTCACCCGCGGCGCGGCGTACGCGGCAGGCTGGGAGAAGCGCCTCGGACGCCTCAGTCCCGGCTTCGAGGCCGACCTCGTGGTGCTCGACGACGACCCGTTCACGTGTCCGCCCGAGCGCATCGCGGCGATCGGGGTCGTGGCCACGATGGTGGGCGGGCGCTGGGTGCACGGCCGGCCCCCGTGGTGACGGGGGCCTCCTACCGCCTGCTGTTCGCGCGCGAGCGCCGTGCGCTCGTGCTCGCCGCGTCGGGCGCCTCGTTCCTGGTCTCGTTCGACGCGCTGATGCTGGCCGCGTCGCTGCCCTCGGCCGCGCGCGAGCTGGGCGGGCTCGAGCGGTTCTCGCTCGCCGTCGGCGCCTACGCGATCACGCTCGTCGCCGGCCTGCCGGTGTCGGGCTGGCTGATCGCGCGGGCCGGGCCGCTCCGCGCGCTGGTGGCCGGGGTGTCGCTGTACGCCGCCGGAGCGGTGATCGGCGCGGCCGCCCCGAGCATCGAGGTGATCGCCGCCGGCCGCGCCGTCACGGGCCTCGGCGCCGGGATGCTGCTGGCCGCGCCGCCTGCCATCTACACGCTCGCACTCGACCCGCCGCTGCGCCGCTACGCGTTCGGCCTCAACTCGGCCGTCTGGGGCCTCTCGGCGCTGCTCGGGCCGCTGCTCGGCTCGTTGCTGGCGGCCGGCCCCGGCTGGCGCTGGGTGTTCGCGGTGGAGCTGCTACCGCTCGCCGTCACGCTCTCCCTCGCGCTCGCGGGCACGCGCGGCGTGATCGGCCACATGGAGACAGCGCGGCTGGCGCCGGCCGGACCGGTGCTGCTGGCGCTGGCCACGCTGGCGCTGCTGGTCGAGCCGAAGGTCGCCGTGGTGCCGATCCTGCTCTTCCTCTGGCACGAGCACCGCACGTCGGGCCCGATCTTCCCCTCGACGCGGCCCGGGCGGCGCGTGACGATCCTGGTGCTGGCCACCGGCGTCGCGTTCATGGGCTGCCAGGCGTACGTGGTGCTCGATCTGCAGTCGGGCGCCGGCTGGAGCGTCGCCGAGACGGCGGTGCCGCTGGTCGCCGCCACGGTGGCGTGGACGATCGGCTCGGTCGGGGCGGCGCCGCTGCACCTGGATCCCGTGCGGCAGCTGGTGATCGGGCACGTGTTCGTCGTCGCCGGCTGCGGCCTGATGGCGCTGCCCCTCGACGGTGGCAGCATGGTCGCGATCGGCATCTCCGTCGCGGGGCTCGGCATGGGCATCCAGAGCCCGGCCGCGTTCATTGCGATCGCCCCCGACGGCGACCCGCGCGCCGCAGCCGCCGTGCCGCTCGCGCGCAACCTCGGCGCGGGCGTCGGCGTTGCCCTGACGGGCGGCGCGATCACGGCGCTGGCGGGCGCCGCCGCCCTGGTCGCAGCCGAGGACGGGGCGGTCGTGCCCGACCTGCACTCGGCCGCCCAGGGCGCGTTTCTGATCGCCGCCCTGGTGTGTGCAGCCGCGTTGCCGGCGGCACGCCTGGCCCGTTGAAGTTCTGCCCCGGTCCGGCCGATAACCACAGGGTGCCGACGGAGGAATCCAGCCACGATCCCTTCGGGCTGCTCGAACACGTGGCGACGTCGCTCGGGCGCCACTTCTACACCTACGTGTTCCAGCCCGACGGCACGTTCGAGACGATCTTCGAGATCGGAGCCACCTCGGAGAGCTTCCTCGGCGGCCCGACCCCCGCGGGCGTGGATGACGACGCCGCCTGGGTGGCGGCCGTCCACCCCGACGACCGCGCGCTGTACGAGTGCCTGGACGAGCCGATCCGGCGCGGCGAGGCCGTCGACGCGCAGTACCGCCTGATCGGCGTCGACGGTCGCACCCGCTGGGTCGAGGTGCACGAGCGCGCCCGCAGCCGCGGCGACGGCAAGATCGTCGTCGACGGCGTCGTCTCCGACATCACGACCCGCAAGAAGACGGAGCTGGCGCTGCAGGCCGCCCTGCGCAAGGCCGATCGAATCGCCCGCGTCGACGGCCTCACCGGCGCCTACAACCGCCGGCACGTGACCGAGGTACTGGATGCCGAGCTGATCCGCGCCGCGCGCAACGGCGAGCCTCTGGGCCTGCTGCTGCTCGATCTCGACCATTTCAAGCGCGTCAACGACCACCACGGGCACGGCGGCGGCGACGAGGTCCTGCGCGAGACCGTGCGGCGCATCAGCACGGTCCTGCGCGGCTACGACACCGTCGGTCGCTGGGGCGGCGAGGAGTTCATCGTGATCGTCCCGGGCCTCGTCCACGAAGAGGCGCTGCGCGCCGCGGCCGAGGGCGTCCGCCGCGCCATCCGGCAGGCTCCGTTCGCGCTCGGCGACGAGCTGGTCGTGGTCACCGTCTCGGTGGGCGCCGCCCATGCCGCAGACGGCGAGGGCGCCGACGACCTGGTGGCGGCGGCCGACCGCGCGCTGTACACCGCCAAGCGGCGGGGCCGCGACCGGGTCGAGCTCGCCGGCGAGATCGACGACACCGACTCCGGCGGCGACGACATCGAGGCGCTCCGTGTCGCGCAGGCACTCGCCAACGCCTCCAGCGTGCGTGAGGGCATCTCGCCGATCCACGACGAACAGGTCGCCCGGTTGACGGCCCTGGTTGCGGAGGAGCTCGCCCTACCCCGCGAGCTGGTACGCCGCGTTCGGCTCGGCGGCTGGCTGCACGACGTCGGCAAGGTCGCCGTCCCCGACCGGATCCTGACGAAGACGAGCGACCTCGAGCCGCACGAGTGGGCGATCGTCCGGACGCATCCCGAGGTCGGCGAGGAGCTGATCCGCCGCATCCCGGTGCTCGCCGGCGCCGCCCGCGCGGTGCGCCACCACCACGAGCGCTTCGACGGCTCCGGCTATCCCGACGGCCTCGCCGGCGAGTCGATCCCGATCGAGGCGCGCATCGTGGCAGCCGTCGACACGTACTGCGCGATCACCGACGACCGGTTGTTCCGCCCCGGCCGGTCGCACATCGACGCCATCGCCGAGCTGGAGCGCTCGGCCGGCACGCAGCTCGATCCGTGGGTCGTCGCCGCCCTGGTGCGAGCGCTGGAGCGCGAGCGCGGCCGCATCGCGGCGAGCCTGCTGCGCGGCGTCGCCTAACCAGCTACTGCGCGGCTCGCCTGGCCGCCGAGGCTGCTCTTGACCGTCACGTTGCCGGGACTGGACGACGTGTTCGACTCGAACCGCCCGCCCGAGATCGTCCCCAGGAGGACGTCGGTGGCGGTGACGTAGACGCGCAGCGTCGCGCCCGAAGCGGAACTGCTCGCCTCGACGCGCAGCCGCCCGCCGCTCCACTCGGCCCGGGTGATCGTGACGGTATCCGTGGCGGGTGGCGGCGGCGCCGCGGCGGTGACCGTCAGCGTCGCGCTCCGGCTCGCGCCGCCACCGGTGGCGGTGATGGTGATGGTGACCGTGCCGGCGCTCGAGGTCGAGACGCCGAACGCGGCGCTCGACGCGCCGGCCGGCACGGTGATCGTGGCGGGCACGCTCGCGGCCGCTCCAGAGCTCGACAGCGACACCGCGACGCCCCCGGACGGCGCAGCCGACGACAGCGTCACGGTGCCTGTCGAGGTCGTGCCGGCTACGACCGTCGACGGGCTGACGCTGAGCGCGCTGACGCCGGGCGCTGACGGCGGCGGCGGCGGGGCGACGGGCTCCAGCGTCAGCTGCGTCGTCAGCGTCACGCCGCCACCGGACACCGAGATGTCGACGACGGTGCGGGCCGCGACGGCGACGGTCGAGATGATGAACCCGCCCGCCGCCGCGAACTGCGGGACGATCACCGTCCCCGGCACGCCGACGAGATCGGGTCGCGAGGTGGCGAGCGAGAACGTGACGTCGGCGTCGCGCGGGTCGGCCGCGGTGACGCGCCCGAACGAGCCCGACGAGCTCGATGTCGTGGCCGGGTCGAGCGTGATCGACGTCGGTTGCGGTTGCGCGGTCAGCGTCGTCGTCGCCTGGACGGACACGCCCTTCCACGTCGCGGTGATGGTCACCGGCGTGTCGCTCGCGACCAGGCTGGTCGGCATGGTGAAGGCACTCGACTCGACACCGGCGGGCACCGTCACGGTTGCCGGCGGGCGGACGGCGGGATTCGAGCTCGTCAGGCTCACCACCGCGCCGCCGGGCGGCGCCTGCCCGTGCAGCATCACGATGCCGCCGCTCGTCACGCCTCCGTTCTGTCGCAGCGGAACGCCGAGGAGGCTCTCCAGCGACGTCGGGCTGACCGTGAACGTCTGCGTCGTCGACTCGGAGCCGATCGTCGCCGTGATCGTCACGGTCACCGGCGCGGTCACCTGGCCGGTCGTGAACGGGAACCGCACGAACGACGTCGAGCCCTGGACGGCCACGGACGCGGGCAGCGGCGCGGCCTGCGAATCCGAGCTCGAGAGGCTGACGGTGGCGCCCGAGGCCGGCACGGCGCGGTTCAGCTGCAGGTCGACGAGGGTGTTCTGGCCGCTGGCCAGGTTTCCGGTCAGCAGCGTGATCGTGCTGACACGCAGCGGGCCGTCGGCAATGGTGAAGGTGCCGGTCTGAGACCAGGCGGTCGCCGCCGCCGTCCCGGCGGTGTTGACGACGCCCTGGAACGACCGCACGCGCCAGAACTTCGGGCCGGCGGTCGGCAGGGTGATCACCGTGTAGCTCGGCCCGTTCAGCTGCGGGATGTCATCCTCGACCTGCGTGAAGCCGGCGTCACGGGCGATCTGCAGCTCGTAGCCCGACGACTGCGGGTTGACGACGTGGTTCCACGCGAACGTCACCGGCATCGACGTCGTGACGTTGCCGGTCGGCGAGACGATGGTCGGCGCCGCGGCGATCGGCGCGGAGAAGGTGATGCTGAATGTGATCACGTTCGACGGCGCGCTGTAGTCGCCGTCCGCGTCGACCGCGAACACGCGGGCGCTGTAGGTGCCGCGATCGACGGTCGTGATGAGGATGTCGGTCGACAGCGTCTCCTGCTCCCACCGGAAGACGACCCCGTTGGTCGGGAAGGCCGGGTCCTTCGACGCCTCGAGGACGTACTTGACGGTCCCGGGCGACGCACTCCAGCTCATGCCGAACGACTCCCACGGGTGGAAGCTCGTGCCGCCGCGCGGTGGGTTCAGCGTCGGCCGCGCCGGTGCTCCGGCCCCGGCGCCGGTCACGGAAACTTTCCTCGCGGCCGAGAAGGGCCCCATCACGAAGTCGTTGCTGACCGCCTGGACGCGCCAGAAGTACGTGCCCGCCGCGAGGCCGCTGACGACCGAGGTGGTGGCCGGCGCCATCACGGAGTCCTGGCGCAGCACCTTGGCGAACGTCGAGGTCGCGCTGACCTGCCAGTTGTACGCGAGGATCCCCGACGGGTCGGCGGACGCCGACCAGCTGATTGCGAACGGCATGGTGACGGACGCGGAGGCGGCAGGTGCCTGGAGCGCGGGCGCAGAGGGCGCTCCGCGCGCGGTGCCTGCGAAGACCGGTACGAGGAGGACGACGGCCACCGAGACGCGGAAGGCACGAAGCCTCGCTGCTTGCCACCACGTCATCACGGCCCCCCATCGACGAACAGTCCCTAGGGAAGCTGTACCCGACTGGAGACCGGCCCTAACCCCGACATTGGTCGTACGACTAGGCTAGGCGACGCCGCGCAGGCGCGCCGCGGCGGGCAGCGACTGCAGCTTGCGCAGGCTCTGATTCTCGATCTGGCGGATCCGCTCGCGGGTGACGTTGAACGCGCGGCCGACCTCGTCCAGCGTCCGCGGGCTCTGGCCGTCGAGGCCGTAGCGCAGCTCGAGCACCCGGCGCTCGCGGTACGGCAGCGCGTCGAGCAACTCGCGCAGCGCCTCGCGCCGCAACGTGATCTCGGCGACCTCCTCGGGGCGGTCGCTGTGCTGGTCGGCCAGGAAATCGCCGAACGACGACTCGTCCTCGTCGCCGACCGGCTTCTCGAGCGAGATCGGCGCCTGCGCGGAGCGCTTGATGTGTTCGACCTCGTCGATCGGGATCGCGGTCGCGAGCGCCAGCTCCTCGAGCGTCGGCTCGCGGCCCAGGTCGGACAGCAGCTTGCGTTCGGTGCGGCTGATCTTGTTCAGCTTCTCGACCACGTGCACCGGCATGCGGACGGTGCGCGCCTTGTCGGCGAGGGCCCGCGCCACCGCCTGACGGATCCACCACGTCGCGTACGTGGAGAACTTGAAGCCCTTCCGGTAGTCGAACTTCTCGACCGCGCGCACCAGCCCGATCGTGCCCTCCTGGATCAGGTCGAGAAACGGCAGGCCCTGGTTGCGATAGTTCTTCGAGATCGAGACGACGAGGCGCAGGTTGGCCTCGATCATGCGGTTCTTCGCCTGGTCGTCACCGCGCTCGATGCGCTTCGCGAGATCGACCTCCTGGGCACCGGTCAGCAGGCGGACGCGCCCGATGTCCTTCAGGAACAGCTGCAGCGCGTCGGTCGAGACCTCGCGCGTCGTCAGGTCGAGGACGATCTCCTCCTCGGCACCGCCGACCACCACATCGACTTCGAGCGCCTCGAGCGCGCGGTAGAAGTCGTCGATCTGGTCGGCGTCGAGATCGAGCGTGTCGAGCGCGCCGACGATCTCGTCCTGGGTGACGGCGCCGGCCTCGCGGACGCGCTCGATCAGGGCCCGGGTCTCGTCGCTGGCGAGCAGCTCGACGTCGGGTTCGAAGACCCCCTCGTCGTCGGGCACCTGCTCGCCAACCATGCCTCGCACCTTCCGCTCGCCCTGGCCTCCCGCAGCATACGGCCGGTTTCGGTCGGACGAAAGGCGATTCTGTGCGGATCGGCGCTATTTCGGCGCGAAGAACTCCGCCAGCCGGGCCAGCCGCGTGCCCGGAGCCTCGCTCGCAACCTGGCGGAACTCGGCCTGTGCCTTCTCCGGCTGGCCGATCCACAGCAGCATCATCGCGAGGTGGAAGCGCGGCGACGGATCGGTCTTGCGGTCGCGCACGAGCGGCCCGACGGTGCCGAACGCCTTGGCCGGGTCGTCCTTCTGGAAGCCCGCCAGCACCAGCGCGACCTGCGACTCGATACTGGTCGGATCGGCCCTCAGCGCCTGGGTGTAGACCTTCACCGCCTCGAGCCGCCGCCCGGCGCCCTGCAGCGCGGCGCCGTACTGCAACTGGGCCTGCGCGTCGTTGGGCGCCTGGTCGGCAGCCACCTTCAGCGAGCCGAGCGTCGCGCCCTTCGGCGGGTCCTCGGCGGGCACGAACAGCGGGTAGCCCGGCTGCATGGTCGGGTGCAGCAGGTCGTCGGCCTTGACGCCGTAGAACGACTCCGGCGCGCCGTCGCGGACGGCTCGCAGCGCCGCGGTCGCCTGCGGCAGACGGCCCGCCCACAGCTGGACGACGCCCAGCTCGTAGCGGGCGAACGGCGAGGAGGGCGCGAGCAGCTCGAGACGCGAGATGGTCGCATCGGGCGACTTCGCGTTGTAGCTCGCGACGACGAGAGCGGTGTCGGCGGCGGGCTCACCCAGCTTCTTGGCGGCGTTGAACGCCGCGCTGGCGGCCACGGCGTCGCCGCGGACGAGCTGCTCGGATCCGATCGCCATCTGGACGTCGGCGCGTGCGGGATCCTCGGTCGCGATCGCCTCCAGCGACGCCAGGCGGTCGTCGGTGGAGGCGTCGGCGACCGGCGGCAGCGCGACCAGCGGCAGGCCCGACAGCGGCGCCGCCGCGGCGGTCGAGGCGGCTTCCGCGCGCACCGGATCGTCCGACGAGCCGAGCGCGACCGCGACGACCACCCCCGCCCCCGCCACGGCGAGTCCGAGCAGCACACCGAGACGCTGGCGCGATAGCTGAGCCACGCTCCCAAGGTACTACGCGCAGGCCCCGAGATCGGAATAGCCGGCACCGCGGGCGCGTTCCTACTGATGCTGCGGATTGCGTACGCTTATCCGTCGGCTCGATACATTGCTGCGGCCCGCGTGCCGCCGAGGAGCGTCCGTCCCATGCCCAGCTACCGCGAACTGCTCGCCCAGGTGAAGAGCGAGATCGACGAGATCGACCCCCGCGACGCCGCGGAGGCGCTTGACTCCGCCGTGCCGCCGACCCTGATCGATGTCCGCGAGGCGGACGAGTTCGAGGCCGGCGCGATCAAGGGCGCTCTGCACATCCCACGCGGCAACCTGGAGTCGCGCATCGAGGCGGCCGTGCCCGATCGCGGCACGCCCGTGATCCTCTCGTGCCAGTCCGGCGCGCGCTCGGCCTTCGCGGCCAAGGCGCTGCAGGAGCTCGGCTACGAGCATGTCACGTCGCTCGCCGGCGGGTTCTCGCGCTGGAAGCAGAACGGCCATCCGTGGGCCGTCCCGGCCGTGCTGGACGCCGAGCGCCGTCGCCGGTACAGCCGCCACATCCTCATCCCCGAGGTGGGCGAGGCCGGCCAGCTGAAGCTGCTCGCCTCCAAGGTCCTGATGATCGGCGCAGGCGGCCTCGGCTCGCCCTCCGGCCTGTACCTGGCCGCCGCCGGCGTCGGCACGATCGGCATCATCGACGAGGACATCGTCGATGACTCGAACCTGCAGCGGCAGATCCTGCACACCACCGAACGCATCGGCATGGCCAAGACCGAGTCGGCTCGGGTGGCGCTCACCGCGCTCAACCCCGACGTCGAGATCGTCGCCTACAACGAGCGCCTCACCTCGGCGAACATCGATCGCATCCTCCCCGGCTACGACCTGGTCGTCGACGGCACCGACAACTTCCCGACCCGGTACCTGCTCAACGACGCGAGCGTCAAGCACGACATCCCCGTCGTGCACGCCTCCATCTTCCGGTTCGAGGGCCAGATGACGGTGTTCAAGCCGCACGTGGGCCCGTGCTACCGCTGCCTCTTCCCCGAGCCGCCGCCGGTCGACATGGCGCCGAGCTGCGCCGAGGGCGGCGTCCTCGGCGTGCTGCCCGGCATCATGGGCACCCTGCAGGCCTCCGAGGCGCTGAAGCTGCTGCTCGGCATCGGCGAGCCGCTGGTCGGCCGGCTGCTGCTGGTCGACGCGCTCGAGGCGAGCTTCCACGAGGTCGCGCTGCGGCGCGATCCGGGCTGCCCCGTTTGCGGCGACAACGCCGCTGAGATCACCTACATCGACTACGAGCAGTTCTGCGCCGGCCCGAGCCGCGTCGCAGCGCACTGAGAGGGACCCATGCCCGTCAAGCTCCGCATGCCGCCGATCCTCCGCCCCCAGGTGGGCGGCGCCCGCGACGTCGCGGCCTCGGGGGCGACGCTGTCCGAGGTCCTCGACGACCTGTTCGCGCAGTTCCCGTCCGTTCGCGACCAGCTCGTCGACGCCGATGGCAACCTGAACAAGTTCGTGAACGTGTACGTCTCGAACGAGGACGTCCGCCTCGGCGACGGCCTGCAGACGGCCGTGCCGGACGGCTCGACGGTGATCGTGCTCCCCGCGATGGCCGGAGGCTGAACGTTGTCCGCAGTCGGCACCCGCACCGGTGACCTGATCTCGGCGATCGGGTCGACGCCGCTCGTCGAGCTGCCCCGGCTCCGCGACGAGGCCGGCGCGCGGCTGTACGCCAAGCTCGAGATGATGAACCCGACCGGCTCGGTCAAGGACCGCGTCGCGCGGTCGATGATCGAGGCGGCAGAGGCCGAGGGACGGCTCTCACCGGGCCAGGTCGTGCTCGAGCCGACCAGCGGGAACACCGGCATCTCGCTGGCCATGATCTGCCGCCTGCGCGGCTACCGCATGTGCGCCGTGATGCCGGAGTCGGCCACGCCCGAGCGAGCCGACTCGCTGCGCATGTACGGCGCCGAGATCGTCTGGTCGCCGGGCGAGCTGGGCTCGAACGGCGCGGTCGCGCTGGCGCGCGAGCTGGCCGCCGCCGACCCCGACGTCTACATGCCGTTCCAGTACGCCAACCCGGCGAACCCCGACGCGCACTACCGCACGACCGGGCCCGAGATCGTCGGCGCGCTCGGTGGCCGCGTCGACGCGTTCGTCGCCGGCCTCGGCACGGGCGGCACGCTGATGGGCGCCGGCCAGGCGCTGCGCGAGGCGAACCCGGCCGTCAAGATCATCGCCGCCGAGCCGCTCCAGGGCGACGCCGTGATGGGCCTGCGCTCGCTCGAAGACGGCTACACGCCCGAGATCCTCGACATCTCGAAGCTCGACCGGCGGGTGCTCGTGTCGAACGCCGACGCGCTCGTCGGGCTGCGCGCGCTGCTCGACCGGGAGGGCATCTGGGCGGGCGTCTCCGCCGGCGCCGTGGTCGAGTTGGCGCGCCGCGTCGCCGCGTCGATGGATCCCGACCAGAACGTCGTCTGCCTGCTCGCCGACGGCGGCTGGAAGTACGCATCGGCCGGCCTCTGGAGCCGCGACGCGAACGAGCTCGAGGAGGACATGGAGGACCGGCTCTGGTGGTAGCCGACGCGCCGCTGCAGCTCTCGCGCGCGATGGCGGACGAGATCGTGGCGCACGCTCGCGCGGGCCTGCCGGACGAAGCGTGCGGCATCGTCTCCGGCGTCGCCGCCACCGCCACCGCCACGAGGTTCCACCCGGCCGTGAACGGCGACGCGAGCCCGTTCCGCTACTCGATCGAGGCCCAGGACCTGCTCCGCATCGTCACCGACATCGACGATGCCGAGGAGGACCTGCTCGCGATCTACCACTCGCACACGCGCTCCCCGGCGTTCCCGTCTCGCACCGACGTCGACCTGGCCCTCTGGCCCGACGCCGCCTACCTGATCGTGTCGCTCGCAAGCGATCCGCCCGACCTGAGGGCGTACACGATCCGCGAGGGCCGGATCGCGAAGCGCGAACTCGTTGTCACGTGAGCTCGTCGGCCAGCAGGTCCATCAGCAGCTGATCCTCCCACGTGCCGTCAGGCGCGCGCCACGACCGGCGCAGCACCCCGGCCGGCTTGAAGCCGGCCTTGGCGTACGCCGCGATCGCTCGCTCGTTGGCCGCGGCGGGATCGATCACGAGCCGGTGGAACTCCCGATCGCGGATCAGCCAGGTGGCGACCAGCCGGACGACCTCGGTGCCGATGCCGAGGCCCTGCGTCTGCGATGTCAGGTAGATGTCCATACCCGCGTGGCGGAACGCGGGCTCCGTCTCCTGGTACCACTGGACGGAGCCGATCACCGTGCCGTCCAGCTCGACCGCGAGGATGCGCCCGTCGCCCTCGGCGATGTCGGTGGCCAGCTCGCCCTCCTCGAGAACGCCCCACCAGCGCTCGACCGAAGGCTCCCGGCGAATCGACTCGAGGGTCGGAATGTCAGCCGGCACGGCCGGACGCAGCAGGACGCGATCACCGCGCAGAGAAGTCACCGAAACATCGTAGACTTGGTAAGACTCTTGCGTGATCAACAGAAAGTGCCGACGATTCCCGCCGCGATGCTCCACCGATGCTTCCCCCTGCTCGCCGTCGTCGCGGTGACGCTCGCTCTGCCGCTCGCCGCCGAGGCGAAGACGAAGCCGCTCGGGCCGGGCTCGAAGGGCGACGCGGTCGCCGTCATGCAGACCTATCTGGCCGACCAGGGCTACCTGCCGTGGACGTCGGTCGAGGGCGCGTACGACTACCGCACGTCGCAGGCCGTGATGGCCTTCCAGGGCTGGAACGGGCTGACGCGCACGGGTACGGCCGATCTGAAGACGCTGAAGCGCCTGGCGCGGGCGAAGCGCCCGAAGCCGTGGAGGAAGTACAAGGGCCGGCGCATCGAGGTGCACGTGAACGCGCAGGTGGCGCTGCTGGTCAACGCGAAGGGCAAGGTCGAGCGCGCGATCCACGTCTCGACGGGCGCCGGCGGCCGCACGCCGCAGGGCGACTTCCGGGTGTACCGCAAGGAGACGATGTCCTGGTCGGTGCCGTTCAGCGTCTGGCTTCCGCTGGCGAGCTACTTCACGGGCGGCATCGCCTTCCACTCGTATCCGGACGTGCCCGGCTACGCCGCCTCCCACGGCTGCGTCCGCACACCGGCGCCCGAGGCCCCGGTGCTGTATGCGTTCGCCAAGGTGCGAACGCCCACGCACGTGCATCCGTAGCGCCACAGCACGCTTCCGCGCGCTTTCGTGCGCCCCCGATATGCGGGGTCAGACCCCGAAACGCGCCGTTCTGGGGTCTGACCCCGGAACGCTTTCGCGCCGAAGTGGGCGGAGGTAGCCCAGCTGGCGCCGTGCTTGCGCTCGTCGCGTGGAGCGTGCACTGCAGGACACGTTGATCGTGCTAGAGGCCGAACGCCTCGCGTCCTCTACGTCCGAGTGCCCGCGCCGTCCTCTGCGTCGTCCGGATCCTCGACGCGGTCCGCACCGTCGGGATCGTCCGGCTCGGGCTTCGGGCGGATCTCGACGTCGACCGTGACGATGCGCGCGCCGTCGACGCCGTGCACCGTGAAGCGCAGGCCCTCGATCTCGACGCGATCGCCCTCCTGCGGGGCGCGGCCCAGCTCGCCGAATACGTAGCCGCCGACAGTGTTGTAGTCCTCGTCCGACAGCGAGCAGCCGAAGCGCTCGTTGAACGCGTCGATGGGGAACGAGCCCGCCACTCGCACGCGATCCTTCGACAGCCGCAGGATCGAGATGTCGGGCCGGTCGAACTCGTCGTCGATCTCGCCGACGATCTCCTCCAGCAGATCCTCGAGCGTCACGATGCCGGCGGTCGAGCCGTACTCGTCGACCACGATCGCCATGTGCGTGTTGGTGCGACGCAACTCGGTGAGCAGCTTCGCGAGCGGCTTCGTCTCCGGGACGATGTACGCGGGCCGCAGCAGCGACTCGATGGTCTCCAGATCGCGGCTGCCGTCGTGCATCGCGTCGTACAGCCGGCGGATATGGAGCAGCCCGAGGATGTCGTCGAGGTCCTCGCGGTACACCGGATAGCGGGTGTACGGGTGCTTCACCACCTCCTCCATCGCGGCCTGCGGCGTCAGCGTCACGAGCAGCCCGACGACGTCGGGCCGCGGCACCATCACCTCGTCGACCTCGGTGTCGGAGAACTGGAAGACCTTGTTCACCATCTCCTGCTCCTCCGCCTCGATCTTGCCCTCGTCCTTGGACGCCGCGACGAGGCGCTTCAGCTCCTCCTCCGAGTGGGCGAGCGAGTTGAGCCGCGGCTCCGGCAGGCCGAGGACGCGCGCGGTGGCGACCGCGAGCCAGTCGAGGAACCAGATGAACGGTCGGAAGGAGTTGTAGAACACCCGCACCGGAGCGGCGGCGAACAGCGCCACGCGCTCGGCGTTCTGCAGCGTGAACGTCTTCGGCACGATCTCGCCGAGCACCGTGTGCAGCGTCGAGATGACCGCGAAGGCGATGATCACCGAGATGGTCGACGCGAGGCCCTCGCGGGACGCGCCGGTGAGACCGAGGACGTCCTCGACCAGGCGCGAGAAGGCCGGCTCGCCGACGGCACCGAGGGCCAGCGACGAGAGCGTGATCGCGAGCTGGATCGCCGAGATGAACGACGGTAGGTCGTCGACGATCCGCATCACCGCCTTGGCGCGGCGTGAGCCCTGCTCGACCAGCTCCTCGAGCCGCGTGCGGCGGACCGTGACGAAGGCGTACTCCGCCGCGACGAAAAACGCGTTCCAGAGCACGATGAAGAAGATCGAGCCGATCTCGATCAACGTCAGGGTGGTCACGCGGCACGCTCCGAGCGGGCCGCGGAGTTCACCGTACGTGAGGGATGGCTACTGTCGCCGTCGTCGGTCAGGCGGTGATCACCTGGCCGGAGTATACGGGGCTTGCGGCGTGTCGGCGAGATCGATCACGACGGGGGCGTGATCCGAGGGCTTCGAGCCCTTGCGATACACGCGATCGACATGTGCGCCCGTGACCCGCTCCGCGAGGTCGCGCGTGAGCAGGACGTTGTCGATCCGCAGCCCCTGGCGCTTGTGGTACGCGCCGGCCCGGTAGTCCCACCACGTGTGCGCCTCCGGCCCCTCGTCGGGATGCAGCGCGCGGTACGCGTCGACCAGTCCGCCGGCCTCGAGCATGACTGCGTGCGCGCGACGCTCGACGGGCGTGACGTGCGTCGAGCCGACGAACGCGGCCGGGTCCCACACGTCGAGATCGGTTGGCGCGACGTTCATGTCGCCGGCCACGATCAACGGCCCCTGAGCGGCCAGTTCGGCGATGCGTCGCTTCGCCGCCGCGAGGAAGAGCAGCTTCGACTCGAACGGCTCCGAGCCGACCGTCTGGCCATTCGGCACGTACGTCGACACACACCGGACGTCACCGACGGTGGCCTCGACCCAGCGCGCCTGGTCGGGCTCGCGCTCACCATCGAGGCCGGTCACGACGTCGGTGATCGGCACGGCCGACGGCGCCACCACCGCGACACCGCACCAGCGCCCGCCCGACAGGTCGGCGGCCGAGTAGCCGCGCGCGTTCAGCTCCAGGTGCGGGAAATGCGCCGCATCGACCTTCGTCTCCTGGAGGAACAGGATGTCCGGCTGGACGTCACCGAGCAGCTCGTCGAGGCGCTCGTAGCGCGCCTTGATCGAGTTGACGTTCCAGGTAACGAGCCGCATCAGTCGGCGTCGAGGCGGCCCTGCGCTGCACTGCGCACGTCGGACGCCGCGTCGGGATCGTGCGCGATCGACGCGAAGACGATGCGCGCCTCGGACTCGCGGCCCGCCGCCTCGTAGCCGGCTGCCACGTTCCAGCGCAGGCTCGGGTCGCGGTCGGACAGGCGCGACAGCCCGTCGGCGATCTCGACCAGCTCGTCGATGCGCCCGTTCTGGCCCAGCTGCGCAAGCAGGTTCGCGGTGGTGGCGTCGTCCGCGCCGAGGTCGACGGCCTGCTTCCAGTACGCGATCGCGGCGGTGTCGTCGCCCAGCGAGACCGCCAGGTCGCCGGCCACGCGCAGGACGCCCCAGCCCTTCAGCTCGGTCGCGAGCGCCTTGGTGCGCGCGAGCGCCTCGGCGGTGCCGTCGTCGCCGGCGACGAGCGCCTGGATGGCGCCGACGTCGTTGGGGTCGAGCGAGAGCGCGCGACGAGCCGCGGCATGGCCCTCCTCGGCGCGGCCGAGACCGAGCAGCACGTGGGCGCGGTGCGTCTGCCCGAGCGCCGAGGTGGGCGCCTGCACGAGGTGCGCGTCGAGCCGCTCGAGCGCGGTGTCGAGCCGGCCCAGCCGCGCCTCGACGATGCCGGCCAGCAGCAGGGCGTCGGCGCTCACCGGGTCGGCCGCGAGCGCGAGCTCGGCGGCGGCGTGCGCCAGGTCGTGATGCTCGCCCTCGAGCAGCATCCCGCCGACGCCGACCAGGTACGGCGCGTTGTCGGCGTTCTCCGCGAGGTCGAGCCGGACACCCTCGACGAACGCCTCGGTCTCGATGTAGAGCGGCTGGCCGTCGGGCCCCTCGACCTGGACGACCTGGCCCTCCTCGAGCAAGCGGTTGACCTCTTCCTCGGACAGCTCCTTGACCTCCCACGCGGCGTCGTCGCCGTGGTCGTGCTCGTCGGAGTGGTCGTGGCCGTGCTCGTGGCCGTCGGAGTGATCGTGGTCGTGGGTCATCTCGCGGCGTACACTACGCGCCCGCCGGCGCCGACGTGCCGCTCGATATCGCCCCGCCGTTCGAGGTGCACGAGGTGCGCGAGCGACTCCGTGACGGCGATGCGACGCGAGTTGGGACCGAGCCGATCACCGTAGATGCGCAGCGATGCGGCGTACGCGTCGGCGGGCCCGTCGGCCAGCACCGCACGGTGCGCCTGCAGGCGTTCGGCGTGGTGCTCACGGATCTCGTTGGCGCGTCCGGCGACGTCGGTGATCGCATCGAAGTGGCCCGGATACGCGATCGCGATATCGAGCCGCGTGAGCCGCTCGAGCTGCGCGAGATGGTCGCCGAGCGGGTCGGGCCGCGACACGGGATGCACGCCGACGTACGGCGCGATGCGGTCGAGGATCGCGTCGGCGGCGAGCAGCCGGCGGGTGCGCGTGCCGAGCAGCGCGAACTGCCCGTCGGCGTGGCCCGGCGCTGGGATCACCTTCCACGTCTCGCCGGCGGCGACCAGCACGTCGCCGTCGTCGATGAGCCGCGCCGGCGCGGCCGGGTGCACGTTCGCGACCAGCTGCTCCCATGCATCGAAGACCGACTCCAGCACCTCCTCCGGGCAGCCGTGCACCTCGAGGTGGCGGCGCGTCGCAGCGACTGCGCCCGGGTCGTGCCAGTGGTGCGACTGGGTCGCGTCGGTGGGCGACATCAGCACCTCGGCGCCGGTCAGGGCCTGAAGGGCGCGGCTCGCCCCGATGTGGTCGGTGTGGTAGTGGGAGATGACGAGGCGCGCCACCGGCCCGCCCAGCTCCGCCAGCGCCGCCGTCCACGTCTCGGCCGTGTCGGCGGTGCCGAGGCCGGCGTCGAACAGCGTCCAGCCGGCCGCACCGTCGAGCGCGTAGCTCCAGACGTGGTCGAGCCCCCTCCACGGCAGCGGCAGGCGGATCCGGTGCAGGCCATCGCCGAGCTGCTCGATCACGAGCGGACGGTAGCGATACTGCAGGCATGGCGGCGGCGCTCACGGATCTCTTCTCCCCCGCCACGGCGGCGTGGTTCGCCGACGCGTTTCCCGACGGCCCGACGCCCGCCCAGGAGCAGGGCTGGCCGGCCATCGCGTCGGGCTCCCACACGCTGCTGTGCGCACCGACCGGCTCGGGCAAGACGCTGGCCGCATTCCTGATCGGCCTCGACCGGCTGGCCGTCGAGCCGCCGCCCGACGAGCGCGGCATCCGGCTGCTCTACGTGTCGCCGCTGAAGGCGCTCAACTACGACGTCGAGCGCAACCTGCGCGGGCCGCTCGCGGGCATCCGCGCCGCCGCCGACCGGCTCGGCCTGGAGCTGCCCGACATCTCGGTCGGCGTGCGCACCGGCGACACGTCCCAGGCCGAGCGGCAGGCGATGGTACGGCGGCCGCCCGACGTGCTCATCACCACGCCCGAGTCGCTGTTCCTGCTGCTCACGTCACCCAACGCCCGCGAGGTGCTGCGCACCGTCACGGCCGTGATCGTGGACGAGGTGCACGCCGTGGCGGCCAGCAAGCGCGGCTCGCACCTGGCGCTGACGCTGGAACGCCTCGACATCACGGCGGGCCGCGAGGTACAGCGCATCGCGTTGTCGGCCACGCAGCGCCCGCTGGACGAGATCGCGCGCTTCGTCGGCGGCGACCGCGATGTGACCATCGTCGATGCGGGCTCGAGCAAGGAGCTCGACCTCGAGGTGATCGTGGCGGTGGACGACATGACGGCGCTGCCCGACACCACGACGCAGGGCGAGATGCACGGCGATCCGGGCGCCGGCACGACCATCTGGCCGTCCATCTACCCCGAGCTGCTGCGCCTGGTCGAGGAGCACACGACGACCCTGGTGTTCGTCAACTATCGACGGCTGTCGGAGCGGCTCGCGCTGCGGCTCAACGAGCTGGCCGGGCGCGAGGTCGCCCGCGCCCACCACGGGTCGCTCGCGCGTGAGGCGCGCACGCAGGTGGAGGAGGCGTTGAAGCGGGGCGACCTGAAGTGCCTGGTGGCGACCTCGTCGCTCGAGCTCGGAATCGACATGGGCGCGATCGACCTCGTCGTGCAGATCGAGTCGCCCGGGTCGGTGGCCCGCGGGCTGCAGCGCATCGGGCGCGCCGGCCACCAGGTCGGCGCCGCCTCGACCGGCCGCATCTTTCCCAAGTTCCGCGGCGACCTGGTGGAGTGCGCAGTCGTCACGCGTCGTATGCACGAGGGCGCGATCGAGGAGACGCACGTGCCGCGCAACGCGCTCGACGTGCTGTCGCAGCAGATCGTCGCGGCCTGCGCGTCCGACGAGTGGCAGGTGGATGACCTGTTCGCGCTGGTGCGGCGGTCGTACCCGTACCGCGAGCTGCCGCGCGCCCAGTACGACGGCGTGCTGGACATGCTGTCGGGCCGCTACCCGTCCGACGACTTCGCCGAGCTGCGCCCGCGCATCGTCTGGGATCGCATCGCCGGCAGCGTCACGGGCCGGTCGAACGCGCGTCCGCTGGCGGTCGCGAACGCCGGCACGATCCCCGATCGCGGCCTCTTCGGCGTGTTCCTCGCCGACGGCTCCGGCCGGGTCGGCGAGCTGGACGAGGAGATGGTCTACGAGGCGCGCGTCGGCCAGGTGTTCGTGCTGGGCGCGTCGTCGTGGCGCATCGAGCGCATCACCCGCGACCGCGTGCTCGTCTCTCCGGCGCCGGGCCAGCCGGGCCAGATCCCCTTCTGGAAGGGCGAGGCGCCGAGCCGCCCGGTCGAGCTCGGCCGCGCGATCGGCGCGTTCGTACGCGAGACCGGCGCGCTGAGCGAGGCGAAGGCCGTGAAGCGGCTGGTCGCGGACCACGATCTCGACGACCGGGCCGCGCGCAACCTGTGGCGCTACCTGCGCGACCAGCTCGACGCCACCCGCGTGCTGCCGTCCGACCGCACCATCGTGGTCGAGCGCTTCCGCGACGAGATCGGCGACTGGCGCCTCTGCATCCTGTCGCCGTTCGGCGGCCGCGTGCACGCCCCGTGGGCGCTCGCGCTCGGCGTGCTGCTGCGCGAACGGCTCGGCGCCGAGACGCAGGCGCTGTGGTCGGACGACGGCATCGTGCTGCACCTGCCCGACTCGGACGAGCCGCCGTCGGCCGACCTGATCGCCATCGACCCGGAGGCGATCGAGGAACTGGTCGTGCGCGAGCTGGGCGGCTCCGCGCTGTACGGCGCGCGGTTCCGCGAGAACGCCGCCCGCGCGCTGCTGATTCCCCGCCGCCGGACGGGACAGCGCACGCCGCTCTGGCAGCAGCGTCTGAAGGCGCAGTCGCTGCTGCAGGTGGCGGAGGGCTACGGATCGTTCCCGATCGTGCTCGAGACCTACCGCGAGTGCCTGCAGGACGTGTTCGACCTGCCGGCGCTGCGCGAGCTCCTGTCCGGCATCGAACGACGCGAGATCGCGCTGGTCGAGGCCGAGACGCCGTACGGCTCGCCGTTCGCCTCCTCCCTGCTGTTCGACTACATCGCGCAGTACATGTACGAGGGCGACACGCCGCCGGCCGAGCGCCGGGCGCAGGCGCTGTCGCTCGATCGCGAGCTGTTGCGCGAGCTGCTCGGCTCGGACGAGCTGCGCGAGCTGCTCGATCCCGACGCGCTGGCCGAGGTGGAGGCGCTGATCGCGCGGCGGCCCGGTCCGGGACCGGACGGGCTGCACGACTGGCTGCGGCGGGCGGGCGACCTGACGGCGGCCGAGATCGACGACGAGGCGGGCATCGCCGAGCTCGTCCGCCAGCGCCGCGCCGCGAAGCTGCGCATCGCCGGCGAGGAGCGCCAGATCGCGGTCGAGGACGCCGGCCGGTACCGCGACGCCGTCGGTGCGCTGCCGCCGCCGGGCCTGCCCGACGCCTACCTGGAGCCGGTCGCCCATGCCCTGCGCGGCCTGGTCGCCCGGTTCGCGCGCACGCACGGGCCGTTTCATCCGGAGCAGCCGGCGGTGCGGTTCGGCGTGCCGCTGCAGCGCGTGCTCGACGAGCTGC
Source organism: Gaiellales bacterium (assembly GCA_046598415.1). GTDB lineage: Bacteria > Actinomycetota > Thermoleophilia > Gaiellales > F1-60-MAGs149 > VFJZ01. The sequence continues at coordinate 26,191 of JBKJIG010000098.1, forward strand.
GCATCCTCGAGGTCGACGGCACCGTCGTCCGCGGGGCGATGCGGCCCGGCGGGCAGGGCGAGGAGTGGTGCGACGCCGACGTGCTGCGGCGCATCCGCCGGGCGTCTCTGGCCCGGCTGCGAGCCGAGGTCGAAGCCGTCCCGGGCGAGACCCTGGCGCGCTTCTTGCCGCGCTGGCAGGGCATCGACGACGGGGCCCGCGGCGGGGCCGACCGCCTGCGTGACGTGCTGGTGCAGCTGCAGGGCGTGCCGCTGCCGGCCGCGATCCTCGAGCCGGCCGTCCTGGCCCGCCGCGTCACGGGGTACCGGCCGGAGCTGCTGGACGGCCTCTGCGCCGCCGGCGAGGTCGTCTGGTGCGGTGCGGGCGACGGCCGGGTGGCGCTCTACTTCCGCGACGATGCGCCGCTGCTGGGTCCGCCGGCCAGCGCACTCGCACCCGACGACGAGCTGACGACGCTCCTGCGCGAGCGCGTGGCGCAGGGCGGCGCCTTCTTCGGCGACCTGGTGCTGGCCGCCGGCGAGCGCGCCGCCGACGTCGCCGCCGCGCTCTGGCTGCTCGTCTGGGCCGGCGAGGTCACCAACGACGCCTACGCACCCGTGCGCGCACCGAGGGCGCTCCGCACGTCCGTCCGCCACGTGACGGGCGGCGGTCGCCGCCTGCGCCGACGGTCGAGTGCCACCTCGCCCGCCATCGCCGGCCGCTGGCTGCCGGCCGCGCCGCTGTTCGAGGGCGCCACCGAGTCCGACCGGGCGCGAGCGCGGGCCGAGATCCTGCTCGAGCGCCACGGCGTCGTGACGCGGGCCGCCGTCCGCGCCGAGGCCGTCAGCGGCGGATTCGGCGCCCTCTACGGCGAGCTGTCGGCGCTCGAGCTGACCGGCGCCGCGCGGCGCGGCTACTTCGTCGAAGGTCTGGGCGGCGCCCAGTTCGCGCTGCCGGGGGCGGTCGAGCGCCTGCGCGACCTGCGCGAGACCGGCCGCGAGCCGGAGGCAGTCGTGCTGGCCGCGGCCGATCCGGCCCAGCCGTACGGTGCCGCGCTGCCGTGGCCGGCGCGGGCCGGTGGCCGCGCGTCGCGCACGGCGGGCGCCCACGTGGTGCTGGTCGACGGCCGGCCGGCGCTGTTCGTCGAGCGCCGCGGCCGGTCGCTGCTGCCGCTCGTCGAACCCGACGACCCGGCGATCGCCGTCGCCATCGCGGCGCTCGGCGAGTCGCTCGCCATCACGGGCAGGCTGGCGGTCGAGCGGTTCGACGGCGCCACGGTGATGGGCTCGGACGCCGAGGACCGGCTGATCGCGGCCGGCTTCCGGCCCGGCCCGCGCCGCCTGACGCTGGGCTAGCTGTCCAGCGCGGTCGAGCGCGAACCGCAATGCTCAACGCAGCGGTGTGAGGCTCCGCAACACGAGGGCGTCGGACACGATGTTGACGATCTTGCCGTCGAGGTTGCGGTGCCATTCGACCTTCACGTCGAGCGCCAGCGTGGGCGACCACCACTCCTTGCGCGTCTCGTCGCCATGGAGCGCGCCGGTGACGGTCTCCTTCGTCTGGATCACCCAGGTGCGCACCGGCCGGCCGCCGATCGTAAGCGTCTCGCGGTCGACCACGGTCGACTCGCGATGGAACACGATCGCGCCGACCTTGTAGACCGACTCCCACTTGAGACCGCGCCGGAACTTCGCCGGCCGCAGCAGCACCGGCGGGTCCGCGCTGCCGGACACTTCGCGCGCGTACCCGAGGGCGCCGACGCGGATCGTGCGGGCAATGCCCTTCACCCCGGCGTCGCTGGTCTGGATGCGCCAGCCCTCGCTGTGGTCGGTCGAGACGCGCAGGTCGACGTACCGGGAGTTCGGCGACGGCGTCACGACCAGCACCTGATCGGCCGGCAGCTTGCGGCCGACCGAGAGCGGCCCGAGCCCGATCCGCTCGTCGCCGCCCGCGGCGTACACGTAGACGCCCGCCACGGGGATGCGGGCCGCCTCGCCCTTCGCGTCGCGGACGGTGCTCAGCGCGGCCGAGCGGCTGGCCGGCTCCGACCGGTGCAGGCGCCCCCAGGCCCACCAGGCGCCGCCGACGATCGCGACGAGGATCGCGAGCGAGATGATCTTGCCAGGGCGTAGGAATGCAAACAACATCTGTGATGATCGTAGGAGCTAATGCCCGAGGGCGACACGATCGAGCGCATCGCGCAACGACTGCAGCCACTCGTGGGCGTGGTTCCGGCCATCGCGACGCCCCACCCCCGCACCGCCGCACTGCGCCTGCCGGAGCGCCTTGCAGGCCAGGCGCTGCAACGGATCGAGGCGCGCGGTAAGCACCTGCTGATGACGTTCGAGAGCGGGCTCGCGATCCACGTGCACCTGCGTATGACCGGCCGCTTCCGCATCGCGCCGGCCGGCCGCGAGATTCGTGGCCTCGCTCACGCCCGGTGGCTCGAGCTTTCCGGTGGGGGCATCCACGCCATCCTCTTCAACGGGCCCGTGCTCGAGCTGCTGACGCCGGCGCAGCTCGCCCTGCATCCCGCCCTCCGGCGGCTGGGCGGCGACGTCATGGACCCGGACTTCGATGCCGCGGCGGCCGTGCGTCGGCTGCGCGGCCGGGACCCGTCCGACGCCATCGGCAGCGCGCTGCTCGGCCAGCGCATGCTGGCGGGCATCGGCAACGTCTGGCGCTCCGAGGTGCTGCACGCCGTCGGCATCCTCCCAGCGCGGCAGCTCCGCACCCTGGACGACGACGCCCTGGAGCTGATCGCGACGGCGGCGGCGACGATGCTGCACCGCCCGCGGCCGCAGGCGGTCTACGGTCGCAACGGGCGGCCGTGCCCTCGCTGCGGGACGCGCGTCACGGCCGCGGTGATCGGCGACGACGGGAGGCGCAGCTACTGGTGTCCGGGGTGCCAGACGTGAGGACTTCCCTAAACGGGGTACCCCGAAATTGCGTTCTGCTCACGCGATAGGGTTATCTTGCCGATAGAGCAACTAACAAAGGATGCCACTTCCCCCATCGAGGATTCGTGTCGTGAACAAGCCCGATCCCGTAGCTGATGCAATCACCTGTCTGATCGCCGACGACCACGAGGTCGTCCGCGAGGGCCTACGCCTCGCCCTGTCGAGGGCGCGCAACGTCCGCGTCGTCGGTGAAGCCACCGACGGCGAGTCCGCCGTGGTGATGGCCCAGCGCCGCCGGCCCGACGTCGTGATGATGGATCTCCGCATGGGGGGTATCGACGGCATCGAGGCCGCGCGACAGATCCGCCGCACCAATCCCGGCTGTCGCGTCGTCATCTTCACCGGCCAGCCGGAGCGCAACCTGCTCCAGCGCGGCCGTGACGCCGGCTGCTCGGGCTACCTGTTGAAGGAAGCGCCGCACTCGACCATCGTCCGCGCCATCGAGCGCGTGTCGAACGGCGACGAGTTCATCGACCCGGCCCTCGCGCCGGCGCTCGCCACCTCGGAGCGCGACACGCTGCTCACGAACCGCGAGAAGGAGATCCTCCAGCTGCTCGCGGACGGCATGTCGAACAACGAGGTCGCGACCAAGCTCTTCATCTCGCAGGAGACGGTCAAGAGCCACGTCCGCCACATCCTCGCGAAGCTCGAGGCGGACACCCGGACGCAGGCCGTGGCCATCGCTCTGCGCGACGCGATCATCGCGTAGCGCCGAGGTCAACCGCGCTCGATGCCTGCCTGGGCCATCCTCATGATCGCGCTCGCGCTGAGCGCTCCCGCCGCGGTGACGATCGTCCGCGGCCGGGAGCGGACGCGCACCGAGCGGGCCCACGCCTTCGAGCGCGAGCTGTCGTCGGAGCTGCTCGCGCAGGCGAGCGGCCTCGACCGGCTGGTGGCCGTCCTGGGCGGGCTCGCCGACTCGCTCGACGGCGACCGCGTGCTCGTGCAGGCTGCGGCCGAGGCGATCCGCCTGCTCGACGCCAGCGACGCGGTGCTGCTGATCACGATGGCCGACGGCGTGCTGCGGCCCGTCTACCGCAACGACCTGGCCGGCCTCGAGGTGGCCGACCCCGACCGTGCCACGACCGCCGTCATCGGCGCCCTCGGCGGCGGCATCGCGCACGCCACGCCCTTCGCGTCGCACAACGAGCTGGTCGGCGTACTCGTCGTCGTCCGCCAGGAACGCGACGACCGCCCGCCGGCGCCGTTCTCGCCCGCCGAGCTGGCCCAGCTGCGCGTGCTCGCGGACTTCGCCGCCCGCGCCGCGCAGAATGCGCGGCTGTATGCGCGCCTCGGCCGCCTGAAGGACGAGGCCGAGCGCCGCGAGCGTGAGCGCGCACGTCTGTCGAACCAGCTCGCCGAGGCGGAGCAGGCCGAGCGCCGCCGCCTTGCGATGCTGCTCCACGACGGCCCGCAGCAGACCATCACGAGCGCCGCGCTGCTGCTCGATGCGTGCACCGCCGCCCTCGACGACGACGACCGCGGCGAGGTGCATCGCATCCTCGGCATCGCCCGCCAGCGCAATCGCGAGGCGGTGCGCGACCTGCGCGAGCTCGGCTGGAGTCTCGAGCCGCCGGCGCTGCGCGAGCAGGGAATCACGGCCGCGCTGCTCCCGCTGGCCGAGCGCCTCGGCGAGGCGCACGGCGTCCGCTTCTCGCTCGACCTGGAGGCGGCGGAGGCACTCGACACCGCCCAGCAGACGTTCGTGTACCAGATCGTCCGCGAGGCCGTGGCCAACGCCGTCAAGCACGGGCAGCCGGAGGGCATCTCGATCCTCTCCACCGCGCTGCCCGACGGCCGCACCGAGATGCGCGTCTGCGACGACGGCGCCGGCATGCGGCGCGAGCGGGCGCTGGACGGCATGAGCCAGGGCATCGACGCGATGCGCGAGCGCACCGCCGCACTCGGCGGCACCATCGAGTGGCTGCCGGGCGAGGCAGGCGGCACGGTCGTCCGGCTGCTGGTGCCGTCGCTCTTCGACGCCTCCGAGCACCTGGCCGCGTAACGGCCGTCCGGGCGCCGCGCGTGACCGTTTCCGCACGCGGTGCGAAAACGGCCACGGATGGCGTGATTCGTGACGCGAATGGTCGAGGACGTCACGGAGCGCGCGGGACTCGTGCGCACGGATCTGATAGCGGAGCGGCAGGTGATTCTGGCTGCGCGCGGCAGTCCGCCGGCGACGATCCGAGGGTGGCGGCGGCGGCGCAGAGCGCCGCGCCGTCCGCCGCGCCCCGTTGCGGCCGCGAACCGAGCCCGCAGCGATGGCCGTTTTCGCACGCGGTGCGAAAACGGCCACGGATCGCGTGATTCGTGACGGGATCGGTCGAATGCGGCAGGCGTCGGGCGTGGTCCGCGCGGATGTTCCGCCCGGATCAGCCGGCGGGACGCGTGCGGCGCAGGTTCACGACGAACCACGCGCCGCCGAGGATCGCGACGCCGATGAACAGCAGCAGGTTGAAGCGCACGCCGAAGATGAGCTGCGCCGGATCGATGCGCAGGCTCTCCGTGAACACGCGGCCGATCGAATACAGCATCAGGTAGGCGGCGAAGATCGTCCCCGCCGGCGCCCGCAGCCAGAGGCGCTTGTTGAGGCGCATCAGGATCACGAACACCAGAAGGTTCCACAGCGACTCGTAGAGGAACGTCGGCTGGAACGTGGCCTGGCCGGCGTACTCCGCGGGGCGGTGCACCGGGTCGATCTCGAGGCCCCACGGCAGATCGGTTGGGCCGCCGAACAGCTCCTGGTTGAACCAGTTGCCCCAGCGGCCGATGGCCTGCGCGAGGATCAGCCCGGGCGCGACGATGTCGAACACCTCCAGCATCGGCACCTTCGCCCGTCGCGCCCCGATCGCCGCGCCGATGGCGCCACCGACGATCACGCCCGGCAGGCCGAGCCCGCCCTCCTGCAGCAGGGGGATCTTCTCGAGATGGCCACTGAACCGATCCCAGTCGGTGGCGACGTGGTACAGGCGAGCGCCGATCACGCCGCCGGGGATGCACCACGTGGCGATGATGTACGCCCGGCCGGGCGGGAAGCCGCGCCGGTCGAGCTCGCGCGATGCGAGCCAGCCCGCGAGCAGGATCCCGATCGCGATCAGCGTGCCGTACCAGCGCAGCTTGAAGAGCCCGAGCTCGGCAATCAGAGGATCGGACGGGCTCGGGATGGAGAGCCAGGGGACGAGGATCACGCGGGCCGCCTCGCGACCACGAGCAGGCGCGTGGAGACGCCGAACGGGGTCGGCCCGGGGCCGCCGTAGACGGCCTCGGGTGTCAGCCCGGCGGCGGCGCAGAGCGCGACGATCTCGGTCGCCGAGTAGACCCGCAGCGAGAACTCCCGGCGCTCGGCCGTACCGTCGGCCCGCAGGTGCCGCACGTGCTCGCCGGCCCGGCCGCGAACCGGGTCGAACCACAGCTCGCGGAGGACGATGCCGTCGGGACGCTCCTCGTAGAGCCGCTGCGGCGACGACTCGGCGTGGATGGCGGCGACCCGGTCGCGGTGCTGCAGGTCGAGCAGCAGCACCCCGCCGGGTGCAAGCGCTGCGCGGGCACTCTCCAGCACCGCGACGTCGTCGGCGGTGTCGTCGAAGTAGCCGAACGACGAGTACCACGAGACGGCGACGTCAACGCCCGTGACGTGTTCGTGGGTGGTGCGCACGTCGGCCTCGACCAGCTCGACCGCCGTGCCGAACTGGGCGGCCCGGTCGCGGGCGGCGGCGAGCATGGAGGCGGAGGTGTCGAGACCCGTCACGTGGTGGCCGCGCACGGCCAGTGCGACGGCGATGCGGCCGTCGCCGCACCCGAGGTCGACGATCCGGGCGGGGTGCGGCGCGGCGTGCTGCACCAGCACGGCCTCGATCCCGTCGACGTCGAGGACCGTCCGCTCCGGCGTCGTTCGGGAGGCCCACAGGTCGCGGTACGTCGCGTCGAAGAAGTCGCGCCACCAGTCACTCACGCACGAAAGCGTAGCCTGAGGCCGTTCTCGGGGGTACGCTGAGAAGCGTGAGATGGCCGCTCGCTCTCGGGTGTGTCGTGGCGATGCTGGCTGCCCCTGCCGTCGCGTCCGCCGGCGCGGACCTGGCGCGCATCGTCGGTCCGACCGGCGCGACCATCGCCTCGGCGCCCGCGCAGGCGGGGTACGCGTACCCCGCCGACGGCTCCGTCGCCCAGGTCGCCGACGTGGTCGCGGGCTCCGGCGCGCTCCACGTCCGGGGCATCTCGCTGCTCGGCGGCCGCATCCGCATCGACCGCGCCGTGGTCGGCACCCGGGCGAGTGTGTCCGGCGTGACGGTCGACGGCATCGCGCAGCCCGCCGGCGCGAACCGCGTGGTCGCAGTGCCCGGCGCCGGCTGGGCGCTCGTACTGCAGCGCGCCGTGCTGCCGCTCGCGAACGGCAAGCGCCGCGAGACGTCGGTCGCCGTGCGCCTGCACCTGACCGCCCCGCTCGGCGGCCTGCCGCCCGGCAGCGAGGTGCTGATCGGTCTCGCGACGGGCGTGAAGGCCGGCGTCAACCTGGCCGGCGCCGCCCAGGAGATCCCGGTCGACCTGGTGCCCATCTACCGCTCGGCCGCGCGCAGGTACGGGGTGCCGTGGTCGGTGCTGGCGGCGATCAACCGCGTCGAGACCTCGTTCGGCCGCAACCTGTCGGTCTCCAGCGCCGGCGCGATCGGCTGGATGCAGTTCATGCCCGGCACGTGGCGCGGCTACGGCGTCGACGCCGACGGCAACGGCACCGCCGACCCGTACGATCCCGACGACGCGATCGCCGCGGCCGCGAACTACCTGAAGGCCAACGGCGCCGCCTCGAACCTGCGCAACGCCGTCTGGCACTACAACCACTCGTGGAGCTACGTCGACCTGGTGCTGAAGCTGGCCCAGGACTATGCGAACGGCTCGGCGACCGTGCCGGCGGGTATCGACGCCGCCGGCACCGATGCGAGCGGACGAGACGCCGCCCGGCCCGGGCTGTTCTCACCCGTGCTGCTCTGGTAGCCGCAGCTACCGCTTCCTGATCACGACCTTGCTGGTCGTCCTCGAGACGCGCTTCAGCCTGTCCTTGGCGATGACGGTGATCGCGAAGGTCCTCGCCTTCTTGAACTTGTGCTTGACGCTGAACTTGCCGTTCGTGATCTTCACGGTCGCGCTCTTGCCGTCGCCGAACCTGACCACCGCAGTCCGGGCGAGGCCGCTCGGATCGGTCAGCCTGGCGCGGAGGGTGACGGTCCTCCCCACCTTGCCGCTGACCTTCCTGAGAGTCACGACCGGGCCGAGCGTGTCGACGACGGTGACCGTCCTCGACGAGGAGCCCGTCCGGCCGACGAAGTCGGTGACCTCGAGGGTCATCGTGAGCTTCTGATTCAGCTTCGCGCCCGTCAGGCCGTACGTGACTGCGGCGCTCGGCGGGATGCCGGCGACCGACCACTTCCGGGCCACGATCGGGCTGCCGCCGGGGCCGACCGAGGTGGCGGAGGAGAACACTGCCGTCGCGCCGAGCTGGATCGTCGGCGGTCCGGTGATGACCGAGTTGGCGATGCCCGGCTGCACGCCGTGCACCGAGAACTCCGAGACGTCGACGAAGTTCTTCGCGTTGCCGAAGTTGGTGATCGCCGTGAGCCGGACGAAGCGAACGTCCGCAGCTCCGGCCGTCGGCGTCACCTCGTTCAGCTTGCGGCCGTCGGCGAGGGTGAAGGTGCCCGCAGCGGCGACGGTGAACGTCACGCCGTCGGGCGACGTCGCGACCTGGAACTGCTGCATCGAGGCACTGGACGGATCGCCGCACGTGGCGGACGGGTCGATGCCGAACGACTTCACGGTGACGCTGGCCGGAAGCTGAACCGTGATGGTCGGCGGCCCGCCGGCGAGATCGGAGCCCCACCCACTGGCGAGCTTGCCGTCGATCAGCCGGCTCGGCCCGCAGCCGAACTGCGAGTTGTCGCCGCCCGTGAATGCGACCACCCGTCCGCCACCGCTCGCGAGGGCCCAGCCGCGCCGCGGCGCGAGGTTGCTGGTCTGGGCACCGGCTGCGAGGTTGAACGGCTTGATGACGGCGGGCTCGTAGCCCGCGCCGCCGGCAACCAGGTACGGGTAGGAGCCGGTCGGGAGGGCCGGCAGCGTGTAGACACCCGTCGCGAGCGTCGTCGCGCCGGCGCCGCCGGGGAAGCCCGGGTCGAGCCCGGCGAACGAGACGCGCGTCCCGATCACCGGCGCGTGCGTGTCGATGTCGATGACCGTGCCGGAGACGGTGCCTCTCGGTGCGTTCGCGGCCGGCGGCAACGCGAAGCTCTCCACCGGCTCCACATCGCCGCTGTCGAGCGACCCGGCGAAGTAGCCCATGCCGCGGTTGGCGAACACCGACCAGATCGCGGCGTGACCGGCGCTGGCGTTGACGGCCAGGTCGGCCTGCAGGATCGCGTTGCGCATGTCGAGGAACGACGGATTGTCCGGCGACAGCTCCATGGCGCGGGTGATCAGATTCCGCGCCAGCGGTGCGCCGACCGCGGTGCGGAGCTGCCACAGCGTCTGCGCCCAGATCTCGCCGTCGGCGTGCACCTCGGGCGAGCCGTTGATCTTGCCGAAGCTGCCATAGGTGTAGCCGCCGGCCGGCACACCGAAGCCGGGCGTCGCGCAGAGCGGTGCGGCGACGCCGACCGCACAATCGATCGCCTGGCTGCGGATCAGCGTCGCTCCGTTGGACACGTATTTGCCGATCAGGAGTTCGGCCGCTGGAGCGGTATCGGCTTCGCAGCCGCAGGCGAGGGGATCCGCGAGGTAGTCCATCGCGTACCAGTCACTCCAGGCCTCGCCCATCGCGCCGGCCTGCGGCGAGTTGAGCGTCGAGTTGCCGAGCGAATCGACGACCAGCCGGTTCGACAGCCCGTGCGTGTACTCGTGGTAGACGATCCCGGCGTCGTCGCCGCCGTTCGACGCGAGGAACGGTGCCTGGAACAGGTACATCTGCATCGTCGGCGACGTGCCGTCGGGAGGCGTCGACATGTTGGCGTTGTTGACGTGCTGGGCGTTGGGGAACCCGCCGGGGCCGTTCGCACCGTCATCGGTGTTCGCCTGGACGGGATCCGAGACCTCGAAGTTGCCGTTTGCCGCCGTGAAGCCGAACGGCGCCGCCTTCAGCCAGTCGTGGAAGGTGTTGACGAAGTAGAACGCCTGCGTGGCGTTCTGGTTCCTGTTGGTCGAGAAGCTGTTGGACACGAACGGGTCCCAGGTGCACGTGAACGTGCACGCGCCGAAGGGTGTCATCGCGTAGGTGAAGTTCCCGCCCGAGATCGGCGTCTCCTCGCTCACAGCGGCGAAATCGTCGTCGTTCACATCGGCGAACGCGTGAACGTTCGGGCCGTTCAGCGTGCTGGCTCCCGGCGCGAGCCAGGGGTCGAGAGAGACCGTGGTGGCGACGCCCCCGAGAGCGGCGCCCGGGAAGTTGCGGAAGACCGTGGCGTTGGCGCTCTGGACGATATTGCGGCGCAGCAGCGTCTCGCCCGTCGTCGCATCGACGATCACGCGGTAGGTGTGGGAGCCATCGATCTTGACGATCGTGTCCCAGGCGGCGCGCCTCGTGGCGCTCGAGACTCCGAGCGCCGCCCGGTCGCCGTTCGCGAACGTCGTCGTCGAGCGCACATCGCCACGTGGGCGGGCGACCGACGGCACGGCGACCGCGCCGAGGCTGTCCAGCGCCGACATGCGGGCCTGGCCGGCGTTCAGCCGGGCCGGCGTCTGGACGGCGCCGACGCCCGGGACGGGCGAGCCGGCAACGTTTACGAGCCGGCCGTCGGCCGTCACGTTGGCGCGCAGGCCGCTGTCGAGCGCCGGCGCACCGCCGGCGGCGCGCTGCTGCCAGAACAGGCGCTGCAGGCCGCCGACCGTCGTCACCCGGCGGACGAGCACGAGGTTGTCGATGTCGCCCATCGCCAGCCCGAACGCGGCGCGGTTGGCGCGGACGTAGCCGAGGGCGATGTCGGCCGCGGCGGCGGTCGAGGGAGGCGTCAGGAAGCCGTCCAGCCGGCCCACCAGGCGCAGGCCGCCGTTGCGCGCGTCGACCGACACGATGGCGTCGGTTCCCAGACCTGCCCGGAGGGCAGTCACCGCCTCCGGGTCCCGCGCCGGCACCTGACGGCCGGCAGTGACGTCGATCGCGTCGCCGGTGAGCCCGCGGGCGCCGGGGGCGGCGTGCGCGGAGAACGGGACCGCGAGGAGGCAGAGGACTGCGACGAGGCAACGCATCTCCTCAACCTTGGCACAGGTTCTGCGCCTGTCGATAGCTCGACCGGACAAACCGGTGGCCGTGGCGCGCGGGCGCGCCACGGCCACCGGGAACGGTCGTCCGCCTCACTCGTGGATCGAGGCCCGCTTGTTCGTACGCGAGACGTTGCGGAGCCTGTCACGGGCGTTCGCCTGGACGATGTACGTGCGCGTGCCGCAGAACTCCGGCACACACCAGTCCTACCCTCCAGGTACCCTCCGGGACGAGCCATGGCGGCGCCCGAACCCTACGAAACGCAGATCCAGGTCCTCGAGGGCCTCGAGCCCGTGCGCAAGCGCCCCGGCATGTACATCGGCGGCACGAACACGCGCGCGCTGCACCACCTGGTGTGGGAGGTCGTCGACAACGCGGTGGACGAGGCGCTGGCCGGCTTCTGCACCGAGATCGACGTCACGCTCGACGCCGACGGGGTCGTCACGGTCGTCGACGACGGGCGCGGCATCCCGGTCGGCATCCACCGCGAGACGGGCGTCTCGGCGCTCGAGCTGGTGTTCACGCGGCTGCACGCCGGCGGCAAGTTCGGCGGCGGCCTGTACAAGGTCTCGGGCGGCCTGCACGGCGTCGGCGCGTCGATCACGAACGCCCTCTCCGACTGGCTCGAGGTCGAGGTGCGCCGCGACGGCCACGTCTTCCACCAGCGCTACGAGCGTGGTCTGAAGACGTGCGAGGTGACGCGCGTGCGCAAGCTCGAGCGGGGCGAGAAGGCGGGCACGACCGTCCGCTGGAAACACGACGAGACGATCTTCGAGAAGGGCGCGCACTACTCGGCGTCCACCATCGGCGCCCGCCTGAAGGAGAAGTCCTACCTCGTCCGCGGCCTCACGTTCCGGTTCCACGCGGCCGGCCACGACGAGCAGGTGTTCCGCACCGAGCGCGGGCTCGCCGACTACGTGCGCGACCTGAACGCCGAGCGCCAGGCCATGCACCCCACCATCATCTCGCTGAGCGGCACCGGCGGCGAGATCCCGGTCGAGGTGGCGATGCAGTGGACGGACGGCGCCGAGGAGCGCATGTACTCCTTCTGCAACGTCGTCAACACGGTCGACGGCGGCACCCACGTTTCAGGACTCCGGCGCGCGCTCACCCGCTGCCTGAACAGCCACGCCTACGAGACCGGCCGGCTGAAGCGCGACAAGGGCGAGTCGCTCGAGGCGCGCGACGTGTTCGACGGCCTCACCGCCGCCGTGTCGGTGATGGTCGCCGACCCGCAGTTCGAGGGTCAGACGAAGGGCCGGCTGAACAACTCCGAGGCCCAGAGCGCGGTGCAGTCATTCGCGAACGAGGCGTTCGGCACCTGGCTCGCGGCCAACCCGAAGGAGACGAAGCAGATCCTCGACCGGCTGCTGCTGACGCGCGACATCCGCATCGCCCAGTCGAAGATCTCCAAGAAGCTGCGCAACGCCGCGACGTCGATCTTCTCCGACTCCAACCTACCGGGCAAGCTCGCCGACACGCTCGACAACCCGAACGTGCCGGTGCTGGAGCGCGAGATCTTCATCGTCGAGGGCGACTCCGCCGGCGGCTCCGCGAAGCAGGCGCGCGACGCGAACCTGCAGGCGATCCTCCCCATCCGCGGCAAGATTTTGAACGTCTTCGGCGCCAAGGCCGGACGGGCGTTCGAGAACGCCGAGGTCGACTCGATCCTGGTCGCGCTGGGCGGCCGCAAGGACGCGATCGGCAAGGCCATCGTCGCGACGCTCGAGGTCGACCAGCTGCGCTACGGCAAGATCGTGCTCGCCAGCGATGCCGACGCCGACGGCGCCCACATCGGCAACCTGCTGATCACGCTGTTCCACGAGCTGTTCCCGCGCCTGCTGGCCGAGGGCCGCGTGTTCCTGGCCCAGCCGCCGCTGTTTCGCATCGCGCTGTCCGACGGCACGTACGTGTACGTCGGCACCGAGGACGAGCTGCGCCAGACGCTCAAGGCGCGGCGCCGCACCGGCGAGCACGTGACGCGGTTCAAGGGGCTCGGCGAGATGAACCCCGACCAGCTGCGCGAGACCGTATTCGACCCCGCCACGCGGCGCCTGCTGCAGGTCACGTTCGAGGACGCCGTCCAGGTGGCGGACACCGTGAAGCTGCTCATGGGCAGCGACGCGCAGGGACGGCGCGGCTGGCTCGAGGAGGCCGCGCCCGACGCCGAGGTCGACGTCTGAGCGACGACGAGCTCACCCTGCTGCCACCCCCCGGTGACGACGAGCCGGAGGGCGACGCCGACGTCGCCGTCATCCGCCTGCCCTGGGGCGGCGAGAGCGTCGACGCCGCCGACGCCATGTTCGAGCGCGCGCTGTCGTACGGCATGTACGTCAACAAGGGCCGCGCGCTGCCCGACGTGCGCGACGGCCTGAAGCCCGTGCAGCGGCGGATCCTGTTCTCGATGGACGAGATCGGCGCTCGCGCCGGCCGGCCGTACGTCAAGTCGGCGACGGTGATCGGCCAGGTCATCGGTCACTACCACCCGCACGGCGACACCGCGGTCTACGACGCGATGGTGCGGCTCGGCCAGGACTTCTCGCTCAACGTGCCGCTGGTCGATGGGCAGGGCAACTACGGCTCCGTCGGCCCGAAGGAGTACTCCGACCCGCCCGCCGCCTACCGGTACACCGAGGCGCGACTGACGCCCGCGGCGTCCGACTGGCTGCGCGACATGCGGCCCGAGATCGTCGAGTTCCGGCCCAACTTCTCCGAGCGCAAGCAGGAGCCGTTCGTGCTGCCCGTGTCGTTCCCCAACCTGCTGGTGAACGGCTCGAAGGGCATCGGCTGGTCGCTGGCCTGCGACATCCCGCCGCACAACCTGGCCGAGGCGTGCGAAGCGGCGATCGTGCTGGCCGAGAATCCCGACGCGACGCTCTCCGACCTGCTCGAGGTGATGCCGGGGCCCGACTTCCCGACCGGCGGCATCGTCGTCGACCCGGAGGAGCTGCCCGACGCGTACGCGCGCGGCCAGGGCACGTTCCGGCTGCAGGGCAAGTATCACATCGAGCAGCTGCCCGGGAACCTGCAGGCGATCGTCGTGACCGAGCTGCCGTACGGCGTCTCGCCCGATCAGATCGTGTCCGAGGTGGTGCGCGCGGCCCGGGCCGAGAAGATCACCGACGTCACCGAGCTGCCGAAGAACCTGTCCGACCGGAACGGCCTGCGCGTACAGATCCGCTGCAAGCGCGGCGGCAACGTGACGAAGCTGATCGCCGACCTGATGCGGCACACCAGCCTCCGGGTGACGATCGGCATCAACCTCACCGTCGTCGCCGACGGCGTGCCGCGCCAGCTCGACCTGCGCGAGATCGTCGACCGGTTCGTCTCGTTCCGCTTCGAGGTCGTCACGAGGCGCCTCGAGCACGAACGCACCGAACTGCTGCGCGAGCTGCACCGCCTGGTGGCGCTGCTCGCGGCCCTTGACGCGATCGACGCGGTGATCCGCATCGTGCGTAGCGCGGAAGATGACGACGACGCTCGCGAGAGGCTCAAGTCTGAATTGAGAGTCGAGCTTCATGGTAGCTCCGTGCCCGTGCCGATCGACGACGAGCAGGCGCAGTACATCCTCGACATGCCGATCAAGCGCCTCTCACGGCTGAATCGCTTCAAGCTGCAGGAGGAGCGCGAGACCAAGGGGCGCCGGGTCGACGAGATCGGGCGCATCCTCGACGACTACGACGCCCTCCGCGAGATCGTCGTGGGCGAGCTGCGGAGCACCGCCGAGAAGCTCGGCGCACCACGGCGCACGCTGCTCGGCGGCGAGACCCGCGTCGCCGCCCCCGGCCCTGCCGGCGCGGGCGCGACGGGGCGCAGGGCCGACGTCGCGATCGTCGCGGCGCCGCGCACCGACGTGGTGCTGTTCGCCACCCGCGGCGGCGCCTGCGCCACGCGACCGCTCGACGGCCGGGTCTCGCGCGTGCCGCTCAACGTCGGCGCCGGCGACGCGGTCGCGACGGCGATCTTCACCGACACCGAGAGCGAGTTGAACGCCTACACCAGCGATGGTCAGATGCTGCGGCTGCGCGTGGCCGACGTCCCGATCGAGTCGCGCGTCTCCCGCGGGGTCAAGGCGGTGGCGTTGTCGCGCGGGTCGGAGCTCGTCGGCCTGCTGCCGCTGGCGCCCACGGGCGGCCACGTGCTGCTGGTCACCGAGCGGGGCGAGATCAAGCGATCCGAGGCGACGGTCTTCGCCGGCTCGCACATGGGCGGGTCGCCGGCGATCGACCTGCCCGACGGCGACCGGGTGGTCGCAGTCATCGCGCACGGCGACGGCGACGAGATCCTGCTCCACTCCGCGCACGGCCGCACGCTGCGGTTCGCCGCGGGCAAGGTGCGACCCGTCAAGAGCGCCGCGGCGGGTGGCGTGGCCGGCATGAACCTCGATCGCGGCGACCGCGTGGTCGCCGGCGGCGTCGCGGCGGGTGATGTGCTGCTCGTCATGCACGAGCTCGGCCACGGCAAGGCCGTGCCGCTCGACGAGTACCCCGTCAAGGGCCGCGCCACCGGCGGTGTCGTGAGCGCCAACCCGGGTGCGCCGAAGAAGGAGCCGGCCGGCCCCGTGGCCGCCGCGGTCAGTCTCACGGCCGCGGCCGAGGCGATGGTGCTGACCGCGTCCGGTGGCCTGGCGCGGTTCGCCGTCGCGCAGCTCGAGCCGTCGTCGCGCGCCGGGGCCTCCCGCCATCTCATCGACGTTGTCGTCGGCGATGAAGTGGTCGCAGCGATCGCCATCATGTAGTGTGGGACACTAAGTGGCACGAGCGACCGATCGGCAGATCCTCTCGCTCGCGCTGCCCGCGTTGCCGGCGCTCGCGGCCGAGCCGCTGTATGTGCTCGTCGACACCGCGGTCGTCGGCCATCTCGGCGCGGCCGAGCTGGGCGGGCTGGCCATTGGCGCACTGCTGCTCACCGACGCGGTCTGGCTCTGCAACTTCCTGATCTACGGCACGACGGCGATGTCGGCCCGGCTGTACGGGGCCGGTCGGCGGCGGGAGGCGGTGCGCTACGGCGTGCAGTCGACCTGGCTGGCGGTCGCGATCGGCGTCGTCGTCATCGCGCTGCTGCAGCTGATCGCGCGACCCGCGGCCGAGCTGATCGGCGACGATCCGGTGCAGGTCGAGTCGGCCGTGGCGTGGCTGCGCATCGCCAGCTGCGGCGCGCCGTTCATCCTGATCTCGTTCGCCGGGCAGGGCTGGATGCGCGGCGTGCAGGACGTGCGGCGCCCGCTGGTGTACCTGCTCGGCGCCATGGGGCTCTCGGCCGTGCTCTGTCCGGTCCTGGTGTTCCCGCTCGGCCTCGGGCTCGAAGGGTCGGCGATCGCGAACGTCGTCAGCCAGGCGATCAGCGCCGCGCTCTTCCTGCGGGCGCTGCACCGTGAGCGCGTCGGCTGGGGACACGACTGGCCGGTCATGCGGGCGCAGCTGGCGACCGCGCGCGACCTGGCTGTGCGCACCGCCGCTTTCTCGGTCACGTACCTGGCGGCCGCCGCGGTCGCCTCGCGGATGGGTACCGCGCACGTGGCCGCCCACCAGATCGCGCTGCAGCTGTGGACGTTCCTGGCCCTGGTGATGGACAGCGTCGCGATCGCCGCGCAGCAGCTGGTCGGCGGGCTGCTCGGTGCCGGCGAACGCGACGACGCGCGCGCCACGGCGCGGCGCCTGGCCGAGATCGGCACCGTCCTGGGGCTGGTCTTCGCGGTGCTCCTGACGGCGGGCTGGAACATCATCCCGGAACTGTTCACCAACGAGTCGTCCGTGGTCGACCAGGCGCATGTGGCGTGGCCGTGGTTCATCGCGACGCTGCCGTTATCCGGGCTGCTGTTCGCCCTCGACGGCATCCTCATCGGCGCCGGCGACATCGTCTTCATGCGCAACGTGACGCTGGCCGGCGCGCTCGGCGGCTTCCTGCCGCTGACGCTGGCCGCCGACCGCTTCGATTGGGGCCTATCCGGGATCTGGGCGGGCCTCCTGTCCTTCGTCGTGATCCGCACGGCGGGCGGCGTCCATCGCACGATCGGCGGCCGCTGGGCGGTGGTGGGCGTCCCACCCTCGAGTGCCTCCACGTAGCGACGTTCAGTTCTGCCACATTCGTGACGGTCCGATGCGCGGGGTCTGACCCCAGTTCGGGCGTTCCTGGGGTCTGACCCCGGAACGTTTCCGCACGGAAGGCGCGCCGGTCGCGCGACGGGACGCACGGCGTTGCGGAGATGCCACGAAGCGCGCACGGAGCGTCACACCGAACGCGCTAGGCGTCCCGCAGGACCCCGCACAGCAGATCGAGGGCCTGGTTCGTCTCCTCGTCGCCGATCACCAGCGGCGGAGAGAAGGACAGCCTACCCTCGCGGTGCGCGAGGATCGCAGGACACCTATAGGCACTTGCCTATGGACATGCCCTTGAGACCGCTGCCCGAGCGAGGACCTCCGGTGGCATGATGAGCGGCATGAGCGATCCCTTCGGCGCACGCACCGCACTGCCGGGCCATCCCGGCATCGACTTCTTCCGCATTGCGCGGCTGGACGAGGCGGGCGTCGCCGACACCTCGAGCCTGCCGTACACGGTGCGCGTCCTGCTCGAGATGGCGCTGCGCGCCGCCGGCTCGATCCACGTCACGGAGGATGACGTGCGCGCGCTCGCGAACTGGCCGGCACCGGCACCGGACACGGTATCGGTCGCGTTCCTGCCCGCCCGCGTGATCCTCCAGGACTTCACCGGGGTGCCCGCTGTCGTCGACCTGGCCGCGATGCGCAGCGCCATGGCGCGCGCCGGCCGCGACCCGGCCGGCGTCGATCCGCTGGTGCCCGCCGACCTCGTGATCGACCACTCGGTCCAGGTCGACGCGTTCGGCACGCGCTTCGCGTACGCCCGCAACATCGAGCGCGAGTACGAGCGCAACGGCGAGCGCTACGCGCTGCTGCGCTGGGCGCAGGGCGCCTTCGAGGGCTTCCGCGTGGTGCCGCCCGGCATGGGCATCGTCCACCAGGTCAACCTCGAGCACCTCGGCCGCGTCGTGCAGGTGCGCGACGGCGTCGCGCTGCCCGACACGCTGGTCGGCACCGACTCGCACACGACGATGATCGACGCGCTCGGCATCCTCGGCTGGGGCGTGGGCGGCATCGAGGCCGAGGCCGTGATGCTCGGCGAGCCGCTGGTGCTGCCGACGCCGATCGTCGTCGGCGTCGAGTTCCGCGGCGCGCTGCGCACCGGCGTCACCGCCACCGACCTGGTGCTGACGCTGACCGAGATGCTTCGCCGGCACGGCGTGGTCGGCAAGTTCGTGGAGTTCTGCGGCGACGGCCTCTCGGCGCTGTCCATCCCGGACCGCGCCACGCTCTCCAACATGGCTCCCGAGTACGGCGCCACGGCGGCGACGTTCCCGGTCGACTCCGAGACGCTGAACTACCTGCGCCAGACCGCGCGCGGCGACGCCTGCGAGCTGGTCGAGACGTACTGCCGGGCGCAGGGCCTGTGGCGCACCGACGGCGACGCCACCCCCACCTTCACCGAGCTGCTGGTGCTCGACCTCGACCACGTCGAGCCGAGCCTGGCCGGCCCCCGCCGCCCGCAGGACCGCGTTGCGCTGGCGGCCGCCCCGGCCAGCTTCAGCGACGCCTTCCCGCGCGACCCGAACCCGGTGCGCGTGGCCGGCAGCGCGCTGATCCCGGCCGACGCCACCGCCTCGACCGCCCTGCTCGAGGCCGACGTCGAGATCGACCACGGGGCCGTCGTGATCGCCGCGATCACGTCGTGCACCAACACCTCGAACCCGTCCGTGATGGTGGCCGCCGGTCTGCTTGCCCGCAAGGCCGTCGAGCGCGGCCTGGAGTCGAAGCCGTGGGTGAAGACCAGCCTCGCGCCCGGCTCGCGTGTCGTCACCGATTACCTGGAGCGCGCCGGCCTGACCGAGGCGCTCGACGCGCTGCGCTTCAACCTCGTCGGCTACGGCTGCACCACCTGCATCGGCAACTCCGGCCCTCTGCCCGACGCGCTCGCCGCAGCCGTCTCGGAGCACGACCTGGCAGTCGTCTCGGTGCTCTCCGGCAACCGCAACTTCGAGGGCCGCATCCACCCCCAGGTGCGCGCGAGCTACCTCGCGTCTCCCCCGCTCGTGGTCGCCTACGCGCTCGCCGGCAGCATCTCGATCGACCTGGAGCACGAGCCGCTCGGCACCGGGTCCGACGGGGAGCCGGTCTACCTGCGCGACATCTGGCCGACCGCCGAGGAGGTGCGCGACCTGATCGCCTCCTCCATCGACGCCGAGATGTACGAGTCGGAGTACGCCCGCGTCTGGGAGGGCGACGAGCGGTGGCGCGAGATGGCCGCGCCGACCGGCGCCCTGTTCGCGTGGGACGACGGGTCGACCTACGTCCGCGAGCCGCCGGACTTCGAGGGCCTGCAGCCCCAGCCCGACCCGCCGGCCGACGTCATCGGCGCGCGCGTGCTGGCCTTGCTGGGCGACTCGGTGACGACCGACCACATCTCGCCCGCCGGCTCGATCCCGCCGTCCACCCCGGCCGGGAAGTACCTGATCGGTCACGACGTCGAGCCCCGCGAGTTCAACTCGTACGGCTCGCGGCGCGGCAACCACGAGGTGATGATCCGCGGCACGTTCGCGAACATCCGCCTCCGCAACGGGCTGGTGCCCGGCGTCGAGGGCGGCGTCACGCTGCACCTGCCGGACGGCGAGCAGCTGTCGATTCCCGACGCCTCCGACCGGTACCGGACCGAGGGCGTGCCCCTGGTCGTGTTGGCCGGCAAGGAGTACGGCTCCGGATCGTCGCGCGACTGGGCCGCGAAGGGCACGCTGCTGCTGGGCGTGCGCGCCGTGATCGCCGAGTCGTACGAGCGCATCCACCGTTCGAACCTGGTCGGCATGGGCGTACTGCCGCTGCAGTTCCTCGACGGCGAGACGCCGGAGACGCTCGGTCTCACCGGCCACGAGCGCTTCACCATCCGCGGCGTCGCCGACATCGTCCCGCGCCAACGGGTGACGGTCGAGGCGCAGGCCGACGACGGCACGACGCGCACCTTCGAGGTGCTGGCGCGCATCGACGCTCCCGCCGAGGTCGATTACCTGCGCCACGGCGGCATCCTGCCGATGGTGCTGCGGCGGATGATCGCGGCGGCCCCTGCCGTCTGAGCGAGCGCGGGCGCGACGAGATCCGCCGCGTCTTCTTCCCGCGCGATTGCGTCAGGGACGCAGCTGCGGCTCGGCGATCAGCACCGAGATGGCGGCGTCGACGACGGTCGGATCGAGCTGCGTGCCGGCGCAGGCGCGCAGCTCGGCGATCGCCTCGTGCGGTGACCGGGCGGTGCGGTACACGCGGTCGAAGGTGAGCGCCGAGTAGGTGTCGGCGCACGCGACGATGCTCGCCTCGATCGGGATCTCGTCGCCGGCGAGGCCGTCGGGATAGCCCGAGCCGTCGTACCGCTCGTGGTGGTGGCGCACGGCCGGTGCGGCGTCGGCGAGGCCGGCGATGCGGCGCAGGATCGACTCGCCCATTTCCGCGTGGGTGCGCATCACGGCCCACTCGGCCTCGTTCAGCAGGCCGGGCTTCGTGAGGATCGCGTCGGGAATGGCGATCTTGCCGAGATCGTGGAGCCAGCCCGCGAGCCGGCAGCGCATCACGACCGCCTCGGGCAGCCCGACGGCGGTGGCGATCGACGCGGCGAGGTCGGCCACCTGCGCGCAGTGCGTCTCGGCGATGCCCTCTCGCGCCCCCGCCGACAGCGCCAGCGCCTGTGCCAGGCGGATCGCCTCCGGCTCCTCGGCCACCAGATCCTCGACGGTCAGCTCGGAGAACAACCGCGTCTGGTCGCGGCCGCGCCGCTTGGCGGAGTAGAGCGCGCGGTCGGCGGCGTCGATGAGCCCCTCGACCGACCACAGGCCGGGCTGTGCGAGCGCGCCGCCGGCCGAGCTGGTGACGCCGAGCAGCAGCTCCGG
This sequence comes from Gaiellales bacterium, assembly GCA_046598415.1. GTDB lineage: Bacteria > Actinomycetota > Thermoleophilia > Gaiellales > F1-60-MAGs149 > VFJZ01. The sequence continues at coordinate 47,312 of JBKJIG010000098.1, forward strand.
TCCGGCGCCCAGCGGCGCGGCGCTGATCGCGGCGCGCAGGTGCTCGGCGGCGCGGTGCAGCTCCTCCTCCGACTCGAGGCCCGGCAGGATCACGCAGAACTCCTCGCCACCCCAGCGGCCGACGGTGTCGTACGACCGGATCGACCTGCGCAGACGGCGCCCCACGTCGATCAGCACCGCGTCGCCGGCCGGATGGCCGTGAGTGTCGTTGACGGTCTTGAAGCGGTCGAGATCGAGCAGCACGACACCCGGCGCGCGTCCCTCGCGCATCGCGCGGCCCAGCTCGGCGTGCAGCGCGTCGACGAGGTGCCGGCGGTTCGCGAGGCTCGTCAGCGAGTCGGTGCGCGACTGGCGCTCCATCTCGGAGCGGTGCTCCACATCGCCCGTCACGTCGCGGCCGACGTAGAGCATCAGGTCGTCCTCGGGGTCGTACGCGCCCGTCCACGAGAACCAGCGGGTGCGGCCGTCCTTCGTGATGCAGCGGACCGTGCCCGGCTTGGCCGTCTCCTGCGCGAAGTCGGCGCTCGCCTGCTCGTAGTCGGCGCCGGCGTCATCCGGGTGCACGAGCAGCGACCACTCGCGGCCGATCACCTCGTCAGGCTCGTAGCCCAGCAGGGTCTGCACGGCGGGGTTGACGAGCCGGATGACGAGCCGGCGGTCGTACGCCAGGATGAGGTCGTTCGAGAGCTGGAAGAGCCGCTGGAACTGCTCCACCGACGCACGCTCGCGCGTCACATCCAGCGCCACGCCGTCCATGATCAGGCGGCCGTCGCTGAGCGCGCGGGCGACCCCGCGCTCGCGGATCCACCGCGTCACGCCGTCGAAGCCGTGCAGCCGGTACTCGACCTCGTACGGCTCGCCCACGTTGGCGGCGGCCCGCAGGTACGCATCGCCCCACGGACCGTAGTCGTCGGGATGCACGCGGCCGTCCCACTCGGTGTCGGGCCGCTCGAGCGGCTCGATGGTGCCGAGCAGCTTCCCCGCGCCGGGGCCGGTGAAGGTGCCGACGTAGTACCCGTCCGGCGTCAGCTCGCCGCTGAACAGGTACGCGTCGAGTGCCTTGGCGATACCGAACACCGCCTGATGCACCGCCTCCGCCGGCAGCCGCTCGACGTCGAGCAGGCGCTCCGGTGTGCCGTCGTGGATGACGATCGCACGGTGGTCGCCGAACCGCACGACCTCGAGCCGGACGGCGACGTGCCCGCCCTGCGGCCGCACCAGGTCGGCGGCGCTGCGGCCCGGCGGCAGGTCGGTCTCGGTCAGCAGGTCGCCGACGTCGCGCCCGGCCAGCTCGCCGTTGCGCACCAGCCGGCGCGCGGCCGCATTCGCGTGTACGACGACACCCGCGTCATCGATGACGAGCGCGCTGTCGAGCACCGCGTCGACGAGGGAGCGAAGCGGGTCCACTCCTCACGTTGTAGTCGACGGCGGTCGCTACAACCCGGCGACGGCCTGCACGAGCTTGTTCACGGAGCCCTTGGCGTCACCGAACAGCATCATCGTCTTCGGGTTGTAGAACAGCTCGTTGTCGATGCCGGCGAAGCCTGTCGCCATCGACCGCTTCAGCACCACCACGTGCTCGGCCCGGTCGACCTCGAGGATCGGCATGCCGTACAGCGGCGAGCCCGGATCGTCACGCGCGGCCGGGTTCACCACATCATTCGCGCCGATCACGATCACGACGTCGGTCTCTACCAACTCGGGGTTGATCTCGTCCATCTCCCAGAGCGCGTCGTACGGCACGTCGGCCTCGGCCAGCAGCACGTTCATGTGGCCCGGCATGCGGCCCGCGACCGGGTGGATGGCGTACTTGACGTCGACCCCGCGCTTCTCGAGCAGGTCGGCCAGCTCGCGGACGCCGTGCTGGGCCTGGGCGACGGCGAGGCCGTAGCCGGGCACGATGACGACGCGTCGCGAGTAGCCGAGCAGCACGCCGACGTCGGTGGCCGCGGTGTCCCGCACCGGCCGGTCGCCGTCGACCGCGGCACCGGACGACGACGAGGCCGGCCCGCCGCCGAACGCGCCGAACAGGACGTTCGCGATCGAGCGGTTCATCGCCTTGGACATCAGCTGTGTCAGCACCGTGCCCGAGGCGCCGACGAGCGTGCCCGCGATGATGAGCGCGTCGTTGCCGAGCACGAAGCCCGTGGCGGCCGCGGCGAGGCCCGTGAAGGAGTTGAGCAGCGAGATCACGACGGGCATGTCGGCGCCGCCGATGGGTAGCACCGCCGCGATGCCGATCAGCAGCGCGAGCACGCACATCGGGAAGAACAGCGACTGGTCGATCGACGTGGCCGACAGCACCGCCAGCACCAGCACCGCGAGCAGCGCCCCGCCGTTGACGAACTTCTGCGCCGGCCACGTGATCGGGCGGCCGGGCAGCAGCTCCTGCAGCTTGCCGAACGCCACCAGCGAGCCGGCGAACGAGATCGATCCGACGATGGCCGAAAACATGATCGAGATGGCGATCTTCGCGTCGAGCGATTCGACGCCCGCGCCGGCCGCGACGTGGTACTCGGAGGCGGCGACGAGGGCGGCCGCGCCGCCGCCGACGCCGTTGAACAGCGCCACCAGTTGCGGCATCGCGGTCATCTTCACGCGCTGCGCGGCAACGGCGCCGATGACCGTGCCGACGGCGATGCCGACGACGATCCACGTGAACGAGACGACGTGCTCGTCGCACAGCGTGGCGACGATCGCGATCAGCATGCCGACGGCGGCCACCACGTTGCCGCGTCGCGCGGTGCGCGGCGTGGACAGGAACTTGAGGCCGAGGATGAAGAGGACCGCCGCCACCAGGTAGGCGAGGCGGATAGCGTCGTCTCGCGTCATCGGTCGCGGATCACCCAGGTGCCGGCGGCCTTGTCGTGCCAGCCCTGCTTCTCACGGTTGAAGCCCGCCCAGATCAGACCCAGGGCGAGCGGGATGGACGAGACGATGAACATCAGGCCGCGGATGATCGCGGTGCCCCAGGTGACGGGCGAGCCGTCCGTCTTCACGAGCCGCAGCCCGAGCACCCGATAGCCGAGCGTCTGCTGCCAGCTGGCCCAGCAGACGATGAAGTAGAGCGTCATCATCAGCAGCCCGCTGCCATCGTTGCCGGTGCGCGCGCCGTCGCCGTCGACTTCGATCCGGCCGGTCGCGACCAGCACCACTCCGACCACCAAGCCGACCACGATCGCATCGATGACGTAGGCGACGAACCGGATCCAGAACCCGGCGAAGCGCGGCTCCGGGGCGACCTCCTCGTCACCCCACGCCGGCGGCGCGGTGTCGTCCCAGGACGTCATTTCGCCTCCCTCTCGGCCGGCCTGCGCCGGAACATCTGGAGCATTCGGTCGGTGACGAGGAAGCCACCGACGACGTTGATCGTGCCGAACACGACGGCGACGAATCCGAACACCGTCGCGAGCGTGCCACCGAGGTTCTGCCCGACGACGATGATGGCGCCGACGACGACGATGCCGTGGATGGCGTTCGTGCCGCTCATCAGCGGCGTGTGCAGCATCGTCGGCACCTTCGAGATCACCTCGAAGCCGACGAACACCGCCAGCGCGAAGACGGTCAGCTGGGTGATCAGGTCGACGCTCATGGGCTCCCCTCCGTCAGCGCTGCGACGCGGGCGTTGACGACCACGCCCTCGTAGGTCACGAGCGAGTCGCGCACGATCTCGTCGTCCAGGTCGACGACCAGCTCGCCCTCGGGCGCGAGTAGCTTCACGAGCGACTGGACGTTCTTCGAGTACAGCTGGCTGGCGTGCTGGGCCATCGTCGACGGCAGGTTGAGCGTGCCGATGATGGTGACGCCGTGGCGCTCGACGATGTGGCCCGGCTCGGTCAGCACGCAGTTGCCGCCCGCCTCCGCCGCCAGATCGACGATCACGGAGCCGGTGCGCATCTGCGCCACGGCGTCCTCGGTGATCAGCACCGGCGCGGCGCGGCCCGGGATCAGCGCGGTCGTGATCACCACGTCGGAGTCGGCGACAGCGCCGGCGACGAGCTCCTGCTCGCGGCGGTGCGCGTCCTCGTCGAGCTCCTTGGCGTAGCCGCCCGCCGTCTCGGTGTCGGACGCGCCCAGATCGAGCTCGAGGAACCGCGCGCCGAGCGACTCCACCTGCTCCTTGACCGCGGGGCGCACGTCGAAGCCGGTGACGACGGCGCCGAGGCGCCGCGACGTGGCGATGGCCTGCAGGCCCGCGACGCCGGCGCCGAGCACGAGCACGCGGGCGGGCTTGACGGTGCCGGCGGCGGTCATCAGCAGCGGGAAGAAGCGCGGCAGGGTCGAGGCCGCGTAGAGCACGGCCCGGTAGCCGGCCGCCGTCGCCTGTGACGACAGCGCGTCCATGGACTGGGCGCGGGTGATGCGCGGCACCAGCTCGATGGCGATGGCCGCCGCACCGGTGCCCGCCAGCGCCGTCATGCCGGCCGGGTCGCCCAGCGGGTTCAGGAACGCGACCACGACCTGGCCGCGGCGCAGGCTGGCGCGCTCCTCCCCGGTCGGCGCCGCCACCTTCGCGAGGCACTCGGCGGCGGCGAACACCGCCGCCGCGTCAGGCACCACCTGGGCCCCCGCCGCGGCGTACTCGGCATCGGCGTAGTGCGCGCTGGCGCCGGCCCCGGTCTCGACCAGGATCTCGTGTCCGTCGGCCACCAGTGCGGCCACGACGTCGGGCACGAGCGCGACTCGTCGCTCGTGCGCGCGCACCTCGCGTAGAACTCCAACCCTCACTCGCCGAGACCTCCAGGTGCCACCTGGCGGCGATCGTACACGACAGGGGTACCGGGGACCCTCCGCTGTAGGCTGATCTGTCCGATGCGTCCGCTTCGCGTCATCCACGCCGCCGACTGCCATCTCGACGCGCCGTCGCGCTCCCTCGCGCGCGAAGTCCGCGAGCGCGTGGAGCAGTCGGCGCGCACGGCCGTCGAGCGCCTGGTGGCGCTGGCGGTCGACCGCGAGGCCGACGCCCTGGTGCTCGCCGGCGACCTGTTCGACCGCGATCTGGTGCGCATCCCGACCGAGCTCTGGCTGCCCGAGGTGCTGGGCGAGGCAACGGCCGCCGGCGTCACCGTGATCGCCGTCACCGGCAACCACGACCCCGGCGGCGGCACCGGCCCGCTCGACCGCATCGGCTGGCCGACCGCGCGGTTCCACCTGATCCGCGACCGCACCCCGCGGTCGATCGAGCTGCGCCGGGCCGACGGCGAGGTGGCCGGCATCGTGGTCGCGGCCGGCCACGAGTCGCCGCGCGAGCGAGACAACCTGGTCGCGACGTTCCCCGCCGTCTCCGCCGACGTGCCCGTGATCGGGCTGGTGCACTGCCAGGTGCACGGCTACGAGGGCGAGCACGACCGCTACGCGCCGTGCACGACCGCCGACCTGGCGGGCCGGGGCATCGACTACTGGGCGCTCGGCCACGTGCACACCGCCGTCGGCGTCTCGAGCGAGCCGGCCGCCTGGTACTCGGGCTGCCTGCAGGGCCGGCACTTCGGCGAGACGGGCGCGAAGGGCGCCCTCGACGTCGAGTTCGGCCCCGCCGGACCGCAGGTCGAGTTCCGTCCCCTGGCGCCGGTGCGCTGGCACGAACTGGTGCTTGACGATCTCACCGAGGTCGACGACACCCGGAGCCTGGTCGAGCACTGCGAGCGCCGCTTCGACGACCTGGCGCGCGAGCGCGGCGTGCTGCCGGGCCAGGACTGGGTCCTGCGCGTGCGCCTGCAGGGCCGCACGCCGTTCTACGCGGAGCTACGCGGAGCCGAGGCGGCCGACGACCTGGCGCTGGCGCTGCGCGAACGGCTGCAGATCCTCGACGTCGAGGTGCGCGACGAAGGTGTCACTCCTCCCGTCGACGTGGGCGAGCACGAGGGTCAGCCGCACGTGCTGGGCGGCGCGCTCGAGCTGATCCGCAAGGCCCGCTTCGACGAGCAGGTGCTGGCCGAGATCGCGCCCTCCGCCCTGGCCGCGGCACCCACCGACCCCGCCGCCCGCGCCGCGTACCTGCGCGCGCTGCTCGACGGGCTCGACGTCGAGATCGTCGCGGCAATGCTCGAGGAGCAGGGGCGATGAGGGTCGACGGCTGGCGCATCGACGGCTTCGGCGGGCTCGCCGGCTGGCAGGTCGAGGCGCTCGCCGGTCACGAGGTGATCGTCGTCTGCGGCCCCAACGAGTCCGGCAAGTCGACGCTCCGCGAGTTCATCGCGACGGCCTACTTCGGCTTCGCCCCCGCCCAGCGCGAGCTGAACGTCTACGCGCCGGAGGAAGGCCGCTTCGGCGGTGCGCTGCAGCTGGTCGACGAGGCCGGCGAGCGGCTCTCGATCGAGCGCGAGCTGCGCTCGTCGCCCCGCGGCCGGCTGTATCGCGCGACCACGCACGACGAGCTCGCCAACCGCACGCTGCCGGCGCTGAACGGCATCTCGCGCCGCGTCTATCTCGACCTCCACTCGCTCGGCCTCGACGAGCTGCTGCGCGTCGACGCCTCCACCTGGCAGTCGGTCGAGGACCGGCTGCTCGCCGGCTCGGCGCTCGCGTTCCTGCGGTCGGCCGCCGACGTGCGCCGCGGCCTCGACGAGCAGGCCGCCGCGCTCTGGCGTCCCAACCGTCGCGGCCAGCCCGAGGCGCGCCGGCTGCGCGAGCGCATCGCCCAGCTGCGCATCGCCGAGCGCGAGTCCGCGGCGGCGCGGCGGCGGCTCGACGAGATCGACGGCGAGCTCGCGGTCGAGCGCGGACGCGAGGACGAGCTGCGCCGCACCGGCACCGAACTGGTCGCGCGGCTGCGCCGCCACACCGACCTGGCGCCGGCGCTGGCCGCGTGGCGCGACGTCGAGCGGCTGCGCACCGAGGCCGCCGCCATCCTCGTCCGCGACGATGACTTCCCGGGCGACCCCGCCGACGCCGTCGACCGGCGCCGTGCCGAGGCAGCCGACGCCGAGCGCGCGGCCACCATCGCGCGCCGCCAGGCCGACCAGCTCCAGGTGCTCGCCGACGTGCCCGCGGCCGCGCGACAGCTTGCCGCCCGTGCCACCGAGCTGCGCGAGCTGGCGGCGGAGGAGGCCGGAGCGGCCGATCTGCGAGCCGCCATCGGCGCCGCCGAGGCCGCGGCCCGCGCGCGCGCCGACGACGCCGGCCGCCGAGCCGAGGCCGTGCTCGGGCGCCCGCTGCAGACCGGCGACCACGAGGCCCTCGCCGCCGTTCGCCCCGCCGACCTGCGCGCCGCAGTCGCCGCGGCCGCCGAGTCGCCGCGACGCACGCCGTTCGTCGTCGCGGCCGCTGCCGCGCTGGCGAGCGGCCTGCTCGCCGTGGCGGGCGCCGGTGGCCGCACCATCCCGGCGCTCGCGGCCGTCGCGCTGGTGGGCGTCGCCGCGCTGCTGGCCCGCTCGGCTGCACCGCACCGCGGACCGGCCATCGCCGACGCCATCGGCACGCTGGCCGTCGCACCCACACGGCTCGCCCGGCCCGACGCGGCGCTGGCGGGCGACATCGACCACCTGCGCGCGGCCGTCGCCGAGGCCGGCGCCGCGGCCACCGAGGTGCAGCGGCTGCGCACGCTCGTCGCGACGCGCACCACGCGGCTCGCCGAGGCGCTCGCGCCGCTCGGGCTATCGTCCGCCGGACACGCGCTGGCCGCCGTCGACGATGCCCTGATCCGCGTCGCCGAGGGCCGCAAGGCGGCTCCGCAGCTGGTCGAGGCCACCGCCGACGCCGATCGGCTGGCGGGTGCCGCCGTGGCCGCCGCGGGCCGCCGCGACGCCCTGCTGGTCAAGCTTCGGGCCGTGGCGCCGGGCGACGGCCTCGACGCCGCCGTGTCGGCCGTGCTCACCGCCCGCCGGCTGCGGTCGGCGGCCGACGAGCGCCTGCGCAGCGCGAACGCGGCCTTCGGCGACCTGGCCGCCATCGCGGCCGAGGCCGAGGAGCTGGAGCGCCGCGGCACGCCGCTGGTGCTCGACGACGACGCGCTCGCGCAACTCGACGCCGCGCGGGGCCAGAGCACGGCCGCGCTGGAAGAGCTGCAGCACCGGCGCGGCGCCCTCGTTGCTGAGCGGCACGCGCTGGCGGCGCTGCCCGGCGTCGCCGACGCGGCCGGCGAGGCGGGCGTCTACGAGGAGCAGCTGCAGACGGTCGAGCGCCGGCGCGACCGTCTCGCGTTGACGTCGTCGATCCTGCTGCACGCCGAGCGGCGGTTCCGCGACGAGCACGGCCCGGGGTTCCTCACCGCCGCCAGCGCCTACCTGGCAGCCATCACCGGCGGCCGCTACGACCGGCTGCTGATCGGCGAGCAGAACGGCAACGAGCCGCCGCGCCTCGAGGTGCTCCGTCACGGCCGACCGGTCCCGGTCGGCGCGCCGCTCTCACGCGGCACGCTCGAGCAGATCTACGTCGCGCTGCGCCTCGCCCTGGTCGACGAGATCGACCCGCACCGGCTGCTGCCGCTGTTCCTGGACGAGGCGCTCGTCAACTGGGACGACGACCGCGTCGACGGCCTGCTGCCGCTGCTGGCGGCGCTGCAGGGCCGCCAGGCGATCTTCACGACCTGCCACCCCGCCCTGGCCGCGCGCCTCGGCGCGGTGGGCGCCGCGGTCATCTCCACGCCGGGTCTGCCGCAGCAGCCGGCACGCGTCGCCTGAACGGGTCGAGAACGCCGACGAGACGGCGCCGCGTTGCCCCCAGAGGTTCCATCGAACTGCGATTTGCGATCCGCAGGAGAAGCCTTTGAACGCGGCGCCGCTCTCGACGTGACATCACGTTATCGCCGCTGTATGAAGGCTTCGTGAACACCGCAAGAGGCTCAGGTTGCCCGCGCGAGTCGGCACCCTGTGAGCCCGCTGACGAGTGCGCGGGCCGACCCCGGACATGGAGTCCCGCGTTACACGTTCGCGGACATCTCAGTGCCGCGAAGTCACGCCCGAAACCCAGCGGGCTTGCTCGCGGCGAACTGAGCTGCCAGCGAGCTGCCTGACGCGGGACACTAGAGGTCGTTGCGGAAGCCGAGCAGAATCGAGTTCAGCACGAAGAGCACCGCGATGACGATCGTCAGACGCGTCAGATTGCGCTGCATCACCTGGGTACCGGCCGAACCGCCCGCCACGCCGAAGGCCCCGGAGAGGCCCGCGTCCTTGCCGTCGTGCATCAGGATGAGCACGATCACGCCGAAGCAGAGCAGCACCTGGAGGCCGACGAGGACGATCGTCACGAGGCTCAGTCTACCAGCACGTGGCCGGCTCGTCCGTCCACCAGCCGGCCGATCACCGTCGCCCCGGCGGGCACCGCGCCGGGCGCCACCGCGGCCAGCAGACCGCCCGACGTCTGCGCGTCGCAGGCGATCGCGGCGAGCAGCGCGTCGTGGCCCTCGGAGAAGGTCGCGTAGGCGTCGGCCGCCTCGCGGTTGCGCCGCGATCCGCCCGGAACGTGGCCCGCCCGCGCCAGGCGGAGCACGCCGGGCAGGATCGGCAGGTCGCGAAGGCGCAGCTGTGCGGCGAGGCCCGACGCCTCTGCCAGCTCGTGCAGGTGGCCGACGAGTCCGAACCCGGTCACGTCGGTGACGGCGTGCGGCTCGCCGGCGGCGCGCAACGCTCGCGCGCCCTCGCGGTTCAGCGTCGTCATCGAGGTGACAGCCGCGGCCAGCACGTCGGCCGGCACCGCGTCGGCACGAAGCGCGTTCGCGACCACGCCGGTGCCGAGCGCCTTCGTCAGCACGAGCACGTCGCCGGCGCGGCCCCCGGCGTTGCGCCAGATCGCGTCGGGTCGGACCGTGCCGCTCACGACCAGGCCGTACTTCGGCTCGGGGTCGATGATGGTGTGGCCGCCGACGATCGCGATCCCCGCCGCCGCGGCCGCTGCAACGCCGCCGGCGAACACCGCCCGGACGGTGTCGAGGTCCAGCTCGCGCGGGAACCCGGCGATCGCCAGCGCGCACAGCGGCTCGCCACCCATGGCGTACACGTCGGAGATCGCGTTGGTGGCCGCGATGCGCCCGAAGTCGTGCGGGTCGTCGACGAGGGGCGTGAAGAAGTCGACCGTCTGCACGAGCGCCAGGTCGTCCGTGAGGCTGACGACCGCGCCGTCGTCGAAGCCGGACGTGCCGGCGAGCACGCGGGGATCGGTGACCGCGGGCAGTCCCTGCAGCAGGTCTGCCAGGTCGGCCGCGGGCACCTTGCACGCGCAGCCGCCGCCCGCCGCCATGCTCGTCAGTCGCGGCCCGGCCACGGTCAACGCGCCTCGCGGCTGATGATCAACGCGGCCACACCACCGAACACGCTCGCGGTGCACGCCAGCATCCCGGCGGCCGGGCTGAAGAACGACCCGGTCAGGATCGCGCCGACGAACGCCGGGCCGAACACGCTGCCGACGCCGAGCCGGTACGTCGTGTAGCCCCCCATCGCGGCGATCGGGGTCATGGCCGCGAACGGGACGATCCACCAGAACACCGGGACGACGAATCCGGCGCCGGCGAACCGGATGCTCGCGCGCGTGGTGGCGGCGATGGCGCGGCGCTCGATCGAGAACACGGCGCCGAGCAGCACGAAGGTCAGGGCGACCGCGATCAGCGGGTTCGCGTTGTAGAAGTCGAAGCTGTCGGCGAACCCCGCGAACGCCACCAGGCCGGCGACGGCGATGACGGCGACCGCGATCGACTGGTCGCGCGGCAGGTGGTGCGGCAACCGCGCGACCTCGCGCTCGGGAACGGCGGCGACGGGGGTCGGCGGCTTGCGGGGCGACGACTTGGCGGTCGCCGCGGTGCGCCGCGGATCACGCCGTTTCGCCTGCCGCTTCGCCACCGGTCTACCGTACCCGATCGAGTGCGTCCAGGAGACGTGCGGCCATGGCGTCGACGCTGTTCGCATCCGCTGCCGCCTGACCCGCCGGATGGTCGCGCGGCATCCTGGCCGCCGCCTGCAGGCCGGCCTCGATCGCGCCCACGTCGGCAGGGTCGACGAGCATCGCGCATTCCGCAGGCAGATCGGCGGCCACCGGGATACCGCTCGAGACCACGACCGGCAGGCCGCAGGCCATCGCTTCCAGTGCGCCGAGCCCGTACCCCTCCCGCTCGGGTACGAAGGCGCCGACGTCGCCGGCGCGAAGCAGTCGCGGGAGGGCGGCGGGCGGCACCAGGCCGAGCATGCGGGCGCCGGGCACATCCTCGCCCCGGCCGGCCAGCCACAACTCGCCGCCGGCTCCCGCCACCGCCGCGGCCAGCGCCGCGCCGTTCTTGACGCCGACCTGCACCACCAGCGGGCGCCGCGGCTCGAGTCCGAGCGCGCCGGCGGCGATATCGCGGTCGCCGGGCCTGAACGCGGTGCGGTCGACGCCCATGTGCGCGACCAGGACGCCGGCGGGCAGTGTGGTGACGGCCGCCAGTCGGTCAGCGAGGGGCTGCGAGACGGCAACGAGCAGGCTCGCGCCGTCGAGCACCCGTTGCGTGCGCCGGCGCAGCCATGGAGCCGTCTCGGCGTTCGCGACGTCCTGGCCGTGCGCGACGACGGCGAAGGGCACGCCGGCGGTGCGGGCCGCGCGACGGGCAGCCTCGCCGCCGGGATAGAGGAAGTGGCCGAGGACGACGTCGGGCCGGGCGGTGCGCGCAGCGCCCCTCGCAGCCGCGAACAGGCGCAGCCACTTCAGCGGCGCGCGGATGCCGCCCGGGCCGGGAGCGATCGACGCCACCGCGACCTCGGCACCAAGCCGCTCCAGCGCCCGGACCTGCCGCTCGACGAATGCCCCCAGTTCGGGACGCTCGGGTGACGGCCACATCTGCGTGACGACCAGGATCCGCACGGGCACACGATACGCCACCCGGTCCACGCCATCGCGTCACCGCCGGTCGGCTACTCTCGGGGTGATGCAACAGTTACGTGATCAGCGTGTCACTCGAGGAGCCCATCGACCCACCGCGAACGCGCACCGGCAGACACTGCGGTCATAACGACCCAGGCGCGATTACCGCGTGTGCAGACAGGTTCGAGCGCTACGCCACAGGTACGACATGTGAAAGCACATTCAGAACCGCGCCACCCGGATCGCGCACGAAGAATCGTCGCACACCCCACGGCTCGTTCGTGAGCGGATAGACGATCTCGTACCCGCGGCTCTCGGCAGCTGCGTGTGCGGCATCGACATCATCGACCTCGACCGAGACATGTGGTTGCACGGCCGACGAGGCATCCCGTGACATCACACTGATCTGCGTAGCGGGCTTACCGGGCGCCACGAACGTGATGATCCAGCCGAGGTCCATACCCACCTCGAGCCCGAGCACATCGACATAGAATGCACGGCTGGCCGCCGGGTCGGCCACGTGCAAGTCGGGGACGATTCGCTGCACAGACATGAGAGCCGGGTGTCGGATTCGAACCGACGACATCTTCTTTACAAGAGAAGTGCTCTACCAGCTGAGCTAACCCGGCGAGGCCACGCACGCCATCGCTCATAGTATCGACCGCGCCGACCGCACCGGCGGCTATGGTCGGGAGATGCCCGACCCCGAGATCCTGATCCGCCGGTCCGAGCGGGCCCGCCGGATCCGCGTCACCGTGGCGCACGACGGACGCGTCGTCCTTGTCGCGCCGACGCGGGCGAGCGAGCGGGCCATCGCGCGGGCCGTCGAGGAGTCGCGACCGTGGATCAACCGCACGACGGCGCGACTGGCCCGCATGCCGACGCTCGGGCTCGACGCCAACGGTGTGGCCTGGAGCAGCGGTGCGCCGCTCCGGGTCGTCCGCGACGTCGGCCCGCCGCGCGTGGCCCACGACGACGGACTCCTCGTGCTACGCGCACCCGACGATCCCGCCGCGCAGAGGGCGCTCGATCGCTGGTATAGAGCCAGATGCCGCGATCAGGTCGATGCCTGCCTGCCCGAGCTAGCCGGGCGGATGGGCGTGACGCCGGGCGCAGTCACCATCCGCCAGGCACGCACCCGCTGGGGCTCCTGCAGCGCCTCGGGCGACCTCTCGTTCAACTGGCGGCTGACGCTGGCGCCCGAGCCGATCCTGCGCCACGTCGTGATCCACGAGCTGGCGCACCTCGTGCACCGCGATCACTCCCGCCGCTTCTGGTCGGTCGTCGAGGCGAACGACCCCGCCACGGCCGCCCACCGGGGGTTCCTGCGCCGGCACGGGGCCGAGCTGCTGGCCTACGACCCGGCGCGGGCGCTCTTGCCGGCCTCGGAGACGCGGTAGAGCGCATCCATGAGGTCGGCCTGCCGGGTCGGATCGATCGCCGAGGCCAGCAAACGCGTGTGTTTACGCCGAATCACATCGACCGCGGCCTGATGCACGGTTCGTCCGTCCTCGGTCAGCGTCAGGCGCGCCTTGCGCCCGTCGCGGTCCGATTCGCCACGCGAGATGAGCCCCAGCTCGCGCAGGCCGTTCAGCCATCCCGTCACGGTCGGCCGGGTGACCCCGAGCTCCTCGGCCGCTCCGGCGGGCGAGATGCCGGCGTTGCGGGCGATCGCGTCGAGCAGGCCGAACACGGGCGGCGTGATGCCGAACGGCTCCAGCGCCTCGCGCTCGGCCAGTGCGAACGCGCGTTGCGCGTCGGCGATCAGGCGCGCGAAGGCTCGAGCGTCATGCGGCTCGTAGGACACTCCACCTCAGGGTAGGGGACGCGGTCAGGGTCTACTCGCGCGCGTCGAGATGCGTGCCGACCTTGCGCTTGACCCGCTGCAGAGCGTTGTCGACGGCCTTGGCGTCGCAGTTCAGGCGCTCGCCGATGATCTCGTACGACTCGCCCTCCATGAACAGCGCCAGCACCTGGGCCTCGAGCTTCGAGAGGCTCGCGCCAAGCACGCCGACGAGCGCCTCGAGGCCCTCGGACGAGATGACACGATTCGCGGGGTCGTGCACGTTCGATGCGGCCAGCGTGTCGCCGATCGTGCAGTCGCCGGAATCGGCGTCCTGCCCGGCCGGCGTGTGCGAGAACGAGATGTAGCCGTTGAGGGGGCCGTGCTTGTACCGGGTCGCGCCCTTGATGGCGGTGATGATCTGGCGCGTGATGCACAGCTCGGCGAACGAGCGGAAGCTCGTGTCCTTGTCGACGCGGTAGTCGCGGATCGCCTTGTAGAGGCCGATCAGGCCTTCCTGCTGGAGGTCTTCACCGTCGCCGCCGGCCAGGAAATAACTCGATGCCTTGAGGCGGACGAAGCCGTTGTAACGCCGGATCAGCGCGTCCAGCGACCGTCCGTCGCCATTTCGGGCCCGCAGGACGAGCGCCAGGTCGTCCGATTCGCGCTGTGGGCGGCGCGCGACGTGGGCATGCGCTTGTTGCAAGGCTCGATCCTCCATAACGGTGTATCTCAATCTGTAGTCGAGACTGAGATTGGCCTGGCGGATGCTGGCAGATGTGATGGAAACTTGCAAGTCCTTGCTGTATACGAACATCTGTTCGTATGATTTCACCAGAACTCTAGAGAGCTACGAGAGGGTTAGAATTCACGTCGTTGGCCCAAATTCGACCCGCCGGCGCTACCGGCAACGGGCCCGCTGCCGGTAGCGGGCAAACCGGGCCGTCCGGCCCGCGATCGACGCCAGGACGCCGCCGTTCGACCGGGAATCGCTCGCCTGGTGGTGGCGGAACGGGCGGAACTGCTCGACAGTGGGGATGAAACGGGGGGGCATGGCGACGCTCCAGGATGGTTTCTCCCAGTGTCGCCACGCCGAGCGCGGCGCCCGCTACGGCTAGCCCCCGTTGCGCCCTGCAGGCGCCCGCACCCGCGCGGCGGCTAGAACCCGCGCTGGCGACGCGCCTCGAACAGCAGCACCGACGCCGCCACCGACGCGTTCAGCGAGCCGATCGGCCCCTGGATCGGGATCCGCACCGCCGCGTCGCACACCGACCGGACGCGCGGCCGCACCCCGCGGCCCTCGGAGCCGATCACGAGGATCGCGCCGTCGGCGAGATCGGCATCGACGTGCCGGTCGCCCGCGTCGGCGTCGGTCGCGAAGCTCCAGAGGCCAGGACGCCGCGAGCGTACGAGCCAGTCGGCCAGGTTCGGGACGACGGCGATGTCCAGGTGCTCGACCGCGCCGGCCGATGCCCGGCAGACGGCGGCGGACACCGTGGCGCTCCGGTGGCGGGGCACGACCAGCCCGTCCGCGCCCGCGCACAGCGCCGATCGCGCGATCGCGCCCAGGTTGTGCGGGTCGCTGATCTCGTCCAGCGCGACGATCAGCGGGCGGTCGCGGGCGGCGAGCTCCTCGGCGTCGGCGTACGGGTACGGATCGACCTGCGCCGCAAATCCCTGGTGGTCCTCGGAGCCCGCCAGCGCGGCGACCTCGTCCCCTCGCGCGACGCGCACGGGCGCGCCCGCCAGCCACTCCACCCCGGCCGCCGCGCGCTCGGTGACCAGCACCTCGCGCACGCGGCGGCGGCCACGGAGCGCCTCGCGCACCGCGTTGCGGCCGTAGATGTGGTCGGCCATCGCTAGCGGGGGGCCGGGACGAGCTCGAAGCCGTCCTCGACGTCGCGGACGACGAAGCCCGCCGCCGCGATCTCGTCGCGGAGCGCGTCGGAGCGCGCGAAGTCGCGCGCCGTCCGGGCTGCAAGGCGCTCCTCTGCCAGGCTCACGATCTCGGCCGGCACCGCGTCGTCGGTGCCGAGGCCGGCCAGCCCGAGCACGTCGAGGCGCGAGACCAGCGCGTCCGCGGCCGAGGCGCCGGCGCGACCGGAGATGGCCTGCGCCGCGATCGTCCGCGTCGCGGACGAGCCGAGGCCGAACAGCTCCGCCAGCGCCTGCGGCGTCGCCAGATCGTCGTCGAGCGCGGCGTCGAACGCCGCCGTCCGCCGGTCTGCCTCGTCCAGCAGGTCGCGGTCCTGCGACCCGTCGCCCGTCGCCCGTCGCAGCTTGCGGATCGCCTCGCGCAGCCCCTCGCCGGCCGCCCGCGCCTGCGACAGCGTGTCGTCGTTGTAGTCCATCGGGCTGCGGTAGTGGGCGCGCGCGAACAGCAGCAGCAGCGTCTCGGCGCCCCACTCGTCGAGCGCGTCACCCAGCCGCTCGACGTTGCCGAGCGACTTCGACATCTTCTCGTCGCCGAACCGCAGCATGCCGTTGTGCAGCCAGGTGCCGGCGAACGGGCGGCCAGTCGCGCCCTCGGACTGCGCGCGCTCGTTCTCGTGGTGCGGGAAGATCAGATCGAGGCCGCCGCCGTGCACGTCGATCTGCTCGCCCAGGTGTGCCATCGCCATCGCCGAGCATTCGATGTGCCAGCCGGGCCGGCCCCTCCCCCACGGCGAGTCCCACCACGCGTCCTCGTCGGGCTTGTTCGCCTTCCAGAGCGCGAAGTCGAGCGGCGAGCGCTTGCCCTCGCCGGGCTCGACGCGTCCCTCGGCCAGCATCTGGTCGGGCTTCTGCCCCGACAGCTCGCCGTACGACGGGAAGCTCCTGACGGCGAAGTACACGTCGCCATCCGCCTCGTAGGCGAGGTCGTTGTCGATCAGGCGCGCGATCAGCGCGACGATCTCGGGCATCGTCTCCGTCACCAGTGGCTCGACATCGGGGCGTCCCAGCCCGAGCCGGCCCGTGTCGGCGAAGTAGGCAGCCGTCATCTCGGCAGCGAGCGCCGTGCTCGACACCGAGCGCTCACGCGCCGCGCCGTAGATCTTGTCGTTGACGTCGGTGACGTTGATGACGACCTTGGACGGGACACCCTGACGGTGGAGGTGACGCTTCAGCACCATGGCGACCACGAACGGGCGGGCGTTGCCGACGTGGATGCGGTCGTACACCGTCGGTCCGCACGAGTAGATGCCGAGCGGCCGGTCGGCGGCGACCGGCGCGGCGCGCTTCGTCAGGCTGTCGTGGAGTCTGATGGTCACGCCGCCCGTCCCCGGATCGCGTCGTCGCGCTCGATCGCCGCGACGACGTAGCGCAGCGCCACGCCGCGCTCGCGGCCCGTCAGGCCGACGCGGATGCCGTGCAGGGCGTCGCGCACCGAGATGTCCTCGGCGGCGGCCGCCCGCTTGAGCTCGTCGAGCAGCTCGTCGGCGTCGTCGGGCGCCAGGTAGGGCTCGGGCCAGCCGGCGCGGAGCCCGGCGAACAGGGCCAGCGCGCGGGCCGACACGTCGTCCAGCGGCGGCCGCACCCGCGGCGCCACGAGCACCGCCTCGGCCTCGTCGGCGGCGTCCACGAGCGTGTGGCAGCCCTTCAATCCCTCGCCCAGCGCCGTCATCTGCGCAGGGTGCCAGACGACCCCGCGCAGCTCGAGCACCTGGCCGACGCGCCGGGCGAGTTCCAGGCCGTTCAGGCGCTTCAGGTGCTGCTGCGAGAGCCAGTCCAACCGGCCGCGGTCGAAGCGGCTCTGCCCGCGGGAGATGGACTTCAGCTCGAAGCGCTGGGCGAGCTGCCCGAGCAGCGCCGGGCCGTCGGCGATCACGGGGCACGTCAGCTCGGCCAGGTAGTTGAGCAGCGCCTCGGGCGGGTAGCCCTCGCCGCGCAGCTCGGCGATCGACGGCGCGCCCTCGCGCTTGGAGAGCTTCGCGCCGGCCTCCGACACCAGCAGCGCCGTGTGCGCGAACCGCGGCCGGCGCAGGCCGAGCGCTTCGAACAGCGCGATCTGGCGCGCGGTGTTGGTCAGGTGGTCCTCACCGCGGATGACGTGCGTGATCTCCATCAGCGCGTCGTCGACGGCGGTGGCGAGCTGGTAGGTGGCCGTGCCGTCGGTGCGCACGATCACGAAGTCCTTGATGGCGCCGACCGCCACCCGCACGTCGCCGCGGGCGGCGTCGTGCACCACGATGTCGTCGGCCGGAGCGCGGAAGTGGATCGCGCCCTCGTCGCGGTAGGCGCGGCCCTCGTTCACCAGCCGCTCGGCGTGCTCGAGGTAGATCGGCATCCGCTCCGACTGCCGGTACGGGCCGTACGGGCCACCCTCGTCCGGGCCCTCATCGAAGCGCAGCCCGAGCCACTCGGCGTCCTGCCGGATGGTGCGCTCGTAGCGACGATTGGAGCGCTCCGGGTCGGTGTCGTCGACGCGCAGCACGAACTCGCCCCCGGCGCGGCGCGCGAACAGGAAGTTCGCGACGGCGGTCAGCGCGCTGCCGAGATGGAGCGCGCCGGTCGGGGATGGGGCGAAACGGACGCGGACACCGGCCACGCTCGCAGGATACGGGTCACACGAGGTCGCCCCGGCGTACCCCGCGCCGCAGCGTCAGCGGGCGGCGAAGCCGGCGATCAGCTGCGCGGCCTCCAGCGGCACGTCGAGCTGGGGGCAGTGGCCCACGCCGTCGAGCTCGATCCAGTCGGCGTGCGGCAGCAGGTCGGCGCGGTACCGGGCGGCCGCCGAGGGCCACTCGAGGATCCGGTCGGCGGTGCCCCAGACGATGCGGACGGGGCAGTCGATCCGCGCCGCGTCGAGCTGCCAGCCGTGGCGGCGGGCGAAGTCGATCATCGGCTCGACGGCGCGACAGCCGGCGGCACCGGCCATCAGGTGCGCGATCAGCCCCGGCGGGATGTGCTCGAAATGCCTGGTGATGTACTCGGTCGCGCGACGGCGTCCCGCGACGGTCGAGACGATCGCGTCGACGTGCGGGATGGCGGCGGCGAGCTGCTCCTGCATCGTCGTGAAGAAGTCGAGCGTCGCGACGAACGACTGGTCGCCGGCGGCCCAGCCGCCGGCCGGCGCGAGCGCGACGACCGACTCCGCGCGGCCGCGCGCCGCCAGCTGCAGCGCGATGTAGCCGCCCAGCGAGTTGCCGGCGACATGAGCGGTCTCGAAGCCCGCCTCGTCCATCGCCCGCTCGACGGCCTCGACGAGCAGCGTCCCGCTCACCTCGCCGGTGATCGGCGGGCCGCCCGCGTGCCCGGGCAGGGTCGGGGCGAGCACGTCGTGCCGGCGCTCGAGCGCCGGCAGGACGAGCTCCCACGTACGCCACGTGTCGGTGAAGCCGTGCAGGCACACCAGCGGTGTGCCGCGGCCGCCACGATGGCTCGGGGTGAAGGTGACGTCCACCCCGCGAAGGCTACGGCGCGGCGCGACGGCCCGAGGCGATCAGCGTGACGCCTCCGAACTCGAGCCCCGCGGGCGTCCGGTAGGGGCGGACCGCCTCCTCGAGCCGGCCGCGCAGCGCCAGGGCCGCCGGCTCGGGCAGCGACTGGAGCCGCCGGGCGAGCGGTCCAGCGAGCGCCGACGTCCGCGTCCACCACTCGTCGAACCCCGCGGCGCGCATCGGCACCTCGACCTCGTCGACGACGACGTCGGCCAGTCCCGCAGCAGTCATCAGCCCGCCCAGCCGGTCCGCGTCGTCGAGCGAGAAGGGCCCGGGCACGCCGGGCGGCGGCACGGGCCGGCCCAGCTGCGCGCTGACGGCCGTGAGGCCGACGCCGAGCCACGGGTTGCGCTCGCGCGGCCCCCACACGGCGACGGCGACGCGGCCGCCGGGCCGAAGGACGCGGGCGATCTCCCGCGCCGCCCGATCCGGGTCGGCCGCGAAATTGAGTCCCTCGCGGCACAGCACGACGTCGAACGTGCCGTCCGGCTGGGCGATCTGCTCGAGGTCGAGCTCGCAGGTGCTGATGTTGGCGAGCCGTCGCTCCGCGGCCCGCGCGGCGGCGATGGCCGTCATCTCGGGCGCGACGTCGGACAGCACGACCTCACCGCCCGGCTGCACGAGCTTCGCGGCCTCGAGGCCCACTCCACCGGGGCCGCAGGCGAGCTCGAGCACCCGGTCGCCCGGCTGCGGCGCCGCCCGCCGCAGCAGCTCTCGGGTGACCGCCGCAGAGCGCTCGTCGACGTAGTCGGCCTGCTCCAGCCACGACCCGGCCACGGCCGACCACATGCCGTGGAGCTGGGCGCGGGCGTCGGCGGCTGAGGTCTCGGCTGCCATGGAGTGCCTCCGGTCATTAAATTCATTACACGTTACGTGTAATGAAGTAAGGGATACGATACCGAAATGGACGAGCCTGTCAAGCCCACCCGGCGCTACGACTCGCCGCGCCGGCGCGAGCAGGCCTCGGCGACCCGCCGCGACATCCTGGTCGCCGCGCAGCGCCTGTTCCAGGAGCAGGGCTATGCCGCGACCACGATGGCCGCCATCGCGACCGAGGCGGGTGTCGCACTGAAGACCGTCTACGTCGCCTTCGAGACGAAGAGCGGCGTGTTGCGCGCGCTCTGGCACCTGCTGCTGCGCGGCGACGACGAGAACCAGCCGGTCGGCGAGCGTCGCTGGCATCTCGAGGTGCTCGAGGAGCCCGACCCCGAGCGTCAGCTCCGGCTGAATGCGCGTAATTCGCGCGTCGTCAAGGAGCGGGCCGGGGGCCTGCTCGGCGTGATCCGCGATGCCGCGCCGACCGATCTCGATATCGCCGCGCTGTGGGATCGGATCCAGATCGAGTTCCACGCCATCCAGCAGCAGGTCGTCGAGTCGCTGCACGACAAGGGGGCGCTGGCGCCGGCCCTCGATGTCGCCGGGGCGACCGACATCCTGTGGACGCTCAACCACCCCGACGTGTGGCAGCTGCTGCACGGCCGGCGCGGCTGGACCGCGACCCGGTACGAGCAGTGGTTCGCCGATACGACCTGCTCACAGCTACTGGCGACGCCGAGCCGCCGGACGAGGTCGCGCTAGCCGGCGAGCGCGGGCGCCGACACGTTGTGACCCGGCAGGTCGCAGTGCGTGGTGCCCGGAACCGCGGCATTCACGCAGCGGCGGCCGTTGGGGCGGATGAACGAGCACACGCCGTCGTCCTCGTCGGAGCGCGCCTGCAGGTTCGCGGCGTCCTCCACCAGCAGCTCGATCGGAGCGCCGACCAGCTCGGAGGCGAGCTTGAGGCCCTGACCGTCCTCGCCGGCCACGGAGTCGCGCTCGTCGGCCGCGAGGATGGCGACGTAGCCGGCCGCGCTCTTCTCCACGCGCCGCACCTTCGCGGGGGCGAGGGCCGCGATCACGAGGTTGAGCGGGTCGTTGTCGTACTCGAGCAGGTCGAGCTCCTCGCCGAGCGCGTCGCGGATCAGGCGGATGCGCGAGCCGCGCTCGCCGACGATGATGCCGATCGGGCTCGAGGCGCCGCGCGTCGTGTCGCCCGAGGCGACCGCGACCTTGGTGCGGACGCCGGGCGTGCGGGCGATTCGGACGAGCTCGATGCGCCCGTCCTTGACCTCGGCCACCTCGCCCGCGAAGACGGCCTTCACGAACCGCGGGTCGGACTGCGACAGGCTGATCTGCGCCGTCGACGTGTTCTCCTCGACGGCCACGATGACACCGCTGATGACGTCGCCCAGCCGCGGCGGGCGGCCCGGGATCAGCTCGGCGTTCGTGATGATCGCCTCGGCGTCGGAGAGCGTGACGAGCAGGCCCGAGGCGATGCGCTCCGACACGGTGCCGGTGACGAGCTCGCCGACGCGGTGCACGTACTTGGTGTAGACGACGGACTGCTCGCTGTGGCGCATCTCGCGGCGCAGCGCCTCCTTGGCGGCGCTGGCGGCGACGCGGCCGAAGCGCGCGGGGTCGAGCTCGACGACCTCACGCTCCTCGTCGGGCAGCTCGTCGAAGTTGACGACGGCGATCTCCTTGCCGTTCGGGCCGTCGACCACGTCGATGCCCGGCCGCGGCAGGTCGCCGGCGTGCAGGTCGCGGAGACGCTCGATGCGCATCTCGCCCGTCTCGGAGTCGAAGACCGCGCGCGAGTAGGCGGCGCTCGGAGCATCGCTGCCCGATGAGAACGCCGCGAGCAGCGCAGACTCGATGGCGCTGACCACGCTCTGGCGGTTCACGCCGCGCTCCGTGCGCAGCGACTTGAAGATGTCGTCGAAAGCGGTCATCCGAAGGTCTCCCGGAAGGTCGAGGGGCGGCAACCAGCCGCCGTAGCGCTGCATCGCAGGCGAGCTCGGCACTCGCTGGGGCGCTCGCGGTGCATCGTACCGCGTCGCCCGGAAACGCCCTCCGGCGGCACAACGCCGCCACGTATGTGACCACTGACGTGTACCGTCGACGCGGTACAGGATGGGTCTGCCAGGCGGTACACTTCGTGCTGATGGCTCACGCGCTCAATCCCTTCATCTGGGACCGGCCGCTCGATGATCCGGCCAAGATCATCGGCATGGAGGCGTTCGCGAACCAGGTCGCGCTGACGCTGAAGGCCCAGACCAACGTCGCGCTGTTCGGCCCCCGCGACACCGGCAAGACGACGTTCACGAACCAGCTTGCGCTCGAGCTCGTGAAGCGCCACGGCGACGACGCGCCGCCGTTCGACGTGGTAAAGGTCAACCTCCAGCGCGTGGTCAGCATCCCCGGCTTCATCGGCTGCGTGCACGACGCGATGACGGCGCATCCCGTGAAGCGCCTGCGTCGCGCCGGCCAGCGCCAGATCGAGGCGCTGGAGAAGGAGATCGGGTTCGACATCCGCGTCATCAAGGGCAGCATCAAGCGCACTGCCGTACGACCCGAGCAGGATGCCGAGACCCTCCACGCGCAGCTGCTCGCGGTCCGCGCGATGTCCGAGCACCTGGTCGTGATCTTCGACGAGTTCCAGCGGCTCCGGCACTGCCCGGGCGATCCGCTCTCGATCATCCGGTCGGCGCTGATGAGCTCGGGCGCGAACCACGTCTCGCTGCTGTTCACCGGGTCGATCCGCAACGCGCTGAAGATGATGCTGTCCGACTCGCGCCAGCCGCTGTTCGGCGAGGCCGTCGACATGCAGCTGCCGTCGATCAGCCGCACCGACTTCCTCGAGTACCTCGACTTCCAGTTCGAGGCGACTGGCAAGCCGATCGACGACCAGGCGCTCGACTACCTGCTCAACACCACGCGCTCGCACCCGCGCAGCACGCAGCAGCTGGCCTGGGAGTGCTGGACGGGCACCCCGGCCGGTAAGCCGGTGACGTTGGAGGCCGTGATCCGCGCCCACGACCGGTTGGTGCAGTCGATCGAGCGGTCGGAGTTCGCCGCGGTGCTGAACGTCCTGGTGAACGGCGACGACGGCGAGGTCAACGAGGTGCGGGCACTGCAGCTGCTGGCCGACCGTGGCGGCGCCAAGGTCTCGAGCCGCCCGCAGGCCGGCCTGTACGGCTTCTCCAGCCACTCGCGCGTGCGCCCCGCGCTCGAGCGCCTGCGCGGGCGCGGCCTTGTCGACGTGCGCGACGGCACCTGGTACATCGTCGACCCACTCTTCAACGAGTGGCTGCGGCGAGCGTCGCCGCTGGCGGACCGGACGCAGATCGAGGCGCCCGACAACGATTGATTGTACCTACTATACGGTACAATTCGGGATCGCGGAGCAGTACAGAACACTCAATATCGACCGCCGCTCGGAACCAGCGCGTGATCTCCGCAACAATTGCCACGTCCCGCGCGATTGGCAGGAGGAACTCATGACCGATACCGGCGTGCAGTCCGTGTCCGCCGAGGTCGACCAGTGGCTTCAGGGTTTCGAGGAGGCGCTGACCGCCGGTGACACCGCAGCGGTCTCCGAGATGTTCGGAGACCGGAGCTTCTGGCGTGACCTCGTCGCGTTCACCTGGAACATCAAGACCGTCGAGGGTCCGCCGGGCGTCAAGGACCTGCTCGACCACACGCTCGCGACCGTGAAGCCGCGCGGGTGGCGCACGGTCGAGCCGCCGACCGAGGCGGGCGGGGTGACCGACGCCTGGATCGCGTTCGAGACCGAGGTGGGCCGCGGCAGCGGGCACCTGCGGTTGCAAGACGGCAAGGTGTGGACGCTGCTCACCACGCTGGACGAGCTGAAGGGCCACGAGGAGCCGAGCGGCCCGAACCGCCCGCAGGGCGCCGAGCACGGCGCCGAGCCGGGCCGGCGAACGTGGCTCGAGAACCGCCAGGCCGAGGCCGCGCAGCTGGGGTACGAGACCCAGCCCGACGTCGTGATCATCGGCGGCGGGCAGGGCGGCATCGCGCTCGGAGCGCGTCTGCGCCAGCTCGGCGTGCCGACGATCATCGTGGAGCGCAACGAGCGCCCCGGCGACTCCTGGCGCAAGCGCTACAAGTCGCTCTGCCTGCACGACCCGATCTGGTACGACCACCTGCCGTACATCAAGTTCCCTGCCAACTGGCCGGTCTTCTCACCGAAGGACAAGATCGCCGACTGGCTCGAGATGTACACGCGCGTGATGGAGCTCAACTACTGGAGCTCCACGGCCGCCACCAGTGCGCAGTACGACGCCGCTGCCGGCGAGTGGGCCGTCGTCGTCGAGCGCGACGGCGCCGAGATCACGCTGCGACCGAAGCAGCTCGTGCTGGCGACGGGCATGTCGGGGAAGACGAACGTGCCCGAGATCCCCGGCAGGGAGGTGTTCACGGGCGATCAGCACCACTCCTCCGAGCATCCCGGGCCCGACGCCTACCAGGGCAAGCGAGCCGTGGTGATCGGCTCGAACAACTCCGCGCACGACATCTGCGCCGCGCTGTGGGAGGCCGGCGCCGGCGTGACGATGGTGCAGCGCTCGTCGACGCACGTATCGCGCTCGGACTCGCTGATGGACTTCGCCCTCGGCGCGCTCTACTCGGAGGAGGCGGTCAAAAGCGGCGTCACCACCGAGAAGGCCGACATGATCTTCGCGTCGCTGCCGTTCCGGATCCTGCACGAGTTCCAGATTCCGGTGTACGCCCAGATCCGCGAGCACGACGCCGACTTCTACGCGCGCCTCGAGGTGGCCGGCTTCGACCTCGACTGGGGCGACGACGACTCCGGGCTGTTCATGAAGTACCTGCGGCGCGGCTCGGGCTACTACATCGACGTAGGCGCGTCCGAGCTGGTCGCGCGCGGCGACATCAAGCTCGCCAAGGGACAGGTCGACCACCTGACCGAGAATGCGGTCGTGCTCGCCGACGGCACCGAGCTGAAGGCGGACCTGGTCGTCTACGCGACCGGCTACGGCTCGATGAACGGGTGGTGCGCCGACCTGATCTCGCAGGAGGTCGCCGACCGCGTGGGCAGGGTCTGGGGCCTCGGCTCCAACACGACCAAGGATCCCGGCCCGTGGGAGGGCGAGCTGCGCAACATGTGGAAGCCGACGCAGCAGGAGGGCCTGTGGATGCACGGCGGCAATCTCCACCAGTCGCGCTTCCACTCGCTGTTCCTGGCGCTGCAGCTGAAGGCGCGGGCCGAGCAGATCCCAACGCCCGTCTACGGGCTGCAGGAGGTGCATCACCTCAGCTGATCAGCCTCTCCGTGCTGGCGCGCGGACGGTCCACCGGGCGCGAAAGCGTGTCACGGAACGCCCGCAACGGACGCTACGATCGGACTCGTGCCCCTGCAGGAAGCAGCGTTCGTCGACTCCGTGATCGAGTGGTACCGCGCCTCGGCGCGTGTCCTGCCGTGGCGCGAAACGCGCGACCCGTACGCGATCCTCGTCTCCGAGATCATGCTCCAGCAGACGCAGGTGAGCCGAGTCGTCGAGCGGTACAACGAGTGGCTCGCGCGCTGGCCGAGCGCCGCGGCGCTCGCCGCTGCGACGCCCGGCGAGGCGATCGCCGCCTGGAGCGGGCTCGGCTACAACAACCGCGCCGTGCGCCTGCACGCGACCGCGCGGCAGGTGGCCCGCGACGGCTGGCCGGAGACGTACGAGGGCCTGCTCGCGCTGCCCGGCGTCGGGCCGTACACCGCCGCCGCGGTCAGCTGCCTGGCGTTCGGTGAGGACCGTCTGCCGGTCGACGTCAACATCCGCCGCGTCCTGCACCGTGCGCTCCAGCGGGAGATGATCGAGCCGCCGGCCGGGCGCACGCCCGAGCTGACGCAGGCGCTGTTCGACCTCGGCGCCACGGTCTGCATCGCCCGGCGGCCGCGCTGCGGTGCCTGCCCGCTGGCCGCCACCTGCCCCTCGCGCGGGCGCACGTACGAACCGGAGCGCAAGCAGGGTCGGTTCGAGGGCTCGCGGCGCCAGGCCCGCGGTGCGCT
The DNA here is from genome assembly GCA_046598415.1 of Gaiellales bacterium. GTDB lineage: Bacteria > Actinomycetota > Thermoleophilia > Gaiellales > F1-60-MAGs149 > VFJZ01. The sequence goes on from JBKJIG010000098.1 coordinate 73,137, forward strand.
GCTGCGTCGCGTCGCGGCGGGAGCAGTCGCCCTGGAAGACACCGATCCGGACGTCGCGATCGCCCTCGCCCGGGACGGCCTGGTGTTCATTGCGGACGGGCGGATTACACTGCCTGGCGAATGACTGCCGTCTGGATCGTCGTCGCGATCATCGTCGCGCTCCTGCTCTACCTGATCCTGTCGTACAACAAGCTCGTCCGCCTTCGCAACGAGGTCGACCAGGGCTTCTCCTCGATCGACGTGCAGCTCAAGCGGCGAGCCGACCTGATCCCGAACCTGGTCGAGTCCGTGAAGGCCTACGCCGCCCACGAGGCGAGCGTCTTCCAGAAGGTCACCGAGGCGCGCGCGGCCACGCTCGCAGCCACCTCACTGCCCGCCAAGGCCGCCGCCGACGCGCTCATGCAGTCGGCCATCACCGGACTGCTCGGCATCGCCGAGGCGTATCCCGAGCTCCGCGCCGTCGAGAGCTTCAAGGCCCTCCAGGCCGAGCTGTCCGACACCGAGAACAAGATCGCCGCGGCCCGCCGGTACTACAACAACACCGTGCGCCGGTACAACACGGCGCTCCAGTCGGTGCCGACGAACGTGATCGGCGGCGCCACCGGCTTCACCCGCCGCGAGTTCTACCGGATCGAGGACGACGCCGACCGCGAGCCGGTCGCCGTCACGTTCGGCCCGTGACGCTCCAGCAGCAGATCCGCTCGAACCAGCTGCGGACGTTCGTGGTGCTACTCGGCTTCGCCGCACTCGTCGCGGCGCTCGTCGCCGCCATCTGGTTCGCGTACGCGCCCGGCGTCGCCGGCTTCGTCGGCATCGCCGCCATCGTCTACGGCCTGTTCGCGTGGTTCTTCGCCGGCAAGATGGTCGCGGCCGCCTCCGGCGCGCACCCCGTCACGAAGGAACAGCAGCCCGAGCTGTACCGCGCCGTCGAGAACGCCGCCATCGGCTCGGGCATGCCGAAGACGCCCGATGTCTACCTGATCGACGATCCCGCCCCGAACGCGTTCGCCGCCGGCCGCGACCCGGAGCACGCGTACGTCGCCGCGACCACGGGGCTGATCGAGAAGCTGTCGGCGCGCGAGCTCGAGGGCGTCATGGCCCACGAGATCGCGCACATCCGCAACCGCGACGTGCGGCTGATGAGTCTCGCCGCGGTACTGGTGGGCGTGATCGCGCTGGTCGCCGACATGCTGATGCGCGTGACGCTGTTCGGCGGCGGCCGCAACCGCGAGAACAACAACCCGATCGCGCTGATCGTGGGCATCGCCGCGATGATCCTCGCCCCCATCGGCGCCGCGCTGCTGCAGATGGCGCTGTCGCGCCGGCGCGAGTACCTGGCCGACGTGACGGCGGCCGAGATCACCGGCGACGGCGAGGGCCTCGCGCTCGCGCTCGCCAAGCTACGGGACGACACGACGCCGCTGCGGAACGTCACGCGCGCCACCGCGCACCTGTACATCGAGTCGCCGCTGCGCGACCACAAGGGGCTGCGGTCGAGCCTCGGCGGCATGTTCGACACCCATCCGCCGCTCGAGGAGCGCATCCACCGCCTCGCCGAGACCGGAGGATTCCCGGAGCCGTGACGTACTCGATCGTCGCCCGCGACCTCGTGACCGGCGAGCTCGGCGTGGCCGTGCAGTCGCACTACTTCACGGTCGGACCGGTCGTGCCGTGGCTGCAGGCCGGCGTCGGAGCGGTCGCGACGCAGTCGTTTGTCGAGCCGGCGTACGGGCTGCGCGGGCTCGCGCGGATGGCGGCGGGGACGCCGGCGCCCGAGGCGCTGGCGGCGCTCGTCGCCGACGACGAGGCGCGCGACGTGCGCCAGGTGGCGATGGTCGACGCGCAGGGCCACGTCGGCGCTCACACCGGCGCACGCTGCATCGTCGACGCCGGCCACCGCACCGGCGACGGCTTCTCGGTGCAGGCCAACATGATGCGCCGCCCGACGGTACCCGACGCGATGTACGCCGCGTACCTCGAGACCGACGCGCCGCTGGCCGAACGCCTCGTCGCGGCGCTGGTCGCGGCCGAGGGCGAGGGCGGCGACCTGCGCGGCCGGCAGTCGGCGGCGATCAAGATCGTGCGTGGCGAATCGGGCGACGATCCGTGGAATGACGTCGTGCTCGACCTGCGCGTCGAGGACCACCCCGAGCCGGACACCGAGCTGGCGCGGCTCGTGCGCATGCACCGCGGCTACGCGAAGCTGGGACGCTCCGAGGAACTGCGAGTGGAGAAGCGCGAGGCCGAGGCCGACGCCGAAGCCGAGGCGGCGTTGGCGCTGCTGCCGGAGAACATCGAGATCGGCTTCTGGCACGGCGTGCAGCTCTGCATCGGCGGCCGCGACGCCGAAGCGCGGCCGCTGCTCGACCGGGCGTTCGCGGCGGACGACGGCTGGCGCGAGCTGACGCGGCGCCTGCCCGCCGCCGGCCTGCTGGCCGACGACGACGCGCTGATCGCGCGCATCCTCGGCTCCTAGAGCGCGGCGGACCGCTCGAGCAGCACGACCGCCTGCGCGGCGGCACCCTCGCCCCGACCGGGGAAGCCGAGGCCGTCGGTGGTGGTTCCGCGAATCGAGACGCGGTCGGCCGTGGACCGCATCGCGACGGCCACGCGATCGCGCATCTCGTCGACGTGCCCGGCGATCTTCGGCTCCTGCAGTACCACCATGCAGTCGGCGTTCACCAGCCGCCAGCCGGCCGCCTCGAGCTGCGCGAAGGCGCGGCCGAGCAGGTCGATCGACGCCGCGTCCCGCCACTCGGGCGTGCCCGGGAAGAGCCGGCCGATGTCGCCCATCGCGGCGGCTCCGAGTGCGGCGTCGCACAGCACGTGGCAGACGATGTCGGCGTCGGAGTGGCCCTCCAGCCCCCGCTCGGACGGAATCGTGACGCCACCCAGCACGAGCGGGCGGCCCGGCACGAGACGGTGTGCGTCGAAGGCCGTGCCGACACGGAAATCAGCCAAGGGTGACCGCCTGCCGCTCGCGCCCGCGGAAACGCACCACCGAGGTGTAGCCGGCGGCGCTGGCCGCCGCCAGGCAGCGGTCGACGCCAATGCCGACGTCGGCCGGCTGGTGGGCGTCGGAGGCGAGCGTGATCGGGACGCCGGCGGCGTACAGCCGCTGCAGCCAGTCGCCGGACGGGTAGATCTCGGCCGCGGCCCTGCGCAGGCCCGCGCTCGAGATCTCGGCGCAAACGCCGGTCTCGCGGAAGCACTCCGCGACCTCGTCGCCGAGCTCGTCGGCGAGTGCGGCGGACGGCCGCTGACCGAACACCTTCGCGAGGTCGGGATGCGCCATCACGTCGTAGGCGCCGCTCGCGGCCGCGGCGCAGACCGCGTCGACGTAGAGCCGCCACCCCTCGTCGACCGGCAGCGTCTCCCAGATGGAGTAGTCCGGATGGTCGAAGGCGAGGGGGCCCGACCAGTGCACCGAGCCGAGCACGACGTCCCACGGGTAGCCGGCAGCGATGGCACGCACGTCGTCGGCGGCGTCGGCGCCGAGCCAGTCCAGCTCGATGCCGAGCAGGATGGGCAGACCGGAATCACGCGCCGCCGCCACGCTCGAGCAGTACAGCTCGATGTCGTCCAGCGTGTGGTCGCTCCAGTAGACGTGGTCGGACAGGTGCGCGGCCTGGGCGAAGCGGTAGATGTGCTCGGTGATGGCGATCTCGCCGACCCCTCGCTCGCGAGCGGTCGCGACGTACCGCTCGAGATGCTCGCGGGCGTAGGCGCCCTCGTCCAGCCGGCTGCCGTCGGGGCGCAGGTGCAGGTGGTAGTCGACGATCACCCGGACAGCTCCAGCGCTCGCGCCAGGTCCTCCGGGGTCGTGACCTTGAGGTTGCGCGGATCGCCGTCGACGCACACCACCCGGCCGCCGTCGGCCTCGACCAGCGACGCGCAGTCGGTAGCGGCCCCGAGCGCGCCGGCCGCCTTCGCGATGGCCGCCCGGAGCCGCTCGACCGGGAAGCCCTGCGGTGTCTGCACGGCGCGCAACGACGCGCGATCGAACGTCTCGGACACCGCGCCGTCCGGCCCCAGCCGCTTCACCGTGTCGGTGACCGCGAGCGCCGGCACGACGCCGTCGGCTCCCTCTGCCAGCCCATGCATGACGCGGGTGATCAGCGCGTCGTCGACGAGCGGGCGGGCGGCGTCGTGGACGAGCACGAAGTGCGCCGAGTCGGGCAGGCACTGAAGCGCGTTCGCGACCGACTCGGCGCGCGAGGCGCCGCCCGGCACCGCGGCCGCGATCTTGCCGGCGCCGATGTCGTCGGCGATCAGGCTCATGTCGGACTCGAACCCCTCGGGAACGGCGACGACGATGCCGTCGACGCCGTGGTGCTCCTCGAACGTCTCCAGGCAGGCGGCAACCAGCGTGCGCTCACCGAACTTGACGAACGCCTTCGGGCGATCGCTGCCGAGGCGCTCGCCGGCACCCGCGGCCACGACGATCACCCAGGTCTCGAGCGCTCTCATCCGGCCAGACGGCTGAAGATCATCTTGCCGGACGGGCTCTGCAGGACGCTCGTCACCTCGACGTCGACCGTGTCACCGAGCAGCTTGCGGCCCGCCTCGATCACGATCATCGTCCCGTCGTTGAGGTAGCCGACGCCCTGGTCGGCCTCCTTGCCCTCGCGGATCACCTTGACGCGCAGGTTCTCGCCCGGCAGCACCGCCGGCTTGAGGGCGTTGGCGAGCTCGTTGACGTTCAGGACGACGACGTTCTGGATTCGCGCGACCTTGTTCAGGTTGTAGTCGGTCGTGAGGATCGGCAGGCGGCGCTCCTGCGCGAGGCGCAGCAGCTTCGCATCGACGTCGGCCAGCTCCGGGTAGTCGACGTCAGGCGTCGACAGGGGCCGCTTCGCGAGCCTGATGTCGTGCACGACCTCGAGGCCGCGGCGTCCGCGGGCGCGCCGCTGCGGGTCGCTCGAGTCGGCCACGCGCTGCAGCTCCTCGAGGACGAACACCGGGATCACCAGCTCGCCGTCGAGGAACCCGGTGGCGACGATGTCGGAGATGCGCCCGTCGATGATCGCGGACGTGTCGACGAGCTTCGCAGTACCGGTCGGGAGGCGTTCACCCGGGGCCGACTCGAAGCGCGCCGGGTTGATGCCGACGAGACGCAGGATGGCCCGCGCCCGGCGGGCGCCCACGATCGCGAACACGTACCCGAAGATCAGGAACAGCGGCAGCAGGACGTACCTGCCGACGTAGGGGAGCGGCGAGATGGCGAAGCCGAACAGCGCCGCCGCGGCGAGACCGAGGAGCAGGCCTATACCGCCGACGACGAGCTCGGAGGCCGAACGGTCGGATGCTGCGGTCTCTACCCTGCGGAGTGCACGGACGAAGGCGCTGTCGACGATGGCTGCAGCCAGCCAGCCGGCGGCGGCGCCACCGAGAACCACACTAGCCCAGACGAGATAACGGGAAGAAGACGGATGATAGGAATCCGGGAACTTCGTTTGGTTCGCGACTTGGATTGCGCCGAGCGCTCCGAGCAGAGCGAAGACCATGCGGATGACGGCTGTCATGGTCTTTGCAGTCCGGCCGTGCCGCACGGCCGGTGATGCCCGCCTCCGCGGGCAGGTTGGTGGCTAGGTCGACGCGCGAGACGCGGCAGTCTCGCGCTCCAGGGCGATCTCCTCGAGCAGCTCGTCCAGGTAAGCCTGGGCCTCTGCCTCGTCGAGGTCTTTCGCGTACTGGATCTCGGACGCGAGGATGCGCTTGGCGCGCGTCATCATCTGGCGCTCGCCCGACGACAGGCCCTTCTCGATCGATCGGTTCATCAGGTTCCTGATGACCCCGACGAGCTCGAGCACGTCGCCCGTGCGCATCTTCTCGCGATTGTGCTTGAACCGCCGGTTCCAGTTGCCGGCGATCACCTCATCTTCGCCTCGCAGCAGCGCCAGGACCGCATCGAGGTCCTCGCCGGTGATGACCGCGCGCAGACCCGCGGCGTCGGTTGCGTCGGCCGGCACCATCAGCGTCATCTCGCTCGCGATGATGCGGATCGTGAGGTAGTCGCGCGCCTCACCGAGCACGGTCTTCGTCTCGCGACCGACCACGACCCCCGCGCCATGCTGCGGGTAAACGACCTTGTCCCCGACCTCAAACACCTGCCGCCACCTCCACCGGCCGCTGCTGCGGCATCCCCCGAAGGGGTCATCTCAGGATAGCCGCAGACCGGTGGTTATTACAGCTGGAGGTAACGATCCATCAGGTTGTGCTCCTGCAACCGCCGCAGGCCCTCGCGGATCTCGCGCGCCTGAGCGGGGCCGACGCCGTCCAGCGACTCGAGCTCGCGCAGGGGTGCGCGAACGAGCTGGTCGAGCCCGCCGAATGCCTCGACGACGGTGCGAACGACGTCGTCGTTGAGCCGCGGCACGTGGGCGATCGCGCGGTAGCCACGGGGCGTGACGGCCTGGTCGAGCGGGTTGACGGCGCCGTGCCCGAGCACCTCGGCCAGCTCGGAGAACCCGAGCAGCCGACGGTACGGCAGGTCGGCGAGCCGGGCCAGCGTCTCGTCCGCGAGGCTGCTGTCGGCCAGGTAGTCGCGCACGAGGTTCGTGCGGTCGCGCGGCACGCCCTCCATCAGCTCGGTCAGCTGCATGTCGATGAGCCGGCCCTCGCGGCCGAGCTCGATCACGTTGCGCTCGATCTCCTCGCCCATGCGCGTCGCCATCTCGGCGCGCTGCAGCACCACCAGCACGTCGTCGAGCGTGGCGGCGTTCTGAAACTCGAGGGCCGTCAGCCGGCTCGACACCTGGTCGAGGCGGTTGCGGTACGTCTCCAGGGTCGCGACCGCCTGGTTGGTCTTCGCCAGCACCTCGGCGATCGACTCCAGCTGGTAGCGGATGTCCCTCACGTAGAGGGAGACGGTGTCGCGGGCCTGCGAGATCGAGATCACGAGGCCGCCGGTCTGCTTCGCGACGCGCTCCGCGGTGCGGTGCCGCGTGCCCGTCTCGGACGAGGCGATCGTCGGGTCGGGCATCAGCTGGATGTTGGCGGAGACGATGCGCGTGGCCGACGCATTGAGGATGATCGCGCCGTCCATCTTCGCCAGCTCGTAGAGGAACTGGGCAGAGAACGGGTGGTCGAGCTGCAAACCGCCGGAGAACAGGAACTGCAGCTCGGACGCCTCGCCGATCACGATCAGCGCACCGAGGTGCCCCTTGATGATGTCGTCGATGCCGTGGCGCAGCTCGGTACCCGGGGCGATGCGGCGCAGCGCGGCCACCAGGGCGGGGTGTCGGCGGGGATCCTCTCCAGTCACGTGCTCGTATTGTACGCCGCATGACAGGTCCACTCCTCGTCATCGACGCCGACGCGCTGATGCACCGCGCGTACCACGGCATGCCGCCGCGCAGGGCCATGGCGGGCGGCCGGTGAACGCCCTGCTCGGATGCACGAACATGTGGCTCGGGTCGAGCACGTCGATCCGGCGCGCGGCGGCGAGGCCTACGGCGTGCGCCCCGACCAGGTCGTCGACCTGATCGCGTTGCGCCGCGATCCGTCGGACAACATCCCCGGTGCGAGAGGCATCGGCGCGAAGACGACGGCCAAGCTGCTGCAGGCGCACGGTGATCTGGAGGGTGTCCTCGAGGCCCGCCCCGATCTGAATGGCGACGAGCTGCGTATGTACCGGTGTGTGGCGACCATGCAACGCGACCTGCTCTACGACCCGCCCGGCGACGGTGCCCCTGACTGGGCAGCCGGCGCCGATGCGGCCCGTGAGCGCGGCATCAACCGGCTCGCCGACCGGCTGGCCGGGCGCGCCGCATCCTGACGACGCGGGGTTCACCCGGCCGCGATCTCGGGGTACGGTGGTCAGCGATGGCGGTCAGAGGCGAGGAAGGCGCGCGGGCGCTGTACCGGGCGTACGGCGACGAGCTGTACCGCTTCGCGCTGACGCGCACGAAGGATTCGGCGCTGGCGGAGGAGATCGTGCAGGACACGATCCTGCGCGCCTGGCGCCACGAGGACTCGTTCGATCCGGAGCGCGCCTCGCAGCGCACGTGGCTGTTCGAGATCGCCCGGAACCTGACCACCGACGCGTATCGCCGCCGCAGCGTGCGGCCGGTGATGGCGAACGGGACGGAGACGCCGGAGCGGGAGCAGCCAGGCGATGCCTACGACGAGGCGGTCGACCGCTGGCAGATCGAGGCGGCGCTGGCACGCCTCCGCCCCGAGCACCGCGAGGTGATCCAACTGGTGCACTTCGAGGGGCTGTCTCTCGAGCAGGCCGCGGGCCGCGCCCAGATACCGGTCGGCACCGCGAAGAGCCGCTGCTTCTATGCCCTCCGGAATCTCCGCGACATCCTCGCGGAGACCGGGGTGATGCGTTGAGGCCGATTCCGTGACGCACTGTCCGCACCTGGAGAACGTCGGCGTCTACGTGCTCGGCGCGCTGGACGACGACGAGCGCCGCGCGTACGCCGACCACCTCGAGACCTGCCCGGAGTGTCACCGCGAGTACGACGGGCTGGCCCACCTGCCGGCGCTGCTCGACCTGGCCGCCGACATGCCGCCGGTCGTGGCGCCGACCGATGCCGAGGAGCGCTTCGTGGCCCGGCTCTGCGAGCACCCCGCGCGACCGCCGCGCTGGCGCCGCACGCCGTTCGTCGCGACCGGCGCGGGTTTGCTCGGCGCCGCCGCCGCGGCCACGCTGATCCTGGCGTTCGGCATCGGCGACGACCCGCCTCCGCCGACCCCGACGATCGCCCTCGGCCCGGCCAGCGCGGCCGTCGCGGCCGATGCCTGGGCGACGGCGAAGCTGCACCCGCACGCGGCCGGCACCACGGTCGACTTCGAGGCCGGCGGCCTGCCGTGGTCGGCGAACGACGCCCGCTACGTCGTGCTCATCTCCGAGGGCGGCAAGATCGTCGCGAAGACGTACTTCACCGTCGACGACAACGGCTGGGCGCAGTTGGCCGTCGAATCAGGGCAGCAGATCTACCCGAACGCCCAGCTCGAGGTGCGACGCGTCGCACCCGGCGAGCCGCTCATGCTGCGTTCCCGGACCTGACGGGAGCAGCCCGCGCCGCGGCGGTCCGATCTCGGCGGCCGAACGGGTTTCGCCCGCCCGGCTATCCCTCGAGGAAGTCGAGCAGGATCGCGTTGAAGGCGGCGGGCGCCTCGAGGCTCGGCAGGTGCGTGAGGCCGGGCATCACGGCGAGCCGACCGCGCGCGACGCCGTTGGCGAGCGCGCGGGCACCCGCGACCATGAACGGCTGGTCACGGTCGCCCACCACCGCGAGCACCGGGCACTCGATCCCGTCCAGCCGGTCGATGGCCGGCGGGTCGAGGTCGAGCTCGTGCTCGTGGCTCTCGTCGCGCGCGAAGATGGCCGCGTTCCAGGCACGCACCTGCGGGGAGATGTCGGCGGCCTGCACCCACATCTCGGTGTCGAGGTCGATCGCGCGCTCGATGTCGCCGGCCTCGTAGGCGGCGCCGACCGCGTCCCAGCCGGCGCGCAGCCCGGCGTCGGGCGTGCGGCCACCGGGGCCGATGCCGACGGCGACGAGGACCGACACGCGGGCAGGGTGGGCGATCGCGAGGTCGATCGCGCACGAGCCGCCCATCGACGAGCCGATGACGACCGCGTTGTCGGCGCCGGCCGCATCGAGGACGGCCACGGCATCGTCGTACGGGTGGTACGGCGCCTCGATGCGGCCCGACTCGCCGAAGCCGCGCGCGTCGTACCGGATCAACCGGTAGCGGTCGGCCAGGGCGTCCATCTGCGGATCCCACATCCGGCGGTCGGCGATGCCGGCGTGCAGCAGCAGGATGGCCGGGCCGGACCCGGCCTCGTCCCACTCCAGACCGGCGGTGCGGGGCATCAGCGTGGCACGGGAAGCGTCATGGCGATGGCCTCGGCGACGGTCTGCGCCGTGCGCAGGCTGGTGCCGGGGACGCCAAGCGTACCGGCCGGCGCGAGCCCGTGCGAGAGGCCGAGGCGCTGCGCCTCGCGGATCCGCCGCTCGGCCTGGGGAACGCCTCGCAGCCTGCCGGTGAGGCCGATCTCGCCGAATGCGACCAGCGGCCCCGTGGGCAGCCCGCGGTGCGCCGAGGCGATGGCGATGGCGATCGCGAGGTCGGCGGCGGGCTCGTGGATGTCGACCCCGCCGGCGACGTTGACGAACACATCGGCCGAGCCGAGCGGCAGCTCGGCGTGGCGCTGCAGCACGGCCAGGATCATCGCGAGGCGGTTGCGGTCGACGCCGGTCGCGAGCCGGCGCGGCATCTGCAGATCGCTCGGCGCCACCAGCGCCTGCACCTCGAGCAGCAGCGGGCGGGTGCCCTCGACGGCGCACGCGACGACCGATCCGGGACCGCCCAGGTCGCCGCGGCCGAGCAGCGCCGAGGGATCGGCGACCGGGGCCAGCCCGGTGGAGGTCATCTCGAACACGCCGATCTCGGCGGTCGAGCCGAAGCGGTTCTTCGCGGCCCGCAACACGCGCAGGTCGCCCGTGCGGTCGCCTTCGAACATCAGCACCGCGTCGACCAGGTGCTCGAGCACGCGCGGGCCGGCGACGGCGCCGTCCTTGGTCACGTGGCCGACGAGGATGACGGTGATGGCGTGCTCCTTCGCCACCCGCAGCAGGCGGCCGGCGGCCTCGCGCACCTGGGCGACCGAGCCGGGCGCCGACGCCAGGTCGTTGGCCCACAGCGTCTGCACCGAGTCGATCACGGCGACGGCGGGCTGCTCCTGCACCAGCGTCTGGCAGACCAGGTCGAGATCGGTCTCGGCGATGACGCCGATGCGGCCCGCGCCGCCGATGCGCTCGGCGCGCATGCGCACCTGCGCCGGCGACTCCTCGCCGCACACCAGCAGCACTGGATGCCGGGCGGCGAGCCGGGCGAGCGCCATGGTGGTGAGCGTCGACTTGCCGATGCCGGGGTCGCCGCCGATCAGGATCAGCGAGCCGGGCACGAGGCCGCCCCCGAGCACGCGGTCGAACTCGTCGATGCCAGTGGGGAGCCGGTCGTGGCGCGACGCCTCGACGTCGGCGAGGGGCTGCGGCTTGCGCACCTGCCCGGCGACCGGCCCGCCGCGCTTCGCGGCGGGCCGCGAGGTCTCCTCGACCATCGACGCCCACGAGCTGCAGCTCGGGCAGCGGCCGTGCCACTTGGGCTGGGACGCGCCGCATTCCTGGCACGTGAACTGGGTCTTCGTGGCGAGCATCGGACCGGCCAGACTACTGAAGTGACCGGACGGAGCGGCGGCGAGGCCTTAGGGTTCCGACATGCGCGCGATCGCCATCACAGCCACCGACGGCCCGGCCGCTGCCGGCCTCCACGAGCTTCCCGCGCCCGAGCCCGCCGCCGGCGAGGTGCGCGTCCAGCTCGCCGCTTCTTCGCTCAACCACGCCGATCTGTGGGCGTCACACGGCCAGCCGAAGATCGAACGGCGATTCCCGTTCATCCTCGGCGTCGACGGCGCCGGCACCATCGACGCCGTCGGCACGGGCGTCGACGCCGCCCGGATCGGGTGCCAGGTCGTCCTCAATCCGGTGGTGTCCTGCGGAACCTGCGCGCGTTGCGTTGCGGGCGAGCGGATGCTCTGCCGGTGGTTCAAGATGGTCGGCGAGCACGTCGACGGCACCCACGCCGACGCGATCTGCGTGCCGGCCGTCTGCGCCGTCGACCGGCCGCCCGAGCTGAGCGCGGAGGCGGCGGCGGCGGGCGCGACCGTGTTCGCGACGGCGTACCGCCTGCTGTTCACGCGCGGGCGTCTGCTGCCGGGCGAGCGCGTGCTGATCCACGGCATCGGCGGCGGCCTCGCCACGGCGGCGCTGCAGCTGGCGAAGGTGGCGGGGGCGGAGTGCACCGTCACGTCGTCGGACGACGCGAAGCTGGAGCGGGCGCGAGAGCTCGGCGCCGACCACACCGTCAACTACCGCTCCGGCGATGTCGTGCGCGAGGTGCGCGCCGGCATGGGCGCCGCCGACGTGGTGGTCGACTCCGTCGGCGCCGCCGTCTGGGATGCGAGCTTCCGGCTGCTCGAGCAGGGTGGCCGCCTGGTCAACGCCGGCGCCACCGGCGGCGATCGCGGCGCGGTGCCGATCGTCCACCTGTTCTGGCGCCAGCTCGAGATCATCGGCACCACCATGGCCACCGATGCCGAGTTCCGGCGCGCGCTCGACCTGATGGTCTCGTCCGGTCAGCGCGCGGTGGTCGACCGGGTGGTGCCGCTCGCGGGTGTGCCCGAGGCGCTGCTCGCGCTCGAGCGCGGCGAGCAATTCGGCAAGATCGTCGTCAGTAGGGCCTGACGGCGCCGACGTAGTTGCCGGAGTAGCCCGCCAGGTCGGAGATCTTCACGACGTCGCCCGTGTGCGGCGCGTGGATGAACTTGCCGCCGCCGATGTACATGCCCTCGTGGCCGGGATGACCGGCCTGCGGGTGGAAGAAGACCATGTCGCCCGGCTTCAGCATCGCGGCGTCGATGCGCGTGCCCTCGAGCCACTGCAGGCCGGTGAAGTGGTGCAGCCGCACGCCGAGCTTGCCGTACACGTACATCACGAGCCCTGAGCAGTCGAAGCCGCCCTCGGGCGTCGCGCCGCCCCACACGTACGGGACGCCGAGGTACTTCAGAGCCAGCTGCACGGCCTTCTCGCCGATCGCGCCGCGGCGCTCGCCCTTCGCGTAGTCCTTGCCCTCGTCGTACGTGTTGTCGGCCACCGGCACGAGCCGCAGCCCGGCCAGGATGCCGTCGTGGGCGAGGCCCTGGAACCCGTCGATGGCGCCGACGGTCTCCCTCAAATTCGTGGCCTGGACGCGCAGCTTCGTGCCCTTCGCGCCGAACACGAGGAAGGGCGAGGCGCCGTCTGGCAGCGCGTCGAGCACGGCCAGGGCCTCCGGCGCCACGCGCCCGGACTCCACGTTCTTGCGAGCCTGCGGCGACAGCGCCAGTGAGGAGCTCTCGAGCACCCGCTTGCGCAGGATCGCCTCGTCCACCGCCTGAGTCGTGCCCGCGACGAGGTGCATCTCGGGCGGCAGGTCCCACGGCGACGTCTGCTCGAGCGCGCTCATCATCTCGGGGTAGAGCACGGGCGCGTCGTCGGCCGTGGCGGCCGCGGGCGTCTTGGCCTTGGGTGCTGCGGCGAAGGTGGCGGGCGTCGCGGCGGCGGGCGCCGGGAGCGTCGGTTGCGGCGAGGGCGACGTGGCGACGGCGGCGGGTTCCCCCGCGCCGCCGCAGGCCGCGCCAAGCAGCGGCAGCACACATAGTACGATTGCAAACCGTCTCACTTGCTATCTATCGGCGGCGGAGCCGAGGCATCAAGTCCGAGCGCTCGATTGGCGACCGGTCTGCGATGGGTGCCGCGGGTATGGATGGTTTCATCCGCGCTGGGTGTTGCTGGAAGATGAGTCGTTTCGGCGCTTGCGATAGGTGTCGTCTGCGTAGGAGCTGCACGTTTCCGAGTCTGCCTCGAGTGCGCGGAACGGGCGTTCCGTCCCGGGCGTACCTCGGGCCGAACGAGCAGCCGTCTCGGATTGCAGACGCAAGGCGATCGCGGGTGGAGCGGTGGAGGCGTGCAACCCTCGTCGGATGCCATCAGGAGCCTCAAGCGCGGAGGCGACAGGTGGACGCCTCGATTTCCAGGTGATGACCACATCCGCAACCGGGACGCGGCGCATCGCAGACCCGGAGGAGCGCTGTCGTCCGCGATCGATGCAGCGCCTCCGCACCTACTCCGAGAAGCGCTCGAGCGCGACCACGCGCGCCGTCTCGACGAAGGCCTCGGCCGCGCGCGTGCGGACGCGATCGCGGGCCCACGCGATGCCGATGCGGCGGGCGTCGATGCCCTCCGCCAGCCGCAGCACGAGCGGCGTCATGTCGGAGCTGCCGGGCTCGACCACCAGCCGGCCGGCGATCGCATGGCCCAGCCCGGCGCCGACGAAGTGCTGCAGCGTCAGGTTGTCGTCGGTGCGGAAGACGACGTCGATGTTGATGCCGAACCGGGCCAGCTGTGCCTCCACGTCGTCCACCTGCGTCGACGTCTGCCACTCGACCATCGGCAGCCCGTCCAGCATCGCCAGCGGCACCGGCTGGTGCTCGACCAGTTCGGAGTCGCGCGGCGCGAGCAGCACCCACGGATCGCGCACCAGCTCGAGCGACTCGAAGCGCGGATCGAGGTCGTGGATCAGCGCGAACGCCAGGTCGAGCTCCCCCGCGAGGACGGCGTCGAGCAGCACCGTCTCGTTCTGATCCTCGAGCAGGCGGATCTCGACCGCCGGTAGATCGGCCCGGAACCGGCGCACCGCCTCGGGCAGCAGCTGGGCGCCGGCCGACTGGAACGTGCCGATGCGCAGCGTGCCGGCCTCGCCCGCCGCCAGGGCGAGCAGGTCGCCGCGCGCGACGGCGAGGCGCGCCAGCATGCGCTCGGCGTGCCGCACCAGCACCTGGCCCTGCGGCGTCAGCGAGACCGGACGCGGGCCGCCCGGTCGCTCGACCAGCGCCACGCCGACGATGCGCTCGAGCGCCGCGATCTGCTGCGAGACAGCTGACTGTGCGTAACCGAGCTCGTTCGCGGCACGGGAGAACGAGCTCGTGCGGCCAACCGCCACCAGCGCGCGGAGATGGCGCATCTCGATCGCCGAATAACTATCGCCGCCAGTGATCAACATCAATCAAACGTCGCATTGGAATGATCGAGTAAATGGGTGCACAATTGAATCAATCACTTATATCGAAAGGCGGCAAGCCCCAATGGCCGTTCTCGCATTCATCATCTTCACGCTCCTCGTTCTCCCCATCCTCGCAGTTCGCGCCGGCGCCGACACGTGGCAGCGCAACTCGCACAACTGGACCTGATCTCCCTGCTGATCGCGGCGCGTCGGCCGTCCACCCACCCGTCCACAAGGCGCGTCGCGATCAGCTTTTCTCTCCATCCCCGAGGTGCCGGCCGCATCCACCCGCTTGCGGCCGGCGCCAAGGGGGAGCAGCGCTAGCCATGCGCACCGGTTACGCCATGGTCTCGCTCGCAGCGTTGCTCTTCGCCGCCAACGGCCCCATCTCGATCGTCCTCATCGACGGTGGCCTTTCGGCGCGATACGTCGTCACCGGCCGCCTGCTGGGCATGGTGCTGGTGCTGCTCACGTGGGCGGTCGTCAAGTACCGCGACCACCTGCGGTTCAGCCGCCGCGAGCTGCTCGAGCTCGCGTTCTTCGGCATTGCCGGGCTGGCCTTGATGCAGTGGACGTACGCCGAGGCGATCGCGCGCGTCGACATCGGCCTCGTGCTGATGATCGAGTACATGGCACCGTTCCTGATCGCGCTCTACTCGTGGGTGTTGTGGCGCCACCGGCAGCAGCGCGCAGTCTGGGTCTCCGCGTTGATCGCGATCGCGGGCCTGACGATGGTACTGGACGTCGGCGGCGACTCGTTCGCGCGGCTGTCCGGCCCGGGCCTCGTGTTCTCAGTGACGACGTGCCTGATCTTCTCGTACTACGCCACGCACGCCTCGAAGCTGCTGCGCGAGCGACCGCCCCAGGTCGTGCTCGGCCTCGGCGGGCTGTTCGCCGTCGTCTTCTGGAGCCTCACGCTGGCGCCGATCTGGCACTACCCGATGAGCGTCGTGGACTCTCAGGTGGCGCTGGGCGGAAATCTCGGCGGCAGCCTCTCGGGCATCGTGCTCGTCATCCTCGGGGCGATCGTGGGCACGGCGATCCCGTTCGCCCTGTTCCTCACCGGCGTCGGCCGGATCGGACCGACGCGCAGCGCGATCGTGCTGATGCTCGAGTCGGTGATGGCGATCGCGATCTCGTGGGCGTGGCTGCGCCAGTCGCTGACGCCGGTGCAGGTCGCCGGCGGCCTCGTCGTCGTGGGCGCGGTGCTGCTGCTGCAGGTGGCGCGCCAGAAGCAGCCGGTCGTCCAAAGCTTGTAACGATCGTCGCGAGGGAGTAGGGTAGACGAACCGGCGCGGCGAGCGCCGCGCCCGAGCCACCTCCGCCACGACACGCTCGCCGCGCCGCGTCTAGACCAGGACCGACTCGGCCTGCCGTGACCGCAGCATCTGCACCGCGCTCACCGCCGTGAACACGACGACGCAGCCCAGCACCTGCAACGCCGTCAGCCGCTGGTCGATCCAGAACCACGCGGCGATCACCGCGACGACCGGCTCGATCGTGCCGCTCAGCAACCCGAGGGTCGGACCGACCCGGCCGATGCCGACCAGGTAGAGCGCGTACGGCAGCGCGGTGCCGAACAGCATCGACCACAGCAACACGAGCACCCCTGGTAGCTCGATCGACGAGAGGTTGCCGCCGAGCGGCATGCTCTCCGTCAGGATCGCCGTCGGGAACTCCCAGACCGGTGCGAAACTGAGTGCCCAGAAGATCGCGGCGGCCGGTGCCGCGACGCCGAGCACGATCTGCGGCGGGTGCCGGTGCACGAGCCGTTCGCCGTGCAGCGCGTAGTACGCGAACATCACGGCCAGCAGCCCGGCGAACACGAGGCCCGCGACCGACAGGTCGTCGAGCGAGTCGCCGCCCAGCCCGACGGCGAGGCCCAGTCCGGCCAGCGCCACGCCCATCAGCACCCAGACGACCCGGGGCTGGCGCTCGTGTCGGACCAACAGGCACCACAGCGCGCTCAGCAGCGCCGCCGTGTAGCCGATCGTCAGCACCACGCCGACGTCGAGGCGCGCGATCGCCGACGTCAGCGCCCACTGCAGCACGGCGATGCCCGCGATGCCGAACACGAGCAGCATCGCGAGCGGCCTGCCGCGGGGGAACCCGGTGCCGGGCCGCAGCAGCGCCCAGGCGAGGAAGATCACGGCGACGGCCGTCATCCGGGCGAGCGCCAGATCTTCCGACGGCAGACGCTCGTCGATCAGCACGCGCGAGAGCGGCTGGTTCACCCCGTACAGCGCGCCGGCGGCGGGAACGAGCAGGTAGTCGGTACGGAAGGGCACGAGAGAACCGGGCCGTAGTGTCTCACGGCGGGGCGTTCGCCCGTTCGCGAGACCCTACGGCCCGGCGTCCCCCAGTTGCTACTCGCCCGTTCCGGCCAGCTCGACCGGCGGCGCGTCGGGCGTCGGGGCGACGACCGACAGCGTGACCTCGTCGGAGTCGTCCTCGCGGTCGACGACAATCGTCGATCCGGGCGAGAGCTGACGACCGAGCACGAAGTCGGCGAGCGGATCTTCGATGTAGCGCTGGATGGCCCGGCGCAGCGGTCTTGCACCCATCGCCGGGTCGTAGCCGTGCTCGACGAGCAGCTCCTTGGCGTTGTCGGAGAGCTCGATCGCGGCCTCGTGATCGCGCATCTGCTCGCGCAGACGACCCATCATCAGGTCGACGATGACCTTGATCTGGTCGCGCGAGAGCTTGTGGAAGACGATCACCTCGTCGATCCGGTTGAGCAGCTCGGGCCGGAAGACCTTCTTCAGCTCGCCCATGATCCGGCCCTTCATGTCCTCGTAGGACAGACCGCCCTCGTCGTCCTTCGGGCCGAAACCAAGCGCCTGGTTCTTCGCGATGGTGGCGGCGCCGATGTTCGAGGTCATGATCACGATCGTATTCCGGAAGTCGACCTTGCGACCCTGCGAGTCGGTCAGCTTGCCCTCCTCCAGCACCTGCAGGAGGATGTTGAACACGTCGGGATGGGCCTTCTCGATCTCGTCGAGGAGGAGCACCGAGTACGGCTTGCGCCGCACGGCCTCGGTCAGCTGACCGCCCTCGTCGTAACCGATGTAGCCGGGCGGGGAGCCGACCAGCCGAGACACGGCGTGCTTCTCCATGTACTCCGACATGTCGACCTGGATCATCGCCTGCTCGTCGCCGAACAGGAACTCGGCGAGCGTGCGGGCGAGCTCGGTCTTACCGACGCCGGACGGGCCCAGGAAGATGAACGAGCCGGTCGGGCGCTTCGGGTCCTTGATGCCGGCGCGAGCGCGACGAATGGCCTTCGAGACGGCACCGATTGCGATCTCCTGGCCGATGACGCGCTTGTGGAGCTCCTCCTCCATGCGGATCAGCTTCTGGGACTCCGCCTCGGTGAGCTTGAAGACCGGGATGCCCGTCCACATCGAGACGATGTCCGCGATCTCCTCCTCGCCGATCGAGGGGTGTTCCTCGTCGGTGGACTCCTTCCAGGTCTCCTCGAGCTCGCGCTTCTTGTTCGACAGCTTGCGCTCGTTGTCGCGAAGCGCTGCGGCCTTCTCGAACTCCTGCGCCTCGATGGCGGATTCCTTCTCCCGCCGCACCTGCTCGATCTCGTCCTCGAGCTCCTTGTACCGCGGCGGCGCCGACATCGTCTTGATGCGCATCCGCGACGCGGCCTCGTCGATCAGGTCGATCGCCTTGTCGGGAAGATGCCGGTCCTGGATGTAGCGGTCGGAGAGCTTCGCCGCCGCGTCGAGCGCATCGTCGGTGATCCGCACGCGATGGTGCGCCTCGTACCGGTCGCGCAGACCGCGGAGGATCTGGATCGTGTCGTCGACGGACGGTTCCTCGACCCGCACCTGCTGGAAGCGCCGCTCGAGGGCGGCGTCGCGCTCCAGGTACTTGCGGTACTCGTCGAGGGTCGTCGCGCCGACCGTCTGCAGCTCGCCCCGGGCCAACGCCGGCTTGAGGATGGAGGCCGCGTCGATCGCGCCCTCGGCCGCACCGGCACCGACGAGGTTGTGGAGCTCGTCGATGAACAGGATGATGTCGCCCCGCTGGGCGATCTCCTTCATGACCTTCTTGAGCCGCTCCTCGAACTCGCCCCGGTACTTGGACCCGGCGACGAGGGCAGCCAGGTCGAGCGTGTAGATCTGCTTGCCCTTGAGGAGGTCGGGGACGGTGCCGTTCGAGATGCGCTGGGCGAGGCCCTCGACGACGGCGGTCTTGCCGACGCCGGGCTCCCCGATCAGCACCGGGTTGTTCTTCATGCGGCGGACGAGGATCTGCATCATCCGCTCGATCTCGGTCTGACGGCCGACGACCGGGTCGAGCCTGCCCTCGGAAGCCATCTTCGTCAGGTTGCGCCCGAACTGGTCGAGCAGCTTCGACGACTTCTTCGCCTCGGCCGAGGCGGCAGCCGCCCCGCCCGCGCTCGCTCCGGAGCCCTGCGTAGCGCCCTGGCCCTGGCCCTGGCGCCGGCCGGGGCCGGACAGCATGCGGATGATCTCGTTGCGGATCTTCTCGGCGTCGGCGTCGAAGTCGAGCAGGATCCGCGCGGCGACGCCCTCGTTCTCACGAACGAGACCGAGCAGGATGTGCTCGGTGCCGATGTAGTTGTGACCAAGCGAGAGAGCCTCTCGCAGCGCGAGCTCCAGCACCTTCTTGGCGCGAGGCGTGAACGGGATCTGGCCCGTCGTGACCTCTTCGCCCTGGCCGACGATGCGCGCCACGTTCGCCCTGACGTCCTCGACGGTGATGTCGAGCGAGTCGAGCACACGGGCGGCGAGTCCCTCCTCCTCACGGAGCAGGCCGAGCAGGATGTGCTCGGTGCCGATGTAGTTGTGCTTGAGGGCCCGGGCCTCGTCCTGCGCGAGCACGACGACCTGCCGTGCGCGCTCGGTGAATCGTTCGAACACGCCTAGCCCTCCTTTCGCGGTTCACCCGCGCGGCGGGCGGACCCTAGTGCCGCCACGCCCGCGGGACGTTGTGCCAGTCCCGAGTCAGCGCGCGGAGGCGTGATTTCGTGACGCATCTCTGCACTCCGTCGACCGTCGGTGGTGGCGGAGTGTACCACGCGGCCCCGGCCCCCACGCGCCCGGCTCCGAGGTGCTTTGAAAAGCGTCTGCATGTTCATTTCACGGCTTCCATCGGCACCGTACAGGACGCCCTTGAGCGAGCCCCGCGATGGCGTCGGGTACCCTCCGGCGATGCGCCGCCCCCTGCTCGCCCTCGTCCTCCTCCTGTGCGCCGTGGCTCCGGCAACGGCAGCGGCGTCACGGTCGACGGGCGGCGCTCCCGTTTCCACCGGCACCCATCCGTCGGTCGTGCTGGTCGAGGGTGCCGACATCTTCGGCGACACCGAGTCGTGCACCGGCGTCCTGATCGCCAAGCGCACCGTCGTCACGTCGGTGACCTGCGTCTTCTTCATCGACCTCGACGCGGCGCAGGTGATCGTCGGCCGCACCAGCCGGGCGGCCGACAACGGCAAGGCGATTCCGATCGCCGGCTTCGACGTGCCCCCCACCCTCGACCTCGGCCCGCCCGCCCGCGGCGACGTGATTCGCATCCAGCTCGCTGCCGACGCGCCCGCGACACCGGCGCCGCTGGCCACCTCAGGCACCGTCGTGGCAGGAGCGACCGGCACGCTGGTCAGCTGGGGTGCCGTGAACGCCGACGGCGCCGCGCCCAACCTGCCGCAGGAGCTGCCGATGGTCGTCGGCACCGACGCCTCCTGCACCGCGTCGTGGGGCCGTGCGATCACGACCACCGAGACCTTCTGCGCGACGGGCGTGACGCCCGGCACCGGCACCTGCCTGGGCGACTCCGGCGCGCCGCTGCTCACCTCGACGCCACAGGGCGACCGCGTGCTCGGCATCGTCTCGTCGCAGGCCGGCTGTCCCGACGCGACGCTGCCCACCACGTTCGCGCGGCTCAGCGCTAACCCGCTGCGCGCGTTCCTGGCCTCCCCCGAGTCGGTGGCGGTGCCGGAGCAGATCTCCGAGACCACCCTCCACGGCCAGCCCTGGGTGCGCGGCGCCGTGCGCTGCGACCCGGGCCAGTGGGCGAGCAAGAGCAAGGTGCGCTTCAGCTACGCCTGGTTCCGCGACCTCGAGCTGCTGCCGAAGGAGACGAAGGCGCGGCGCCGCCTGACGATCGCCGACCGCGGCACGCAGGTGACGTGCGTCGTGATCGCCGAGAACGCGGCGGGCGCGAACTTCGGCGTCGCCGGGTTCCCGACCGTCGGCGCTCGCAAGCCCGTCACCGACACGACGGCGCCGCGGATCAAGAGCGCCCGCGGTGCCTGTCGCGGCAGCAGGTGCACCGTGACGGTGCGCGCCACCGACGCGTCGGGCATTCGCCGCGTCGAGCTCGGCGTGCGATCGAGTCGCGGCGTCCAGCTGCTCACGATGTCGCGGAAGCGCAGGACGTTCACCATCTCGCTGCCGCGGCGCCAGCACGAGCTGCTCGTGATCGCGACCGACAACAGGGGCAACGAGTCGAAGCCGTTCCGCCGCACACTGACGACGGCCGGCAGCCTCGCCCGTGCGCGCCACCCGCGCGTCATCGGTGGGACGACGGCGAACGCGGCCGATTACCCGTTCATCGGCGCGCTCATCTCCCGCGCGGTCGACCCCGGCGCCGGCCAGTCGTGCACCGGCTCGTTGATCGCGCCCACGCTGTTCCTCACCGCCGCGCACTGCGTGGCCGACACCAACGCGTCCGACTGGGACGTGCTGTTCGGCCAGACGGCGCTGTCGGGCACCGGCGGTCAGCGCATCCCGGTCACCAGCCTGTCGTGGAATCCGGCCTTCACCGAGGAGCTGATCGGCTCCGACGTCGCCATCGTGCACCTCGCCCGCGCCCCGGTCGCACCGGTCGCGCCCGTCGCGCTGATCGACCAGGCACACGCCGCGGCTGCCGCTCCGGGCGCCTCGGCGCGCGTGCTCGGCTGGGGCGCCACCCGCCTCGACGACGAGGTGCAGATCATGCCCGACGACCTGCGCACCGCCGTGCTCACTCTGCGCGACGATCCCACCTGTGCCGCCGGCGCCGGGTTCCCGTACGCGGGCGCCACGATGATGTGCGCCGTCGCCGGGCCGTCCGGCCAGGGCACGTGCTTCGGCGACTCCGGCGGGCCGCTGCTGGTCGACGGCGGCGTGGGCGGCGTGCTGCTCGCGGGCGTCACCAGCTGGGGTCTCGTGTGCGGTTCGGTGATCTCGCCGAACGTCTTCGCCGACGTGCTGGCGCTGCGGTCGTGGATCGACTCGGCACCGCCGCCCGCGCCCATCCGCACCGGCAGCGTCTACGTCAGCGGCCCCCCGCACGTGGGCCGTTTCATCCACTGCGTCGCCCAGGTCACCGGCGCCACCTCCGTCGCCGTCAAGTGGCGCCGGGCCGGCGTGCCCATCGCCCACGGCGTGAGCTACCGCGTGCGTCGCGCCGATGCCGGCGCGGCCATGACCTGCACCGTCACCGCGCGCAACCGCGGCGGTGCCGTGCACGCCGGCTCGCAGCCGGTCGTGATCGGCGCCGACCTTGGTTCCGACCGCCGCGCTCCCACGCTGACGCGGCCCGATATCCGCTGCACGCAGCAGCTCGGCGACGCCGTGTTGTGCAACGTCCGCACCAAGGCCAACGACCGCAACGGCATCGCCGCCGTCGCCTTCCTGGTCGCCGCCGACGACAGGCCGCTGCGCTGGGTGCACGGCGCGTCCGAGAACGGCGAGCTGTGGCAGGCGCACCTGCCTACGGCCCGCCGCTACACGGTCGTCGCCCGGGCGGTCGACGAGGCGGGGAACATCACGCGCGCCTCCCGCACGGCGAACACGTCGCTCGGCTGATCGCGGCGCCATCCCGGTGACGCATTCGTGCCAGGCACGGATGCGTCAGGCCGTCACGCTGGGCGTCAGGGACGACGGTCGCGCATGGCCGGGAAGAGCACGACCTCGCGGATCGACGCAGTGCCCGCGAGGAGCATGACGACGCGGTCGATACCGACCCCGAGGCCGCCGGTGGGCGGCATGCCGTAGCCGAGCGCGTTCACGTAGTCGTCGTCGATCGGATGCGCCTCGGCGTCGCCCGCGCGACCCATCTGCGCCTGCTCCTCGAAGCGCGCCTGCTGCTCGTCGGGGTCGTTCAGCTCGGAGTAGCCGTTGCCGATCTCCATGCCGCCGCAGAACGCCTCGAACCGCTCGGTGAGCGTCGGGTCGCCCGGCATCTGCCGTGACAGCGGGGACAGCTCGACCGGGTAGTCGACCAGGAAGATCGGCTGGATCAGGTGCGGCTCGATGAAGTGCGATAGCGCGTGGTCGACCAGCTGCGCCCACGTCTTGTCGGCGCCCGTCTCGAGGCCCTTCGCGTCGAGCGCGACCCGCAGCCGCGGCTCGTCGCGCGGCCCCGCGAACGGGTCGAAGCCGAGGTGCTCGGCCAGCGCACCGCCCAGCGGCAGCCGGCGCCAGGGCGGCTTCAGATCGATCGTCTCGCCCTTCCACACCACCTCGGTGGTGCCGAGCGCCTCCTGCGCGGCGAAGGCGACCATCTCCTCCGTCATGCGCATGACGTCTTCGTAGTCGGCGTACGCCTCGTACGTCTCGAGCATCGTGAACTCGGGGTTGTGCTTGTACGACACGCCCTCGTTGCGGAAGTCCTTGCCCAGCTCGTAGACCTTCTCGAGCCCGCCGACGATGAGCCGCTTCAGGTACAGCTCGGTGGCGATGCGCAGGTACAGGTCGCGGCCGAGCTCGTTGTGATGCGTGGTGAACGGCCGGGCCAGCGCGCCGCCGTAGAGCGGCTGCAGCACGGGCGTCTCGACCTCGAGGAAGCCGCGCTCGTCGAGGAACCGCCGGAACGCCGAGACGGCGCGCGACCGCACGGCGAACAGCTCGCGGCTCTCGGGCGACATCAGCAGGTCGAGGTAGCGCTGGCGGTAGCGCACCTCGACGTCGGACAGCCCGTGCCACGTGTCGGGCAGCGACTGCCGGTTCGGCGCCAGCAGCTCGAAGCCCGTCACGCGCAGCGACAGCTCGCCGCGGCGGGTGGTGATCGCCTCGCCCTCGACGCCGACCACATCGCCGAGCGAGATACCACCGACGCGCTCGAACAGCTCCGCGTCGAGCACGTCGGCCGCTGCCAGCAGCTGCAGCCGTCCGGACCGATCGACAAGGTCGAGGAACACGAGCTTACCCTGGCCGCGCCGCGCCATCACGCGACCGGCCAGGCGGTAGCTCGTGCCCGACTCGGCGCCGGCCTCGAGGCCCTCGTGGGCGGCGCGGAGGTCGGCGATCGCGGTGCGTCCCGCGAACCGGTGCGGGAGCGCGTGGTAGCTCACGCCCGCTACGCGGCCTTGATGGAGACGATCTTCACCTTGATCGGACCGCCCGGCGTGACGACGTCGACCGTCTCGCCCTTCTTGTGCCCGATGATGGCGCGGCCGATCGGCGACTCGTTGGAGAGGCGGTTCTCGTCCGGGTCGGACTCGGCGGAGCCGACCAGCTGGTACGTGGCCTTGCCGGCGGGCGTCTCGAGGGTGATCATCGATCCGAGCGCCACGGAGTCAGTCGAGACCTCTTCGGCGTCGATCACGGTGGCGTCGCGGAGACGCTCCTCGAGCTGCGCGATCTTGGCCTCGAGCATGGCCTGTTCGTTCTTGGCGTCGTCGTACTCGGAGTTCTCGGAGATGTCGCCGAACTCGCGGGCCTCCTTGATGCGCTCGGCCACCTCGCGGCGGCGCACCGTGGACATCTCCTCGATCTCTGCCTTCAGCTTCTCGAACCCTTCACGGGTGAGGACGACTTCCTTAGCCACTTCACAACCTCGAATAGACGCAACGTCGAACGGCGCCATCGGGCGCCGTCATCGGGGCGAATGATAGCCTGGGAGCCGTGGCGACCGCCGTACGAACCCTCTCGGACGAATGGACGATCGGCGACGTCCTGGTCCCGAGCCGGGTCGTGCTGGCGCCCATGGCAGGGGTATCCGCACAGGCCTTCCGCCGCCAGGGACGCCGCTTCGGCGCCGGCCTGGTGTGCTCGGAGATGGTGTCCGCGTGCGGCCTCGACTACGGCAACGAGCGCACGCACGGCTACCTGCGCATCGCGCGCGACGAGCGGCCGCTGGCAGTGCAGATCTTCGGGTCCGAGCCCGACCGGATGGCGCGCGCCGCTGTCATGGTGGTCGAGGCCGGCGCCGACATCGTCGACATCAACATGGGCTGCCCCGTGCGCAAGGTGACCAAGACCGGCGCCGGCAGTTCGCTGATCGAGGCGGACGGCGGCGACCTCGCGTGCCGCCTCGTGGAGGCCGTCGCGGAGGCGGTCGACGTGCCCGTGACGGTGAAGATGCGCCGCGGCCAGCGCGACGGCTCGCGGGCGTTTCTGGCGATCGGGCCGCGCCTCGCCCAGGCCGGCGCCCAGGCGCTGACGCTGCACCCGCGCTCCGCCCAGCAGATGTACACGGGCCGAGCCGACCACGCGCTGACGGCCGAGCTGGTCGAGGCGGTCGACATCCCCGTGATCGCGTCGGGCGACGTCACGTCGCGCGCCACCGCCGAGGCCGTGCTGCACACCACCGGCTGCGCCGCGATCATGGTCGCGCGGGCCGCGCAGGGGAACCCTTGGCTGCTGCGCGAGCTGGCCGACGGCACCGACCAGCAGCCGTCGGACGACGAGATCGTGGCCGAGCTGGTGCGCTATGCCCGCGCGGTCGTGCACGAGATCGGCGAGCGCCGCGCCGTGCCGTTCCTGCGCAAGTTTCACCCGTGGTACCTGCGTCGCGGCACGTTCGCGCGCACCCTTCGCACCGAGCTCGGGCAGATCGCGACGCTCGAGGCGCTCGAGGCGCGGCTGTTCGACGAGGCGCCCGGAGCTCGCGCGCTGATGGCGCTGCACGCTGCCGCCGACGCCGTCGACCACGACGAAGACGCCGAGCTCGGCCTGCCGATCTCGGTGTACGGCGGCGGCTAGTAGAGGATGACGCTGCGGGCGCGCTCGCGCCTGCGCATGGCCGCCAGCGCGTCGTTGACCTCGTCCAGCGCGATCCGGTCGGTCACCATCCGCTCGATCGGCAGCTTGCCGGCCAGGTTCAGGCGCGCCAGCAGCGGGAAGTCGACGGCCGGCACGGACGAGCCGTACGACGAACCGAGCAGCTTCATGCCCGACGACGGGAACACGAGGCCGTCGACGGCCACCTCGGTCTTCTCGGGGGTCATGCCGACCATCACCATGGTGCCGCCGCGCCGCGTGATCCGCGGCATCAGCTCGACGGTTTCCCTGAGGCCGATCGCCTCGAAGGAGTAGTCGACGAAGTCGGGCACGATCGCCCGCACCGCGCGCCGGACGCTGCCGTTCGGCTGGATGACATGCGTCGCGCCGGCCTCGCGGGCCAGCTCGAGCTTCGCGTCCTCGCGGTCGATCGCGATGATCGGATCCGCGCCGGCCAGCGCCGCACCCATGATCACCGATAGCCCGACGCCGCCGCAGCCGATCACCGCCACCGAAGCGCCCGGCTCGACGCCGGCGGTATTGATGACGGCGCCCACGCCGGTGGCGACGCCGCAGCCGATCAGACAGGCCACGTCGAACGGCAGCTCGGGCGGGATCACGACTGCGGCGCTCGCGGGCACCACGGCGTGGGTCGCGAACGTGCCGATCGACAGGTACTGGCCGACCGGCCCGTCAGCCGAGCTGAGCCGCATGGTGCCGTCGTGCAGCGTGCTGTCAGCGGCGCGGTTGCCGGAACACACCCACTGCTCGCCCCGGCGGCACTGCAGGCACGCGCCGCACGGGTACCACCACGACAGCACGACGTGGTCGCCCACGGCGACGTTCGTGACGCCCTCGCCGAGGGCCTCCACGACGCCGGCCCCCTCGTGGCCGAGAACGAGGGGGAACGACGCCGACCAGTCGCCGTCGACGACGTGCAGGTCGGAGTGGCAGACGCCGCTCGCGCCGTACCGGACGAGCACCTCGCCCGCGGAGGGCGGCGCGAGCTCGAGGTCGGTGATCTCGAGGGGCTGCTGGGGGCCGTTGAAGACGGCGGCGCGGACGGTCGGCATGGCCGTCGATCGTAGCCGGTTACTGGAGGCTTGATGTGGAGCCTCCCGCACGCCTCCGCGGGGCGTACGAGCGCCCCTAAGGCTGGTTGCGCTCCCATACCAGCTGCAGCCCGTCGAGGGTGAGCCACGGCTCGTGTGCCGTGATGGTCTCGCAGTGCGGGGTGAGCAGGCCCGCGAGGCCACCGGTTGCGACCACCGGGCAGGGGCCGCCGAGCTCGGCCTGGATGCGGCGCACCAGCCCGTCCACCTGGCCGGCGAAGCCGAACACCGCGCCGGACTGCATCGACGCGACGGTCGACTTGCCGATCGCGGACGTGGGCGTCGCCAGGTCGACCTTCACGAGGCGGGCGGCGCGGCTGTAGAGCGCCTCCATCGAGATCTCGACGCCCGGCGCAATGGCGCCGCCGAGGAACTCGCCGTCGGCCGAGACGACGTCGAAGTTGGTCGACGTGCCGAAGTCGACGACGATGCACGGCCCGCCGTGGTGGGCGTGCGCGGCGACCGAGTTGGCGATCCGGTCGGGGCCGACCTCGCGCGGGTTGTCGGTGCGGACGGGCACGCCCGTCCGCACGCCCGGGCCGATCACGATCGGCTCGGTGCCCGCCACCCGGCGCAGCACGCTCGTCCACGGATGCGTCAGCGTCGGCACCGTCGTCGACAGCGCCGCGGCCGTGACGACATCGGCGAGGCCGCGCCGCGCCAGCAGGGCGGCGAGCTCGACGTCGAGCTCGTCGGTGGTGCGGCGCGGGTCGGTGGTCAGCCGCCAGTGCTCGTCGATCTCGCGGCCGCGGTACAGGCCGAGGACGGTCTGCGTGTTGCCGACGTCGACGGCGAGCAGCATCGTGTGGCTCGGATCAGGCTTCGGGCGGTGCGCTGAACTCGGGCGGGAGCGTCGTCGGCAGCGGGTCGTCCGGCGGCTTCAGCTCCTCGACCGTGATGTCGGACGAGGTGTGCACCTCGGCGCGCGGGATGATGCGGCTCGGGCGGTTCTTGTCCCACACCCAGACGTCCTCCATCGTCAGATGGAAGAGCGGGTAGGACGGCTGATGCTCGGGCTTGAGGTTCAGCACGTTGCAGAGGTATGTCGCCTCCTGCGTGAGCACGCAGTAGCGGAACATCCCGAACACCGTCGCATACTCGTGCTTCAACGCGAGCTCGAGCTCTGCGTCGTACTCCTCGAGGTCCTCGAGATGGGACACGTCGTTCACCCCTCGTCGGGAAAGATCGCTCCAATGGTAGCGTCAGCGATCGGGCCCAGTCGCCGAACGCCCTGGTCGGGCAGGGCGGCGAGCGCCTCGGCGAATGCGGGCTCCGGGAGCACCTCGGAAAGCGGTTCGAGCGCGAACCGGCGCTCCATCAACCGCGGGTGCGGCACCTGCAGGTCGGGCTCGTCGATGACGCGCCCCTCCCACCACAGGATGTCGAGATCGAGCGTACGCGGGCCGTTGCGCACCGTCCGCACGCGGCCGGCCTCCAGCTCGATGCGCTGCAGCTCGCGCAGTAGCGCCCGCGGCGCCAGCGACGTCTCGATCAGCAGCGCGGCGTTGGCGTAGTCGGGTTGCCCGGGCGGGCCGCCGACAGGTGCCGTCAGGTACACGTCGGACACCACCAGCGCCCGCGTGGTGGGCAGCGCGTCGACGGCGTCGACGGCGGCCCGCAGCGCTGCCAGCGGATCGCCCAGGTTGGCCCCCAGGCCGATCGCCACGTGGCCACTCACGGGCGGCGCCGGTGGGTGACGGTGACGCCGACCGTGTCGAGGACGAGGGGTACCGGGGCGGACGGCTTCGAGACCCGAACGCTCACCTCGTCGACCGCGAACTCGGCGATGATGACCGTCGCGACCTCGTCGGCGAGTCGCTCCAGCAGGCGGTACGGGCCGCCGCAGGCGACGTCGTGCGCACGCTGTGCGACGGCGCCGTAGTCGATCGCGTCGGTCAGCTCGTCGGTGTCGCAGGCGCCGTCCCGCAGCGGGATCATGCGGATGTCGAGGAAGAAGCGCTGGCCGAGCGCCTGCTCCTCCGGCAGGGCCCCGTGGTGGGCGAAGACGGCGAGGCCGTCGATCGCGATCTCGACCTCGCGCTCGCTGTCACTCATCGTGCGGCTCCGATCGCGGCGATGGCGGCGAAGGCATCGCGGTGGACGCCCACGTCGTGGACGCGCAGCATGAACGCGCCGCGCCGCGCGGCCTCGACGTTCGCCGCGATGGTAGGGACGGTCCGGTCGCGCTCCATGTCGCCCATGATGCGCCCCAGGAAGCTCTTCCGCGAGAGGCCGACCAGCACCGGCGCGCCGCAGCGGGCACCGATCTCCGCAACGTGCGCGATGAGGCTCAGGTTGTGATCCATGTTCTTGCCGAAGCCGATGCCGGGGTCGACGCAGATGCGCTCGCGGGCGACGCCGGCGTCGCAGGCACGCTCGACCCGGTCGCACAGCCAGTCGGCCACCTCGGCGACGACATCGTCGTAGCGCGGGTCGTCCTGCATCGTCCGCGGCGTCCCGAGCATGTGCATCACGCAGAGGTCGACTCCGGTGCGCGCGACGAGCGCCGCCATCTCCGGATCGCCCAGCGCCGTCACGTCGTTGACCATCGAGGCGCCGGCGCGGATGGCGGCCTCGGCCACGACGGCCTTCGAGGTGTCGATCGAGATGACGACGTCCGAGACGGCGCGGATGCCCTCGATCACCGGCAGCACGCGTTCCAGCTCGAGCTCGACCGGGATGCCCTCCGAGCCCGGCCGCGTCGACTCGCCGCCGATGTCGACGACCGCGGCGCCCTCGACCGCGTGGCGCAGGCCCTCCTCGATGGCGAGCGCCGGGTCGAGGAACCGCCCGGCGTCGGAGAACGAGTCGGGCGTGACGTTGACGACGCCCATCAGTGCAGGCGCGGCGTAGCGGTCGCGGAGCGAGGGGGAGCCGGCCACGCGCGATATCGTAGAGATCACCGGGCGGTGACGGCGAGCGCGCGCCGGAAGGCATCCTCGACATCGGCCGCATCCCACGCCACCGGGTTGGTGGTCAGACAGTAGTCGTCGAGGCTGATCGCGACCAGGTCGGCCATCCGCTCGTCGCCGAAGCCGACGTCGGACGGCACGGGGAAGCCGGCCCCGGCCAGCACGCGGCGGACGGCGCGGATGCCGCGCGTGCCGTCGCCGGCACCGCCGGCCGGCTCGCCGAGCGCCTCGCCGATGCGCTCCAGCTCGTCGACGCGGGCGGGGCGGTTCGTTTCCAGGCACTCGGCCAGCAGAAGGCCGACCGCGAGGCCGTGCGGCAGGCCATAGACACCGCCGAGGCCGTGCCCGAGCGCGTGCTCGGCCGAGCAGCCGGCGAGGTTGATCGCGAGCCCGCCGAACATGCACGCCAGGCTCATGTGCCGGCGCGCGTCGAGGTCGGAGCCATCACGCACCGCTGGCTCGAGTCCCGCCGCGATGTTGCGCAGCCCCTCGCAGGCCACGGCGATCGAGAACGGCGAGCGGTTCACCACCATGCAGGCCGCCACGCAGTGCGCCATCGCGTCGACGCCGCCGTGCAGCGTCGGCGCCGCCGGCAGGCCGAGCGTCAGCTCCGGGTCGATCAGCGAGGCCTGGCCGCGCAGCAGGCTGTGGCCCCAGGCGCGCTTGCGGCCGTCGGCCGTCTTGATGACGAACGCGCCCGTGAGGTCGGCGCCGGTGCCCGATGTGGTCGGCACCGAGATCAGCGGCACGTGCGGCGGCCGTGCCTCGACGCGGCCGGCGAGCACGTCCTCGCAGGTCGAGTCGGCCCCGACCACGGCGCGCGTCGCACGGCTGAGGTCGATCGCGGAGCCGCCGCCGATGGCGACGATACCGTCGGTGCCGCTGGCCGAGAAGGCCTCGACGCAGTCTTCGAACATGGCCATCGTCGGCTCGCCCGACGGCTTCACGAACCGCCGCCCGGCGGGCACGGCAGCAAGGGCCGTCGCGATGCCCGGATGGTCGGCGACGGGCTCTTCGATGACGATGAACGGACGGCTCACGCCGTGCCGGGCAAGCACGACGGGAAGCGACGACACGCAGCCGTCGCCGAACGTGATCTCGACCGGGAGATGAGCGGTAAAGGCCTCCAGCATGAGCTGGAGACTAGAGGTTCGATGCGGGCCTCGCGCCCGCTCCGGGCGCTGTCAGGCGCCGGCGCCGGGCGTGTCGGGC
The DNA here is from genome assembly GCA_046598415.1 of Gaiellales bacterium. GTDB lineage: Bacteria > Actinomycetota > Thermoleophilia > Gaiellales > F1-60-MAGs149 > VFJZ01. Next base: position 103,956 of record JBKJIG010000098.1, read on the forward strand.
GTGCCCGGGAGGGGCAGTCCGAGACCGCGTGGCTTGGCCTCGCGACGCTCGCCCGCATCGGACGGCTCGGGCGTGGCCGGAACGGCGGCGGGCGGGAAGACGGTCTCCTCCGACTCGCCGTCGAGCAGGCGCAGGAACTGGTCGCGGTCGATGGTCTCGACCTCGAGCAGGACCTTCGAGAGCCGGTGCAGGTCCTCGACGTGCGCGGCGAGCACGTGGCGGGCGCTGTCGTGCGCCTCCTCGATGATGCGGCGGATCTCGTCGTCGATCTCGCGGGCGATCTCCTGCGAGTAGTCGGCTTCGTGGCCGAACTCGCGGCCCAGGAACGGCTGGTCCTGACGGCCGCCAAGCGCGCGCGGCCCGAGCTTCTCGCTCATGCCCCAACGCATCACCATGTTCTTCGAGCTGGCGGTGACCTTCTCGATGTCGTTCGCGGCGCCCGTGGTGACCTCGTCGAACACGAGCTCCTCGGCGGCGCGGCCTCCGAGCGTCATGGCGAGGGTGTCCATCAGCGCCGCCTTGGTCGTGAGGAACTTGTCCTCCGACGGCATCGAGATGGTGTAGCCGAGGGCCTGACCGCGCGAAACGACCGAGATCTTGTGCACCGGGTCGCAGTTCGGCAGGAAGTGCCCGACCAGCGCGTGGCCCATCTCGTGGTACGCCGTGATCAGGCGCTCCTTCTCGGACAGCAGGCGCGTCTTCTTCTCGGGCCCTGCGATCACGCGCATGATGCCCTCTTCGAGCTCGTTCTTCGTGATCGTCTTCTTGCCGTGGCGCGCGGTCAGCAGCGCAGCCTCGTTGACGAGGTTCGCCAGGTCGGCGCCCGTGAACCCGGGCGTCTGACCGGCCAGCTCGGCCAGGTCGACGGTCTTCGCGATCGGCTTGCCGCGCGTGTGGACGCGCAGGATCTGCTCCCGGCCGGCCCGGTCGGGACGGTCGACGGCGATCTGGCGGTCGAAGCGGCCGGGGCGGAGCAGGGCGGGGTCGAGGATGTCGGGCCGGTTGGTGGCCGCGATCAGGATGATGTTGTCCTTCGTCTCGAACCCGTCCATCTCGACGAGGAGCTGGTTGAGCGTCTGCTCGCGCTCGTCGTGACCGCCGCCCATGCCGGCGCCGCGATGGCGGCCGACAGCGTCGATCTCGTCCATGAAGATGATGCACGGCGAGTTCTGCTTCGCCTGCTCGAACAGGTCGCGGACGCGGCTCGCGCCGACGCCGACGAACATCTCGACGAAGTCGGAGCCGGAGATCGAGAAGAACGGCACGCCCGCCTCGCCGGCGACGGCGCGCGCGAGCAGCGTCTTACCGGTACCGGGAGAGCCGAACAGCAGCACGCCCTTCGGGATGCGCGCGCCGAGCGCCTGATACTTCTTGGGGTTCTCGAGGAAGTCCTTGATCTCGTGAAGTTCCTCGACCGCCTCGTCGGCGCCCGCGACGTCCTTGAAGGTGACCTTCGGAGAGTCGACGGCCATGCGCTTGGCGCGGCTCTTCCCGAAACTCATCACCTTTGAGCCGCCGCCCTGCATCTGGTTCATGAGGAAGAGCCAGAACCCGAGGAACAACAGGAACGGCAAGACCCCGAACAGCAGACTGGCCCAGTTGGTGCCGCCGACCTTCGATCCCTCGATCACGAGCGCCTTGTTGGGCGAGTACTTCTCGTACACGTCCTTCCACGCGTCATCACCGGGAATGCCGACGGTGAACGGCTTCTGGTTCGGGTCGGTCAGCGTCACCTTGACGCTGTTCCCCGACATGGAGTGCTTGAGCTCCTTGACCTGGCCCTGATCGAGCGCGCGGGTCATGTCGGACCACGTCTTCTTGGCCGTCGCCGACTTGTTGCCGCCGAACATGACGCTCTGCGCGACGTAGGCCAGCACGATCACGACGATGATCGGGAAGGCTGCGCTCTTGAAAAAGCGATTCACTAACCCTGCCCCGTAGGGTGAAAGTGGCGGCCGAGTGGCCGCCCAACGTGGTCGCAGCCTAGCACGCGGATAGTCATCGTCCCGGGTCGTGCAATCCGTTAGCAGCAGGGCGAACCGCGGGCGCGCGCGGTGCGAACAACAGTCGTGCATGCGACGATCTCGTCCCCGCTCGGGGCCGCTCGCGGCCGGGCTCCGTCCAGTACCATCTCGAACCGGATGAGTCCCGGCGAGCTCTCGGACGCGAACCTGATCGCCCGCTGCGCAGCGGGCGACGACAGCGCGCTCGCCGCCCTGTACGACCGGTACGGCCGATCGGCGTATGGACTGGCACTGCGGATCGTGCGCGACGCGTCGCTGGCGGAGGACGCGGTGCAGGAGGGTTTCCTCGCCGTGTGGCGCGGTGCGGCGCGGTTCGACGCCGCTCGCGCCAAGGCCTCCACGTGGCTGTTGTCCCTGGTGCACCACAAGGCCGTCGACCTCGTCCGCCGCGAGGAGGCCCGGCCCGCCCAGCCCACGGCGGAGCTGCCCGAGACGGTGGCCTCGGACGATGTTCCCCGCGCCGTGCTGGAAGGCTTCGAGCGTCGGCGCATCGACGTCGCGCTCGACCTCCTGCCGGCGCCGCAGCGCGAGGTGCTGGCGCTGGCCTACTTCGACGGCCTGTCGCAGTCCGAGTTGGCGGAACACCTGGGTGAGCCGCTCGGCACGATCAAGTCACGGACGCACGCGGCGCTCGCGCGCCTGCGCCATCTCCTGGCCGAGAACGGGGCAGACTGAGACACGATGGACGCTGGCTCCTACACCCACGACGAGCTCGAAGTGCTGGTCTCAACCCATGCGCTGGACGCGCTCGACCCGGCCGACGCAGCCGCGGTCGACGCCCATCTTGAGGGCTGCGAGACGTGCCGTGCGGCCTTCGACGAGGCACTCGAGACGGCGGCGGCGCTGGCCCTGAGCGTGCCGCCGGCCGAGCCGCCGGCCGACCTCCGCGAGCGCATCCTGGTCGCCGCGCGCGCCACGCCGCAGGAGCCGGCAGTCGCCTCGCCGGCGTTCGCAGCGGCGCCGGCCGCAGCCGCCAGGCGGCCGCGGCGCCGGTTCGCCGAGATCTTCACGCCGTCCCGCAACTTCGCCGCGGCCTTCGCGATCACGGCGGCGCTGCTCGGTGTGCTGTACGTGGCCGAGCGCGACAAGACCTCGACGCTGCAGGCGGAGCGCGACAGCTCGGCGCTGGTCAGCCAGGCGCTGGCGGCGCCGGGCGCGCAGGTCGTCCCGCTGTCGGGCCCGGGTGGCGAGGGCGGCGGCGCGCTGCTCCTGGCCTCCGACCGCAAGCCGCTCGTGGTCTCCGACCTGCTGCCCGCTCCACCCGGCAAGGTGTGGGAGGTCTGGACGATTCCCGCCGGCGGCGCGCCGGTTTCAGCCGGGCTCATGCACGGCGGTTCGGACAACGTGCTCCAGCTGCAGGATCCGGTCGGCACGGGCACGACGGTCGCCATCACGGCCGAGCCCGATGACGGCACGCAGCATGGTGGCCCGACTGGCTCGATCGCCCTCTCGGGCGGCGTCAGCTAGCTGCGCCGCCCGCCCGCACGCCATCCTGCGTCGCCTGATCCACCTCCAGCAGCTGCCCGGACGATGTCTAGCGCGATCTCCGTGCCGAGCAGCGCGCGCTTCGTCCTGAACCGGGGACTTCGCCGATCGGTCGCGCGATCCGTGCCGCTTCCGCGCGGAAGCGTTCTGGGGTCAGACCCCAGGAACGGCCGTTTCGGGGTCTGACCCCAGAACGGACGGCGCACGCATCCGCACGCAAGCCGCACGCCCGGTCCGGCTCAGACCGCGGCGGAGACCTCGACGCGGTTGTCGTGGAACGTGGGACCGCCACCGATGTCGGTGTCGCGCTCCGGCGTGCAGGCGTTCACGTTCTCGCCACCCGGCGACAGTTTCGGCCACTGCGTCTTGAGCGTGAAGCAGACGCCCGGCCGCGTCGCGTCGCTGACGGCGAGGGCCGCCGTCCAGGCGCCGCGGTCGTTGTGGCAGCGAACGGTGTCGCCGTCGATCAGGCCGCGGGCAGCGGCATCGGCCGGGTGCAGCCAGACGGTCGGGGCGCCCATCTTGCCGCGGTGCCAGTCCAGCTGGGCGAACGTCGAATTGAGGAAGAACCGGCCGGCGGGAGCGAGCAGCACGAGCGGGAAGCGCTCCGCCAACTCGTCGTCGACCGCCTCGTGCGGCAGCTCGTAGGTGGGCAGGCCGTCGCGGCCCGCGTCGATGAGCGCCTGCGACACCAGCTCGACGCGGCCGCTGGCGGTCGGGAAGCCGCCGTCGGCGAACGGCGCCGTGCCACGTGGCGGACCGACGCGCACGAAGCCCTCGGCGCGGATGTCGTCCAGCTCGATGCCGGCCTGCCCGAGCATCTCCGACGCGAAGTCGAGATCGGAGATCTGGAGCGCCGGGTGATCGAACCCGAGACGCGCCGCGATGCGGCGGAAGATCTCGGAGTTGGGCAGGCACTCGCCCGGCGCGGGCACGGCCGGCTCGTTCCACGACAGGTAGAGGTGGCCATACGAATCGTGCAGGTCGGCGTGCTCCGGCTGCATCGTGGCCGGCAGGACGATGTCGGCCAGGTCGGCCGTGTCGGTCATCCGCTGCTCGAGCACGACCGTGAACAGGTCGTCGCGCAGCATCCCGGCCCGCACCCGGCGGGCGTCGGGCGACGTCGCCGCCGGGTTGGAGTTGAACACCAGCAGCGAGCCCACCGGCGGGTCGTCCAGCTCGTGCAGGGCGTGGCCCAGCCGCGACATGTTCACCACGCGCGACCGCGGATACGTGACACCGCCCGCCTTGGCGCCCGCGTACGCCGACAGCGACGGGAAGTGGCCGCCGGTCATGCCGGAGACGCCGCCGCCGACGTGGCGCCAGTCGCCGGTCAGCGCGGAGATGGCCATGATCGCGCGCACCGCCGAGCCGCCGCCGCCGTGGCGCTGCAGGCCCAGGCCGATCATGATCGCCGACGGACGCGTGGTGGCGAGACGTTCGCCGAGGCCGCGGACGACCTCCTCCGGCAGACCGCAGATGGCGGCGGTGCGCTCGACCGGCCACTCGTCGAGCCGGGCCGAGAGCTCGGGCCAGCCGACCGTGTGCGCCGCCAGCCACGCCTCGTCGGTGGCGCCGGCGTCGCGGATCAAACGCATCAGCCCGAGGGCGAGCGCGGCGTCGGTGCCGGGGCGCGGGGCGATGTGCTCGTCGCAGCGCTCGGCCGTCGGCGAGCGGAGCGGGTCGATGCAGACCACGTGCGCGCCCGCGGCGCGCGCCGCGTTGACGTACTTCCACACGTGCATGCCAGTCGACAGCGGGTTGGCGCCCCAGATGACGATCAGGCGCGCCGCGGGCAGCGTCTCCGGGTCGATGCAGACCTGGCCGCCGATCGTCGCCTTCGCGGCGGCGCGCCACGCGGCCGTGCAGATGGTCGTATCGAGCCGTGAGGTGCCCATCGCGTAGAGGATCCGCTGCGGCAGCCCGAACGACTGGATCATCCCCAGCGAGCCGGCGAAGAAGAACGGCAGGATCGCCTCCGGGCCGTGCCGTTCGATCGTCCGCTGCAGCCCGTCGGCGACGCGGTCGAGCGCCTCGTCCCAGCCGACGCGGGCGAATCGCCCCTCCCCCTTCGCGCCCGTGCGCACCAGCGGGTGCGTCACGCGGTCGCCGTTCAGATGGTCGAGGTACCGGTTGACCTTGCCGCACAAAGCGCCGTGCGTGAACGGCTGCGCCTTGTTGCCGCGGATCGAGACCACGCGGCCGCCCTCGGCCTCCAGCACCCACGAGCAGGTGTCGGGGCAGTCGAGCGGACACGCGCCGACATGGATGGTTCGCACGGCCTCAGACTAGCGGGCGGGCCTCGTCGGGCGGCTCGACGACCCCGATGTAGTCGAGATTGCGGAAGCGCTCCTCGACGTCGAGGCCGTAGCCGACGACGAACTTGTTGGCGATCTCGAAGCCGATGTACGTGACCGGCACGTCGACCTCGCGGCGCTCGGGCTTGGTCAGCAGCGCGCAGATGGCGAGCGACCGCGGCCGACGCGCCTGCAGGCTCTTCAGGAGGTAGGAGAGCGTCAGGCCGGAGTCGACGATGTCCTCGACGACGATCACCGCGCGCCCCTCGATCGAGATCTCGAGGTCCTTCACGATCCGGACGATCCCCGACGTCTGCGTGCCGGAGCCGTACGACGAGATCGCCATGAAGTCGATCTCGACCGGCAGGTCGATCGCCCGCACGAGGTCGGCGACGAACACGAAGGCGCCCTTGAGCACGCACACCAGGAGCGGCGGGTCGTCGGCGTAGTCGCTGGTGATCTGGGCGCCGAGCTCGGCGATCCGAGCCTGGAGCGTCTCGCTGTCGATCAGGGTCTCGGCGACGAGGCCGCCCGGGTCGATGCCACTCATCGCCGGAGACTCTAGCTTGACCTCCTGAATCGGATCCAACCTCCAACCGTCGCCGCCTCGGCGCCGCCCGGCAGCGTCCGCCGGCCGGCGCCGCCGGGACCGATCAGCGCTTCCACGTCGGCGTGCTGCACCGTCACGCCGGCTGCGGCAGCCGCCTGGCGGACGACCTCGCGCTGCAGCGCCACGTGCTCGTCGCGGAACCGGAGGTCCGCGGCGCCGTCCGAGACGAACGGCGCGGCGAGCCCGGCCAGCAGCTCGCGCTCGGCGGCGGCGACCTCGGCGGTACGCGCGATGTTGGCGTCGGCGCGCGGGTTCAGCGCCAGCAGCACGGGCAGCGCCTCGTTGCGGATGCGGTTGCGGGCGAAGGCCGGATCGTCGTTGGACGGATCCTCGCGCCACGGCAACGCGCGTCGCGCCAGCTCGTCGCGCACCTCGGCGCGCGTGACGTCGAGGAGCGGCCGGTAGAAGGGCGGTGCGGCCGGCGGCAGGGCCGGCAGTGCGTTGACGCCACCCGAGGTAGCGAGGCGGTAGATGACGGTCTCGGCCCGGTCGGTGGCGGTGTGGCCGGTCGCGATCGGGTCGCCGCCGGCCGCGCCGAGGGCGGCCGCCCGCCGCACGTCGCGAAGGCGCGCCTCGAGGTTCGCGCCCGCCGCCACGCGGCCGTCGACCACCGTGACGGGTACCGGCAGCTGCCCGCAGAAGGCGGCGTCGGCGTCGGAGTCGGCGCCGCGCAGCCCGTGCGCGACATGCAGGCCGCGCACCGCGAAGCCGAACTCGGTCAGCACCGTCACGAGCAACGTCGAGTCGGCGCCGCCCGACACCATCGCCAGCACCGGACCTGGCTCCAGCCCCGCGCGCCGCAGCACCGCCGCGACGCGCTCGGCGACGGGTGCGCGGTACGCGGTCATCGCACGAGGCGCGTCACGTACGTCGTCGCGAGCTCGATGTAGCGAGCGTGCAACGCGTCGGCGCGGTGATCGTCGCCGGCGTCGCGGGCGTCCTCCATCGCGACCACCAGCGTCGCCAGCCGGTCCTCCAGCCGCTCGGCCAGCGCGTCCTCCGCCGACGCCGCCGCGGGCCGGTGTCCGGCGCGGCGCTCCAGGGGCCTGCGCAGCACGCCGTAGAGCCGCGCAGCACGGTCGGAGGCGGGCGCGTCGGCCGCCAGCGCAGCGAGCGCGCGCCCTGCGAGCACCTCGTCCGGCGACTCGTCGTCGGCGGCGGCTCCGGCCAGGCGGCGCACCGTCATGCCCAGGATGTCCTCGCCGGCCATCGCCGTAGCTTGCCAAGCATCTGCCGCGCCCGGTACCGTGCGTCGCGTGAACCTCACAGCCGGCAACGTCATCGAGGGCATCTTCGGGGTCGTGAAGCCCATCATCGGGGTCGTCCACCTCCTGGCACTGCCGGGGTCCTCCTCCTTCGACCGCGATGCCGGGATGGCGCCGATCGTGGCGGCCGCCCGCCAGGACACGGATGCCCTGCTGGAGGCCGGGGTGGACGGCATCATCTACTCGAACGAGGGCGACCTGCCGTACCGGGTCGACGTCGGCGTCGAGCAGGCGACGGCCATGGCAGCCGTGGTGGGCGAGTTGAAACCGGTGCTCGCGGTGCCGTTCGGCATCGACCTGTACTGGGACCCGCTCGCGACGCTCGCGGTCGGCAAGGCCGTCGGCGCGGCGTTCGTCCGTGAGGTGTTCATCGGCGTCTACGAGAGCGACATGGGCCAGCTGCGGCCCGATCCCGGCGCGGCGTTCGCCTACCGCCACTCGATCGGCGCCGACGACATCGCGATCTTCACGAACCTGACGCCCGAGTTCGCGTCGCCGCTGGGCACGCGAACCGTCGCAGACCGCGCGCAGGGCGCGCACTTCTTCGGGTGCAGCGCGGCGCTCATCTCGGGCCCGCGCGCGGGCGAGCCGTTCCGGTTCGCCGACCTGGAGGACACGAAGGCGGCCGTCCCGGACATGCCGGTGATCGCGAACACCGGCGTCCGCCACGACACCATCGAACGCATCCTCGAGGTCGCCGACGGCGCCATCGTCGGCACCGCCATGAAGGTCGACGGCAAGACCGAGAACCGCATCGACCTGGAGCGCGCGCAGCGCATGGTCAAGCACGTGCAGCACGCCCGCGAGCACTACCTGGCGGTCAGCGCGGCGGCGCCACCGGCGGAGGCGCCCGTCCCGTGACCGTCGTCGTGACAGTCGACGGCCGGGTCGCGACCTGTACCCTCGACCGGCCGGAGCGCCTGAACGCGATCGACCTCGAGACGTACGACGGCATCATCGCGTTCGCCGCGCGACTGGAGGCGGACGACGACCTGTGGGCCGGCGTCATCACGGGCGCCGGCGACCGCGCGTTCTCGGCCGGCGCCGACCTGAAGAAGCTGCTGGGGCAGATCGAGGAGCGCGGCCCGGGAGCCGCGCCGCCGTTCGCGATCGCCTTCGCCGGCGTCGGGCTCTCGAAGCCGCTGATCGCTGCCGTCAACGGCCTCGCCTACGGCGGCGGTTGCGAGCTGGCGCTGTCGTGCGACCTGCGCGTGCTCGCCACCGGCGCGCGGCTGGCCCTGCCGGAGCCGAAGCGCGGGCTGATCCCCGGTTGGGGCGGCACGCAGCTGCTGCCGCGGCTGGTGCCCCACGCGATCGCGCTCGAACTCTTGCTGACGGGACGCGACGTCGGTGCCGACGAGGCGCTGGCGCTGGGCCTCGCGAACCGGGTGGCCGACGATGCCGCTGCGGGCGCGCGCGAGCTGGCAGACGAGATCTGCGCGAACGCGCCGACCGCCGTGCGCCACATTCGCGCCGCCGTGCTGCGCGGCGGCGAGCTGGCCCTGACCGACGGGCTCGCGGTCGAGGCCGAGCTGATGGCCGCGCAGCGGGCCACGGCCGACTCGGCCGAGGGCGTCGCGGCGTTCATCTCCAAGCGTGCACCCGACTGGCCGGGCCGGTAGCGATGGCGCGCCTCGAGCTGCTGCGGGGCGACATCACGGCACAACCCGACGTCGACGCGATCGTCAACGCCGCGAACGAGCAGCTCGCGCCGGGTGCCGGCGTCTGCGGCGCGATCCGCCGCGCCGGCGGCGCCGTGATCTTCGCGGAGGCGGCGCGGCTGGGCGGCTGCGCAACCGGCGATGCGAAGGCGACGGGCGCGGGCGACCTGCCGAATCGGTGCGTCGTCCACGCCGTCGGTCCGGTCTACGCCGGCCGCGATCGCGACGCCGAGCTGCTCGCCTCGTGCCACCGGCGCGCGATCGAGGTGGCGGCTGCACGCGGCTGCCGGTCGATCGCCTTCCCCGCCATCTCGACCGGTATCTACGGCTACCCGATCGACGAGGCCGCGCCGATCGCCGTGGCGGCCGCGCAGGCAGCAGCCACCGCGTGCGATCTCGACCTGGTGCGGTTCGTGCTGTTCTCCGAGTCCGACCTGGCGGCGTTCGAGGCCGCAGCGCGCTCGGCTACGTGACGCCGCCGGCGAAGCCGGCGACAACGCCCGCGAGCGCGACGAGGTAGACGACGCAGAAGCCGAGCAGCGCCCAGCCGATGCGGCGCTCGCGCGCCTTGATGGCGCGGAACGAGACGGCGATGCCCATCAGCAGCACGCCGGCGAGGACGACGAGGCCGTCGCGCGGCAGGCTCGACCCGGAGTCGTCGCCGGACGAGGCCGCGGCGGCGGGTTGCTCCCCGGCGCTCGTCGTCGGCGGCGGTGCGATCTCCGCCGTGGTGACCGGTGCCTGGGCGGTCGTGACCGGCGCCGCGGCCGTGGTCACGGGCGGATCGGTGGTCGTCGGCGGCGGCGCGGTCGTGGCCGGGGTCGCCGAGGTGGCGACGGGCTCCTTCGTGCGCTCACCGGTGGCCTCGAGCAGCGCGGCGCCGGCCTTGCCGTTCGCGACGGCCACCGGACCGACGGGGCGCGGCGTCGTCGTGCCGCCGCCCGAGCTGCTGCCACCGCCGCTGCCGGAGGAGCCGCCACCACCGCCGCCGGGAGGCGGCGTGGGTTGCGGCACCGCGGACGGCGCGGCGAGGGCTCCGGCGGCGAGCACGCAGGAGCCGACCGCCATCGTGACGGCCAGGATCGCGCGAAGGGCGGGCATCCCCCTCATGCGACTCACCATAGTGCTTTCGCCGGAGAACGTACGGTCTGCGCTGGAGCGGTGTGCCAGGTCCGGCGAGTAGGATCTCCACCCATGCCAGTTCACCTCCGCGGCGAGCCGGGCGACTATGCCCCGGCCGTCCTCCTTCCCGGCGATCCCCTTCGGGCCAAGTACATCTCCGACACCTTCTTCGACGACTCCCGCCAGGTCAACCACGAGCGCGGGATGCTCGGTTTCACCGGAACGTTCGAGGGCCAGCCGATCTCGGTGCAGTCCACCGGCATGGGCTGCCCCAGCGCGGCGATCGTCGTCGAGGAGCTCTCCCAGCTCGGCGTGCAGCGCATCGTCCGCGTCGGCACGTGTGGCGGCCTCGGGCCGAACCTCGCGCTCGGCGACGTCATCTGCGCCGTCAGCGCCGTGCCGGCCGACCACACCACGCTGCACTACACGGGCGGCGAGCCGCACGCCCCGACGGCCGACTTCGAGGTCGTCCACGCCGCCGTGCACCACGCCAAGGGCACCGGCCTGAAGCTGCACGTCGGCTCCGTCGCCACCTCCGACACCTTCTACGATCCGGACGCCGGGCGCCACCAGCGCTGGCGCGATCGCGGTGTGCTGGCCGTCGAGATGGAGGCCGCGGTGCTGTTCACCATCGCCGCTCTCCGCGGCATGTCGGCCGGCTGCCTGCTGGGCGTCTCTGACCTCGTCATCGGCGAGTTCATCCGCATCTCCGACGAGGAGCTGAAGAACGCCGTCGATCGGATGACCGAGCTCGCCATCCGCGCAGCGCTGGACTGATCCATGGCCGATCGGCGCGCCGTGTTCGTGGTCAATCCCGCCTCCGACGGCGGCAGCACCGGCAGGAAGTGGCCGGAGATCGCGGACGCGGCGCGCCGGCACGGCCTCGAGGTGGTCGAGCGGCTGACCGAGTCGGCCGGGCACGCCACCGTCCTCGCCCGTGAGGCCGTCACAGCCGGGGAGGAGCTGGTGGTCGCGGTCGGCGGCGACGGAACCGTCAACGAGGTCGTGAACGGCTTCTTCGACGCGTCGGGCACTTCGCTCGGCGGCGCTGCGGCGCTGGGCGTGATCGAGCGCGGCACCGGCTGCGACTTCGTGCGCACGTTCGGCATCCCGAAGAAGACCGACCGCGCCGTCGCCACCATCGCTGCCGGCAAGCGGCGGCGCATCGACATCGGCCGCGCGACCTGCCAGGGGCCGGCCGGGCCGCAGGTGCGGATGTTCGCGAACATCGCCTCCTGCGGCATGAGCGGCGCCGTGGCCGAGCGGGCCAACGCCACCTCCAAGCGACTCGGCGGCACGCCCGCCTTCCTGTTCGCCACCATCGCCATCTTCGTCGGCTGGCGCAACGTCGAGTTCCACGTCAAGGCCGACGACGTCGAGCGCGTGCTCGTGGCCAACAACGTCGTCTGCGCCAACTGCCGCTACTTCGGCGGCGGCATGAAGATCGCCCCCGACGCCCAGCCCGACGACGGGCTGCTCGACGTGATCCTGGTCGGCGACATCTCGAAGGCCGACTTCGTGCTCAACCTGCACCGCCTCTACGGGGGCACCCTGGGCAGGCATGCGAAGGTCGAGATCCTCCGTGCGCGCAGGATCGAGATCACGCCGGTGCGGACGCTGCCCGCGGAGATCGACGGCGAGCAGCCGGGGACGACCCCGGTCATCTTCGAGGCCGTGCCCGGGGCGCTGGATCTGATCGTCCCGTAGGCCTCGCGCGTGGCGCTCACGCGTGTACGTCATGCACCCTGCGCATAGGGCTTGACGGATTCGCCAGATCCGGTGTTCACTCGCGCCCCGAGCGAACCCGGAACAGGAGCGCCACATGCCGAATCCGACACCGTCCGACCACCTCGTGGCTGCAGGAGCATCCCTTCTCGACCGCTACGGACCGTTCCTCTGGAGGACGAAGGTCGATCGCGAGACGCTGGCGATCCCGTCCAACTACGACTGCGTGCTCGGCCAGCTGGACGGACGATTCGGCGACGCCGTCAGCGAGATCGAACGGCTCTCCGGCGTCGACGCTAACCGGTGGATCTACCGCACCGGGTTCATGCCGAGCGCGGAGGTGACGGCGGCCCAGCTCCGGTTCGCATGGATCCGGCTGCTCCCGCCGCCGGCTCTGCAGCGCCTGGGGAGGGCGGCATGACATCCCGGACGACGACCACCGCGCGACCCGAGCAACACTACTACGTGTACGTGATCGAGCTCAGCGACACCGCCGGACAGCGGATCCGACCCGATCGGCCGGTGGTTTACGTCGGCCAGTCATCGCGTCCACCGGAGGAGCGTCTCCGCCAGCACCTCGCCGGCCACAAGGCGAGCCGGTGGGTGCATCGGTACGGACTCCGGCTCCGGCCGAGGCTCTACCGCTGCCACAACCCGCTCCCGACCCAGGCGGCGGCGCTGGCGATGGAGAAGGAGCTCGCGCGGCGTCTCCGGAAGCGTGGCTACGTCGTACGCGGCGGGCATTGAGCGGGAGTCAGCAGCCGTCGCGCGCGCCGGCCCCCCGGGCGGGAGGCCGGCGCGACCGCCGACACCGACGTCGACGCTGCATTCGGTCCAGGTTGCGGGGAGGCGAGGTGCCGGGATTGGGTTACTCTCCAAACCTTCCGCCGCACGTGCCCGACCCCGCCCGAAAGGCCCGAAACTTTGACGGAGATCCGCACCTCGCCGGACGCAGTCGTCGACGCGCTCGCGAGCCGCTCGTATCTGGCCGATCGCAGCCTCGCGACCGTGCTCTACCTCGCCCTCGAACTGGGCAAGCCCCTGCTGCTCGAGGGAGAGGCCGGCGTCGGCAAGACCGAGCTGGCGAAGGTGACCGCCGACGCGCTCGGCGCGCGGCTGATCCGTCTGCAGTGCTACGAGGGCATCGACGTCGCCCACGCCCTCTACGACTGGGCGTACGCGAAGCAGATGCTGTACATCCGCACGCTCGAGGCGACCGGCAAGGCGGGCGACACCGACGTGCTGCACGACCTGTTCGGCAAGCAGTTCCTCGAGCGCCGGCCGCTGCTCGACGCGATCGACAACGACGACCTCGTGCCGCCGGTGCTGCTGATCGACGAGATCGACCGCGCCGACGACGAGTTCGAGGCGTTCCTGCTCGAGCTGCTCTCCGACTTCCAGGTCACGATCCCCGAGATCGGAACCATCAAGTGCAAGGCGCGGCCGGTCGTGTTCCTGACGTCGAACCGCACACGCGAGCTGCACGAGGCGCTGAAGCGTCGCTGCCTCTACATGTGGGTGCCGCATCCCGAGCTCGATCGCGAGATCCAGATCGTCCGAGCCCGCGTGCCCGGCGTGCCCGAGCGCCTCGCCGAGGAGGCCGCGCGCTTCGTCGCGAAGCTGCGCACCATGGACCTCGCCAAGGTGCCCGGCGTGGCCGAGACGATCGACTGGACTCAGGCGCTGATGGCGCTCGGCGAGGAGGAGCTGTCGGCGTCGGTCGTCGACGCCACCCTCGGCTCGGTCCTCAAGTACCACGAGGACCTGGAGAAGGTGCGCGACGCCGACCTGGCGCGCATGGTCGAGGAGGCGAAGGCGACGCTGTGAGCGATGGCCAGGGCCCTCGCCTCGCGGGCGACGCGGTCGTCCGCAAGCTCGTCACGTTCGGCCGCATCCTGCGCGAGGCCGGAGTCGAGGTCGGCCCCGGTCGCCTGCAGGACGCGCTCCGCGCGCTCGACGCGATCGACCTGTCGGTGCGCGACGACGTCTACGCGGCGCTGGCCTGCACGCTGGTCGCGAAGCACGACGACCTCGAGATCTTCGACCGCGCGTTCCGCGCCTGGTTCGAACGGGCACCGTCGAAGAACCTCGGCCAGCGGCCGATCGACCTCGGCCTCGTCGACATGAAGCCCGAGTCCCAGGCGGTCGCGGCGCACTCCATCGCCGAGATCTCGATGGATCCGGTCGACCCCAACGACGCCGAGCTGGCGACCGCGGCGTTCTCGGCCAACGAGCTGCTGCGCTCCAAGGACTTCGCCGAGATGAGCGCCGCCGAGCTGCGCGAGGTGCGCCGCGCCTGCGAGCGGCTGGCCCGCAACCTGCCGAAGCGCCGGTCGCGTCGGCTGGAGCCCTCGCACGGCGGCGAGCTGATCGACCCGCGCCGCACGATCCGGAAGTCGATGCGCGCCGAGGGCGAGCCGATCGACCGCGCCTTCCGCCACCAGAAGCTGGTCGAGCGTCGCGTCGTGTTCATCTGCGACATCTCCGGCTCGATGGAGCCGTACGCCCGCGCGCTCGTGCTGTTCCTGCAGGCCGCCGTCGCCACCGGCCGTCAGGTGGAGGCGCTGACGTTCGGCACGCGACTCACCTACCTGACGCCGTTCCTCGACGGCCGTGACCCCGATCGCGCGCTCGACCGGGCGTCGAAGGCCGTGCGCGACTGGGCCGGCGGCACCCGCATCGGCGAGTCGCTCGATGCCTTCAACCGCATCTACGGCCGGCGCGGGATGACGCGCGGGGCGATCGTCGTTATCGCGTCTGACGGATGGGAGCGGGGCGACACCACCCTCCTCTCGAAGTCGATGGCGACGCTGCACCGCAGATCGCGGGCGGTCGTCTGGCTCAACCCACTGAAGGGCCACTCCGCGTACCAGCCGCTCGCGGGCGGCATGCAGGCGGCCCTCCCCCACGTCGACGTGTTCCTTCCCGGCCACAACCTCGCCTCGCTCGAATCGATGGTGAAGGTGATCGTGCAGCTCGGGAAGACGCGCGCCGCGCAGCTCACGAGGAGTGCGAGATGAACGAGGACACCCTGCAGACGATCGAGCAGTGGCGCAGCGAGGGACATCGCGTCGCCGTGTCGCAGGTGGTCCGTACGTACCGCTCCGCGCCGCGTCCGGTGGGCTCCATCTTCGCGGTCTCCGACCACGGCAAGATGGCCGGCAGCGTCTCCGGCGGGTGCGTCGAGGGCGCCATCTACGGCGAGGCGCAGGAGCTGTTCGACGGCACCGTGCCCGGCCCCCGCTACCTGCACTACGGCATCTCCGACGAGCTGGCCGGCGACGTCGGCCTGGCCTGTGGCGGCGAGCTGTGGGTATCGCTCATGGAGTCGCCCGAACGCCCGGAGCTGCGCCGCGGCGCCATCGTCACCGCCATCACCGGCCCGCAGGCCGGCACGGGCCTCGTGCTCGACCTCGACCGGGACTCGGCCGACGGCGACCTCGGGGGAGCCCCGCGCGACGCTGCCATCGAGGCGGCCCGCGAGGCGGTCGCGCGCGAGGAGTCGACCAGCATCGACCTCGGTGACGAGGGCCTGTTGTTCATCGAGGCCGTGCATCCCGCGCACCGCCTCGTGATCGTCGGCGCCGTCGATACCGCGGAAGAGGTCTGCAAGCTCGCCCGCCAGCTCGGCTGGCGCACCGTCGTGGTCGATCCGCGCGTCAAGTTCGCGACGTCGGAGCGGCTGCCGCACGCCGACCGGATCATCGGCAAGTGGGCGGAGGACGCCGCCGCCGAGGTCGACCTGGAGCAGGCCGACTCGGTGATCGTGCTGACCCATGACGCGAAGATCGACGACCCGGCCCTGGCCTGGGCGCTCAACGCGGGCGCCAGCTACGTCGGCGCTCTCGGCTCGCGCCGCACGCAGGGCCTGCGCCAGGAGCGCCTGGTCGAGTTGGGTGTGTCCCGCGACGACGTCGAGCGCGTGTACGGCCCGATCGGTCTCGATATCGGCGGCCACACGCCGGCCGAGACGGCGATCGCGATCGTCGCCGAGGTGATCGCGCACCGCAGCGGTCGATCCGGCCGCCAGCTGGTGGCGACGACCGGTCGCATCCACCCCACGACCGAGCCGGAGTAGCGGCCCCGGCCGTTTCGGCGCCAGGCGCCGAACGGTCAATCCGCGGCGTTTCCGTGCCTGGCACGGATCCGTCAGCCCGCGGCGCTTCCGTGCCTGGCACGGAAGCGACAACGCCGTGATGCTGACAGCCGTCGGCACCGTGGCCGGGACCGGCTCAGGCTCGAACCTCGACCGGTGTCCCCGTCGGCGCGAGCTTCATGATCCGCAGGATGTTCTCGTTCGTCACGCGGATGCAGCCGTTCGAGGCGCGCGTGCCGATCAGGCTCGGAGCGTTGGTGCCGTGGATGGCGATCGGGTTGCCGGCGGCCCACCCCTGCTCGGCCTCGGAGTAGGCGGCGATGCCCAGCAGCCCCGGCCCGTACGGCCCCGCCTTGTCGGTGAGGGTGTACCGCACGTCGACGTAGAACGACCCGATCGGCGTCGGCGTCTCGGTGTGTCCGATCGCGATCGGCACGCGCAGGACACGCTCGCCCAGCCGGTACAGGTCGAGCTGGCGCGCCGAGAGGTCGACCTGAATCCGCGTGCCGGTCGTCTCCGACACCAGGCCGCTTGCCTTCACCCAGCCCGTGACGCCGTTCGGCTTGGCCGGCAGGCGCACGCGGTACCACGTCGGGTTGCAGTCCGCGTCGACGCGCTTGCCCACCGCGAGCAGCACCTGGCGCGTGCCGTAGACGCTCTTCGGCTGCAGGCGGACGACGACGGCGGAGGAGGCCTTCGGCGCCCGGCGGGCCACGGTCTTTTTGGTGACGTAGAGGATCGTCGCGGTGCGGTCGGTGGTCGCGCGCCTGGTGCCGCGCTTGCACGCGGGAGAGGCGGCGACGGGCGCGGCGACAGTTTCGGGAGCGGCCTCGGGCGTGGTCGCGGGCGCTGCTGCCGCAGCCGCGGCGGGCCCGGTGGCCGCCGGCACCGTGACCGTCGGCGACGAGCCCGATCCGGTGTCGCCGCAGCCGGCTACGAGGAGCGCCAGGAGCGCTGCGCAGAGGAGCCGCATGCAGCGCATTTTCTCACACTAGTTGGGGAAAGACGTCGCCGGTCGAGCCTGCAAGGTGTCGGAGCCGCTGCGGCGTGCAGCTCTCGTCGGATGCCGTCAAGAGTCGCAAGCGCGGACCCATCGCAGCCCCGGCGGCGCAGCAACCCCAGGCAGCCTCTCTACGTATGCTTGCCGGCGTGCGCCACACCCTCGACCCGCCGCTCGACCCCGGCGCGTACTCCTTCGCACAGACGGTGCGCGTGCGGTTCGCCGAGACCGACGCGATGGGCATCGCGCACCACGGCAGCTACCTGCCCTGGCTGGAGGAGGCGCGGGTCGGCTACCTGCGCGCCTGCGGCCACCCGTACACCGAGGTGCGCGCGGGCGGGCACGACATCGCCGTCGTCGAGTGCCATCTGCGGTACCGGGCCTCGCCGGTGTTCGAGGACGAGCTGACCGTCCACTGCCTGGTCGCGCCGCCCACCCGCGCGACGTTCGAGATCGCGTACCTGGTGCGGCGCGGCGAGCAGGCGATGGCGACCGCGGTGACGGTTCACGCGTTTCTCGAGTCTGCGACGGGCCGCCCGCTGAGGCCACCCGATTGGGTACGCGACATCGCCACGCCGCTGCCCTAGTGTCAGGGGGTGCGCACCCGCATCGCACTCACCCTCGCGGCTCTGACAGTCGCTGTCGCCGCGCCCGCCGCAGACGCCGTCACGAAGAGCGTCCGGCTCGAGTCGAAGACCTTCGCGCCCGCGACGATCACGATCCACGCCGGCGACGGCATCCGCTTCCGGTGGATCTCCGGCTACCACAACATCCGCCGGGCCAGCGGGCCGTCGTTCACGGCGGTGCGGAGCCGCAGCACGGGCACCGTGCGCCGCACGTTCCCGACGATCGGCCGGTACCGACTGGTCTGCACGATCCACCGCGACCTCGGCATGTACCTCACCGTCCGCGTCAGACGCTGAAGTACGGTGCGGGCGTGCCCGAGTTCCCCCTCGCCCTCACGTACGACGACGTGCTGCTGGTGCCGCGCAGGTCGGGTATCGGATCGCGGGCCGACGTCGACACCTCGGCGCGGCTGACCCGGAAGCTGACGATCACCGCGCCGATCGTGGCCGCCAACATGGAGACGGTGACCGAGGCGCGCATGGCCATCGCGATGGCGCGCGCCGGCGGGCTCGGCGTCATCCACCGCTTCCTGCCGCTCGACCAGCAGGTGGCGGAGGTGGAACGTGTCAAGCGCGCCGAGAACCTCGTGATCGCCCAGCCGTACGCGATCGCGGCCGACGCGACCATCGCGGCGGCGCTCGAGGTGATGCGCACCCGCGAGGTGAGGAGCCTGCTGGTGACCGCGTCCGACGGGCGCCTCGGCGGCATCCTCACGACGCGCGACCTGGTGCTCGCCGAGCCCGGCGACACCGTCGGGCAGCACGCCACGCCGCGCGAGCGCCTGGTGACCGCGAGCCCTGGCATCGACCTGGACGAGGCACGGCAGCTGCTGCACCGCCACCGGCTCGAGAAGCTGCCGTTGCTCGACGACGACGGCTTCGTCGCCGGCCTCGTCACGATGCGCGACCTGATGGCGCTGCGCGAGCGCCCGCGCGCGTCGAAGGACGATCACGGCCAGCTGCTGGTGGGCGCCGCCATCGGCGTGCGCGGCGACTGGCTGGAGCGCGCCGCGGCGCTCGTGGCGGCGGGCGCCGACGCGCTCGTGCTCGACATCGCCCACGGCCACGCCGACCACGCCGTCCGCGCGCTGGAGCATCTTCGCAGCGAACTCCCCGACGCGCAGCTGGTGGCCGGCAACGTCGCCACCGGCGAGGGCGCCGACGACCTCTGCAACGCCGGCGCCGACGCCGTCAAGGTCGGCGTCGGTCCCGGCTCCGCCTGCACCACGCGCATCGTCGCCGGCGTCGGCGTGCCGCAGCTGACGGCCGTGCTCGACGCCGTCGCGGCGTGCGCCAAGCACGACGTGCCGGTGATCGCCGACGGCGGCATCCGCGAGCCCGGTGACGTCGCGAAGGCGATCGCCGCCGGCGCCGAGACCGTGATGGTCGGCAACCTGCTGGCCGGCACCGACGAGAGCCCGGGCCGGCTGGTCTCCCGCGGCGGCCAGAAGTTCAAGGTGTACCGCGGCATGGCCTCGGCCGAGGCGACCCGCATCCGGATGGCGGCCGAGGGATTCGAGCCGCCCGAGGGCACCGAGTTCGCGCAGGTGGTGCCGGAGGGCGTCGAGGCGACGGTGCCGCACCGCGGCGAGGCGGGCCTGGTCGTGCACCGGCTGGTCGGCGGTCTGCGCTCGGCGATGAGCTACGCCGACGCGCACACGATCGCCGAGTTCCACGCCAACGCGCGGTTCGTGCGCATCACCACGGCCGGGCTCATCGAGTCCCGCCCGCACGATCTGCACTGAGCCTGGCGCCGCCCTCGGCACGCCATACTGCGGGGCGTGTCGGACCCGCTGAACATCTTCATCACCCGCTGCGAGACGAGCGGCACGCGCCGCTGCGGCGTCAAGGACCTGTTCCACACCGCCGGCGTGCGGACGACGTACGGCTCGCGCGTCTACGGCGACCACGTACCCACCAGGGATGCGGTCGCCTGGCAGCGACTGGCCGCCGACGGCTGGACGCTGGCCGGCAAGACGAACCTGCACGAGTTCGCCTACGGCACCTCGTCGCAGAACCCCTGGTACGGCACGATCGGCAACCCGCACAACCCGGAGCGCGTCGCCGGCGGCTCGTCGGGCGGCTCGGCCGCGGGCATCGTGACGGGGGACTTCGAGCTGGGCCTCGGCACTGACACGGCCGGCTCGATCCGCATCCCGGCGTCGTGGTGCGGCGTCGTCGGCTTCAAGCCCTCGCACGGCGCGGTGCCATCCGACGGCTGCTTCGCGCTGGTGCCGTGGGTCGACCATGTCGGCCCGATCGCGGCCGACGTCGCGACCTGCGCCGACACGTTCGCCGTGCTGGCGCAGCGGCCCCGCGCGACCGCCGCCGACGCCTCGTCGCTGGACGCCGTGGTGGTCGATGCGATCGACGGCATCACGGTCGAGCCGTCCGTCGCGGCCGCGTTCGCCGCCGCGATCGATCGGCTGCGCGAGGCCGGCGTCGCCACGACGACGAGCGACTGGGAACGCCTGCCGCAGGGCATCGTGCAGATGCGGCTGATGGCTGCGGCCCACGTGCACCGCAAGACGTTCCCCTCCCAGCGCGACCTCTACGGACCCGACGTGGCCGGCAAGCTCGACCGCGGGCTCGAGCCGCTGGACGAGGCCGGGCAGCTCGCGCACCTGGCGGAGGCCGAGCGCTGGAAGGCCGGCTGCCGGCAGCGCCTCGGCGGCGCGCAGCTGGTGATCATGCCGACGATTCCGATCGGCCCGCCGCCGCTCGACGTGGACGAGGTATCGCTCCGCGGCACGGTCTTCGCGCACACGCAGCTGTTCAACCATCTCGGCTGGCCGTCGATCACGATTCCCTGCGGCGTCGACGCCGACGGCATGCCGGTCGGGATGATGCTGTCAGGGCCGGGCGACGATGTCGTGCTGGGTGCGGCGCTCGCGCTGGAGGGCGCGATCCGCGGCTGATCAGCCGGCGGCGGCCTCGGCCATCGCCACCAGTTGCCGGCACAGCTCGCCGACCTCGGCCGGGTCGTCGGTGTACATCGACGGCTTGAAGCAGATCGACGTGTAGCCGGCGGCCAGCTGGGCCGGCACCGAGGCGAACGCCTCCGCCACGTCGGCCGTCGAGGTGGCGTCGGGGAAGCGGCCGCGGATGCCACCGATCATCTCCAGGTCGGCGATGTCGCGGCCGGCCGCGACCATGGCGACGCGCAGGCGCTCGAGCTCCTCCGGCGTCGGCGAGCCGAACGGGTGGAAGCCGTGGCCGTACCGGACGATGCGGCGCAGCAGCGCGCCGTGCAGCGACATGCCGCCGAACCACATCCGCGGCCCGTCGGGACGGAACGGCTTTGGCTCCAGATACACGTCGTGGAACGAGAAGTTCCGGCCCTCGAACGACGCGGGCGACGACGTCCAGGCATGCTCCATCGCCACCAGCTGCTCGTCCAGGATGGCGCCGCGCTGATGGAACGGCACGCCCAGCGCCTCGTACTCGTCCCGGTGCCACGACACCGTCGGCTGCACGACGAGGCGACCCTCGGCCAGCAGGTCGAGCGTCGCGAGCTGCTTGGCGAGCAGCAGCGGGTGGCGCAGCGGAGCGATCACCGCCGCGAGGGCGATGCGGATCTTCGAGGTGGCGGCCGCGATCGCGCCGGCCAGCACGATCGAGTCGGGCCACGGCGTCGCCGGATCCTGGTTGCCGGGCGCCGCGTAGTCGCGCGGGTTGCCCATGATGCCGTCGGCGCCCGCCGACGGGCCCATCACGACGTGCTCGGAGATCATCACGGTGTCGATGCCGGCCTGCTCCGCCTCGACGGCCATGCGGACGAGGGCGCGGAGGTCGCGCGGCGAGACGAGCGTCCAATTCTCGCTCAGCACGAGCACCAGGCGGGGCGGTGTGGTCACGCACGGCATCCTACGACGCCGGCTGCTGCTCGGCGACACGGCGCCGGCGGGCGTCGTGCACGAGCAGCGCGACGAGCACCAGGATCGCCGCGACCGCGAGCGTCACCAGCGCCAGCTCGAACACCGCACCCATCACCGCCAACGCGACCAGCACGATCAGCGCGACGGTCCACGGCTTGCTCGTGCGCTTGATCATCCGGAACCGGAACAGCAGGTGCCCGAGCAGGTACACGGCCGGACCGCCCACGATCGCAAACGACTCGAACACCGACGCGTGGTGCCCCGGGTGGGCGATCACCAGCTCGTCGCCGACCGCCGTCAGGACGATGCCGGCCACGATCGGAACGTGCAGGTACGTGTAGGCGTCGCGGCCGAGCTGCCCCGCGTCGTCGCCCGCGTTCGCGAGGTGTGCCTGCGCGTATCCCGCGATGCGATCGAAGTAGAGCCACCACAACGCGGCCGACCCGAGGAAGCAGACCGTCAGCGCGGCGATGGTGGCACCGTCGGCACCCGCATCGGAAGCCGTCGCCCCGGTGACGACGATCGACTCGCCCAGCGCGATGATGATGAACAGCTGGAACCGCTCGGCGAAGTGCGCGCCCTCGATCGTCCACTCCTCGAACCGGCTCGATCCGAGCCCCGGCGTCCAGTACCGGAGCGAGGGTGCGGCATAGTCCATCGCCAGCGCCGCGACCCACACCACCACGCGCGCATTGCCCTCGAGCAGGCCGCCGGCGATCCACAGCGGTGCGCTCGCGCTGCTCCACGCGAGCAGGCGGCGAAAGGACGGCCCGTACTCCGAGTCGCGCTCCGTGACCGACACGTTGAACACGTTGCGGCCCATCTGGAGCGCCACGTAGGCGGCCGCGAACAGCATGCCGTCGCTGGTGAACGCCTGCGGCACGGCGACCGACATCAGCAGGCTCGCGAGCATGCCGCCGATCAGGATCAGGCGCACCGGCACTGCGTCGGGGTCGAACCAGTTCGCCATCCACGTCGTGTTGATCCACGCCCACCACACCACCAGCAGCAGGAACGCTGTGCGCAGCAGGCCACCGGCGGACGGGTCGACCAGCAGCGCGTGCGAGAGCTGCGTGACCGCGAAGACGTAGACGAGGTCGAAGAACAGCTCGAGCCACGTCGCCCGCTGCTCCTCGCCGGTTTGCTCGCGGAAGTGGCGGGGCATCGAAGCGAGAGTACCGTCCGGCTCGGGGGCCGGGCCGCCGGTACGCGCGAGCTATCGGGCTACGGTGATGGAGGCGACGCTGCCGGCGTCGGAGTCGGTCCCGAGCCGGGCAGCGCGGCCAGCGCAGCCCGCAGGATCGCGAACGCGTTCGAGCGGATCGTCTCGATCGCATCCTCCCGCGAGAGCCCGGCGACGTCCGTCAGCCACACGAATGCCTCGATCCCGAACGTGGCGCCGATGCCGTGCACGAGCCGGGCGAACTCGTCGTCAGGAAGGCGTCCGCGCAGCGGTGCGAGCGCGTCCTCGATCCAGCCGATGCGCATCGCCCGGTTCATCGGCAGGTCGGGCGGCCCGTCTCGATCCGGCTCCAACGACAGGCGCAGGACGGCGCGCTGCTCGGGCTCGTACTCGAGGATCCTGCCGGCGTGGTCGTGCAGCAGCAGATCGAGGCGCTCGAGCGGGTCGTGTGGCGCCTCGTCGCCAAGAAGCGGCGGCGCCTCGATGTGCGGGTAGGTCGCGACCAGCAGGGCGCGCGTCGTTGGAAAGTACCGGTACGCCGTGGTGCGCGAGATGGCGGCCGCCGCAGCCGCGCCCTCCATCGTCGGCAGGATTCCGCGAGCCAGCTGGTCGCGGGCCGCGGCGATCAGCGCCGCGCGCGTCCGGAGCTTCTGGTTGACCCGACCGGTCTGCTCATATGGAACAGTCACTCCCATGATGGTACATACTGTACATTCAGGCGCTCCACGTGATGCGCAGCAACGGAGGAGGCGGCATGACCACTGCAGTTCCGATCGTCCGGGCCGATGGGGAGGGCGAGCGCCGTCGATTCTGGGGTGGCGGCATCCTGACCATGAAGGCGACCGCCGACGAAACCGGCGGCGCGTTCCTGCTGTTCGACGATGAGATGACGCAGGGCAAGACGACGCCGCTCCACGTGCACCAGGACGAGGACGAGGCGCTCTACGTCCTCGAGGGCGAGATCCTCGTGCACATCGACGGGACCGATCATCGCGTCGGTCCGCGCGGCTTCGCGATGGCGCCGCGCGGCGTGCCGCACGCGTTCATGGTCACGTCGCCGACGGCCCGGATGCTGACGTTGCTGACGCCGGCGAGCGCCGAGGCGTTCTACCGCGCGGCGAGCGAGCCGGCGGTTGCCGACAGCGATCCTGCCGGCCCGGTCGACTTCAACCGGGTGCGGGCGGCAGCCGAGGAGGCCGGCGGCATGAAGGTGATGGGGCCGCCGCCGTTCGCGCCGCCGGGGTCGTAGAGCTCAGCGACCCAGCCGCTCGGCCATCGCCTCGGCCACGGCCAGCACCGTCAGGTGGGTGTTGGCGCGCGGGATGGTCGGGAGAATCGAGGCGTCGGCGACGTGCAGCCCGTCGACGCCCTGCACGCGGCCACCCGCATCGACGACCGTATCGGGTGCGCCGGGCCGTCCCATGCGGCAGGTGCCGGCCGGGTGGTAGAGCGTGAACGCCTCGCCGGGCAGGGCATCGGGCAGCGCCGGGCCGCGCAACAGCGAGCCCAGCGGGCCGCCGGCGGCCACCGCGCGGGCCAGCTCGACACCGTCGGCGAGCACGGCCGCGTCGTGGCCGTTCGGGTCGGAGAAGAGTCGCTGGTCGATGACCGGCACCGCGGCCGGGTCCGCCGTCCGCAGGCAGACGACCCCGTGACTCGACGGCTTCAGCACCGGCTCGCCCAGCGCGTGCCAGCCGGCCATCGCGGCGCGGGTGAACGCACCCACCTCGCCGGCCACGAACCGGCGTGTGGCGATCGCCGCCTCGGCCCGGGCCAGCAGGGGCGCGATGCCCGCCCAGCCCCAGACCTCCTCCCCGGTCGCGGCCGCCCACTCGTCATAGTCGGCCGGCGTGCCCCACACGACGAGGCAGCCGTTGTGTGCGGAGGAGCCGCCGACGACACGGCACGACACGTCGGCGCCGTAGCCCCAGTCGTGCGATGTCGCACAGTCGGACGCATCGAGCAGGTCGGCGGGCCAGCGTCCGTCGTCGTGGTGGCCGTAGTCCGGGCCGGCCTCGACCAGGCAGACCGACCGGTCGCCGCGCTCCGACAGGCGCGCGGCGAGCACGCAGCCGGCGGCGCCCGCGCCGACGACGCACACATCCGCGCGACCCAGCTTCACGGCCGAAAGCCTACTGTGTGCACGATTCCTTATGTCCCGCATAAGTGGCGCGATCGATAAACTGGCCCCCGGATCGGCCCCGATGGCGGCCGCAGGCGCAGGAGGAACGATGACCGTCATCGACACGGCTCAAGCAACGGATTCGCTTTTTGCCCGGGCGCTCGCCAGCGGCGAGCTGAAGGACGTCGAGGTGGCGTTCACCGACCACCAGGGCCACATGTGCGGCAAGCGCATCCCCGGCTCGCGCATGGCCGGCGGCGCGCAGATCGCCTTCTGCAGCGCGGCCCTGGCGTGGGACTACACCGGCGACGTGCACGACGGCACCAGCATCACCGGGCCGGACAGCGGCTACCCCGACGCGTTCCTGCGCCCCGACCCCGAGGCGTTCCGCTGGCTGCCCTGGCGCGAGGGCGCCGGGCATGTGATCTGCGACGTGGTCGACCATCACGGCCACCTGCTCGCTCAGGCCCCGCGGACCGTGCTGCGCGGTGCGATCGACCGTCTTGCTGCGCTCGGCTACACCGTCCGCATGGGGGTCGAGATCGAGATGTACCTGCTCGGCGCAGACGACCAGCCGCTGTCGACGGGCGTCCACTGCTACTCCCTGCAGAAGGCGAACGACCTCGACCCGCTCGCCTCGGCGATCCTGCGCGAGCTCGGCGACTTCGTGCGGCTCGAGGGCGGCAACGTCGAGTACGGGCCCGGCCAGTGGGAGGTCAACCTCGCGCACGACGAGGCCCTCGCCGCCGCCGACCAGGGCGTGCGCCTCAAGTACGCGATCCGCGAGCTGGCGCGCCGCGCCGGCGCCAAGGCGACGTTCATGGCGAAGCCGTTCAACAAGCTGTCGGGCAGCTCCATGCACCTGCACGCGTCGCTGTGGAAGGACAACAAGCCGGCCTTCGCGCCGGCGGACGGCACCGAGAACCCGCTCATGCGCGCGTCGCTCGGCGGGCTCATCCAGCACCTGCCGGGCCTCGCCCTGTACGGCTCGCCGACCGTCAACTCCTACAAGCGCTTCGAGCTCGACTCGTTCGCCCCGGTGAACGTCTCGTGGGGCGGCGACAACCGCACCGTCTCGATCCGGTCGCTGATCGACTCGCCCAACGCGACCCGCATCGAGCTGCGGACGCCGGCTTCGGACGCCAACCCGTACTGGGCGGCGGCCGGCATGCTCACCGCCATGGCCGTCGGCATCGAGGAGGGCGCCGATCCGGGCCAGCGCGGTGAGGGCTACCTCTACGGCATCGGCGACAAGCTGCCGACGACGCTCGGCGACGCGATCGTCGCCGCCCGCGCCGACACGCGCATCACCGAACTGCTCGGCCAGGCGGCGGTTGACGACCTGCTGCTGCTGTCGGAGAAGGAGTGGCAGGCGTTCACGACCCAGGTCTCGGCCTGGGACATCGACCGCTACCTCGGCGCGATCTGAGCCGACTGCAGCAGGGCCGCGACGAGGTCCTCGAACGTCATTCCCGCCGCCTGCGCGGCGAGCGGGGTGAGGCTGGTCTCGGTCAGGCCGGGCACGGTGTTGATCTCCAGGATCTGCGGAGCGCCGTCCGGCGGCAGCAGCAGGTCGACCCGCGCGAAGCCGGCGCAGCCGATCAGCCGGCAGGCCGCCAGGGCGGCCTCCGACGACTCCGGGCCGATCTCGGCCGGCACCACGAACTCGGTCGCACCGGGGGTGTAGCGAGCGTCGAAGTCGTACCCGTCGGCGCCCTGCGGGATCGCCTCCACCGGCGGCAGGACGACGTCGCCGAGCACGGTCACGGCGATCTCGCGGCCCGTCACGAACCGCTCGCAGAGCACGTGGTCGTCGTAGGCGAGCGCTGACAGCAGCGCGGCGGGCAGCTCCGACTCGTCGTCGACCCGGCGGACACCGAGCGACGAGCCGCCGCGCGCCGGCTTGACGACCAGCGGGAGCCCGACGCGCTCGCCGATGGTGCCCAGCAGCGCGTCGGCGCCGAGGTCGCGCACGGCGCCGGCCGACACCGGCGCGAACGGCGCGGTCGGCAGGCCGGCGGCCACGAGGCGGCGCTTGGTGGCGATCTTGTCGCCGGCGATCACGCACGCCGCCGGGCCGGCGCCGGCGTACGGCACGCCGGCCAGATCGAGCAGCTCCTGCACGGTGCCGTCCTCGCCGTCGCGGCCGTGGATGGCGACGATCGCGGCGTCCAGCTGCTCATCGGCCAGGCGCCGGCCGAGGCGGGCGTCGGCGTCGAGCATCACCGGGTCGTGGCCGAGCCGGCGCAGCGCCAGCTCGACGCGGGCGCCGCTGCGCTGCGAGACGGCGCGCTCCAGCGAGCGACCGCCGGCGAGGACGGCGACGCGCATCAGATGGCCCGGCGCCGGTCGAGCGCGCGGGCGAGGGAGGCGCGCTCGCGCGCCACCGCGCCGATGCGGGAGATGCCCTCGGTGATCCGCTCCTCGTCGCAGGCCGAGAAGTTGAGTCGCATCGACGACGCGCCCTGGCGGCCGTCGGCGTAGGCCGCGACGCCGGGCACGAACGCGACGTCGCGCTCCAGCGCCGCTGCGAGCAGGTCGGTCGTGTCCAGTCCGTCGGCCAGCGTGGCCCACAGGAACAGGCCGCCGCCCGGCACGGTGAAGGTCACGTCGGGCAGCGACGTCTCGATGGCCGCGACCATCGCGTCGCGCCGCGAGCGGTACAGGTGGCGCATGCGGTCGAGCACCTCGTCGCGCCGCCGGTGCTGCAGGAACCGCAGGGCGAGCAGCTGCGCGAAGGTCGACGTGCACAGGTCGGAGCCCTGCTTCGCGAGGTTGATGCGGTGCAGGATCTGGTGCGGCGCGTGCACCCAGCCGACGCGCACGCCGGGCGCGAACACCTTCGAGACGGTGCCGACGTAGAGCACGCGAGCGGTCGCGTCGAGCGAGCGCAGGCTCGGCAGCGGCCCGCCCTCGAAGCGCAGCCGCGCGTACGGCTCGTCCTCGACGATCAGCAGGTCGCGCTCCTGCGCGAACCGCACGACTGCGCGCCGGCGCTCCTCCGACATGGTCACACCGGCGGGGTTCTGGAAGGTCGGGATGACGTACAGGAACTTGGCGACGCGTCCCTCGGTGGCAAGCCGGTCGACCGCGTCGGCCAGCAGGTCGATGCGAATGCCCTCGGCGTCGACCGCGACGTGGTGCACGTCGGCGCCGGCGGCGGAGAACACCGGCACGGCGCCGGGATAGGTCGGCCCCTCGGCCAGGATCGCGTCACCGGGATCGACGAGCACGCGGCAGATCAGGTCGAGCGCCTGCTGCCCGCCGGTGGTCACGATCAGCTCGCCCGCGCCGATCAGCGTGCCGTCCTCCGCCATCAGGTCGACGATCGCGTGGCGCAGCTCGTCGAGGCCCTCGGTCGGCCCGTACTGCAAGGCGCGCGGGCCGTCGTTGGTGGTCACGTCCTGCACCAGCTCCGACAGGAGATCGGGCGGGAAGGCCTTCGTGTCGGGCAGACCGCCGGCGAGCGAGATCACCTCGGGCCGCGAGGTGATCGCCATCAGGTCGCGCATCGCGGACGAGCGGAACGAGCCCGTCCGGTGGGCGTACAGCCGCTGGTAGGGGTCGAGGCCCGCGAGCATGCTCGGAGACTACCCCGCGGGCACGACCTCGCCGAGCGCGGCTACTCGGCGCAGGCGGCGTGGCTGCCGACGACTCGCGTCGTCGACGCGGGGTGCTGCTCGAGCATCGCCCACGGCCTGGTCGGGCGCAGGACGAACTCGCCGCCGCAGTTCGGGCAGCAACCGCCGAGGCGCTGCTCGACGCAGTCCACGCAGAACGTGCACTCGTAGCTGCAGATGCGAGCGGCGGGATCGCCGTTCGGGAGGTCGCGGTCGCAACACTCGCAGTTCGGTCGCAGCTCCAGCATCGGCTGACGATAACCTAGAGTTCGCGGGTGGTCGAGCGACGCGAAGCTGACGGCGCGGCGCCGGTCCTCTGGACGCCGGACGCCGAGCGCATCTCGGGCGCCGTCATCACGCGCTTCCGCCGGCACCTCGAGACGACGCGCGGGCTCACCTTCGCGACGTACGAGCAGCTGTGGGAGTGGTCGGTCGCCGAGCTCGAAGACTTCTGGCGCGCGCTCTGGGAGTTCTTCGACGTCCAGGCGGACGGCGACCCGTCCACCGTCCTCACGACCCGGGAGCTACCCGGCGCGCGGTGGTACCCCGACGTGCGGCTGTCGTACGTCGAGCACGTCTTCCGCGACCGCGACGACGACGAGATCGCGGTCCGCCACGCATCCGAGCTGCGGCCGCTCGCCGAGTGGTCGTGGGGCGAGCTGCGCGCGCAGACGGCCCGCATCCGGGCCGGCCTGCTGCGACTCGGTGTCGAGCCCGGCGACACCGTCGCCGCGTATCTGCCGAACATCGCGGAGGCGCTCGCCGCCTTCTTCGCCACGGCGTCCATCGGCGCGATCTGGTCGTCGTGCTCGCCCGACTTCGGCGTCCAGAGCGTCGTCGACCGGTTCGCCCAGATCGAGCCGGTCGTGTTCCTCGCGGTCGACGGCTACCGGTACGGCGGCAAGGACCACGACCGCCGGGCCGAGGTCGCCGAGATCGCCGCCGAGATGCCGACGCTGCGTGCCACGGTGACCCTCGACTACCTCGGCCTCGAGGGCGACTGGGACGTCCACTTCCCGCCCACCGACGACCCGCTGGAGTGCGCGCGGCTGCCGTTCGACCACCCGCTCTACGTGCTCTACTCGAGCGGCACGACGGGCCTGCCGAAGGCGATCGTGCACGGCCATGGCGGCATCCTCCTCGAGCACCTCGAGTGGCTCGGGATCCAGATCGATGCCAAGCCCGGCGACCGCCTGTTCTGGTTCACGACGACCGGCTGGATGATGTGGAACGCGCTCGTCTCGGGCCTGCTGACCGCCGCCTCGATCGTGCTCTATGACGGCAACCCCGGTGCACCCGACATGGGCGTGCTGTGGGACCTGGCCGAGGCGAGCGGCATCACCACCATGGGCGTCGGCGCCGCGTACATCCACGCCTGCATGAAGGCCGGCGTCGAGCCGCGCAACGGCCGCGAGCTCGCGAACCTGCGCGGCGTCGGATCGACCGGATCGCCGCTCTCGCCCGAGGGCTTCAACTGGATCTACGAGCAGCTCGGCGACCGCACGTGGCTGTTCTCGACGTCGGGCGGAACCGACGTCTGCTCGGCCTTCGTCGGCGGCATCCCGACCGAGCCGGTGCGCCGCGGCGAGATCCAGGTGCGCCACCTCGGGGCCGCGGTCGAGGCGTTCGACGAGCAGGGACGCAGCGTCGTGGACGCCGTCGGCGAGCTGGTCCTGACCGCGCCGCTGCCGTCGTTTCCGGTCGGCTTCTGGAACGACCCGGGCGACGTCCGCTACCACGAGACCTACTTCTCGCACTTCCCCGGCGTGTGGCGGCACGGCGACTGGATCCGCATCACGCCCGGCGGCTCGTGCGTCATCTACGGCCGCAGCGACTCGACGATCAACCGCGGCGGCGTGCGCATGGGCACGGCCGAGCTGTACCGCGCGGCGCTCGCGGTCGAAGCCGTCGTGGACGCGCTGGCCGTCGACATCCCCGACCGGGACGGCACCGGCAACTCGTGGCTGCCGCTGTTCGTGGTGCTGGCCGACGGCGCCGAGCTGACGACGGAGACGACCGCCGAGATCCGCCACCGGATCCGCACCGCCTGCTCGCCGCGCCACGTGCCGGACGAGATCATCAGCGTTGCCGCGGTGCCGCGCACGCTGTCCGGCAAGGTGCTCGAGGTGCCGATCAAGAAGATCCTGATGGGCGACGACCCGGCTACCGCGGCCAGCCGCGACTCGCTGGCGAACCCGGAGGCGTACGACTGGTTCGTGGCCTTCGCGCGCGATCGTGCCGCGCGGCGCAGCCCCGCCTAAACGCGCTCGAACAGCGCGGCCTGCCCCTGGCCGACGCCGATGCACAGCGTCGCGAGACCGAGGCGCGCCTCGCGTCGGCGCAACTCGTGCAGCAGCGAGACCACCAGCCGCGCACCGCTCATGCCGAGCGGGTGACCGAGCGCGATCGCGCCACCGTTGACGTTGACGCGGTCCGGATCGATGCCGAGCTCGCGCACCACGGCGAGCGACTGCGAGGCGAACGCCTCGTTCAGCTCGACCAGGTCGATGTCGCCGATCGCGACACCGGTGCGCGCGAGCAGCTTCGTGACGGCGGGGATGGGACCGACGCCCATCACGCCCGGATCGACGCCGGCAGCGGCCGAGCCACGGAACACGCCGAGCGGCTCGATGCCCAGGTCGCGCGCCCGCTCCTCGCTCGCGATCACGAGCGCGGCGGCGCCGTCGTTGATGCCGCTCGCGTTCCCGGCCGTGACGGTGCCGCCGGCGCGGAACGCCGGCTTCAGCGAGGCCAGCTTCTCGGCCGTCGTCTCGGGCCGCGGATGCTCGTCGCGCTCGACGCCGGCGACCGGCACCAGCTCGTCAGCGAACCGGCCGGCAACGTCGGCGGCGGCCCACCGCCGCTGCGGGCGGAGCGCGAACGCGTCCTGATCCTCGCGCGAGATGCCCCATCGCTCCGCCACGTTCTCGCCCGTCGCACCCATCGCCTCGGTCGAGAACCTCGCCGCGTACGCCGGGTTGACGAACCGCCAGCCCAGCGTCGTGTCGTGCATCGCGCGATCGCCGCGCTCGAACGGCTTCGTGGGCTTGGCGGTGACCAGCGGCGCGCGTGTCATCGACTCGACGCCGCCGGCCACGAACAGGTCGCCGTCGCCCGCGACGACCGCATGACAGGCGCCCACCACCGCGCTCAATCCCGAGGCGCAGAGCCGGTTCACCGTCACGCCGCCGACGCTGTCGGGCAGGCCGGCGAGCAGCGCGGCGAACCGCGCGACGTTGCGGTTGTCCTCGCCCGCCTGGTTGGCGCAGCCGAACCACACGTCCTCGATGTCGGCCGCCGGCACGCCGCTGC
Organism: Gaiellales bacterium; assembly: GCA_046598415.1. Taxonomy (GTDB): domain Bacteria; phylum Actinomycetota; class Thermoleophilia; order Gaiellales; family F1-60-MAGs149; genus VFJZ01. The sequence goes on from JBKJIG010000098.1 coordinate 135,982, forward strand.
GCTCGACCGCGGCGGCGATGGCGGCGGCGGCCAGATCGTCGGGGCGCACGCCGGCGAAACCGCCGCCGTAGCGGCCGACGGGGGTGCGGACGGCGGAGAGGATGACGGCTCGCGGCATGGCGGCCAGTATGCCGCAGCCGCCTGCGATACTGGCCGCCATGACCGGCGCCGAGATCGTCTCCGGGCGCCTGCACCACCAGCTGGTCGCGGGCGGTGCGACCCGCTCACCGGCGATGGTCGTCCGGACGCTCGGAGCCGTGCAGGGACAGGACTACCTCGCGTCCCTGTGGGCCGTCGCGGTGCGCACACCCGACGCCACGGAGCGTGATGTCGAGGCGTCGATCGCCCGCCGCGAGCTGGTGCGGACGTGGCCGATGCGCGGCACGCTGCACCTGGTCGCAGCCTCCGACGCGCGCTGGATGACCGAGCTGATGGCGCCCAAGGCCGTGAAGCGGATGGCCGCCCGCCACCGGCAGCTCGGGCTCGACGAGTCCGTCTTTCACCGCGCCCGTGCTGCCCTCACCGAGGCGCTGCAGGGCGACCGGCAGCTCACCCGGCCCGCCGCGTACGAGGTGCTCGAGGCGATCGGCATCCCGGCCGACGAGCGCCGCAACCACATCTTCGGCTACCTGGCGCAGCAGTCGGTGCTGTGCATCGCGGCCCGCGAGGGCAAGCAGCCCACGTTCGCGCTGCTGGAGGAGTGGGCGCCGTCGGCCCGCAGCCTGCCGCGCGACGAGTCGCTCGCGCAGCTCGCGCTGCGCTACTTCACGGGCCACGGGCCGGCGACGGAGCAGGACCTGATGTGGTGGTCCGGGCTGACGGCGAAGGACGTGCGCGCAGGCATCGCGATGGTGGGCGGCGAGCTGGAGGTGACGACCGTCGACGGCGTCAGCCACTGGAGCGGCCCCGGCGCCACGCCGCCGGTCGACCGGGCGCGGATCGACCTGCTGCCGAGCTTCGACGAGTACCTGCTCGGCTACCGCGAGCGCAGCGCGATGCTCGACCCGGCGCACGCCACCGGCGTCAATCCGGGCGGCAACGGCATCTTCAACCCGATCGTCGTCATCGGCGGCCGCGTCCGGGGCAGCTGGAAGCGCACGATCAAGAAGGGTCGCGTCGAGATCGCCGCGACCCCGTTCGCCACGTTCACGACGCGCGAGCAGCGGGCGATCGCGCTCGAGGCCGAGCGCTACGGCGCGTTCCTGGGCCTGGCCGCCACGGTCGTCTAGATCGTTTGCCGCGAATCGGTTTAGTGGTCGTAGTTGATGATTGAGCGGGCTGGTTGGCGGCCGGCGTGCGTGTTGTGCCAGATGCAGGCGGTGAGCGCGAGGAGCCGCAGCGT
>JBKJIG010000140.1:0-4773 GCA_046598415.1 Gaiellales bacterium
GGATCCCGGATGCGCGCTGGGCCCTGTTCGAGCAGTCGAGCCACATGCCGCACGTCGAGGAGCCCGAGGAGTTCCTCGCCACGGTCGCCGCGTTCCTCGCCGAGCACGACCGATAACTCGGCGGCCCGCTAGCCGGCGAGCACCATCCGCCCCAGCGTCCGGACAGAACGTCCGAACCGACTTCCAGCGAAAATGGATCTCCGGAGCCATGAGCCGACAGGGAATCGAACCCTGACCGGAGGATCAAAAGTCTTCCGGCGCCGTCCCGCGGTTTCTTGTGGCCTGCGCGATGTGCCTGCCGATCGAGGCTCTCTCGGGGGGGTGGTGCGCGTGTAGGCCCGCGCCCATGCTCATCGACTGCTACACCTCGATGCCGCTCGTGACGAGGGTCTGCGACTCGCTGATCTCGGGCGCGACGAGCTCCCGGAGCTCCGTGAAGACCTGCTTGCCCTCGATCTCGGTCACGTGCGCGACGATAGTACGCAGAACGACGCGCACCTGGCAGGTTGAAGTCGGCCGTTCGCTGTGCGTCGCCCTTGACCGCCGCCCGAAGCATGAGCCATGATCGCTGCCGTCCCTCGGCGTGCGGGGCCGCCTCGCCGCGGGCGAGGAGCCCCGAAGTCAACGGAAGTACGAGACCATGAGCAGCGTTGTTGGCATGACCCGGCTGACCATGGCGCTGGCCGTGGTCGGCGCGGCATTGCTGAGCGCATGCGGCGGGAGCCACGACGGCACGAGTACGGCCACCGGCGGGTCCACGTTGGGCGGCGCGACCCCGAGTGACGCCACGACTGCCGAGGGCACCCCCCGACCGAAGGCGGCGATCTGATCATGAACGTGGGCTCGACGTCTCACGGCTCGGTCCCGCGGGCCGTCATGCTGGCCAGCGAGCGCGGGGAGGTCGGCCTTCCGGCCGGGATGCAGATCCTTGCCGCGGGCGGACGGGCCGTCGACGCGGTGGAGACGGCGATCCGGGTGGTCGAGCTGAACCTCGAGGACCACTACGTCGGCGTGGGCGGCATCCCCAATCTGATGGGCGTGGTCGAGCTCGACGCGTCGATCATGGACGGCCGCACGCGGGCCGTCGGCGCCGTCGGAGCCCTGCAGGGTTATCCGCACGCCATCTCCGTGGCTCGGCGCGTGCTCGACGACCTCCCCCAGCACGTGCTGCTGGTCGGGGAGGGCGCGGCGCGCTTCGCGGCCGAGTGCGGCTTCGAGCGCGGCGAGCTCCTGACCGCCGAGGCGCGCCGGATCTGGCAGGAGGGGCTCGACGAGTCGACGTGGGACGAGGACGTCGGTCCCGGCGACCGGCGGCTGCGGCGCTCCGCACTCGAGCGGATCCGCGGCATGGAGGTCCCGGCCGGGCCGCTCGGGACAGTGAACGTGCTGGCGCTCGACCGGCACGGCGACCTCTGCGTCGGCGTGAGTACCAGCGGCTACCCGTGGAAGTACCCGGGCCGCCTCGGCGACACGCCGATCGTGGGAGCGGGCAATTACTGTGACAACCGGGCGGGCGGTGCCGGCTGCACCGGTCGGGGCGAGCTCGCCATCCGCCTGTGTCTGGCCAAGTCCGTCGTCGACGGCCTGGCGCGAGGCCTCGACCCCGAGGCCGCGTGCGTCGAAGCGCTGGGCGATGCCGCGTCGCTGGCGGACGAGTTCCGCGCCCCGCTGTTGACTATCGCCCTCTCGCGCGACGGCAGCCACGGCGCCGCGGCGACGCTGCCGGGCGCCACGTACGCCGTGCTGGTGGACGGCGCGTCAGAGCCCGAAATCATTCCCCGGAGGGTCGTATGAAGGTCTTCGTTTCGACGGACATCGAAGGCACGGCGGGCATTGTCCGCATGGTGCGCCTCGAGGACGACGACCCGCTGCTGCTCTACCGCACGTTCGTGACGGTCGTCATCCTCACGGCCACACTCGTCGACGCGGTGCCCACGTGAGCACCGCCGGCCGGCGCGTCGCCCTGGTCACTGGTGCAGGTGGGGCGATCGGCGGGGCGGTAGCGCGCCGCCTGGACGCGGACGGCTACGCCGTGGCGGTCGTCGACATCGACCTGGAGCGGGCGCAAGCCACGGCCGGCGCGCTCGTCGCTGCGGTGGCGTACGGGTGCGACGTGCGGCACGAGGCGCAGGTACTAGCCGTGCGGGACGCCGTCCGCGCCGAGCTCGGCGCCCCATGGCTGCTCGTCAACGTGGCGGGCCTGTTCTTCGAGCACCGCATCACCGACCTGACCGTCGAGGACTGGGACGCGATCATCGACGTCAACCTGAAAGGCCCGTTCCTGACATGCAAGGCCCTGCTGCCGGCGATGATCGCGGCGCGATCCGGCTGCATCGTCAAACGTGGCCTCCACGGCCGGAGTCCGGGGCGGCCACTCGCGCGCCGCGTACAACGCGGCCAAGGGCGGCGAGGTGCTCCTGACCCGCAGTCTGGCCCTCGACCACGGCCCGGACGGGGTGCGCGTCAACTGCGTCTGCCCAGGACTCATCGACACCCCCATGGCCGACTGGATCCGCCTCGACCCCCCCGCGCTGGCCGAGTTCGAGGATTCCCTGCCCGCCGGGCGGATGGGCACCCCCGACGAGATCGCGGGCGTCGTGTCGTTCCTGGCCTCGCCCGACGCGAGCTACCTCCACGGCTCGGTAGTGCTGGCCGACGGCGGCGTTACCGCCTGACCGTCGAGCACGCTGTCTCCCTACGCGGGCACCCCACAGGTGATCGCGGCCACGCCGGCGGTCGCAGAAGTCGTAGGCAAACGAGCCCTTTCCACCAGCAGCGGGACTCCACCGCTTGCCGGTTCTCCTCTGCCGTGACGAGGCTCTAGAGCAACCTTTTCCTCCATGAGGACGGAGGGGCTGCCAAGAGTCCTTCCCGGAACGCAGCGGCGAACTCGAACCCAAGTGCGTCCGGGCCCGAGCCGCGCACGTCGCGCCGCACTCGCGATCGACAACACGCCGCCGGTCTGCGCGGCGAGCTGGCCGAGCAGTCGCGGCAGCGCCTCGCGCTGACGGATCCGCGCGAGGTCGAGCACGTCCCGCTCAGCGACGAGTGCGACGTAGTCGTCGAACCACCGATTGCGCGCCGCGTCGTTCGGGCGTCGCACAGACCTCGTCGACGTCGCGATGATCGCGAGCCACGTCGACAATCGACGGCGCGAAACTCCAGGAAGATCTCCGGCGCGAACAGGCCCGTCCCCTCGACCGCGCCACCCTTCGAGCTGCGTGCTCGTCAACTCCGGTAACTTCTCCATGTATCGCGCGAGCGTCATTCGCGAGGCGGACGCAGCGTATGCCTCTGAGTCATTTCTCGGGCGGCGAGCAGCCGGCGGCGTTCACCGCGGCTCTCCGCACCATTCTTCGCCACAGCGCGAGAGGCGTGAAAGCGCGCCCGAACTCACCGACCGTTCGACTGCGCTGAAATCTCGCGACTTGATGCTGCGGCAGCGACAGGCATTCGTTGCCGCCTGCCGGTCTGGTTGCGCGTCGAACCGCGGACGGCGCGGGAGGCGGGGTTGCCCCTCAGCGTCCGGCGTCCCCGTTGCCATCCTCGACGTCATCGAGGAACGCCGCGACGACGGCACGGTAGAGCTCGGGCTCCTCCTCGTGCGCGACGTGCGCGGAATGCTCGAAGACTTCCAGGCGGCTGCCCGCGATCCCGGCCCTCAGCGTCTCCGCGCACACAGGGGTGATCTCGTCGTAGCGACCGCACGTGATCAACGTCGGGACGGTGATGCGATGCAGATCGGCCGTTCGATCCCAGTTGCGGAGGGTGCCGATCACCTCGAACTCCACCGGCCCGTTCATCGTCAAGTAGGTCTGGTTCCCGTCCAACGCCGCAGCGCTCCGATTGAGACAATCCGGCCAGGGATCGAGACGGCACAGGAACCGCTCGTAGAACGCGTGCGTCGCCCGTTCGTACGCCGGATCGTCATAGGCACCACGCGCGCCAAGCTCAATCAGCGCATCCCGATCGGCGACCGGAAGCAGGTCGATCAGACGCCGCGCCTCCGCCGCGAACTGCGGCAGGCCGGCCGATGTCGACGCAAGCACGACGCTCGAGATACCGGTCGTGCCCCGGATCAGGTACTCAATCGCAAGCCATCCACCCCACGACTGCCCCATGAGGTGCACCCGATCAAGCCCGAGCACGCTGCGCACCGTATCGAGCTCCGCACAGAACCGATCAAGCGTCCACAGGCTCGGATCATCCGGCTGATCGGCACGACCACAGCCAAGCTGGTCGTACACCACCACCGGCCGCGTCCGTGCCATCCTCTCCGCAAAGGGCTCCAAGTAGTACGACGCCGCGCCCGGCCCCCCGTGCAGCAGCAACAGCGGCGTCGCGTCCGAATCACCCTCACCGTAGCGGCGGTACCAGACCTCACCACCGTCGACAGCGATCCGCCCTTCAACGCTGGACACCACGCGCTCCCTCCCCAGGCGATCGATCAACGCCCGCTCGCCGCGGCCGAGACAGTGTCGACGCCGACGACGTTGCCTACCTCGACCTACGCCGGGATCAGGATACGCCAAGCCGCTCAGGCTCCACTCGGACGCGGCGCGGTGCCGTCGACGCAGAAGGTGTCGGCGCCGGCCGCCTCCGCAACGAGCCCGCAACCACCCCGCTCAACGGGCGAGGGACCGGGCCGATCGTAACGAGCTTCGCGGCGATCGCCGCTGACCCGACGGTCTACCACACGATGAACGGGCCGAGCGAGTTCCACTGCGTCGGCTCTCTGCGCACCTGGGACATCACGCCCCGGCTGCACGAGAT
>JBKJIG010000158.1:0-34287 GCA_046598415.1 Gaiellales bacterium
GGATCCCGGATGCGCGCTGGGCCCTGTTCGAGCAGTCGAGCCACATGCCGCACGTCGAGGAGCCCGAGGAGTTCCTCGCCACGGTCGCCGCGTTCCTCGCCGAGCACGACCGATAACGACATCCTCACCAACCTCCCGATCGACCTCGAGAGCCTGACGCCTCCCGCCTGAATCCAAGCCGGCCCACCGTGGGACGACCGGGGCCGCCCGGCCGTGGGATAATCGGACGCGTCGTTCAACCAGACGAGGTTCGCCATGAACATCGGGGAGATCGTTGCGCGCCGCGACCGGCTCTTCGGCAAGGGGACGCCACTCTTCTACGAGACCCCGGTCCATCTGGTCCGCGGCGAGGGGCCGTGGCTGTTCGGCGCCGACGGCCAGCGGTACCTCGACATGTACAACAACATCCCGGTCGTGGGGCACTGCAACCCGCGCGTCGTCGCGGCCCTCGCCGAGCAGGCGGCGACCCACAGCACGCACAGCCGCTATCTCGACACGCGGATCCTCGACTACGCCGAGCGACTGCTCGCCCTCCACGCGGACCCGATCACGCAGGTGGTCTTCGCCTGCACGGGCACGGAGGCGAACGAGATGGCGATGCAGATGGCCCGGATGGCGACCGGCGGCCGCGGCTTCATCTGCACCGACGCCGCGTATCACGGCAACAGCTCCCTCGTAGGCCAGCTCACGCACGCGCCCCGTCGCGGGCGCCCCGACTTCCACGCCATACCGTTCCCCGACTCCTACCGGCCCGTCGAGGCGGGCCTGTCCGAGGAGGCGCTCGGCGAGCGCTACCTCGCCGAGGTGCGCGCGGCGATCGACGACTTCGCCGCCGCCGGCACGCCGCTCGCGGGCATGCTGCTGTGCTCGATCCTCGCGAACGAGGGACTGCCGGACATCCCCGCGGGCTTCATGGGGCGCGCGGCGGCGATGGTTCGCGAGGCCGGCGGCGTCGTCATCCTGGACGAGGTCCAGGCCGGCTTCTGCCGGACCGGCAGATGGTGGGGCTACGAGGTCACGGGCGTCGTCCCGGACATCGTCACGATGGGCAAGCCGATGGGCAACGGGTACCCGCTCTCAGCCTGTGCCGCACGGGCCGACCTGGTCGGCGTGTTCCGCGAGCGGACCGGCTACTTCAACACCTTCTCGTCGACGCCGGTGCACGCCGCCGTCGGTATGGCGGTGATCGACGAACTCGAGGACCGCGGCCTGGCAGCGCAGGCGTCGGACGTCGGTGGGTACCTGCGGTCGGCGCTCCGCGAGATCGCGACGACGTGCGAGCCGATGGGCGACGTGCGCGGTCACGGCCTGTTCGTGGGGATCGACTGGGTCATCGACCGGGACGGCAGGGAACCCGACGTGGCGGGTGCGGTGCGGGTCGCGAACGCGCTGAAGGACCGCGGCTTCCTCGTCTCGAACGCCGGCGCCCACGACAACCTCGTGAAGATCCGGCCGCCGCTCGTGTTCGAACGCCGGCACGCCGACCTCTTCCTGGAGGCGTTCGCCGACACGGTCGCGGCAGTCCATGCCTGACCCGGATGCCGTGCTCGAGGCCGTCGTCGGACGGGCGCTGCCGCACTGGGCGCTCGAGGTCTCGGCAATCTCGTTCGTCTCGGCGCGAGAGAACGTCGTCTACCGCGTGGACACGGTGGACGGAGGCTCCTACGCGTTGCGGATCCACCGGCCCGGATACCACACCTTGGCCGAACTGGAGGCCGAGAACTCCTGGACGACCGCGCTGAGCGACGCCGGGATCGCGACACCGCGACCGGTGCCCACGACGGCGGGCGCCGGGTACGCGACGGTGCCCTACGGCGACGCCGGCGAGACGCGCCACGTCGGGTTGATCGAGTGGCTCGAGGGCGAGCCGCTCGACCAGGTGCTCGCGGCCGGGCAACGCGACCCCGTGCCGTTGTTCGCCGCGCTGGGCGGGCTGATGGCCCGGCTGCACGCGCAGGCCACCGACTGGCGGACGCCGGAGGGGTTCGACCGGCACGCGTTGGACGCGGACGGCCTCGTCGGCGAGGATCCGAGGTGGGGCCGGTTCTGGGAGGTGCCGGAGCTGACGGCGGGGGAGCGCGAGATCGTGTCCGGCGCGCGCCGCACCATCCACGGCCTGTTGCGGGACCACGGGCAGCGGCCGGGCCGCTACAGCGTGATCCACTCCGACCTCCTGGCCGAGAACGTCCTCGTGCAGGACGGCGGCGTCGCGGCGATCGACTTCGACGACACGGCATACGGCTGGCACATGTACGACCTCGCGAGCGGCCTCACGCAGCGGTTCGGCGACCCCCGGTTCGAGGAGTTGCGGGCGGCGCTGCTGTCCGGCTACCAGGCGGTCCGCCAGCTCGGAGAGGAGGACGTCGCCCTGCTGCCGGTCTTCCTCCTCGTCCGGCCGCTGGTCGAGATCGCGTGGTTCCACGAGCGGCTCGGTGGTCCGCTCACGCAGCGCGTCGGCGGCCCCGTCACCCGCGAGGGGACGATCCTGCCACGCATCCGCACCGCCATCGAGCAGTGCGCGGCCGTGCTGCCATCCCTGCGATCGGTCGTGTAGCGCGGTTCGAAGCCGACCAGCGGCGGACAACGATCGTCGGTGCGGTGGCTGCGGCGGCTGGCGAGCGTGGTCCGAGAGGGCCAGGCTTGTCGAGATATGTCGGGAAAGCGCAACATGCTGGGTTTCCGAGGCGTAAGGTGCGGGGCGGCGACGAGGCACGTACGGGTTCCGTCGCGCGTCGTCCCCCCGAGCTACTTGTCATGAAAGGACGCCCTGATGATCAGGCGGCTCCTCGGTCTGCTGCGTGGAAACGCGATCGCGCTGCTGGCGCTGTTCGTGGCGCTCTCCGGCACGGCCTACGCCACGACAGCGCTTCCCCGGCACAGCGTCGGGGCAAGGCAGTTGAAGGCCCATGCCGTGACCTCGGCGAAGCTGGCCCGGAACAGCGTCACGGGCAGCATCGTCCAGGATCGCTCGCTTCAGGTCGCAGACCTGTCGGTGCGCGCCCGGGCGGCGCTGCGTGCCGGCGGCACACCGGGATCGGTGAACACCGGCGCCCTTGCTCCGGGCGCGGTCACCGCCGCCAAGCTGGCCGACGATTCCATCACCACCGCGAAGATCGTCGACGGCGCTGTCACGGCGGCCGATCTGGCACCCAGTTCCGTGACGACCGTCAATCTTGCCCGCGCCTCGGTAACCGGCGCGAAGCTCGCTCCTGAGACCGTGACGGGCGGCAACGTGGCGCTCCGGGTGGTCACCGCGGTGGGACACGTCAACGCGTATCGATCGGCGACCCTGACGGCGATCTGTCCGCCGGGCACGCGCGCGTTCAGCGGCGGCGTCTCGATCGACACCATCTTCGCGAGCGGGAGGTCGTTCGCGACCATCCAGAAGAACGCCCCGATCGGACGTGACGGCATCCCGATCGGCTGGATCGCGAAGGTCATCGACACGGATCCCACCCTGGGGGCCGACTTCACAGTCTCCGCCATCTGCGCGTGAGATGCCCATTCCAGCGCTAGCCGGTCGTCGAAGACGGCGGCGGGTCGACCGCTTTCGGCCGACCCGCCACGTGTCGTCTCGGGGAGGAGCTTCTCGTCTACTTGTGGAGCGTGCCGCGGATCGCGCCGGCGGCGAACTCGTCGGTGTGGACGTTGACGTAGTACTGCTCGGGATGCTGGCGGATCGCCTTGATGACGTTCTTGGCGATGCCGTTCACGCACCCCTTGGCGTTGCCGTCGGTGAGGTCGGTGTCGGTGTCGAGCGCGACCACGACGGCGCCGGTGGCGGCGGCGTGGATGTGGAGGCCGCTGACCGTGCTGAGCCCGCTCCAGGTGACGTTGAAGCAGAGCTGGCCGCGGCCCTGGTTGAGCGTGAACGCGGCCGTGCCCGTACCGTCGGAGTCGGTGTCGATGGTCCCGTCGCCCTTCAGCTCGGCCTTCAGGGGCCGGCCGCCGTAGGTCTTCTCGGCCGACACGGCGGCGACGACGCAGGCCTTGAATGCCTTGCGCTTGGCCTTCGTGCGGCGCGGCGCCGGAAACTCCGTCCGGCAGGCGGCGTTCGCCCGCGACCGGTTCGCCGCAGCGTCGTCGTTGTCGCCGGCGTGATGGGCCGCCTTGATGGCGGCGGTGGCCGCGGCGATGCAGCCCTTCTTGTACGTCCGATAGGCCTTCGTGCCGTGCTTACCGCTCCACGCCGCTTCGCACTTCTTGCCGACCTGCGCGCGCGTCGCCGCGCCCGCATCGGCCACTACGGCCAGGGTCGCGGTTGCTGCCAGTAGCAGTACGAGCCCGCTTCGTATTCGCATCCTGTATCTCCTTCTCAACGAGTCGATCTAGAACAAGCTAATCACGGCGCAAAGAAACCTACTGACTCTGAACAGAATCCTTACATCGTGGCGAGGGCGGAACGCACGACGACCGAGACCTCGCATGTCCCGAGACGGGTATCGAAAGCGGTGAGCGGCGTCTCGGCAATGCCTGAGGGGCATCCGTCGAGACGCGCCCGAAATTCGGCAGTTCGCTCGCATTCGTAGAGGCTCTCAGCCTGCTTTGCCACGGCCGGCCAAAGCCCGGGCAGGGTCGGATCGTGATCGTGAGCCCGTGATGACGTCGACCGGCGGTTACGTCGCAGATTTCCCGCCGGGTCGAGGCGTCGCCCGAGTCACTCATTAGGGGGATCCCATCCACGCTCGATCCGTTCGATATTCTCTGCGATGACGCATGCTCGCAAGCAGAATGGCCAGACAGTGGTGCTGTTCGTCCTGATGCTGGTGGTGGTGCTGGGCGCCGCGGCGGCCGTCATCGACGTCGGCTCCTGGTACCTGATGAAACGCAAGGCCCAGGCCACGGCGGACGCGGTCGCGCTGGCGGCCGCAGCCGACCTGCCGAACGCGGTTCTCGCGACGAAGGACTCTTCGGGATATCGGCTTCGCAACGACTGGCCCGGCGCGGTCCAGCTGTCGGTCTCCTCGGAGAACACGGTGACCGCGGAGGCGACGACGAAGGCTCCCGGCTTCTTCTCGCGCGTGTTCGGCATCGAGAGCGTCGATATCGGCGCCCGCGCCGTCGCCAGACACGGCAGCTTCACCGGCTGGTCGACCAACCTGGCGCCCTGGACGATCACGATGAATCAGTTGGCGTGGGGCCAGAACCTGGATCTCAAGGTCGTACCCGGCAACCAGTATGCCCCCGGTAACTTCGGCGCGATCAACCTGATCGTGCCCGGCAAGACCGCGTGCGGCCCTGCGAACGGCGCCAACGACTATCGCGACCTGATCGAGGACACGGCGCATTCGTGCCTGATCAAGATCGGCGACAAGCTCGACCTGAAGACCGGCAACATGGCGATCCTCGATGCCACCCTCGAGAATCGCGGCGCCATCAACAACTTCGATCCGATGAGGCTGATCACCACTGCTCCGAACGGCGTCGAGGAGTTGAGTAAGCTCGCGGATCCGAACATCGTCGTGATCCCGATCATCGACCAGTTCGTCAACGGCTCGCACCCCGTCACGGTCGTGAACTTTGCGTTCTTCGTGATCACGAGTTGGACGAAAGAGAACGTCCGGGGGCGGTTCGTGAAGACCGGCGCCCCCGGCGGACGCGAGTGTCCCTCGACTCCCGGCGGTCACGAACTCTGCCCGACTGGCGCATACGACCCCAACGGCATCAGCGTCATCGAACTAATCGGGTAGAGGCTGTCCCCACTGTCCCTCCGCGAATCGGTGCTGCTCAACTTGAACGTGCTACCGGCGGAGATGGGTTGGGCTCGTGTCGGACGAGTTCCGGCGACAGGTCAGAACTTCTTCCGGTACGCGCTCGGGCCGAGAGCAACGGCCGTTGCGACGGTCGTCGGAGTCGGGCGGGGCGAGTTCAGCGGCTAGCGCGACCTCGTTGGGCTGGACGGTCCCGATCACCACGAATCGTCCACCGCGTCAGGCGCGGTTCCTCGCTGTGCGAGATGGCGACGGAGACGGATGTCGGGCGGCGTGTCATCGTCCCTCGTGGTCGGCCGAGGTGGGACATGCGGGGAGGGCGAGCGTGGTCTTCCTCAACGCCCCGCGAAGGAAGGAGCAGATCGGCGATGGACGGAAACGACGTGAAGCCGGTAGATGTCGTCGAGCGCCTCCACAGCGCGATGAACCAGCATGACCTGGAGGCGTTTCTCGCCTGCTTCGATCGCGACTACCAGAGCGAGCAGCCCGCGCATCCGAATCGAGGCTTCGGTGGGCGCGAACAGGTCGAGAAGAACTGGAGAGCGCTTTTCGAAGGATTCCCGACTTCCATGCCGAGCTGCTCGCCACTGCCACCGAGGGCGACACGCTGTGGTCTGAATGGCACTGGACGGGCACGCGAGTCGATGAGGCACCGCTCGACGTCCGAGGCGTGACGCTCTTCGGGATCGAGAACAGTCGGGTCGTCTCGGGACGGCTCTACATGGAGGAGGTTGAAGAGGCCGGCCGGGACATCGACGAGACCGTACGTCGCCTGGCGGAAGGGCCTCGTCTGGAAGGCGAGTAGCGTCCGCTCGGGCCGTCCGTTAGGTTGCGGATCGTTGGCGTGCCTCGTCGAGCTCTGTGGCATGTCCACGGGGGCTCGAAACGTTTACCAGCGCGAAGCTCTGGCCCTGTCCGCTGGTCGCGGGCGCGGCGATTGCCGTCAGCCGGGCGATCTCGTCAGGGTGGATGTCTGACGGGTTCCGGAGAACGTTCCCCGATCAGTGCCGCAGGACGGTGACGTCCAGGTTCCGGCCACGGCGCTGCCGACAAGGCGGCCGTTGTAGGCGACCTCGCGCTCCGCGTGCACGGCACCGAGGCGGATCTGGGTGTTCACGATCGTTCCGGTCGCCGACCCGCCGGAAATACAGGGCGATCCCGTGATGGAGATCGTTCCGGCGAGGCTGGAGTCCGGTCCACCGAGGACAAGCCGGAACCCGCCGGCGAGTCCGGGATACACGGCGCTCGCCCATGTGCCCTCCCAGACGCGAGGCCGCGAGCCGCAGAACTCCGCCGGGTCGCGGTACTCGACCCGCGCGGCGCCCGGGCCCGAACCGCCGGTCAATGCCAGGTTCAAGTAGGCGTCGACGTTGGTGTGATCCGGGATGTTCGAGGTCTCGCCCGCCTTGCAGGAGCACTTGCCGCCATTGCAGAACCAGAGTCCGCCGGCATCGGGAATGTCATGGGTGGAGGTGGACGCACGCACGTGCCCACGCGTCCTCGTGACGAGCACGAGGCGCGGCTTGCTCTGCGGGCGCACCTCGTAGAGGGCCGTCGTGTAGGGCGCAGTGCTGATCGTTGCAGTGCCCTCGACGGCCGTCTGCGGCGAATCGGCAACGCCGGTCGAAAGAGCGACCGGGTCGACTTGGAGCCAGGCCGGCCCACGCTCGCTCGCCCGCATCTGCGAGGACGCCCACGTCTGGGCGGTGACGTCGAGGTTCCCACCGGCGGTGACGAACGCCGCCGCGCCCGAGCCCGACCGCAAGGTCGCACCGACGCGGGGCCAGAGGCCACCGGCGACGTACTGATCGATGAAACCCCAGAATCCGACGGCGTCGTAGGTCCGCTGGAGCAGGGACGTCCCTGGCGATGTGTAGTACCGGGCGAGGAACGCCGTCGCCTCCGGCTCGCTCGCGGCGTTCGTCCCGGCGAGGCCGGCCCATTCGGCCATTCCCTCGATCACGGAGGCCGGCATCGTCACCCAGCCGGGAGTGGCCGCGAACTCGAAGCAGTGGAACGTCTCGTGGGCGATGACGAAGCTGCGGAGAGCCTCGCTCGTACCCGTGAACAAGCTTGGGAAGAGACGGATCTCGCACCTCGTCGGCGCGGCCTCCGGCACCGGTGCCGCGTCTGCCAGCGCGGCGATGTCGGTGCGGCCTCGCGACGCGCGGCTGACGACGATCGGGAACGGCAGCGGACCGAGATGCGATGCGTAGATCGTCGCGGCGCCCTGCGCGACGGTCTGGTACTGCGGCGACGGCGTCAGCGTAATCGGACTCACCCGACGCGTCGCAGCGCTCACCGCCGACCGGCCGAGACCGACGTCGCGGACGGCGGACCGCTGTGCCGCCGTGAGCTGCGACCAGTGCGCGAGCACGCCGCCGAGCGCCGCCGTGCCGTCGAAACTGGCAGCGCCAGTTGGTCGCCGGACACCCGGCATCGCGCCGTACTCGAGCGCGAACGCACGCAGGGCGACCCCCAGCGGCATCGTGCCGTCCGGCTGCAGGCCGTGCATGAGCCGATCCCAACCGGGTCGCCCGCGCAACCGCGCGATTCGCGCCGCGAGCACGCGTGCGTACCCGGTCGCCCGTCGCTCGGCCGCGTCTCTGCGCCCAGGCAGCCGCACGCGGATCACGCCCAGGTACTCGCCGAATCGCAGCACGGCGATTGCCGTGGCCGTACCGTGCGCCCTCGTCGACCGGACGCGCGCGCCGTCGCCGATCGACACGCGCCGCCCGCGGATGCCTGCGAGCACCGTCGTCGCCCTCCGCTCGCTCGCCAAGGTCGCGACGACGCTGACTAGCGAGAGCCTGCCGAGCCGGAATGCACTCCTCTGCAGCGGCGCCCGTCGTAGCGACGGCCTCAGTCGGGCCGGGGCCACGCCGATCACGATCGAGCGAGCCTCGCTCCCCCGCATCGCCCGTGCGCCGAGCCCCGGGACGTCGCCTCGCGCGAGCGCCAGCGGCGCAGCCGCGACGGCCGTCGCCGGCACGAGCCCGGCGGCGATGACTGCGATCAGAACCCGGCAGATGGTCGTCATCCGTCGATCATACGCACCGGGAATCGGGCAAGGGCTCCTGCTCGCTCGGCACGTGACGGCGCCTGCCATCCGACGCAGTCCGGCGGGCCGCATTTCTCGTAGCTGCGGCGGACACCCTCGCCGCGTCCGACGCCGAAGCGGGGGTCGGCGCAGACCCGGGCCGATCCGGTCGGCACCGGGTCCGGACGATGGTCGAACTGCGCCTTGGCGGAAACGCCTTCGTCAGGCTCGCGGCGAGCGCGGGGTTGTAGAGCAGCCGCCACGATGGCGGGGCGCTCCGCGAACGTCGAAGTCGAGATCGCGTGCGGGGAGGCGTCGGCTGCTACGTTTTCCGCGTGCCCGCGATGGTCCTGACGCCGTCCGAGCGAGGCACGGTCCGCGCGCTGCGGGACGTACTGCAGGGGCCTCCCAAAGCGGGCCGGGCCGTCGTCCGCATCGCCGACGGCGCGGTCAACTGCCTGGATATCAGGGTCGCCGAGAACGTCGTCCATGCGGATCAGGCGAGGTCGCTGCTGCTTCCGGGATACGACGTCGGCGGTCGGACGAGAGTCGACGCCTACCGACGCCGGCAGCGACCCGGCCGCGATGCCGAGTGATCAGCGGAGCGTGGGCATGAGCGGCGTCCCGGCGACCCTCGCAGACGTGGTGCGCGGCGGTCTGTGCACGGGCTGCGGTATCTGCGCCAGTCTGGCCGGACCGGAGCGGATCACGATGCAGTTGTCGGCTCGCGGCGACGCTCGTCCGCGCTTCTGCGGGCCGCTGTCGGCGGACGAGGATCGACGTCTGCTGGCGGTCTGTCCAGGCGTCAACGTGGTCGGGCCGGATCCGGCGGCTCAGGAGGCGGGCACGACCCTCGACCCGATCTGGGGGCCGATGCGCAGCCTGCGTCGCGGCTGGGCCGTCGACCCGGCCGTCCGTCATCGCGCGGCGGCCGGAGGCAGCCTGACGGCGCTGGCGATGTTCCTGCTCGACAGCGGTCGAGTCGACGCCGTGCTGCACGTCCGCGCCTCGCCGACCGCGCCGATGCTGACCGAGGCGCACGTCTCGCGGACCGCCGTCGAGGCAGTCGATGGCGCCCAGTCGCGCTACGGACCCGCCGCGCCGCTCGTGCACGTCCGCGCGCTGCTCGACGCGGGCGACCGGTTCGCCGTCGTCGCGAAGCCGTGCGACATCACTGCGATCCGCAACCTGGCGCGCGAGGACGCGCGCATTGCGACCCAGGTGCCGTACCTGCTGACGATCTTCTGCGGGGGCGCGCCGAACGCCGGGACGGCCGAGCGGATCGCCGCGTACCACGGGCTCGAGCCGGATGACGTCGACGTGTTCCGCTGGCGCGGCGAGGGATGGCCGGGGCCGACGCACGTCGAATCGAAAGCGGGCGAGAGTTTCGATCTCACCTACGCCGAGGCCTGGTTCGACCGCTCGCGTCCGTGGCGGTACGACGTGCAGTGGCGCTGCAAGATCTGTCCCGACGCGATCGGCGAGGTCGCCGACGTCTCGTGCCCCGACGGCTGGCTGCTCGACTCGAGCGGGCGGCCGCAGCATGAGGAGGCGCCGGGTGTGAACGGGATCGTGGAGCGAACGCGCGCCGGCAGCGAGCTGATCGCAGCGGCGGCGGCGGCCGGCTACCTGGAGCTCGCACCGCTCAGCCGGAGCGAATTCGAGCGGATGCATGCCGATCATCGCGCGCGCAAGCTGGGCGAGCCGGCGCGCCTCGCGGCGCTGATTGCGACGCGCGCCGCCCGGCCGCGGGTGGTCGGCTACCGGCTCCTCCACGCCGTCCGCCACGCGCCCCTGTCGCTGCTGCGCGCGCAGTTCCTCGGCGCCGTCCGCCGCCTGCGTCAGGGGCAGGCGCGCGAGAACGCCTAGCGGCGGCGAGCCGCACCTCGAGGAGCCGGCCGCAAGACCGCGTGGGCGGACGTCGGGATGCCCGACGCCCTGAGCGCCTGCGGAGAGCCGACCATAGGCTGGCCGAGTTCCCTGATTGTTCCGTTCCAGCCGATGCCTGCGCCGTACCATGAAGCCCGTGCGGGCACGCGTCGATCTCATCGGACGGAGCGGCGCGGGCGTCCGGGCCGCCGCGCGGTACGGGTGGTGATCGGCGGCGCGGCGCTCGCCGGGCTTGCGGTAGGGATTCCTTTCGGCGCCGTCGCAGCTCGTAGCCGGCTCTGCGCCAACTCGGCCGTTCGCGAGGCGTGGTTCGGTTCGGATCGCCGATTGGCTCGGATCTTTCTCGTCGCCGTCGGCGTGCAACTCGCGCTCCTGCCCGTGGCCATCGCGCTCGGCGTCGACGTTGCGGCCCCGCGCCTGTACGTCGTCGCCGGGGCGATCGGCGGGTTCGCGTTCGGCGTCGGCATGGCCCTGGCAGGTGGCTGTGCAAGCGGGATCCTGTGGAGGTCGGGCACCGGTAGGGCAACGGCGCTGCTCGCAATCGCGGGCTTCGGCGCCGGGGAGCTGTTGATCCGTGGGCCGCTGATCTCGCTCCGCGAGACGCTCGACTCCGCTGGTCCGGCGTCTCGCGCTGCGACGCTCGACGACCTCACCGGGGTCCCGTATGCGGTGCTCGGGGTCGCCGGCGCGGTGGTACTGGCGGTCGCCTTGCGAAGGTCGGGAACCGAGGTCTGGCGTTTCGGAGTCGCGATCGGCGTGATCGGAGTCGCCGCCTGGATCGCGGCCCAGGCCGTCGGGTACGGCTATGGCCTCGGCTTCGTCGGCACGGCTGCGAACATCGACGCGACGGTGCGCTCGGGCGACGCCTCGCGACTGACGATGGAACCGTTCCTCGCCCTTGGGGTCGTCGTGGGTGCCGCCCTTGGCGGTCGTCGTCGGCTTCGCTTCCCGAACTGGCCCCGTGCGATTCGCGCTGCAGGGGGCGGCGTCCTGATGGGCGTCGCCGGCACGATCGCGCACGGCTGCAACATCGGCCATGCGCTCACGGGGTTGCCGTTGCTCTCGGTCGGCTCGATCGAGGCGACACTCGCGATGATCGCCGGCGTGGCGGTCACCTGGGGTGCCCTCCTCCGCGATCGTCCGGGTCTTCGAGGGCACGACGAACCCCGGGCCGCTGCCAGCTAACGGCCGGGCGACACGGCTCGCGAACGGCTGACGTTGCCTTGGCGGGCGCGACGCGCCTCGGGATCGGAGGCCTCTACGACTCCTGCGGCAGCGTGTCGGCGTGGCGGTGCGCGGCCTTCCACTCCCCGCCCTCGCGGCGGTAGACCTGCGTCGCGCGGAGAGAGCGTCGCCTCGTCGGAATCGGCGTCGTTGGGGACGCCCAGACTACGACGAGTCCGCCAGGACGAATCCGACGAACAGCAAAGCCGTTGTCGGCGGGGCTTGGGAACGGGCCGGCGCTCATCGCCGGGGGTCGGGTCGCGGCGCTTCCCGCCGAGGAGCCGCGACCGCGAGGGCTTGACTCTCAGGCGGGCTCGATGTTGGCGTTCAGGCGGAACACGTTGTCGGGGTCGTAGCGGCGCTTGATGTCTGAGAGGCGCGCGTGGTTCGGGCCGTACGCTGATCGCACGATCTCGCCGGTGTCGTCCGTGTCGAGGTAGTTGACGTAGCGGCGAGCCGCGAGGTGCGGCTGCATCGCTGCGAAGGTGTCCCGCGTCCAGGTGGTGTTCTGGTCATCGGTGACCGCATCGGTCCAGACCGAGGTCATGATCAGGTTGTAGCCCGGCTCGCGATGCGGGAACGCGGCGTCGGACACCGCGACGCGCGTGACTTGGCCGTGAAGGTGCTCGTAGATCATTGCGGTCATGGGGGAGGGCGCTCGTGCGAATCGTTCGATCATGATGTCGATCAGGTCGTCGTCGAGACCCTGCATGAAGCTCGACTCCAGTAGTTGCGGGCGCCGCGCGGATACGCGGCGTCGAGCATCTGATTAGCCCCCGGATACGGCATCCGGTCGACGGCCACCATCGCCGGCGATCCGTACGCCAGGAGCGGGGCGAGTTCAGCCTGTGCCTGCTCGGCCGTCCCACAGTGGCAGACGACCATCGCCGCCAAGGGTACTCCCGTCCCATCCGGTGCATGCACGAGGCCGGCGAACGTGACCAACTCGTCTGACAGGTCGGCGGTGTACTCGCGCCAGAACCGCATCATCTCACCGGCCGCCCGGAATGGATGGGCGACCAGTCCGGCGGTGACCTCGGATACCGGATGCAAGCGGTACTCGAACGAGGTCACGACGCCGAAGTTCCCGCCGCCGTCGCGCAGCGCCCAAAACAAGTCGGGCTCGTTCGCGGCGGACGCGCGCAGGTGCGCCCCGTCCGCGGTCACCACATCCGCGGCCGTCAGGTTGTCTGCGGACAGACCGTATTTCGCCATCAGGTAGCCCAGTCCCCCACCCAGTGTGAGGCCGGCAATCCCCGTGGTCGACACGACGCCACCGGTCGTGGCCAGGCGGTGGCCGTGCGTGGCTGTGTTGAACTCTCCCCATGTGGCGCCGCCCGCCGCTGTCGCGACCCTCGCCTCGGGATCGACCGTGACATCTCTGAGCAACGCGAGATCGATCATCACGCCGCCGTCGGTGACGGCCCGCCCGGATACGCTGTGTCCGCCACCGCGCACCGATACCTCCAGCTCCAGGTCACGGGCCAGGTGGATCGCCGTGGCCACATCCGTCGCCGACCTGCACCGGGCAATCAGCGCCGGGTGCTTGTCGACCAACCCGTTATGGACGGCCCTGGACTCGTCGTAGCCACCGTCGCCGGGCACCACCAACTCTCCGGCGAAGCCCTCGCGGAGCGCGATCTTCCGCGCCTGATCAACACCGACGGGCTGCAGCATGCCATTCAACCTTTCTACACTCAGGTCGACCGGACGATGATATATCGCCGCGGCGCCAGCTACCAGGCGCAACGCGAAGCACCGCCGGGAGGACGCCGGCTGGACACCTATGTCGTCAGCCTCGCGCTGGGCCATGCGAGGACGAATGCAGCTACCCGGTCGCCCCGCAGATGCTGCAGCGCTGGCGGTGTCGCGGGTCGCCTGCTGAGCAACAACCCGGGCGGGCAGCGGCCACGTGCGCACCGATGAGTTCGGCTGCGCCAACCAGCCCACGGCACACTCGTCTTAGTCGGAGCCATGGCTTCGTCAGACCGCCGGCTCCTCGGCAGGGTCGCTGACCGCCGTCGTGCCAACACCCGTCGCGTCCCTCTCGGCTGCAGGGCGGCGGATGGCCAGCGTGATGCCGACCGCCAGGAGCCAGAGCGGCCACAAGACGTAGAAGAGGGCGAGCGCGACCGTGAAGGGCCCGTCGTCGACACCGTCGAGCGGCGCGAAGGCGGCGATCGCACCGGCGAGCGCCAGCAGGCCGCCAGTCACGCCGAACGCGCGGGGAAGGACGCGGGACTGGAGTGCGGGGAGGGCGAGCGAGGCGACGAGCAGGGCGGCCGCGACGACGGCGACGTCGCCGAACGCGTCGGAGACGTCCTGGAAGGCGTAGACGGTCGGGAGCCAGGTCGCGGCTGCGCCCTGCGGGCTCTCGCGCACGAGCGGAGTCCCGACGGCGGCCGTGGCTCCGAGCAGCGCCGCGGTCGTGGCGGCCGCCGGCGGTGCGATCCGGGCGGCGAGGTGGGCGCCGGCTGCGCGCAGGAGCCCCGATGCGATGGCACCGAAAACGAGCAGCGCGACGGCGCCGAGCGCGGTGAGCGAGAGGGAGATCCGGATGGCGTCGCCGGAGTCGTGGACGAACTGCGCGATCTGCTGGGGACTGGCGGTCGCCTCGTTCGGGCCGTCAGGGGCGACGGCCTGTCCGGCGAACACCAGGAGCGCGGCGGTGACGGCGCTTGCGGCCGCCAGGCGGCGTTGGTCGGGCATCGGAGCTCCTTCGTGGGTCTCGGGATCCCAGCGTCGAGAGCTGGCGACGATGTCCGGTAGAGGCGAGCGTCCTGGATTGCGGGGGACCATCGCCCCTGGACAGCGGTGTCGTCCGTACGGGACGATGGCTGGGATGCAAACGACGCTGCGGCTCGATCGCGCCGAAGATACGGCGATGTCGCCGGTCGGACGTCTCCGGACCGGTCGCACGCTCGTGCTCGTGGGCCTGCTCGGCGCGCTCGGCGTCCTCGCCGCATCGTGGGCGGCGTGGATCGTCTGGGATCCGCCGGGGATCGGTGCGCCGGACATGATCTGGTCGACCGTCTGGACGTCGTTCGCACTCCTTGGGGCGCTGATTGCGCGCCACCCGCGGGGCCTGCGCGTCGGCGCCCTCTTCCTCGTCGCCGGGGTGCTCGTGCTCGTGGCCACGCTGCTCGACGTCACGTCCGCGCATCTCCTGGCGTCGGGCGACGTCTCCAGCTTCGGCGCCTGGCTGCGCTGGCTCCAGGACCTTCTCTACCTGCCGGCGCTCGTGGCGGCCGTCCCGCTTGCGCTGCTTCGGTTTCCGACGGGAGGGCTCGTCGATCGGCGTCTGCGGCTCGTCGAGTTCGTCACGGTCTCCGCCGCCGCCGTGGTCACGCTCGGGGACGCCGTCAGGCCCGGCCCGATCGGCGACCGCAGCAAGGTCGCGAACCCGGCGGCCTGGCAGGCCGGGGAGGGGGTCACGGGGGCGCTCGCAGACATCGGCCGGCCGCTCGTAGCGCTGGGCGTCGTCGTCGCCGTGGCGAGCCTGATCACGCGCTGGCGTCGGGCTGCGGAGGCGGAGCGCCGGCAGGTGCTCTGGCTCGTATGGGGCGCCGGCGCGGTGGTCTCGACGCTCGTCGTCGGCGAGGCGTTCGCGCTCGGCGGCGCGCATCTCGGCGCCACGGCCGGCGCGCTCGTGGCCGCAGCGATCGTGGTCGTGTTGCCGGCCAGCGTGGCGATCGCCATGGTGCGGGAGGGGCTCTATGACGTCGAGTTGCTGATCCGGCGTTCGGTCGCTCTCGCCATCACGGCCGTGGCGACCGGCACCGGCTACGTCGCCGTGGTCCTTGTCGTCGGCGCTCTTACCACCACGGATCGGGTGATGGTGTCGCTGCTCGCGACCGTCGTCGCTGCGCTCGTTGCGCTGCCGGTGCGCGCGGCCAGCACCCGGGCGGTGGATCGACGGCTGTTCGGGCACCGGTCGGAGCCGTACCGCGCCCTCAGCGACCTGATCGCCTGCGCCCGCCACGTGCCCGAGCCGGCGCAAGCGCTCCAGGAGATGGCCGAGGGCGCGACCAGCGCGCTGCGCCTTCCTGGCGTCCGGATCGAGGACACCGCAGCGCGCACGCTCGCTGCTGCCGGGCGCGAGCCCGGGCCGGATGCCGAGCGCGTTCCGCTCGTCTACCAGGACCGCGCCGTCGGCGTCCTGATCGCCGGACGACGTGCGCCCGGCGAGGCGCTCACGCGGTCGGAGGTCGACCTGCTCGGCGAGATCGCGGGGCCCATCGCCGCCGGCGTCGGCGCGGTCAAGCTGGCCGGCGACGTCCAGCGGGCACGAGAGCGGCTCGTCCACGCCGCAGAGGAGGAGCGACGCCGGCTCCGACGCGACCTGCACGACGGCGTCGGCCCCACGCTGGCGGCGATGTCACTCCACCTCGGGCTCGCTCGCGAGGGCGTGCAGCCCGCGACGGAGGCCCGCCTCGATGAGGTCGCGCGGCTCCTCGAGCAGGCGAGCAGCGACCTTCGGCACGCCGTGCAGGGCCTCCGTCCGCCGGCGCTCGACGACCTTGGGCTCGTTGGTGCGCTCCGCGAGCAGCTCGCAACGCTCGGCGACCGGCTCGACGCCCGCCTCGTCGTCGGCGACCTCGACCCGGTGCCGGCGGCGGTCGAAGCAGCGATCTACCGCATCGTCAGTGAAGCGCTCGCGAACGTCGTCCGGCACGCCCGAGCGACGTCGGTCGAGGTGACGCTCGGCGCGGAGACCGTGGCCGGGCGCGCCGGCGTGCGCGCGACGGTGCGGGACGACGGGATCGGCATCGGCGATTCGCGTGCCGGCGTCGGTCGACGTTCGATGGCCGAACGGGCCGGCGAGCTTGGCGGCGCGATCGTGGTCGGGGCCGCCGGCGATCGGGGAACGGTCATCAGCACATGGCTGCCGGCGTGAGCCCGATCCGCGTCGTTGTCGCCGACGACCACCCGGTCTTTCGCGCCGGCCTTCTCGCCGTGTTCGCGGCGAGCGGCGACATCGTCGCCGTCGCGGAGGTCGGCACCGGTACGGCTGCGGTTGCGGCGGCGCTGGAGCACGCTCCGGACGTCGTTCTGCTCGACCTGCAGATGCCCGAGCTCGACGGCATCGCGGCCACCCGCCAGATCGTCGCGGCGACGACCGGCGTCGCCGTCGTGATCCTCTCGATGTCCGACAGCGACGCGGCGCTCCACGCGGCAATCCGCGCCGGCGCGCGCGGCTACCTCGTCAAGGGGGCGGGGCCGGTCGAGGTCGTCGCCGCCGTCCGCGGCGCGGCCGCCGGGCTGGCAACGTTCGGCCCCGCCCCGGCCGGCCGCCTGCTCGCGGTGCTCGCCGATCCGATGGTCCGCGGCGGCCCGCTCGCCGTGCTGTCGGCGCGCGAGCGGGAGGTGCTCGATCTTGTCGCGCGAGGTCTCGACAACGCTGCAATCGCAGAGAGGTTGCGCCTCAGTCCGTCGACGGCGCGCAACTACGTGTCGGCGTGCATGACGAAGCTCGGCGCGGCAACGAGAGCCGAGGCGGTGGCGCGGGCACGCGATGCGGGCCTCGGGGCCTAGTCGGCCGGCGGCTATCGGCGCCTGCGATCCCGCCGGCGACCTCGTAGAGGGTGCCCGCAGCCAGCGTCGCCGCCGGCACCGGGGCCAGCAGTCGGTACCGGCCGCGACCGACGTCGCCCGCGCGCTCGTCCTCGGTGTCCATGTTCCGGTCGCGTATCACCCCGACCCCGGTGTGAGTCTCCCCGCCGCGCTGGCTCGGGGGTCGCTGCGGCGCTCGGGTTACGGAGTCGAATGGTCGCAGTCGGGGCGGAGCTCGCGTTCGACGGCATCGAGCCAGTCGGCGTGGGCTTGGAGCAGCCGACGGCCGAGGTCCTGCTGGAGCAGCATGTAGCGCTGGCGGTGCGGTAGGCCGGGCGCGCGAGCGATATTCGTGGCGACGACCACCGACATCGCCTCGATGTCTCGTCGGAGCTTCTGAAGGCTGGCGAGGATTTCGTCGTCGTCGATCATGTCGCCCGCGAACAGCCGCATCGACGCCTCGTGCTGCAGCTTGGGGAAGCCGACGGGAGCGCGCAACCACGCGCGCAGCGCCTCGCGTCCGTCGGGTGTGAGGCGATAGACCGTTCGGCGGCGCGTCTTTGCCGGCTGCCTCTCGCTGGTGATCCAACCCAACGCCATGAGCCGCTTGGGCTCCGCGTAGATCTGGCTCGGCGAAGAGGTCCAGTACATGTGTCCGCGGCCGGCCATGTCCACCAGCTCAGGGGTCGAGGCACCGAGCTCACCGATGGCGGCCAGAATCACATAGCTGAGCGGTATCGGCCGGCTTGACATCTGAGGGTCGTTGCGAGAAACTCCGATATCATAGTAACCGGCCCGGACGGGCCTGATCGATTCGAGGGGAGCGATGATCGTCATCCGCTTCAAGGTGCAGTGCCAGCCCGACAGGATCGAGGAAGCCGTCGCCGCCTTCGCGGCCGTCGTCGCGCCCAGTCGAACGGTTGACGGCGTGATCAGCTTCGACATCGCTCGCGACGTCGTCGATCCGAACTCGATCATCGCCGTCGAGGTGTTCGCGGACGCGGATGCGCGCGCACGGCAGGAGTCGTTGCCCGAGGTCGGGAAGGTGATGAGTCTTCTCCCGGGGATCCTGGCCGCTCCGCCCGAGGCGACGGTGTTCCAGGTCGCGTCGTCCGGAGACGCGTTCGCAGCCACCTGACCAGCGAGCGGGGCCTCCCTGAGCCCCCGGGCGCAGGCGTCGGTCGTGGCGTCGTCTTGACCGGCGCCCGTCGCGCCCGCAACATGCACTGACATCATGATCTGGTGCCGCCCATCTGTATGAATTCGCCGCAGCGAGGTCGCCGATGCCGTCGGTGACGTTCGGGCTCAACACCTGTTATGCGGTCAAGCGCTGGCCCGAGCCGGAGGCGTGGTCTACGGTCGTGCGGGACCTCGGCGTGCAGCACGTGCAGTACTCGTTCGACCTCCTCGACCCGGTGTTGAACGGGGACGCGGCCGGCTACGCCGCGACCCGGCGAGCGTGCGAGGCGAACGGGGTCGCGATTGATTCCGCGTTCACAGGGCTGATCGGCTACTCGCAGAATTCGCTGGCACATCCCTCGGCGGCCGTTCGCGACCGGGCGCGGGCCTGGTTCGAGGCCGCGATCGATGCCTCGGCCATCCTCGGCGCGCGGGGCTTCGGAGGTCACATCGGCGCCGTCAGCGTCCGGCAGCACGCCGACCCCGCGGCGCGCAGCGCGGCGATCGACGACACGGTCGAGGCCGTCCGACGCCTCGCCGACCGCGCCGCGAGACGCGGCCTGGCGTTCCTGCTCTGGGAGATCATGCCGGTCGCGCGCGAATATCCGTCGCGGCTGAACGAGACGCAGGAGCTGATCGAGCGGCTGGACGGGACAGCCGTCCCGGTCGAGCTGTGCCTCGACCTCGGTCACATGTGCGCGCACGGCGCCGATGGCGACGATCGCGACCCGTTCGCGTGGTTGGAGCGCCTCGGCGCGCACACCCGCTGCGTCCACCTGCAGCAGACCGACGGCGTGATGGACCGCCACTGGCCGTTCACGGCCGAGTTCAACGTGCAGGGGATCGTCGATGCCGATCGGGTGGTCGACCTCGTTGCGGCTTTCGACCGGGACGAGGTCGAGCTGATGTGCGAGCCGATGTTCGCCTTCGAGGCGGCCGACGACGACGTCGCCACGGCGCTCGCCGACACCGTGGAGTTCTGGCGGCCCGCACTCGGCCGCGTCGGCGGCGCTGGCCTGGTGCGGGCTGCGCCGTCCACACCGAGGGAGATCTGACATGCGCGAGGTCGGCATCGGGCTGGTCGGGGCGGGGTTCATCTCCTCGCTGCACGCCGAGGCGTTCCAGCTCGTCCCGGAGGCGCACCTGCGCGGCGTCGCCGCGGCGACGGAGGCGAGCGCCGGCCGCTTTGCCGAGCGCCACGGCATTCCGACGCACCACACGGACTACCGCCGGCTGCTCGAGGACCCGGCCATCGACATCGTGACGGTGGCGGTGCCGAACGACCTCCATCGCGACGTGGTCGTCGCGGCGGCCGCCGCCGGCAAGCACGTGATCGTCGAGAAGCCGCTGGCGCGGACGCTTGCCGAGGCGGACGAGATGATCTCCGCGTGCCGCGGCGCCGGCGTGCTCCTGATGTACGCCGAGGAGCTCTGCTTCGCGCCCAAGTACGTCCGCGCGAAGGAGCTCGCCGACGAGGGCGCGCTCGGGCGCATCTACATGGTGCGGCAGGGCGAGCAGCACTTCGGGCCGCATTCCGACTGGTTCTGGGACGTCGACCGCTCCGGCGGCGGCGTGCTGATGGACATGGGGTGCCACGCCGTCGAGTTCGCCCGCTGGATCTACGACAAGCCGGCGGCCGAGTCCGTCACCGCCGAGCTCGGCACCTACGTTCACGGTGACCGCACGCGGGGCGAGGACCACGGCATCGCGACGGTGCGGTTCGAGGGCAACCGCGTCGGGCTGATCGAGACGAGCTGGGCGAAGCGCGGCGGCATGGACGACCGCGCGGAGATTTTCGGCAGCGAGGGCGTCACCTACGTCGACCTGCTGCGGGGGTCGTCGCTGACGACGTACAGCGAGAAGGGCTACGGTTACGCCGTCGAGAAGGCGCCCGACACGCGCGGCTGGACGTTCGCGATGTTCGAGGAGATGTGGAACTACGGGTTCCCGCAGGAGATGCGGCACTTCGTCGAGTGCGTGCAGCACTCCGGGACGCCGCTCGAGACGGGCGAGGATGGGCGCGCGGTGCTCGAGATCCTCTACGGCATGTACCGCGCCGCCGGCACCGCCGGACGCGTGTCGCTCCCGCTCGATCTGACGCCCCAGCAGGCCGCGGCCGGGCCGGTGGAGGGCTGGTGGACGTGACCGCGACGGCCGGGAAGAGCAACCGTCCATGATCCGCTACGGCTATAGCGTGCTGCCCTACGGCGATGAGCCGCTCGCCACCTCCTTCGAGCGTGTCGCCCGCTACGGGTACGACACCATCGAGCTGCTCGGCGACCCGCAGAACTTCGACGTCGACGAGATCAACCGGCTGCAGAGGCGGCACGGCGTCAAGCCGGCGTCGATCTGCATGCTCTACGGCCCGGCGACCGACGTCGTCAGCTCGAACCCGGAAATCCGAGCCGCGGCGCGCAGCTACATCCTCGGGATGCTCGACGACTTCGCGAAGGTGGGCGTCGAGGTCATTCCGATCACGCCGACGGCGTGCATGAAGATCGTGCCCGAGGCGGCGATCGAGCAGGAGTGGGAGTGGGCCCGGGACACGATCCGCGCGGCGGCCGTGGCCGGTGCCGAGCGGGGCATCCGGATCGTGATCGAGCCGTGGAACCGCTATGAGACGTACCTGATCAACCGGCTCGACCAGGCCGTCCGGATGGCGCGCGACGTCGACCACCCGAACGTCGGCGTCAAGGGCGATCTGTTTCACATGAACATCGAGGAGACCGACTCGTGCGAGGCGATCCGCACTGCCGGGTCGCTGCTCTGGCACCTCGACGTGGCGGACTCGACCCGCGCCGCCCCGGGTGTCGGCCACATCGACATGACCGCCGTGGGCCGGGCGTTGCGGGACATCGCCTACGACCATATCCTCAACTTCGAGCTGCTGCCCGCGGCCGGCGATCCGTTCCTCTCCATCAAGGGCGGCGGTGCGGACGAGTTCAAGGACCGCTACACGGAGATGGCGATCACGAACCTGCGCCGCGCCGTCGACGAGGCGTACGCCGGGTAGGCGGCATGCGCGCGGCCGTCTTTCACGGGATCGGCGACCTGCGGGTCGACGATGTCCCCGTTCCACCGATCGGCGACGACGAGGTCCTGGTGCGCGTCGAGCTGTGCGGCATCTGCGGCACCGACGTCCACATCCTCAAGGGCACCTTCCCGCCCGGGCACGCGCCGATCACCCTGGGCCATGAGTTCGCCGGCCGGGTCGTCAGCGCCGGCGCGCAGGCAGCAGGCGTCGAGGTCGGCGCGCTCGTGACAGCGGACATCGCCATCTCGTGCGGGGCCTGCTCGTTCTGCCGCCACGGACAGCGCCTGCTCTGCGCGGAGGTCGGGCAGATCGGCGTTCACCGTGACGGCGCGTTCGCCGAGTACGTCGCCGTGCCCGCGTCGCTCGTGCACCCGCTTCCGGCTGGGATGACTGCCGGGCAGGGGGCGTACGTCGAGCCGCTGGCGTGCGTGCTGCACGGCCACGAACGGGCAGCCGTCGCTGCCGGCAGCTCCGTCGTCGTGGTCGGCGCCGGCCCGATGGGGCTGTTGCACGTTCAGCTCGCGCGGCTGCGCGGCGCCGCCCTCCTGATCTGCAGCGAACCCCACCCGGGGCGCAGCCGGCTGGCCGGCCGTCTCGGCGCGGACGTCGTCATCGACCCATCGGTCAACGATCCGGTCGAGGCCGTACTGGACGCCACGGGCGGCCGCGGCGCGGACATCGTGATCGAGGCCGTCGGCAGCATCCCGACGTACCGGCAGGCGTTCCGGATGGTGCGGCGCGGAGGCACGGTGCTCGCGTTCGGTGCCGCGCCCAGCGGCGAGACGCTGGAGATGAGCCCGTTCGACATCTACGCGCGCGAGCTGACGGTGCTCGGCTCGTACGCGGCGACGTACGGGACCTACGAGGATGCGATCGCCCTGATCGGTTCCGGCCGCGTCGAGGTCGACTCGTCGATCTCCGACACCTATCCCCTCGACCGGATCGACGCCGCGATGCAGAGGCTCGCGACAGACCGGTCGGTGATCAAACTCCAGATCCGCCCATGAGCGGAGATCCGACGTCCGGGGCAACCCGGGCCGGTTGGACTTCCACCGGCCCCGCCTCGACGACACCTTCACCGAGTAGCAGCTCGTCGCCTAGACGGTGCGGAGGTAGGCGAGCACGGCGAGCACGCGCCGGCCGCTGCCGCGTGTTGCATCGGCTCCCCCGACGCCGTCGTCGCTGACAATCACCGTGAAGGGTGAGGCTCGGCGCCCGCTGGAACCTTGCCGCGGTGGAAGTACATCAAGGCGTCGCGTTCGCAGCTCGAGCACCTGCCGTCTCATGACCTGCTGGGACGCATCTGGCCCACCGCTGCGGACGTTCCGACAGCTCCGGATTTGGGCCGACCCGGCTAGACCGGCTTGGCGTAGCGGGCGACGCCGGTGAAGTCGACGCCGATGCACGGCTCGTCGCCGATTGTCCACGCGTCGTGTCCGGCCGGGATGATCGCCGCGTCGCCGGGGCCGATCTCGATCTCGCTGCCGTCATCCATCCGGACGCCCATCCGGCCGGAGACGATATAGAGCGTGTGGTGGGCCTGGCAGCTCTGGGTGCCGGCGATCGGCTTCACGGACTCCGACCATCGCCACCCCGCCTCGAACACGCCCCGCCCGATCGTCGTGTCGCCAACCTGCACCACGTCCATGTGGCCGTGTGACGCGAACGGTCGCGTCTCGTCCGCCGCGTCGAGGCTCTTGGCCTCCAGACGCTGGGAGATCGCCATGCCGGTCCCTCCTTTTAGGTCGGAGCGTCGATCCTACCGCCGACGGCTAGCCACCACAAGCGGCCGGGCGGCTGGCGCGGCCCATCGGCTAAGAGGGACGATCCGCCTCACCGTACCCTCGGCGATTCCCACCGGCGATACGGCAGGCGAAGACCGGCGTACCCATCGACGCGCCGACGTGTGGGAATACCGTTTGGTGCCGGCTGTCGAGTGCGTCGAGTCGGGGCCAGGGTGGCGTGTGAGATAGTCGCGCGGATGGCCCCTCGCGCTGCAGCGTCGCGGACCTGCTCGATCCTCGGGTTCGGCCTCTGCGCGCTGTTGGCTCCGATCGTCGCCCATGCCGCCGCGCTCCCCGACGGCGTCGACGAGCGCGCCTGGATCGCGGGCCTTACCGGTCTGCACGAGTTCGCCGCGCGGGTCGCCGGGGACGACGTCTATCGGTCGTTCGGTCTGATCACCCCGCTCGTCTACCTCCTGCTCCTCCTCGGCCTCCGGATCAGCCAGGCACCGGGGACGCGGCTTCTCAGATCGGTGCTTGCAGTGGCAGGTGTCGCGGACGCGCTCGCGTACGCCCTGCCGGCTGACATCCGCAGCGCTCCGGGAACCGTTGAGTTCTTCGGCTTGCCGCTCCTCATCGTGGGCGTGGGCGTCGCCGCCTGGGGGCGGCGCGATGACCGTTCCTGGGCCATCGTCGTCGCGCTCTGCATCCCGCTCGCGTTCGTGACGACGGCGCTCTTCGACTATTGGCCGCACGGACCGCTCCTTGGCATCGCCGTCGCGTGCTGCCTCCTGGTCTGGGCAAGTCCTGCTCGGCTCGTCGCCGGTCGCGGTCGCTCTCATCCGGCTTCCTAGGTCGTCGCTCGCCGAAGGTGCGGTTTCTTAGCGGTGCCTCCTTCCAAAGCACGAGCCGGCGCGGGGCGACGACTGGCCGATCGTCCCGTACCTCGAACGGCGCCCGTCAGCCGCCGCCGCACCGTTCGAGGCCGCTCGAGTGAGAGATCGCCCGCGGTGCAGAACACACTGATCAGCAACAGGTGGAGGTCGGCGTCCATCGAACGGCCCGCCACGGTCGACGACTGGGTTGGCAGCGCCGACTTCGAGCTGTTTCCCGCTGACGCTGCCCTCGCCAGCCGCGACCTACGCCGTGGCATCAACCATCAACGGGGCGAACCTCTGACCAGGGGCAGGAGTCGACGTCGGCGACGGCGACCACAGCCGTTGGAGCGTGGGTTGTCAACAAGAGAGTGTGCGCCGCCGATCAGAGGCGAATTTAGGAAAGCATTACCTTCGCAAGGCCACAGGATTGCAAGTAATCACTAGGGTTGGAACAGGGGCACCGGCAGGATCTCGGGTGCTGAAGCGCAGGTAAAGGGGGGACACCTTGAAGAAGCTCGTACTCGGTGCGATTGCAGCGATGCTGTTGATAGCGCCAGCCGCCGACGCGAAGGCGTTTCGGGCGACCGTCGTGAAGCGTAATGTCGCGGCGAAGTCGGTCGTCGTTACGACAAAGGCCGGCAAGCTCCGGATCGTGCACAATCGGCGTGACAAGGTCGGCACGGTGTTGCGGATCAACGGCTCGCGTGTGAAGGCCGTCGGGCGTGCCCGGCGCGTTCGTATCAAGGGCGTCGTCACCAAGCGAGCCGGCAAGTCGTTCAACGTCTCCGCCGGCGGCGCAGTGGTCAAAGTCCGGATGCGCGGCAACGCGCGCTCCGCCCGCCTCCGCGGCCATCAGCTTGGCAACGGCCTGAACGTGACTGCCACGGTCTCGCCCAGCGGCACGGTCACGGAGACCGCGAGCACCGAGACCGACGACGTCGACGGCGCTGAGATCAAGGGTACGCTCACGTGTACCCCGACCAGAGACCCGGCGACGTGTGACCAGCTGAACACCTTGAAGATCGATGTCGGCCAGCCCGGCGCGCCGGTGCTGCTGCCGGTGGTCTTCGACCCCGTTCTGTTCCCCGAGACGCTGCTCGGCCCGCTCGTCGGCCAGCAGGTCGAGGCCCGCACCACGCTCGCCCCGTCGACGGTCGATCCCAGCGGCGTGGTCCTGATGCTGACGAACATCAGCTCCGAGGATGTGTGCCAGGCGGATGACCAGAACGAGGCAGACGGCGACAACAACAACGGCGATGACAACAACGACGGTGGTGCCCACGAGAGCGCCGCTCGCGACCACGGCGGCAACGGCGGTTGCGAGGACGACTGAGCGCAGTCCGAGCGGAGGGGGCTCCGGCGGGAGAGGAGGCCCCTCCGCTCGGTCGATACCCGCCCGCGCGCGAACGCGAGCCCAAACGGGCCGACAGGAATCGAACCCTGACCGGAGAATCAAGTGGTCTGACTTGATCGCGGTCGGTCTCGGTGGAGCATCGACCAGACCGGAAAGCGGGTCAACCGGGTCCGCCCGTTCTGCGTATCTGCGAGCGACTCGGCGAGTTGCATCTGGCAGTTGCGTTGAGTTCGCGCGATCTCGTCCAGGAATCGGTGTCGCGGCGGGCGCCCGCCGGGAGTGCGGCGCGGAGCATCTTCGTGTGGGAGCCGAAGAGGTCCTCGAGGTTGCCGATGGACATTCCGGAGCGTGTGGCGATGTCTTGGTAGCGCGCACTCGCGAGTCCCCGACTGGCGTCGACCGCGAGCGCGGCGTCGAGGGCGATGGGGCGCGTCGCCGTCGAGCGCCTTCGAGCGCGCCGCGTCCCGTCGGCGATCATCGGATCCGGGCGTTTCAGCTGCGCCCCCCGTACCGAGCGACCGCACGACGACCGCGGTCTGCCAGCTCGGCGCCGGCGGCGCCTCGAACCGCGACGCGGCGTCGCAGCTGTTCTTCTCGGTGGAGACCATCGAGGCCCACCTGCACCGCGCCCGTGGCGAGCTCGACGTCGAGTCCTGGGGCTGCGACCCACGCGTGGCAGTCGAGAGCGAACCCCGGCGCTCGAGGCGATGGCGCAAGCAGCGTGAAGCGCGCAGGCCCGTCTCGCAAGCCCCCGCCTCGAGTGCAGCTGACGTGGCCGCGGTGATGGTGTCCGATATCGATCCCGGCAACGCTCAGTCGCAACATGTCCACCGTAGCGGGGGACTCCAGTTCTGCGTCGCGATGAGCTAAGGTGTGCAGCTGACGCCGATGGCTGTCGCTCGCGCCTTCGCTGCGGGCCACGTGCTGAGTTCGCGATGGCGTCTACCACGGATGCCTCCTCGCCTACTTCGAGCCCTAGTCCGCGTTCTGCTATTCCCCGCCGCTGCGGTGATCCTCGTCGCCGCGCCCGCAGCGCCCGCTGCACCCGCTGCACTGCAACCGATCACGGCCGCGTTCTACTACGCGTGGTATCCGGAGACGTTCGAACCGACACCGCACGCGATGCCCGCGCTGGGCCGCTACCAGTCGACTGATCTCGCTCTCATCCGGACGCATCTCGGCGTGCTGCGCCGTGCGGGTGTGCAGGCGGCGATCGTGTCGTGGTGGGGGATCACCGACCGCTCCGACGCACGTTTCCAGCGGCTGGAGCAGGTGACCGAGCAGCTGCGCTCGCCGGAGCGGCTCGCGATCTACTACGAGCCCGAGGGACAAGGCGACCCGTCGGTGGACCGGCTCTCGGCCGACATCACGCACGTACTGGCGCTGGCGCGCTCGCCCGCCTACCTGCGGGTGGACGGCCGCCCGGTCATCTTCGCGTTCGCGGAGGGCGGCGACGGATGCAGCATGGTCACGCGCTGGAACCAGGCAAACCGCGGTCGCGCCCACATCGTCCTGAAAGTGTTCCCGGGCTACCGGTCGTGCAGCGAGCAGCCCACGTCCTGGCACGAGTACGCGCCGGCGCAGGCACAGGTGCTGGTGCCCGGCCAGTCGTTCTCGGTGAGCCCGGGCTTCTTCCACGCTCGGGAGTCGCAGCCACGGCTCGCGCGCAGCGTCGCGCGGTTCCGCGACTCCGTTCGCGCGATGTACGCGGCGCAGGTGCGCTGGCGACTCGTCACGACTTTCAATGAATGGGGGGAGGGCACCGCGGTCGAGGCGTCGACGTCGTGGGGAACGGCCTACCTGGATGCGCTCGCCAGCGGCGCGCCGCCGCCGCCCCAACAGCCGCCGCGTCAGCAGCAGCTTGGCGTTGCGTCAGTCGCGATCACCGCTGGCTCGAGGTCAGCCCTCGTGACCGCCCGGATCGGCACCGGTGCGTCACCGCGCCGCGTGCTGGCGCGCGTCGAGTGGGGCAGCACGCGGCGGTACGGACACCGCACGGCGTGGCGCGTCGTGCGTCGCATCGTCGGCCTTCGCCGCCTCCAGTTCCGGATCGGCCCGCTCCCGGCGCGCGGCCGCACTCATCTCCGCGTGGTCGTCCGCCGCGGGAGCCACCGTCGTACCTCCAGCGATCACCTGGTTCCACGCCGCCCGCGCCTGACGCTTCATCCGCACGATGCTCGATGAATGGGCCTGCGGCGGCGTCTACCCGCCAGCGCCGACCGCCGCCGAAGGCCGAGCACCCTGGTGGGCTTCCCGGCGGATCAGCGCATCGCCGATCCAGTCGGGATGAGCCAGCGGCCTGCCGTCCGCCCTCGAATCGCGGCTCGCAGGAGTAGGGTGCGACGAGACACTATCTGCGCGAGCTTCTGAAGACGGTCGGCAACATCCTCTGGTTCGTGCTCGGTGGCTGGTACCTCGCGATCGGCTACCTGATCGCGGGCGTTCTCATCTGCCTGACCGTGATCGGCATCCCGTTCGGGAAGGCCAGCTTCCGGTGCGCACGGGTCGCGCTATGGCCCACGGGAAGGACCGTCGTTTCCAACAACGAGCGGGTACCCGGCGTCAGCGCCGTAGGGAACGTCTTGTGGTTCGTCCTGTGCGGCTGGTGGCTCGCGATCGGCCACGCAATCGCGGGTGTTCTGCTGTTCATCACGATCATCGAGTATCCCGTTCGGGCTGCAGTCCTTCAAGCTCGCAGCGCTCGCAATTAACCCCCTCGGGAAACGGGTCGTGAAAGCGTCGACCGTCGCGCAGGCAGGGGCAGGCGCGCCGCAGCGGCCGTGAACCGCGGCTCCGGGCGGCGAGCTGGCGGAGCTGCGCGCGGCTTCACCTTCTTCTTCGGAGGCCGAGCGCGTCGACGCGGCTCATCCACGAATTGCACGTGACACCTTGGCGTTTCTGAGCACCTCGACGGTTCGTATTTGGCTCTATTGCTGCATGGGCCGACAGGGAATCGAACCCTGACCGGAGGATTAAAAGTCGCCCGACCTGATCTCGGTGGGTCTGGGTGGATCAAGGATCAGCCCGGAAATCGGGCGAATCGGACTATCCTTGTCGGCGTTCGATCTCGGTCGATCTGGGTGGATCGACGTGACACCCGCGTGACACGTGTTGCACGGTGCACGCGGAATTCGGCGACGATGATCTATGGCCACCAGGAGCCGCATCACAATGCCGCAGATCGCCTTGGCAAGGTCGTCGCCGCCGCGGCCGATCCGCGGACGACGGCCGACCCGGCGGCGTCGACGCCCGGATCCCCGACGTCGCGCAGGCGACCACGACCAGCAGCATCAGGCGTCGGGCCTCGGTCGGTTGCCTCACTCGTCCATCAGGCTGTAGAGCCGATGGCGACCGGAGATGCCCTTGAGCTCGACGTCACGGCCGTCGGAGAACGCCACGTCGGTCGGCCCGCCTTCCACGAGGTCGCGGACCGTGCCCGAGACGAGCACCTCGCCGCCGACGGCCTGGGCCGCGACGCGCGCAGCGTAGTGCACGGTCGTGCCGTAGAAGTGATCCGCGTCCTTCAGCGCCTCACCCGTGTGGATGCCGATCCGGACCCGGACCGGCGGCACCGCGTCGGCGAGCACCCGCCCGATCTCCAGCTGGATCGCCCGTGCGCACGCGACGGCACGCCGGGCGCTCGCGAAGGCGAGCATCGACCCGTCTCCCTGCGTCTCGACCACGTTCCCTCCGTGGCTGGCTGCGGCCTCGCGGATCACCGAGTGGTGGCGCCGGACGATGTCCATCCAGGTGCGGTCGCCGAGGCGGGCGAGCAGCACGGTCGAGTCGACGATGTCGGTGAACACGATCGTCACGGTGCCGTCCACCGCGCGCGACGCCGAGAGGTCCGGCAGCGTCCGTCGGACGGCCGCCTCGAGCTCGTCGAGGCTCACGGTCAACGACCGCCCGAGCGTCTCCTGGTTCGCGCGTGGAAACGACCAGTGCACGTGGACGACCTTCCAGTCGCCGTGTTCCAGGTGGAGGATGTAGGTCGCCCTCGACTCGAGCGCGGCGCCCTCCCAGTCGATCCGCTCCTTGAGGCCCGCCCAACCGACGGTTCCTTCCTCCCAGGCCTCGATCTCGACGGCCGTGACGGGAAACGGGCCGACCTCGTCCATCTGTCGCGTCCAGATGGCGCGCGCCTCGTCGCCCCGCCACCACTCCGCTGGATCCGTGCCGATCATGAGGGTGCCGGGATGGTCGGACAGGCGGGCGAGGATCGCATCGTTGTCCCCCTCCCGGATCGCCTTCGTCCATCGCTCGATGACGCGCCGGATCTCCTCGGACGGCTCCACGGAGTAAAGGATGCGGCAACCGTTCCGCCGACGCAACGCTCCGGCCGCGCCGTCTACGATCGGTCGATGAGCCAGCCCGTCAGGCGCCTGCGCGTCCCCGCGGATCTCGAGCGGCTCGCGGACGTGCGGCGGCTGGTCCGCGAGGGGGCGACGGACGCCGGGGCGCCACAGGGCGTGGTCGACGACCTCGTCCAGGGGGTGGACGAGGCCGCCACGAACGCGATCACGCACGGGTACGCCGGCCGAGCGGGCTGGGTGGAGGTCGCGTTGGCGGTGAAGGGGACGGACCTCGTCGTCACCGTCGAGGACGAGGCACCCGTGTTCGACCCCACGAGCCGTCCGGAGCCGGACATGGCGGTCTCGCCGCTCGTGCGGGGGCCGCACGGGATGGGCATCCATCTCATGCGGCTGGCGACCGACGCCATCGCCCATCGACCCCGTGACGGAGGTGGCAACATACTGACGATGATGCGCTCCCTCGTCGCCCAGCAAGAGGAGGACCGATAGATGGCGCTGCAGACGACTGTCGAGCACGTCGACGGCCCGGGACCGGTCACCGTCCTCACGCTCGACGGTGAGCTGGACGGGGCCGCGTTCGAGGGCGTCATCGACACGGTCCGCGGGCTGTACGACGCCGGCACCCGCATCCTCGTCCTGGACCTCACCCGCCTCTCGTTCATCTCGAGCTCGGGGCTCGTGGCCGTCCACGCGGCGATGCGGCTGATGCGCGGCGAGGCCGCCCCGGACACCGAGCAGGGGTGGGAGGCACTTCGCGGGGTCCGGCAGGAGGCCGATGCGGGTCAGGTCAGCACCGCCCTGCGGTTGTTCGGCGTGCAGGACGCCATCCGGAAGGTGCTCGACCGCACGGGCCTCGGCCCGCTCATCCCGACCTACCCGGATCGCGCCGCCGCCCTCGCCGGCGGATGACCCGAGGCGGCCGTGACCGGAGGCCGTGACGGGCGGGCACCGCTCGACCGCGGCCGCCTCGAGCGGATCCTCGCGCCGTTCGCGGGGCGGCCCGGCCGGACGTCCCTCTCGATCCTCGACCCGGCGGGCGCGACACTCGCCGGTCCGCGCGTGGACGACGACGCCGAACTAGCACAGGCCGAGGTCCGGGTCGACGGGATCCTTGTCGCGCGCTTGGTGGCGGGAGGCCCCGGCGCGCTCGACCCGGACTTCCGCGCCGCACTGGAGGCCACCGCCGTCGCCATCGGCGAGCTCGCCGCCGAGACCGTCGCGAGGTCGGCCGCGGAACAGGCCCTCGGGACCTATCGCTCCGCGCACACGGCGGAGGCGCTGGGTATCGACACGGCCGAGCTGGCCAAGGGCCGCCGGCAGCAGCGGCGCATCGTGTCGCTGGACCCGCCCGACGTGCCGGGCTACGACCTCGCGAGCCATTACGCCGCCGCGCGTGACATCGGGGGCGACTTCTTCGAGCTGTTCCGGCTGCCGCGCAGGGGACACCCGCTCGCCATGGTCGTCGCCGACGTCACCGGCAAGGGACTCGACGCGGCGCTCCTGATGGCGTTCGCGCGGCCGGTCATGCACAGCGCGCTCAACGCGTCGCGCGGGCCGGCGGAGGCAATCGACCGTACAAACCGGGTGCTCGTTGGCGAGCGCCGGGGCACGCTGTTCATCACCCTGCTGTGCGCCGTCCTCGCGCCGGCGACCGGCCACGTCCGCGTCGCCAGCGCCGGCCACGAGCCGCCGCTCCTCGTCCCCGCGGATGGCGGCACGATCCGGCCCGTCGGGCGGGCCGGCGTGATCATCGGCGCGTTCGAGTCCGTGGAGCCACCAGAAGTGGAGCTGGCGCTGGCGCCCGGCGACGTGCTAGTGGGGTACACCGACGGCGTGACCGACGCCCGATCCCCCTCCGGCGAGCGGTTCGGTGACGAGCGGCTGGTCGCCACGCTCGACGCCGCCCGCCCGGGGTCCGCGCCGATGCTCGTCGCGGCGATCCGCGACGCGCTCGCGGCGTTCCAGGGCGCCGAGGAGCCGGCCGACGACGTCACGATCGTCGCCGTCGGGCGGCGGGCTCGCCGGGCGCGTCGCGTAGGCGGCGACCGCTGATCGAGTCGCCACGCCCGGAAACCGGAAGGCGTGCGATGCGAACGCAACGCCCGCGCCTTGTGGCTTCGATACACTCCACTCGCGATCCGGCAACGAGCATGTTGCGTCGATGCCTTTCCGCCTCCACGACGCATCGGCGGTACGTGGTTCAGGCCGAAGCAGTGGCTGACTTTGCGCCAGTTCGACTTCAAGAGGCAATCGCGCGGTGGGATTGCGGGAACTCGACGGTGCGGCTGCCGTGGTCGCGCTCCAGGCGGGTCGCTTCGGAGCGGAATCGCCACGGGTCGTACGCTGCGTCGCGGACGCGGTAGCGGCGGGCGAGTGGCAGGATCTCGTCCACGGCTTTGCGGACGGCGCCGTCGGCGTTCACGCGGCCGTGATGCCGCTAGGCACCCTTGAGCATGCGATCGCGGGGTCGGAGGAGGTCACCGTCGGGGTCTCGGAGCGGCAGTGGGAGAATGCCCGCGCGGCGCTGTCAGAGGGCACTAGGCTCGTGGAGCTGACGACGAACCAGTCATGGGTACGCGACCACGGACCGACGTTCGTGATCGACGCGACAGGTCGACGCCGCGGTGTCGACTGGCGCTTCAACAACTACGGCTCTCACCACTGACGCGTTATTTCCCAGAAGCACACGACGACGCGGTCGCCCGCAAGATCCTCGAATGCGAGCGCGCCGACCGGTACCGTGCACCGATCGTGCTGGAAGGCGGATCGATCCACGCCGACGGCGAAGGCACCCTGATCACCACCGAGGAGTGTCTGCTCAACCCGAACCGCAACGGCGACGCGACCCGGCGGGAGATCGAAGAGGCAGTGCGCGCGTACACGGGCAGCGAGGTCGTGATCTGGCTTGGCCAGGGCGCGGTCGACGACGTTACCAGCGGCCATGTCGACAACCTCTGCTGTTTCGCCCGTCCCGGCGTCGTGCTGCTGGCATGGACGGACGATCACAGTGATCCGATGCATGATGTTTGCCAGGATGCCCGACGCCGGCTCGAGATGGCGACGGATGCGCGCGGCCGCCCATTCGACGCGCGACCGCTGCCGCTGCCCGCCGCGCAGTACCGCTCCGTAGATGAGGCGGCTAGCCTCGATCGGACGACCGACGCTCCCGTCTGGCCTGCCGCCGGTGATCATCTCACCGCCTCGTACGCGAACTTCTACGTCGCCAACACCCGCGTCATCGTCCCCTGCTCGACGAGCGCACCGACGAGACCGCCCTCGCCGTCATCGCGGACGCGTTCCCCGACCGCACCGTCATCGGGATCCCGTCGCGCGAGATCCTCCTCGGCGGCGGCAACATCCACTGCATCACCAGCAGACACCAGCCCCGGTGCCGGCGAGTCAGTAAGCGTCTGTGGAGGGCATGAGCGTCGCAACCATCGCGACGGCGCCCGCGACCCGAACCCGTCCCGCGGGGCCGAGCGCAGGCGGCGCGGGCTGAGGTGCACGGGGCTCGCCAGTCGTCACGGCTGGAACGTTACGATTCGCTCATGGACATCGACCTGCTTGAGGCGAGGGAGGTCCGGCCTGCTGGTCGGCTCCTGGCGCATGCGTTCGATGCCGACCCGGTCATCGGCCGCTTCTTTCGGGGACGGGTTCGGCGTCCGATCGCCTATCCGGCCTTCTTCCGGTCAGTCCTTCGCCTGAGCCTCCCATACGAACACGTCTACTCGGCTTCCACGAAAGGCGACCTCGTCGGTGTCGCCGCGTGGATCCCGCCCGGGGCACGCCAGCTCTCACGGTCCGAACGGCTCCGGGCGATGCCGGATGAGCTGCTCGTGCGAGGACTCTTCCCAGGCGGCATGCGAGACATCGATCAGGGGTTTGCCGGCCTGGCCGACCTGCACCCGCCAGCACCCCATTGGTACCTTGAGTTCGTGGGCATCAAGTCAGGCCGCCAGGGCGACGGG
This sequence comes from Gaiellales bacterium, assembly GCA_046598415.1. Taxonomy (GTDB): domain Bacteria; phylum Actinomycetota; class Thermoleophilia; order Gaiellales; family F1-60-MAGs149; genus VFJZ01. The sequence goes on from JBKJIG010000158.1 coordinate 33,869, forward strand.
ATCGGAGCACAGATCCTGGCGCCGGTCTTCCTGCTGGCCGACGCGGCTGGGGTGACCTGCTACCTCGAGACACCGTTCGAGCGGACGTTCCCGTTCTACGAGCGGCTCGGCTTCGCGCACGTCGCCGAGACGCGACCGTTTCCTGGAGCGCCGCCAGTCTGGACGATGCTCCGACCCGCCGCGTCGACGCCTCGCGAGGGGTGATTCGGCCGCCGCCGACGCGGCGCCCGTTGGACACCATGCGCAGATCGCGGGCGCGCCGCCGGGCGCGGTCGCGTCTGCAACCCGCTCGGCCGGATCTGGCTGTCGGCGCCGGTTCAATACTGACCCCCTTTCGCCGGTTCACAATTGACCCCCTGCGGGGTGCCGGCTGGTTCTCGGACCCTGGTCTCGTTGTCGAGGTCGGGAGGAAGGGGATG
>JBKJIG010000120.1:0-12373 GCA_046598415.1 Gaiellales bacterium
CCGCCGCCCAGGTCGTGCTCACCGGCAAGTCAGACCTCCTCGCCACCGGCGGCCAGCACCTGGCCGTCCGCCAGATCGTGACGCACCCGTCGTTCGATCCGGGAGCGCTCAACGACGACGTCGCGATCGTGCTGCTCGCGACGCCAACCACCGCGCCGGTGCTGGAGCGTGCGACCTCGACGCCGGCGCCCGGCCCCGCCACCGCGATCGGCTGGGGTGCCCTCACGCAGCTGCCCGTCGCGCAGCTCACGTACGCGTCGAAGCTGCAGGAGGCACCCATGCCGGTGCAGGCGGCGTGCGACGAGGGACCGAAGATCTGCACCTCCGGCGCCGGCCTGCCGGGCATCTGCTTCGGTGACTCCGGCGGACCGCTGCTCGTGACCACCGGCGGCGTGACCCGCCAGGCGGGCATCGCCAGCACGATCCTGACGTCGGATCCCGGCAACCCGATCTGCGGCACGAACCAGAGCCTCTTCACCGACGTCTCGCTCTACAACTCGTGGATCGACGCGCAGCTGGCGCCCACCGTCTCGGGCGTTGCGGTTTCCCCCCTGGCCGGCAAGCTCCGCGTCACCTGGCAGCGCGTCATCGGCGGTGCCGAGCCGGGCGTCGTCGTCACCACCAGCGACGGCACGTTCCGCAGCGCACCGGCCGGCGCGACGTCACTCGATATCGGTGGGCTGCCGGCGGGTCGGACGCTTCGCGCGACCGTGACGGTCACCAACGCGTGGGGGACGGCCGCGAGCACGAGCGTTGGCACGGCGATGCTCGCCACGCGTCCGGTCGCGACCGTCAAGCCCAAGATCCGCGGCACCGCCAAGGTCGGCAAGACCCTGACCTGCGGCGCCGGCAGGTGGCAGGCGGCGCCGGCGGCGAAGCTCACGTATGGCTGGCGCATCGGCAGCAAGGTCTCGAGGACAAGGAAGACGTCGAAGCTGAAGCTCACCGGCGCGATGCGCGGCAAGCGCGTCTCGTGCATCGTGACGGCGCAGAACCCGGCGGCCTCCGTGGCCGCGCGCAGCGTCGCTGTAACCGTCCGGCACCGATAATCTCTGCACCGTGCCGCTCGACGAGTACCGCGAGCGTCGCGACTTCGCGACGACGCCCGAGCCCGACGGCGAGACGCCGGCGCCCGCCGGCGAGCGCCGGTTCGTGATCCAGGAGCACCACGCGACGGCGCTGCACTGGGACCTGCGGCTGGAGCGCGACGGCGTGCTGGCCTCGTGGGCGCTGCCGAAGGGCATTCCGCCCGACCCGCGCCAGAACCGCCTCGCCGTCCGGACCGAGGACCATCCCCTCGAGTACCTCGAGTTCTCGGGCGAGATCCCTCGCGGCCAGTACGGCGGCGGCCTGATGGGTATCTGGGACACGGGCACGTTCGAGGAGGAGAAGTTCCGCGACGACGAGGTGATCGTCGTGCTGCGGGGCGAACGCGTGACGGGTCGCTACGTCCTGTTCCAGACCGGCGGCAAGAACTGGATGATCCACCGGATGGACCCGCCGCAGGATCCGGGCCGGGAGCTGCTACCGGAAGGGATCACCCCGATGCTGGCGAAGCCCTCGTCCCTTCCGCGAAACACCGATGACTGGGCTTTCGAGATCAAGTGGGACGGCGTCCGCGCCCTCGCCTCCGTACAGGGCGGGCGCGTTCGCCTGCACGGACGGAGCGGGCTCGAGATGACGACGTCCTATCCGGAACTGCGCGGGCTGGGCGCCTCGCTGGGCATGGTGGAATGCGTGCTCGACGGCGAGATCGTGGCGTTCGACGACGAGGGCCGACCGAGCTTCGAGCGTCTGCAGCAGCGGATCAACGTGACGGGCGACCGGCACATCGCGCGCCTCGCGAAGTCCGTGCCCGTGACGTACCAGGCATTCGACCTGCTGTTTCTCGAGGGCCGCAGCACGACGTCGCTGCCCTACGAGGCGCGGCGCTCGCTGCTCGAGGATCTCGAGCTCGAGGGGCCGTCCTGGACGACGCCGGCGGCGCACGTCGGCGCCGGCCGCGAGATGCTCGAGTTCACGCGGCAGCGCGGCATGGAGGGCGTCATCGGCAAGCGCCTCGACTCGACGTACGAGGCGGGCCGGCGCACGGGCTCGTGGATCAAGGTCAAGAACACGCAGCGCGTCCGGCTCGTGATCGGCGGCTACACGCTGGGCAAGGACGGACGCAGCGGCCACATCGGCGCCGTCGTGCTCGGCGAGCGGCGGGACGACGGCACGCTGCGCTGCGCCGGCAAGGCGGGTTCGGGTCTCACCGGCGACCTTATCGACACGCTCGAGCGCCTGCTGCAGAGGCGCGACACCAGCCCTTTCGATTCGGGCACCATCCCGGCGGGGACCACCTTCGTCGAACCGGTGCACAGCGCCGAGATCGAGTTTACGGAGTGGACGGCGTCGAGGACGCTGCGCCATCCTACGTTCAAGGCCCTCGTACGGGCCGGAGAGGACTGAGTCATGGCACCTCGAGCGATCTGGAGCGGGGCACTCTCCTTCGGTCTCGTCAACGTCCCCGTGAAGCTCTACACGGCGACGCGGTCGAAGGACGTCCGGTTCAACCAACTGCATGCCAAGGACGGCGCGCGCATCCGCCAGAAGCGGGTGTCGTCGGTGGACGGCGAGGAGGTCGGGTTGGACGACATCGTGAAGGGCTACGAGATCTCGCCCGACACGTACGTGACGATCACGCCGGAGGAGCTCGAGGCGATCGCGCCGAAGGCGTCGCGGCTGATCGAGATCGAGGAGTTCGTCGACCTCGACGAGATCGACCCGTTGTACTACGAGAGCTCGTACTACCTGGTGCCGGACAAGACCGGCGTCAAGCCGTACGCGCTGCTGCACTCCGCGATGACGAGCGAGAACAAGGTCGCCATCGGCCGCGTGGTGCTGCGCTCGAAGGAGTACCTGGCCGCGGTCCGGCCGCTGGGCGAGACGCTGACGATGTCGACGATGCGCTTCGCCGACGAGATCGTGCCGCGCACCACGCTCGAGGGGCTGCCGGGCGCCGACGTCGAGGCGGGTGACAAGGAGGTCAAGATGGCGCGCCAGCTGATCGAGTCGCTGTCCGCCGTCTTCGAGCCCGAGAAGTACACCGACACCTATCGCGAGGCGGTGCTCGCGATGATCGAGCGCAAGGCCGCAGGCCAGGAGATCGTGGTGGAGCCCGACGCGCCGACCACGACGAAGACGGTCGACCTGATGCAGGCGCTGGAGGCGAGCCTCGCGGCCGCCAAGAAGCGCAAGTCGACGAAGACGACGCGGCCGGAGAAGAAGAAGGCCGAGGCGTAGCCTGGCGCCGGAGCGAACCAGGGTCGAGGTCGACGGGCGGGAGGTCATCCTCTCGAACCTCGACAAGGTCCTGTACCCGAACGGCTTCACCAAGGGCGAGGTGATCGACTACCACGTGCGGGTCGCGCCGCGTCTGCTGCCGCACCTGGAAGGTCGGCCGCTGACGCTGAAGCGCTATCCGAACGGGGTCGACGAGCCGTTCTTCTACGAGAAGCGCTGCCCGCCGCATGCGCCCGGCTGGATCGAACGCGCGCCGGGCACGATTCCGTACTGCGTGATCGACGGGCTGGCGTCGCTGGTGTGGGTCGCCAACCTCGCGAGCCTCGAGCTGCACCCGTCGCTGGCAATGGCCACGGCGGCCGAGGTGCCGACGGTGGTGGCGTTCGACCTCGATCCCGGCGCGCCCGCCGACGTGGTCGACTGCGCCCGCCTGGCCACCGACCTGCGCGACATGCTCGATGTGCTCGGTCTGCGGTGCTTTCCGAAGACGTCGGGGTCGAAGGGCATGCAGGTCTACGTGCCGCTCAACACGACGACCACGTACGACGCGACGCGGGCCTTCTCGCAGGCGGTCGCGCTGACGCTCGAGCGGCAGATGCCCGACCGCGTCGTGGCGACGATGGCGAAGCAGCGCCGCGGCGGCAAGGTGTTCGTCGACTGGGCCCAGAACCACCGCACCAAGACCACGATCGCGGCGTACTCGCTGCGCGCGATGCCCGAGCCGACCGTGTCGACTCCGGTTACCTGGGACGAGGTCGAGGATGCGCGCACCGCCGCCGACCTGACGTTCACGGCGGCCGAGGTGCTCGACCGCGACGGCGACCCGTTCGCACCCGTCGCGACGCTGCAGCAGGAGCTGCCCTCGCATGCTGCGTGAGTTCTCCGCCGGCGGCGTCGTGATCGGCGACGCGCAGCTGGCCGTGATCCGTCCCCAGGGACGGCCGCCCGGCCACTGGGCGCTGCCGAAGGGCGCGATCGATCCGGGGGAGAGCGGCGTCGATGCCGCCGTCCGGGAGGTGCTCGAGGAGACGGGCCTCGTGGCCGAGCCGGTGCGCAAGCTGGAGCCGGTCAAGTACGTCTACCAGCGCGACGGCGAGCGCATCTTCAAGGTCGTGACATTCTGGGTGATGGCGCCGGTCGGTGGCGAGCTGGGCGTGATCGCCGAGGAGATGCGCGTCGAAGTGGCCGAGGCGGTGTGGATCCCGCTCGCCGACGCGCCGCAGCTGCTGGCGTACCGCGGCGAGAAGCGGATGGTCGCCGACCTCCTGGCGGAGGAGTAGACCTCTAGCGGCGCGGGCTGGCATCGAGGGCGACGTATGTCGCGCCCTGCGGCCGCAGCAGCGACTCGTAGACCACGACCGAGTCGCCGGCCAGCACGATCGGCGGCGGCGCCGTGGGCGAGGTACGGAAGCGCGCGCCGCGGCGGCCGCGGGCCACCGTCACGTGCGGCAGCCATCGGCGACGCTCGTCGGTGGCGAGGCCCTCCGCCGCGAGCCGCCGCTCGACGGCGCGCTGCACGGCGACCAGCAGCGGCGGCGCCTCGTAGGTGATGGCGATCGCCGAGCCGAGCTGCCGGAGGCCGTTCGGCGCGAGCTCCCACGCCAGATCGAACGGCGTCTCCTCCTCGACGATGCCGATGATCTCGGCGATCCGGTCCTCGTCGGTCGGCCCGCAGAAAACCAGCGTCGCGTGCAGCATCGCCGGCTCGATGGCCCGCACCGGCAGGCCGCCCAGTCGGTGTCGCGCGAACGCCGCCAGCTCGTGCGCAGCCTCCACGCGGACCGGCAACCCGACGAAGATGCGCCGCCCCACACTCGCAGGGTAGAGTCTCTGCGTGGAACGGGCCGCGCACTCCAGGGACGACTGGACCCTGCTCCGCGTGACGACGCCCGACCGTCCCGGCGGCCTCGCCGTGTTCGCCCGCTGCATGGCGGCCTGCGGCGTCGACATCCTCTCGATCGAGATCCTCGGCCACGAGGGCCCGAAGGCCGTCGCCGACGTGCTCGTACGCGGTGGCGACCTCGACCGCGCGCTCCGGGCGCTGGACGAGGACCTCGACCTGCTCGGCCGCCGCAGCCATGGCGACCTGCCCGATCCCGCGCTCGCCATGGCCCAAGCCTGCGGCGTCGTCTTCGCCGATCGCAGCGTCGACTCGTTGCTGCTCGCGGCGATCCGGCTGGTGGGTGCCGACATCGGCGCCATCTACCGGGTCGAGGACGGCGCGCTGGTATCGGTCGCCGAGATGACCGGTGGTCTGGAGTCGCTCGCGGAGCAGTGCCTGGCGAGCGGCGCCGCCGCGTTCGCCGAGCCGGCCGCCGGCTCGGCGATGGCCATGCCGCTCGGCGAGGGGCCGCAGTTGGTGCTGGCGGTCGCGCGGGCGCAGACGTTCCCGTTCCAGGCGGCCGAGGTCGACCGCCTGAGCGCGCTCGGCCGGCTCGCGCTGCCGGTCCTCTAGCTAGGCGAGCTGCCGCAGGCCCGCCGACTAGCGCGTCACGCTCCGCGCGCGAACCGTGCCGGAACAGCAGGGGACCGATACGGAACACACCCCGGCTACCAATTCGGAACCAGGTACGGAATTTGTCGTGTAGGCGCGGCGCGCGACCCCTTCGCAGCGCTCAGCGGTCGGGGCGCGTCGCATCCCAGACCGGCTCGGGCGTCTCGAAGACCTTGCCATCGCTGCCGAAGACCAGGAAGCGGTCGAAGCTGCGGGCGAACCAGCGGTCATGCGTGACCGCCACGACCGTGCCGTTGAAGACCTCGAGCGCCTCCTCGAGGGCCTCGGCGCTCTCCAGGTCGAGGTTGTCGGTCGGCTCGTCCAGCAGCAACATGGTCGCGCCGCCGAGCTCGAGGAGGAGGATCTGCAGCCGCGCCTGCTGGCCGCCCGAGAGGGTCTCGAACGGTTGCAGCGCCTGGCCGCCGAGCCCGTAGCGCGTCAGCGCCGCCATCGCCTGCCCCCGCTCCAGCGCCTCGCGCATCAGCACGTCGACCGGCGTCATGCGCTCCAGGTCGGGACGGTGATGCGTCTGGGCGAAGTGACCGGGAACGACGCGGGCGCCGAGTTTCCAGTCGCCTCCGTGGCGCACCTCGGCGCCGGCCAGCAGCCGCAGGAAGTGCGACTTGCCGGCGCCGTTGGCACCCAGCACGCCCACCCGCTCGCCGTAGAACACCTCGACCGAGAACGGCTTCATCAGCCCGGTCAGCTCGAGCTGCTCGACGGTGATCGCGCGCACGCCGGTACGGCCGCCCTTGAGGCGCATCTTGATCGTCTGGTCGCGCGGGATCTCGGGCGGCGGTCCCGCCTCCTCGAACTTCTCGAGGCGCGTACACATCGCCCGGTAGCGGCTCGCCATGTCGGGCGAGATCGACGCCTGGACGCGCAGCGTCCGCACCAGCTCCTTGAGCCGTTCGTGCTCCTCGTCCCATCGCCGCCGCAACTCCTCGAGGCGCGCGATGCGGTCGGCGCGCGCCGCGTGGTACGTCGCGAAGCGGCCGCCATGCGTCCACACCGTGTGCGCCTCGACCGTGACGATGCGCTGGGCGGTCTCCGCGATCAGCTCGCGGTCATGCGAGACGTAGAGCACGGTCTTCGGCGTCTTCTGCAGCCGATCCTCGAGCCAACGTTTAGCCGGGACGTCAAGGTAGTTGTCGGGCTCGTCGAGCAGCAGCACCTCGTCCGGACCGCGCAGCAGCGACTCGAGCGCCAGCCGTTTCTGCTCGCCGCCCGACAGCGAGGAGACGGGACGGTGCCCGGCGTCGGCCAGCGTCAGGCCGAGGGACTCGCGGATGCACGTCTCCCAGAGCACCTCCGCGTCCCAGCCGCCGACGTCTGTCCAGTCGGCGATCGCCTGCGCGTAGGCCAGCTGCGCGTGCTCCTCGCCCGTGGCGGCAGCCTGCTCGGCCGCCTCCAGGCGCTGCGCCGCGCCGCAGATTGGCGCGGGTGCCATCGAGGCCAAAAACCCCCGCACCGTGGTCGCGTCGCGCACCGAGCCGATGAACTGCCGCATCACGCCGAGGCCGCCGGAGCGCACGATGGTGCCCTCCGCCGGATCGAGGTCGCCCGCGATCATGCGCAGCAGCGTGGTCTTGCCCGTCCCGTTCGCACCGAGCAGCGCCGTCTTGGCGCCGTCGCCGACGCGAAACGACACCTCGTACAGCAGCGCACGTCCGTCGGGCAGGAAGTACGAGACGTGCGCGAGGTCGACGTGCCCCATCTACGTCATCTACGGGCAGGCGCGCGCGGTCATCCCGCGACCACCGGGTTGCGCAGGATCGGCGCGCCCTCGACCTCGACCTCGACCACGTCGCCGGGCACCAGGTAGCGCTTCGGATCCTTGCCGTCGCCGACCCCGCCAGGCGTGCCGGTGATCAGCACGTCGCCCGCCTCGATGGTCGTGGCCATCGAGGCGTAGACGATCAGCTGCTCGATGTTGAAGATGAAGTTCTTCGTGTTCGAGTTCTGCATCCGCTCGCCGGAGACCGTGCCCTTCACGCCGAGCGCGTTCAGGTCGACGCCGTCGGCGTTCACGAGCGGCCCCATCGGCCCGAACGTGTCGAACGACTTGCCGAGCACGAACTGCCGGAGCGGCGTCTCGAGCTGGTACTGGCGGCCGGAGACGTCGTGGAAGGCGCAGTAACCGCCCACCATCGAGCGCGCGTTCTCCAGCGTCGCGCGCGTGAACGACTTCGAGAACACGATGCCGAGCTCGGCCTCGTAGTCGGGGCGCTTCTCCTCGGGCGGCAGCACGATCGACGCGCCGGTGCCGACCAGCGAGCTCGGCCACTTGGCGAACACGACCGGCAGATCGGGGATGGCGAGCTCGGACTCCTCCGCGTGGTCGCGGTAGTTGAGGCCGATGCAGATCACCTTCGTCGGCGCGGACGAGGCGTGGATCGTCACGTCGGCCACGGCGTGCGTGGCACCAGACGCGCCATCGATCGCGGCCCAGCCGGCGGCGTCGGGCACGAAACCGCGCGGGCCGTCGGGGCCGGCGTCGGTGATCTGGTCGCCGTCGAGACGGCCGATGCGGATCTCACCGGACGGGCTGGAATAACGAACGGCGCTGACGGTCATTGGTCCTCCTGGATGCGTGCAATCGGTGTGCCGACGTCGACGGTCGCGCCAGGTTCGGCGAGGATCTGGTGCAGGATGCCGGTGGCGGGCGCCTCGACCTCGGCGTTGACCTTCTCGGTCTCCACCTCGCAGACGACCTCGCCCTCCACGACACGGTCGCCGACGGCCTTCAGCCAACGGGTGATCGTGCCGTCGGCCATCGATGCGCCCCAGCGGGGCAACGTCATGTCGACGATTGCCATGTGGCGCGGAAGCGTACTCGGATGCACGGGTAGGATGACGCGCCGTGGATGACTACTCGCTGACCGCCTCGCCCGGTCGAACGCTCCCGGTCGCCGTGCGCGGCGCCGGACTCCGCATCTGGGACCGCGACGGCGCCGAGTGGCTCGACGCCTGCGGCGGCGCCATGGTGATGAGCCTCGGCCACTGCCATCCGCGCCTGGTCGAGGTGGTACGGCGTCAGGCCGCCGAGCTGACCTTCACGTACCGTTTCTCGTTCTCCAACGAGCCGATGATCGAACTGGCCGGCCTGCTGCGCGAGATCGCGCCGATGGAGCGCGGCTGGGGCTTCTTCAACTCGTCGGGCTCCGAGTCGGTCGAGTCGGCCATCCACCTCGCCGTCCTGTACTGGCAGCACCTCGGCAAGCCGTCGAAGCTCGAGCTGATCTCACGCTACCCGAGCTACCACGGCTCGACGCTGGGCGCGCTCGGGCTGTCCGGGTCGCGGTGGCGCCAGGCGTTCGAGCTGATCCTGGAGAAGAACGCGATCGCCCAGGCACCGGGTGCCGACATCCGCGCCCGCCGCACGCCGGCGGCCGAGCTGGAGTTCGGGCTCGACCAGATCGAGGAGGCGATCGTCTCGCGCGGCGCCGACCACGTGGCGGGCGTCTTCATCGAGCCCATCTCGGGCGCCAGCGCGGCTGCCGTCGTGCCGCCCGACGGCTACCTCGAGGGCGTGCGGGCGCTGTGCGACCGGTACGGCGTGCTGATGATCTGCGACGAGACCGTGACCGCGTTCGGCCGCACCGGCGCCTGGTTCGGCGTCGACCACTGGAACGTGAAGCCCGACATCGCGACCTTCGCGAAGGGCATCTCGTCGGGCATGACGCCGATGAGCGGCATGGCCGTGGCGGGCCACATCGCCGACGTCTTCGCGGCGACACCCGACGGATTCCCGTGGGGCCACACCTTCTCGGGCAACCCGCTCGGCTGTGCCGTGGCGTGCGAGGTGATCAGGACCATCCGCGAGGAGGGCCTGGTCGAGAACGCCCGGGCGATGGGCGATCGCCTGCGCGTCGGCCTGGAGGAGATCGCCGCCGGTTCGCCGCACATCGGGCAGGTGCGCGGCCGCGGGTTGCTGCAAGGCCTCGAGCTGGTGACCGATCTCGACTCGCTCGAGCCGCTGCCCGGCGGCTCCGGGCAGCTCACCGCTGCCGCGCGCGAGCGCAACCTGATGATCTACTCGTGTCCGACGCCGCTCGGGCGTCGCACCGTCGAGGCGGTGATGCTGGCGCCTCCGCTGATCGTCGACGCGGCGGATGTCGACACGATCCTCGACCGGCTGGCCGATGCGGTCGCCGACCTCAGACTCCGAACGTCTCCGTGACCTGACTGCAACGCCCCCTACCGGATCCGTTCGCTACCCTGAGGGTGTGACGGACGACTATCGAGGCGACTACGCCCAGGCGGTCCAGCAGGCGATCGACGGGCGGGTCGGCTTCTATCCCGACTTCGACCAGAAGCGGCAGGAGGAGATCTGGCGATTGCTCTCCACCGACCGTGATCGGCTGCTGACCTTCTGTCGTCGGCACGAGATCACGATCGGCCGTCTCGAGCTGCGCAAGACGCTGAAGAGCCCGAAGCCGCTGTACGAGCTGGTCGCCGTCGGACGGGACGCGGAGTCCGTCAGGCAGTACCTGGGCCTCGAGCGCGTCCAGCGCTGACACCCGTCCGCACCACCGCGCTCGCAGCCGCCACCGACACGCAGACCACGCCCGCCAGCTCCATCGGCGCCGGCCGGTCGGACAGCACCAGGAAGCCGATCAGGACACCGATCGCCGGGTAGCAGGCCTGCAGCACGCTGAAGGCGCGCGCGTCCATCCGGGCCAGGCTGAACAGCTCGCCCCAGTACGCGAGGCCGCCGCCGATCGCACCGCAGACGACGATCGTCAGCACGGCCGTCGCGTCGTCGAACGGGAACCCGCCGACGGCGATGCCGGCGGGTGTCAGTACCAGGGCCGAGACGGCGATGCACGCGACGGCCGCCTGCGCCGCCGGTACGCCCGGAGCGGCCCGGCGGCCGGACAGGATGTAGGCGACCCACGACACCGCACCGGCGAGCCCGATCACGACGCCGACCAGATCGCCGCCCGCGTCCCACGGCCGCGCCATCGCCACCACACCGACGGCCGCCAGGGCGACGGCCACCGCGTCGCGGCGGGTGCGACCCAGCACGGCGGCGAGCGCGATCGGCCCGACCAGGCCCAGTGCCACGGTGAGCCCGAGGCCGATCCGCGGCAGCGCGACGTAGAACGCCGCGTTCATGCCGGCGATCGCGATCCCCATCAGCACCAGCGCGCGGTTCCAGCCGACCCGTCGCAGCCCGCGGGCCAACAGCGCCAACGCGACGGTTGCGACCACCATCCGCATCCACCCGATCGCGATCGGGTCGGCGTCGATGCGCGAGTTGAACGCCGCCGCCGTGACGTTGGCCGTCGTCGCCGCCACCCAGACGAGCGGCGCCGGCAGCTCCCTCACGCCAGACCGAGGACGAGCGCCTCGACCTCGGCCAGGGGCGGCACGACGGGCGCGTTCACCGTCACCACGTCGTCCAGTGCGTCGCGCGCAACCAGCGCCGCGACGGCTGGCGTGAGGCCGCGATCGGCCAGCGGCAGGTGGGTTCCGACCGCTGCCGACAGCGCCTGGACGGCCTCCACCAGGCCTGCGGCGTCCTCGGCCCCGAAGGTCGGAGCCGCCCGCGCGAGACGCTCCTCGCGCATCGCTCGGCTCACCGTCAGCACCGGCGGCAGGGCGATCGCGCAGGCCAGCCCGTGCGGCAGCCCGAGGTGCGCCGACAGGGCGTGGGCGATACCGTGGGCCAGGCCGAGCCCCGTGGTCTGCTGCCCGAGGCCGGCCAGGTGCGAGGCGAACAGCAGCTCGCCGCGCGCCTCGATGTCGCTGCCGTCGGCCACCGCTCGCGGCAGATAGGTGCGCACGGTGCGGGCGACGCCGTGGGCGAGCGCCTCCGAGTACGGGTTGCCGCTGCGTGCGCACAACGACTCGAGCGCGTGCGACAGCGCATCCATGCCGGCCGCCGCGGTCACAGCCGCGGGCAGCCCGAGGGTCAGCTCGGGGTCGAGCAGCGCGGCGAAGGGCTGGACGGAGATGTTGCCGAGGTAGATCTTGCGGCCTGTCTCGGTGTCGGTGAACACGCCGAAGCCGTTCGTCTCCGAGCCGGTGCCCGCGGTGGTGGGGATCGCCAGCACCGGCAGGCCGGGCGTCAGGCGCTCGGTGCGGTAGTCGAGCGCGCGCACCGCGACGTCGTTGACCGCGCCGAGGGCGATCGCCTTGGCGACATCGAGACAGGCTCCACCGCCCAGCCCGATCACGACGTCGGCGCGCTCCGAACGGGCAGCGCCGATGCCGGCCGTCACGCACTCGACGCCGGGGTTGAACGTCGCGCCCGCGAACACCGCGCACCCGCCGAGCGAGGCGCGGACGAGGTCGAGCACGCCGGCCTCGACGACGCCGTCGTCGGTGACGACGAGCGGCCGGCTGCCGTACCCGTGCACGAGACCCGCGACGCGCTCGACGCAGCCGACGCCGAAGAGGGTGTGCGGCCGCGGTGCCAGATCGACCGCGAACATCAGGCGATCCGGTGTGCTTCGAGGGCGTCCAGGTCCGGCTCGACACCGAGCCCCGGCCCGGCCGGCGGCGCGATCGTGCCGTCGGCGGCGATCTCGATGGGCGCCGGCAACAGAAAATCGCGGACCGCGGCCGACCAGGCGGGCGGATCGT
>JBKJIG010000112.1:0-8168 GCA_046598415.1 Gaiellales bacterium
CGTCGAGGTCTGGTGGCATGATCGCCTCCTGGCGGCGTTGCGTTAGCAACACCAGACTTCGACGCCCTCCCCACGGACCATTCACCCGCACCGCAATTCGCGGCAAACGATCTAGGGCGCTGCCGGGGCGACCCGGCCGGTGACGACCCATGCGCGGGCGGTCAGCTCGAACGGCTCGTCGCCGGCGCCGAGACGGCGCCGCACCTCGTCCTTCAGCGCCCGACGACGATCGCGCGCCAGCGAGACGGTGTACGCACCGGCCGGCCCGACGCCGACCTCGAGCGGCTGCCACAGGTCCTCGAAGTTCTCGTAGCCGGCCGTGACGGTGACGGGCGCGACGTCGACGTCGGCGAGTTCGGCCGACGACCACAGCTGATGGAGGCCGTCGGGCGTGCAGAACCGCATGCTGCGGCTCTCGTCGTTCGCCTCCGCCGCTGGATCGAGCGCGACCGCCGCATCCCAGAAGCGGCGCAGCAGCGTCATCTCGCCGGCGTAGTCCCACACCGCCGCGACGAGCGTCCCGCCCGGCCGCGTGACGCGCTGCATCTCGCGCACGCCCGCGTGCGCGTCGCTCATGAAGTTCACCACCAGCTGGGCGAGGGCGGCGTCGAACGATGCGTCATCGAACGGCAGGGTCTCGGCCGGCGCGACCTCGACCCGGACGTCCGGATTGCGCTGCCGGCATGCCTCGGCGAAGGTCGGCGACGGCTCGGCCGCCGCGACGTGGTCGGGGCCGAGCAGCGCCGCCAGCTCGGTCGTCAGCGCGCCGGGGCCGGAGCCGACGTCGAGCGCGCGCTGGCCGCTGCGCAGCCCGGCGGCGGTGATCAGCTCGCGTGCGAGCTGCCGGCTGTAGCGGCCGACGTACCGGTCGTACGCCTCTGCGGGCGCCCGGAACATCGCCCTTCCGTCTGGCTCGGTCATGTCGTGAGCGTGGCGCCGGCGGCCGGCGCCGTCAAGGCCGGCGAGCGGCGCCATGCGCTGGTAAACCGCCTAGACTGCGACTCGCGCGCCGTGCGTCCGGCGCTGCCCGCACGCGCCCACAAGGATTTCTCCGATGCCCGATTCCCTCGTTCTCGAAGCACGCGTCACCGGCAAGACCAAGTTTGCGCGCGATCTGCGCAAGGCCGGCCTGATCCCCGGAGTCCTGTACGGCCGCGGTGCCGAGCCGATCTCCTTCCAGGTCGACGTGCCGTCGCTGCGCGAGGCGCTGTCGGGCGAGGCCGGCCGTCACGCCGTGCTGAAGCTGCAGGTGCCGGGCCGCAAAGGCGACACCCACGCCGTGCTCAAGGACTACCAACTTGATCCGGTCCGCGACCGCCTGATCCACATCGATCTGCTCGAGATCTCGATGACCGAGCTGATCGTGTCGAGCGTCAACGTGCGACTCGAAGGCGAGGCGCAGGGCGTCAAGGACGGCGGCGTGCTGGAGCAGGCGTCGCATGAGCTCGAGGTCGAGGCGCTGCCCGCCAACCTGCCGAGCGAGATCGTGGTCGACATCAGCGAGCTGGTAGCCGGCAACGCGATCCGGGTCTCCGACATCAAGCTGCCGGACGGCGTCGAGTTCAAGTCCGATCCCGACACCGTCATCGCCGCCGTGCTGCAGGCAACCACGATGGAGCAGATCGAGGCCGAGCAGGCCGCCGAGCTGGAGGCCCAGGGCCTCACCCCGGTCGACACCGACGAGGGCGACGACGCGGGCGAGACCGGCGGCAGCGAGTCCGCTCCCGACTCGGAGTAGGCCCGCGTCATGGGCCTCCTGCGGCGCTCAGGCGGCGGGACGCTCGACGCGCTCATCGTCGGATTGGGCAACCCGGGCCGGCAGTACGCCAGGACCCGGCACAACATCGGCTTCATGGTCGTCGACCGCATCGCCGAGCGGACCGGCGCGAGCTGGCGTGGCAAGTACGACGGCCGCTTCACCGAGACGAAACTCGGCGACGCCCGCGTCGCGCTGCTCGAGCCCGAGACGTTCATGAACCTGTCCGGGCGCTCCGTCAGCGTGGCGACGCGGTTCTACAAGCTCGAGCCGCAGGACGTGATCGTCGTCTACGACGACATCGAGCTGGAGTTCGACAAGGTGCGCGCGAAGGCCGGCGGCGGACTGAAGGGCCACAACGGCCTGCGCTCGATGGCCGAATCACTCGGCTCGCCCGACTTCCTGCGCGTCCGCTGCGGCGTCGGCCGTCCCCGCCGGGGTGACCCGCGCTCGGTCGCCGACTACGTGCTGGGTGCCTTCTACGAGGACGAGGACCCGGCCGACCTGATCGAGCGGGCCGCCGACTGTGCCGAGGCGATCCTCGCCGACGGCATCGACGAGGCCGAGCGCCGCTTCGCCTAGGTGCGGCCCGGCACGTCGGGCATCGTGCCGTCGGGACGCGCATCGGAGCACGGTGCGCCCTCGAACGCCGCCAGGCCGCGCGGCATCGTCAGCTTGCCGCGGTGACGGCGGGCGCGCGGCGCCACCAGCACGACCACCCCGCCGAGCACCGATCCGGCCAGGAACGACCGCGCGCGGCGCGAGGGCTTCTGCTTGTCGACCATCGACTACGATCGTAGCGTGACCCGCTACCCCGCCCCCTTCGTCAACATGGCGCGCGAGGTACGCGACGCGCTCGTCCGGGGCGGTCCCGTGGTGGCCCTCGAGACAACGTACGTCTCGCACGGCTTCCCGCACCCGACCGGCGTCGAGACGGCGATCGCGTCCGAGGCGTCGGTCCGCGCCGCCGGCGCCATTCCCGCGACCATCGCGCTCATGGACGGCGAGATCCGCGTCGGCCTGCGGCCCGAGGAGCTGGAGCGGATCGCGCTCGAGCACCCGCGCAAGGTGTCGCCGCGCGACCTGGCGGCCACGCTCGCCGACGGCGCGCTGGGTGCCACGACCGTCGCCGGCACGATCGCGATCGCGCGGCTCTGCGGCATCCACCACGCGGCGACCGGCGGCATCGGCGGCGTGCACCGCGACGCGGAGCGCACGTTCGACATATCGGCCGACCTGACCGAGCTCGCGCGGGCCCAGGTGTGCCTCGTCTGTTCGGGCGCGAAGTCGATCCTCGACGTGCCGCGCACGCTCGAGGTGCTCGAGACGCTCGGCATCCCCGTCGTCGGGTTCGGCACCTCGACGCTGCCGCTGTTCTACTGCCGCGAGTCGGAGCACGATGTGCCGGCCCGCGTCGACACCGCCGACCAGGCGGCGGCGCTATGCCGCATCCACTGGGAGCTCGGCGCCACCGCCGTCGTGATCGCCAACCCGCCGCCGGCCGAGTCGGCGCTGTCGCGCGAGGATGCCGACGCGCTCATCGACGCCGGCCTCGCCGCCGCTGCGAAGGAGGGCGTCACCGGCCAGGCCGTGACGCCGTTCGTGCTCGCGCACATCCACGAGTCGTCAGGCGGCCCCAGCGAGCGCGTCAACCGCGAGCTGATCGTCGCCAATGCCGGCGTCGCCGGCGCGATCGCCGCCGCCGCCGCCCGCGGCTAGCGACGGCGCAGCACGAGCGAGCCCGGCTACCGCGGCCTTGGCCTGCGATGGCCGTTTTCGCACGCGGTACGAAAACGGCCACGGAAAACGTGGCCTGCGATGGCCGTTTTCGCACGCAGTGCGAAAACGGCCACGGAAAACGTGTTCCGTGCCGGGTTTGGTCGGTTGCGGCACGGGTGTGGCGCGTTCCGTCGGCGTCGCCCGCCGCTCGCACTCGCTACCTGCGCAGCACGAGCGAGCCTGCCACCAGCACGGCGCCGGCCAGCGCGATGACACCGGCATAGTCCGTCCACGACTGCACCATGTCCTGGTACAGGCGGCCCGCCACCTCGGCCTCCACGCTGCGGGTGGCGCGGAAGAAGATCGCCACCAGCCCGTCGAACAGCAGGTACAGCACGAAGGCCGAGGCGAGCAGCCCCATGCCGGCCCGACGCAGCCCCGTCCGACGACGGTCGGCGAGCAGGATCGTCCCGATCAGCAGCGCGACCAGCACGCCCACCAGCACGTCGAAGAATGGCGCCAGCGCATCGGCGACGCGCATCGTCAACGACGCGGCGTCGACCCAGCCGCCGTGGGCGAAGCGGATGGTCGGGGCGAGGTTGAGGTGCCCCGTGAGGATCATGCGGTACTCCTCCTCCGGTCCGTAGCCGGCGATGAACGGGGCACGCCGGGGCGTCGTGTCGAAGATCAGCTCGGACGGGATGCGGCCGTCGAGCAGCGCCGCGTGCTGCTCGACCATCGACCGGCGCACCGAGTCCGTGGTGGGCACGTCGGCGGCCGACGACACCAGGGCCCGGCGTGTGCGCACGAAGGAGTTGTCCGGACGCGCCTTGACGACGGCCACGAACGCGTCGCGCACCTTCACCTCGGTCGGGCCGTTCATGGTGTTCAGCACCGTCGGCACGGTCAAAGTCCTCACGGCCTGGTCGGCCACCACGTCGGCGTGCAGCATGCGGTCGTCGAGCGTGTGGACGATGCCGGTAAGGGTCGCCACGATCGCCGCCGACACGGCGAGGCCGAGGGCGAGGCGGTCTGACCGCCTCATGTCCGGCGGCGCTTCTTGCCGCGCTCGCGCTGGTCGGGCGACACGGTCGACGGCAGCACCCTGCGCCCCGTCGTGTCGCCGTAGAGGTTGCGCTCGACGAGCGCTGCGAGCGGCGAGAACACCAGCATCGTGAACACCAGGGTCGCGATCTGGTGGCCCTCGCCGCCCAGCGGCGCGAACGAGAGGAAGAACGCGAACCACAGGAACACCGCGATCAGGCCGAGGCCCAGCAGCACGCCGTACGCCCGGCCCCAGTCCCGGAGCGCGACGCGCACGCCGAACGGCAGGGCGCGCACCGCGGAGACGTCGCCGGAGGCGGTGGCGATCGGGCCGAACACCAGCACCGGGTAGAGCGCCAGCGCGAACGGGCCGGCGAAGTAGAAGACGAGCCCCGTGATGGCGGCGCCCAGCACCGATACCGCGGCCGCCGGCAGCAGGCGCCTGCGCGTCGTGCCGGTCACGAGCGCCGTCAGGATGGCGCACAAAAAGAGGTGCGCGAACGTGGATGCCGCCACGAACCCGAACAGCACGTTGCCGGAGTCGCGGAAGGCGATCGCGACGACGCCGGGCACCACACCGACCGCTATCGACCAGAGCGTGTAGCCGACCACGGCCGCGCCATACCGTCGAAAGGCCGCCTCGAACAGGGCGCCGATCGGCGTCGGCTCACGCTTGACGGCGGCATCGGGTGCGACCACGCCGGTAGTGTCGCGTACGCGCCAGCCGCGGGACGCGGTCCGGCTACCAGCCGCCGGGCGCTGCGTCCACACCGACGGGCGCCGTCGCCTCTGGCTCGGCGCGCGCCTTCAGATCGAAGTAGACGAGCGTCAGCGCGAGCGCGGTCACCGAGTTGACGGCCGACTGCACCAGCGCCGCGGCGGCCAGCTCGGCGGTGCCGCCGATGGCGTGGAACGGCGCCTGAACGGCGGTCGCGACCACGAACCCGCCGAACGACACAAGTGCCAGGATGCCGAGCACGCTCCAGAACCGGCCCTTCGTAAGACGCATGCTCATGCGCAGCGCGCCACGCGCACCGGCGCGCTCGAGCGCCGCCGCCTGCCCCACGAACGCGAGCCGCACCGACAGGTAGATGCCGGGGACGATCAGCGCCACGAACCCGAGCGCCGTGCAGAGGCCGGCGAGCAGGATGGCCAGCAGCGCAGCGCCGAACACGGCGATGCCGCCGCGCAGCGCGTCGCCGACACCGACCTCCTCACCGGCGCCCATCCGCTGCACGGCGCACGCGAACGACGCTGTCACGAGCGGGATCTGGATCAGCGTCAGGACGATCACCAGAAACAGCGGCGACACGTCGTTGACGGTCACGTCGGACCGGTTCGACACGTTGCCGACGTCCTGGAGGATGCCCTCGCTGATGATCGCCACGGGCGCGACGATGATCAGCGAGAGCGTGAAGAACACCGCCCGATAGCGCCACCACAACGAGAAGGTCGCGTCGAGGAGCTGCGAGACGCTCCTCGTCCGGCCGAGGTCGATGGGAGGCGTCACGCCTCCAATGCTACGGGCTGTCCCGGCGACGCCGCGAAGGTGAGCTCCTCGCCCTCGGCGTCGACCACGACGCGGTCACCGTCGCTGATGCGACCCTCGAGAATCGAGAGCGCGAGCGGATTCTCGAGCCGCCGCTGCACGACGCGCTTCAGCGGCCGGGCGCCGAACGCCGGGTCGTAGCCCTCGCGGCCGAGCAGGTCGCGGGCGTCGTCGGTGACCTCGAGATGCACCTTGCGGTCGGCCAGCCGGGCGCCCAGGCGCAGCAGCTGCAGGTCGACGATCGAGCGGATCTGCTCGGCCGTCAGCCGCCGGAAGATGACCGTCTCGTCGACGCGGTTCAGGAACTCGGGCCGGAACGTCGTGGCCAGCACGCCCTCGACGCGGCGACGCACCTCGTCCTCGGACGCGTCGTCGAGGATGAACTCCGACCCCGCGTTCGATGTCATGATCAGGATCGCGTTGCGAAAGTCGACCGTGCGGCCGTGGCTGTCGGTCAGGCGCCCGTCGTCGAGCACCTGCAGCAGGATGTTGAAGACGTCGGCGTGGGCCTTCTCGATCTCGTCCAGCAGGATGACGGCGTACGGCCGGCGCCGGATCGCCTCGGTCAGCTGGCCGCCCTCCTCGTACCCGACGTAGCCGGGAGGCGCCCCGACCAGCCGCGAGACGGCGTGCTTCTCCATGTACTCCGACATGTCGATGCGCGTGATGGCGCGCTCGTCGTCGAACATCAGCTCGGCGAGTGCCTTGGCCAGCTCGGTCTTGCCGACGCCGGTCGGGCCGAGGAACAGGAACGAGCCGAGCGGCCGGTTCGGGTCCTGCAGCCCGGCGCTGGCGCGGCGGATGGCGTTCGAGATCGCGGCGATCGCCTCGTCCTGGCCGACCACGCGGTCGTGCAGGCGCTCCTCGAGGTGGACGAGCTTCTGCACCTCGCCCTCCAGCAGGCGCTGCACGGGAATGCCCGTCCAGACGGCCACCACCTGGGCGATGTCGTCGGAGTCGACCTCCTCCTTCAGCACGGCGCCGTTCTCCTGCAGCTGCGCCAGCGCCTCGCGCTCGGCCGTGAGCTCCTTCTCGAGGGCCGGCAGGTCGCCGTAGCGCAGCTTCGCGGCGCGCTGCAGGTCGGCGTCGCGCTCGGCGCGCTCGGCCTCGGCGCGGGTGTCCTCGAGCAGCTCCTTCAAGCGCCGCTCGGCGTCGATGTGGCGCTTCTCGGCCTCCCAGCGCTTGCGCAGCGCACCGGAGATCTCGCGCAGGTCGCCGAGCTCGCGCTGCAGCGCCTCGCGGCGGTCGCGGCTCGCCGCGTCCTCCTCCTTGGCCAGCGCCGTGGTCTCGATCTCGAGCCGCACGATACGGCGCTCCACCTCGTCCAGCTCGGTCGGCAACGAGTCGATCTCGATGCGCAGCCGGCTGGCGGCCTCGTCAACGAGGTCGATCGCCTTGTCGGGCAGAAACCGGTCGGAGATGTAGCGGTCGGACAGCACGGCGGCCGATACCAGCGCCGCGTCGATGATGCGCACGCCGTGGTGCACCTCGTAGCGCTCCTTCAGGCCGCGCAGGATGCCGATCGTGTCCTCGACGGACGGTTCGCCGACCAGCACCGGCTGGAAGCGGCGGGCGAGCGCGGCGTCCTTCTCGATGTGCTTGCGGTACTCGTCGAGCGTCGTGGCGCCGATGGCGCGCAGCTCACCGCGCGCCAGCATCGGCTTCAGCAGGTTGGCGGCGTCGACGGCGCCCTCGGCGGCGCCGGCGCCGACGATGGTGTGCAGCTCGTCGATGAACAGCACGACCTGGCCCTCGGCCGCGACGATCTCCGCCAGCACGGCCTTCAGCCGCTCCTCGAAGTCGCCGCGGAACTTGGCGCCGGCCAGCAGCAGCGCCATGTCGAGCACAAGCACGCGCTTGTCCTTGAGGCTGTCGGGCACCTCGCCGGTGACGATGCGCTGCGCCAGGCCCTCGACGATCGCCGTCTTGCCGACCCCGGGCTCGCCGATCAGCACCGGGTTGTTCTTGGTCCGGCGCTGCAGCACCTGGATGGCGCGGCGGATCTCGTCGTCGCGGCCGATCACCGGGTCGAGCTTGCCGGCGCGGGCGCGCTCGGTCAGGTCAAGGGTGTACTTCTTCAGCGCCTCGCGCTGGCCCTCG
>JBKJIG010000125.1:0-27807 GCA_046598415.1 Gaiellales bacterium
GAGATGGCCAGCCGCTGCACGGTCACCCAGCGCCGCTGCACCCGTCGCTGCAGCTTCACGTAGCTGCCGCGCTCCCGGCCCGTTCGCGATGCCAGCAGGCGCCCGCTCACGATCAGCTTCCCGTGGCGCACGGGATATGCCCGCGCCACCTTCCAGTCGGGTGCGACCCGGAACGTCACGTGCTGCGCGATGGTGCCGGCGATCGACGGGACGTCGAAGGTGTACGCGCCGGTCACGCGCGGCTTGAGGCGCAGGGCTGCGCTGCCGCCGGCATTGGTGGGCACCGCCGGGCTCGCCGCGACCAGGTCGCCACTGAGGCGGACGGCGATGCCGGGAAGCGCGCCGCCGGTCGTCGGATCGGTGACGGTCGCGGTCGCGAAGACGAGCGTCCGGTACGGCACGTCGAACGTGCGGTGGCCGTCACGCAGCGGCGTGCCGGCCGGGATGCCGCGCGCCTTGAAGGCGACGTGCAGCACCGCGGCCTGCTCGGGGCCGGCCGCTGCGCCGGCGGTGGCAGGCACGACGACCAGCAGGGCGGTGAGAACCGGGATCCGCCACGTGTGTCTCATGGGGTGCGAGGTTACCAGCCCAGGGCCCCGAGCGCATGCCGGCGGTCGAGGCCCTCCGGGAGCGCGTCCGCTACCGCGTCGCGCGACGGACGCCGACGGCGCCGAACCGGGTGCTGGCGCGGCCCGCCAGGTGCGCCCTGCGCTTCGCGGCCGTGATCGTGAACGCGAAGCTCGAGCCGATGTAGTCGACGTTCTTCGAGACGTAGCGGAACCGCACGCGCTTGCCGGCGTAGCCGGCGCGCGACACCTTCACGGTGAACGTCATCGAGGCGGAGACCGGCACCTTGGAGACGACCGTGACCCACTTCGATCCGCGCTTCCGCTGGAAGCGCACGTAGCTGCCCTTGGTGCGCGCCGACTTTTTGGCGAGCAGGCGGCCGGAGATCACGAACTTCCGGTGCTGCACGGGGAACGTCGACGCGAGCTTCCAGTCCGGTGCGACCCAGAGGACGTAGCCCTCGACGAGGCTGCCCCGGAGGGCCGGGGCGTCGAACGCGTACTCGTCCGACACCAGCGGCGTGAACTTCGTCGTCACGCGTCCGGCGGCGTTGGTCGGCGCCTGCCTGGCAACGCCGAGACCGCTGCGGAAGCGGACGTCGAACGCTGCGAGCGGCGTGCCCGGCGTCGGATCGGTGAGCGTCGACGTGGCGGTGACGGGCGTCCGGTAGAAGACGTCGAAGGTCGGCCGTCCGTCGTCCAGGGCGGTGTCGGGGGCGAGATCCTTCGCCTTGAAGGTCGTGTTGACCACGGGCGCGGGGCCGATGCTGATCGGGACGACCGCGAGCGCCGGCGTCGGGTCGCTGTCCACGGCGCGGAAGGTGACCGAGTCGGGCCCGATCGGGTCGTTGCCGCCCGGGTCGCGCGTCGCGGTGAACGTGAAGGTGCCGTCGGCGCCCGGGAGGGCCGCGCTGCCCTTGGCCGGTGCCGAGGTGATCGAGTAGACGACCGGGGCACCGATCGAGCTGGTGCAGGGAGCCATCGTCAGGACCTTCTGCGATCCCGCCCAGGCATTCAGCGTCGGCTGGGACGGGCAGTTCACGGTCGCGCTCGCAGCCGCCGGCAGGGCGACCAGGATGCCCACGGTCAGTGTCGTGAGCCGTCGCGTTCTGATCATGGTGCGCGAGCCTGCCGTTCTGTCGGTTGCAGCGCTAGCTGCGCTTGTCGGGAGGGTGGGGAGTCGCGCCGCGCACGAATCCCACGAGGACGCCGGGGAACAGTCCCTGTCGCCAGTCTGTGTGCGGCGCCCGCCGCTTGATGTAGCGCCCCGCCTGGGCGCGTAGCCCGCGCGCCACGTCGCGGGCGAGCCACGGCGCGATGCGCAGGTCGCCGGCTCTGAGGTGCTTCGCGTACATCGCCCCCTGACCCCGACCGTACTCAACGTAGCGGTGAACGATCTCCCTGTCAGTCCTCCAATCGTGGTGCCACACGGTCAGATCGGGCCGGTACCGGATCGAACGGCCGGTGCGGAGCCACCTCCAGGCCAGGTCGTTGTCCTCGGCGGCGACCCCGAAGGCGTCGCGCTCGTCGAACCCGCCGAGCTCGAGCAGGGGTGCCCGGGCGCCGCCGGCGTTGCCGGGGAAGAGGCCCCACGGCTGCGGCTTCGTGAAGTCGCGCGGGTGGGCGTAGAGCATCGTCGACGGCACCCGGCTGGGGTCGTCGCCACCGGCCAGCACCCGGCCGGTGACCAGGGACGCGGGGTCGGCGACGAGGTAGGCGTGGGCGCGCTCGACCCAGTCGGGGGCGACGGTGATGTCGTCGTTGGTGATCAGCACCAGGTCGTGGTGCGCGCCGCGCAGGCCGGTGTTCATCGCCCGGGCGATGCCGGGCGCGCCGCCGTCGATCCAGCGGGCCGTGAGCGGCGCGTAGCCGTCGCAGAGGGCGCGCGTGTCGCGTCCGCCCGACTGGTCGCAGACCAGCACCTCGGCGGGTTGCACGGCGCCGGCCGCGAGCGAGTGCAGCAGCCGCGCGAGCATCTGCGGCCGGCCGATCGTCGGCACGATCACGGTGACGGGAGCGCGCTCAGCCACCGGCCGCCACCACCCCGCGGGCGATCTCGAGCCGGCGCAGCAGCCGGCCGGCGGCCAGCGGGCCGTGCAGGCGCAGGATCGCGATCAGCGCCATGGAGGTGGCCGGGCGGGCAAGTGCACGGAACGCCCCGTGCACGTGCACGGCACCGAGCTCGGGGTGCAGCCGGTGCAGCTCGACGAGTCCCGAGCCCTCGGCCCGGCAGTCGGCGCAGAAGCTCGCCAGGTCGCGCTCGTACCGGTGCTCCGCCCGGAGCTCCGGATCGAACACGCCGGTCAGCCCGGCCGTCGCGAGCCGCAGGCCAAGCTCGCGGTCCTCGTGGCGCAGCCCGCGCATCGCCGGCTCGTCAAGGCCCACGCGCAGCGCGTCGGCGCGACGCAGCGAGACGTTGCCGCCCCAGAGGCGCCGCAGCAGCACCGCGGGATCGCGCTCGACGTCTTTCAGCCATCCGTCGTAGGCGTCGGCGTACAGGCGCGCCGGTGCGCCGCGCGCGCCGATGACCGGCATCGGGCCTGCGACGACGAGGCCGTCGCCGCGGGCGTGGTGGGCCGCGTGGCCGGACGCCAGCCCGGGGCCGGGTGCCACGTCGGCGTCGAGCAGCAGGACGACGTCGCCGGTCGCCTGCTCGCACCCGCGCTGGCGAGCCGCGTTGGGGCCGCCGCCCGCGTCCTCGATGCCGAGCACCTCGGCCACCGCCTCGTCGGCCGCAAGGGCGGCACGCACTTCGGCCGCGACGTGCGCGCCGCGCCGCAGCGGGACAACGACCGAGATCGGGTGCGCCATTCCTCGTATTGTCCGGCACTTCCCGGACAATGGGACGGATGAGCGAGTGGACCGAGAACCGCCCGACCCGCGGCTGGCGCGCGCTCGACGTCGGCGAGGTGTGGCGCTACCGGCACCTGATCGCCACGTTCGCGCGCCGCGACGTGACGGTGCGCTACCGCCAGGCGTTCTTCGGCGCGGCCTGGGCGGCGGTGCTGCCGCTGTCGGGCGCGATCATCTTCACGGTCGCGTTCTCGCGCCTCGCCGGCATCCACGCGGGCGCCACGCCGTACCTGCTGTTCGCGTACACGGGCTGGGTAGGGTGGACGTACTTCTCGAGCGCCCTACTGAACTGCTCCGGCGCGCTCGTCCGCAACGCGACGCTCGTCACCAAGGTGTGGTTCCCGCGGCTGGCGGCACCGCTCGCCGCGCTCGTGCCGGGGCTCGCCGACCTCGCCGTCGGGCTGCTGGTGCTGGTGCCGCTGTGCGTGTACTACGGCGTCACGCCGGGCCTCGCGATCCTGCTCGCGCCGGCCGCCATCGCGCTGCTCGCCGCGACGGCCCTCGGCGTCGGCCTCGCGCTCGGCACGCTGCACGTGCGCTACCGCGACGTCGGCCATGCCATCGGCCTGCTGGTGCAGCTGTGGCTGTTCGCCAGCCCGGTCGCCTACCCGTCGACGCTCGTGGCGGACGATCTGCGGTGGGTCTACTACCTCAACCCGGTGGCGGGCGCGCTCGACCTGCTGCGCGCGGGTCTGCTCGATGCGCCGGGGCCGGGTGCGCCCGTCGTCGCGTCGTTTGCCGTGGCCGGCCTGCTGCTCGTGGTCGGCGCCGCCGTCTTCGCCCGGGGCGAGCGCCGCTTCGCCGACGTCATCTGACAGCGGCGACCGGCGGCGGTGCGATGCTGCACCGGGCCGTGAACGCGATCGAGACCGAGCACTTGTCGAAGCGCTACCTGCTCGGACAGGGGCAGGCGACGACGATCCGGGAGGCGCTCCGCACGCGGGGCGGGCGCGCCGCGCCGCGCGAGGTGCTGTCGCTCGACGACGTGACGCTGCAGGTGCCGGAGGGCGAGGCAGTCGCGGTGATCGGTGCCAACGGCGCGGGGAAGACGACGCTCCTGCGCATCCTCGCGCGCATCACCGAGCCGACCGTGGGCGTCTCGCGCACGCGCGGGCGGGTCGCGGCGCTGCTTGAGGTGGGCGCGGGGTTCCACCCCGAGCTGACCGGGCGCGAGAACGCCTACCTGGCCGGCGCCCTGTACGGGCTGCGGCGGCGCGAGGTGGCGGCACGGCTCGACGACATCGTCGCGTTCGCCGGTGTCGCGCCGCTGCTCGACACGCCGGTGAAGCGCTACTCGTCGGGCCAGTACCTGCGCCTCGCGTTCGCCGTCGCCGCGCACCTCGAGCCCGACATCCTGCTGATCGACGAGGTGCTCGCCGTCGGCGACGCCGAGTTTCAGCAGCGCTGCCTCGGGGCGCTGCGCGCGGCGGGCGACGGCGGCCGCACGGTGGTGTTCGTCTCGCACGACCTGGACGCCGTCTCGCACCTCTGCAGCCGAGTGGTGTGGCTGCACGAGGGACGCGTCCGCGCCGACGGGCCGGCGGCGGCCACCATCGCCGCGTACCTCGACGCGGTGGCGTCGTCGGCGGCGGAGCGCGTGTTCGCCGACGAGGGCACCGGTCCCGTGGCGTTGCTGGCGGCGCGGGCGGCGAACGCCGGCGGCAGCGGTGGCGCGCTGCGCCGCGAGGAGCCGCTGGAGCTCGAGATCGACTTCGCGGTGCGCGAGCCGGTGCCGGCGCTCAACCTCGCGCTGTTCCTCACCCGCGGCGACGGCGTCCGCGTGATCGACGAGGCGTGGCGTCCGGGCCTGGCAGCGGCCGAGACGGTCGGGCCGGGGCGGTACCGCGCGAGCATGCGCGTGCCGCCGATCCTGCACACCGGCGGCTACGCGCTGGGGGTGTGGATCGGCACCGCGTACGACGACCTCGTGGACGAGGAGGCGGTGCTCGCGTTCACGCTCGAGGGGCTGGTCGGGCATCGCGCGAGCCGCGTCGTGAACCTCGGGTCGGTGATTTCCGTTACGTCGGTGTGAGAGGGCTCAAGGCGCGGAGCGAAAACGCCGATGGCGGCGATATGGGGGATGAACTGATCGGCGTCACGCACGGGGATGCGCAGGGGCCGTGCGACCTGAATGCGACCGACCTGGCGCTGCTGGGCGCTCACGCGGTGGACATCGGCGTGGAGTGCGCGGAGCAGGTCGCGGCGGAGTTCGACGACGGTATCGCGGGGCCGGTGCGGCGCTACGTCGAGCTGCTCTTCTCGGGCCACTACGACCGGTCCGACCGCGAGCTGCCGAACCTGTCGCCGGCGGGCTACGTGAAGCTGCACGAGGTGGTGGTGGCGGCGATCATCAAGGCTCACCGCCGCAACGAGACGAAGCTGTACCAGACGCTGCTGGCGTACCTGCGGCTGACGCAGGCCGACCAGGCCGAGCTGGCGAATCCCGCCGCCGAGCGCGAGCGTCCCCGCGTCGTCAAGTCCGCGTAGTCGCGCGGAACGGCACCATCGGCGCGCGAGCGTGCGCCGCGGTCGAGTTCCGTCTAGGCGGCGTCGAGGAGCTCGCCGACGCCCGCGATCCGGGCGATGTCGGCCGCGGCGGGGACGATGCGCGACAGCAGCGCGCCCGCGGCTCGCACCACCGTCTCGCGGTGGTACGTCAGGGCGTAGCTGAACCTGCGGTCGGCGTCGGGGCCCGTGTCGCCCAGGTCGCGCGCCAGCAGGGCAGCCGCGAAGTGGGGCGTCAGGACGACGACATCCCACTCGCCGCACACCGGATCGTCGGCGGCGAGGTGGGCGCCGCGGACGCCGGGCACGAGGTCGGCTGCGAGGCCCTCGCCGAGCGCGCAGACGAAGCCGGCTGACTGCCCCAGCGCCTCGTAGCGCCGCGCGGTGTCGGGCGTGAAGTGACGGGCCTCCTGGAACGCCGACGCGACGATGGCGGTGGCGCCGTGTGAGAGGGCCTCGCGCTCGAGCGTCTTCGACAGCTCGATCAGCACGGGCTTGGTGGCGATGCGCAGCGCGGCGGAGGCGGGGAGGACGCCGAACGGGGATGCGTCACTCGGCAGGCCGACGCTGACGCGCGGCAGTGGCAGCTCACCCATGGGCAGCGTCGAGAGCGTCTCCTGCGGCCGGCCGAACAGCCAGCCCTGACCGAGCCGCGCACCGAACCCGCGGGCCATCGCCAGGTGTCGCTCGTCCTCGATTCCCTCCGCCAGCACGAGCGCGCCGGATTGCTCGGCGTACGCGCTGACGGAGTGCATGACGGCGGCGGTCGCGGGCCCGGGCAGCCCCTGCGCGAACCGCAGGTCGAGCTTGACCACCTCGGGGCGCAGCAGCGGCATGAACGCGAGCGACGCCGGGTCGGCACCGACGTCGTCCAGCGCGATCCGCCAGCCGAACCGGCGGATCCGCTCGACGGTGCGCAGCAGCTCGGCGGGACGGGCGCCGAGCGACCGCTCCGTGATCTCGAAGACGACGCGCAGTTCGCCCGGCGCCGACGCCGCGATCGCGAGCAGGTCGTCGAGCGGGGCGGTGTCGAGCACCTCCGGCTCGACGTTCACGAACAGCGTCAGCGGCGCCAGCAGGCCGCAGCGCAGGGCTCCGCGGAACGCGGCGATCCGGCACGCGTCGTCGAGCGCCGACAGGGCGCCCAGGCGGCGCGCCGATCCGAACAGCTCGGCGGGCGACTCGAGCTGGCTGCCGACCGGACCGCGTGCGAGCGCCTCGTAGCCGACCACGGCGCCGGTGTCGAGGTCGACGATCGGCTGAAACACCGAACGGACGGCCTGGTCTGCGATGACATCGAGAACGGTGGGCAACATGTCTCCTGGCACGCCGGGGGCGACGTGGCGCGGTACGACCCCTCCTGGTATCGGTCGGTCGGGGCCCTGGCTTGATCGTGGTCGCCCGCGTGCGGGAGCGCCCTATAGTCCCCGCATGGCGCGCAAAGTCATCATCTCCTGCGCGGTCACGGGGTCGATTCATACGCCCTCGATGACCCCGCACCTTCCTATCACCCCCCGCGAGATCGCCGATAACGCGATCGGCGCGGCTCAGGCGGGCGCCGCGATCGTCCACCTGCATGCGCGGAACCCGGAGACGGGCGCACCGACGCCCGACCCGGCGTTGTACGCGCAGTTCTTGCCCGAGATCCACGCCTCGACCGACGCCGTGATCAACATCACGACTGGCGGCGGGCACGGCATGAGCGTCGAGGAGCGCACGCTGGCGGCGCGCACGTTCAAGCCGGAGCTGTGCTCGCTGAACATGGGCTCGATGAACTTCGGCCTGTTCGGCGCGGTCGAGCGGATCAAGGAGTTCAAGCACGACTGGGAGCCAAAGTACCTCGAGGCGAGCCGCGACTTCATCTTCCGCAACACGTACAAGGACATCGAGCTGATCACGAGCCAGCTGGGCGCGAACGGGACGCGGTTCGAGTTCGAGTGCTACGACGTCGGCCACCTGTACAACCTCGCGCACTTCCTGGAGCGCGGCATCGTGGAGCCGCCGCTGTTCGTGCAGACGATCTTCGGGATCCTCGGCGGCATCGGGTACGAGACCGAGGACCTGCTGCACATGCATCGCACGGCCGACCGCCTGTTCGGCAACGACTACCAGTGGTCGATCCTCGGTGCCGGCCGGCACCAGACGAACCTCGTCACGATGGGCGCCATCATGGGCGGCAACGTCCGCGTCGGCCTCGAGGACTCGATCTACCTGGAGAAGGGCAAGCTGGCCGAGTCGAACGGCGATCAGGTGGCCAAGATCGCGCGCATCCTGAAGGAGCTGTCGCTGGACATCGCGACCCCCGACGAGGCCCGCGAGCTGCTGGCGCTGAAGGGCCGCGAGAACACCGCCATCGGCGGCTGACGCGCGGGAGGGGGCGTCAACCGCCGAGCGTTGCCGTGATCACGAACGGCAGCGCGGCGATGGCGCCGACGCCCGTGATCACGAGGATGCGGGCGCCGGCGCGGATGCCCTCGTCGGCGAGGCGCTGGAGGGAGGTCTGGAGGGGGCGCAGCCGGACGAGGCGGGATGGAGAGGTGTCGAGCACGTCAAGGGGATGACGCAGACCATTCGCCTGATACATCCAGGTGGTTCATCGTTCAGCGCACGCCGTTGCGCCCGCCCGACAGGAGGAGCCCGTGTCCGTTCCCGCCCGCCTCACCTTCGTGACGCTCGGCTCGCGCGACGTGCAGGGCCTCGCCGCCTTCTACCAGCGGCTCGGCTTCGAGGTGGTGGTCGATGCCGGCGACATGGTGTGCTTCCAGCTGCGCGGCGCGCTGCTCGGCATCTTCGACCTGGACGAGCTGGCGAAGGACTCCCAGAGTCCGCTGAACGTGGCTTCTGGAGCGGGGATCCGCGGCTTCTCGCTGGCCATCAACGTCGACGAGCGCGACGACGTCGACCGCACGATCGATGCGGCGCGGGCCGCCGGCGCCCGGGTTCCGAAGGAGCCGGTCGACTCCAACCTGTTCCCGGGTCGCAGTGCGTACTTCGCCGACCCGGAGGACAACTACTGGGACGTCGTCTGGCTGCCGTGGGACAACGTCGTCAGCATCGCGGTGCGGCGTGCGGCCGGCGTGGACGACTGACGGCGGCGCGCTACGCGTCGGGCTCGAGGCTCGCGGCGTGGTCCGGCACGGACCGGAACAGCGACCGCGGCGGGCGCTGGTAGCCGGTGTCGGGCGGTCGCGGCGGTAGCACGATCTGCGGCTCCGGGACGTTCTGGTAGGGCAGCACCGAGAGCAGGTGCGCGATGCAGTTGAGCCGGGCGCGGCGCTTGTCGTCGCCCTCGACCACGTACCACGGGGCCTCGGCGATGTCGGTGTGGACGAACATCTCGTCTTTCGCGCGCGAGAAGTCGACCCAGCGGCTGCGCGATTCGAGGTCCATGGTGGAGAGCTTCCAGCGGCGCATCGGATCGTCGAGGCGCGAGCGGAAGCGGCGCTCCTGCTCGTCGTCGCTGACGGAGAACCAGTACTTCACCAGCACGATCCCGTCCTCGACCAACAGCCGTTCGAAGATCGGGCACTGGTGCAGGAACCGCCGGTGCTCCTCGGGCGTGCAGAAGCCGGGCACGTGCTCGACGCCGGCCCGGTTGTACCAGCTGCGGTCGAACAGCACGAGCTCGCCGGCCGCCGGCAGCTGGTCGATGTACCGCTGGAAGTACCACTGGGCCCGTTCGCGCTCGGTGGGGCTCGGCAGCGCGACGATGCGGGCGCTGCGCGGGTTGAGGTACTCCGTGATGCGCTTGATCGCGCCGCCCTTGCCGGCGGCGTCGCGACCTTCGAAGATGATCACGACGCGGCTGCGCGAGGTCCGCACCCACTCCTGCACCTTCACGAGCTCGGCCTGCAGGCGCAGCAGCTCCGCCTCGTAGAGGGCGCGCGGCATGCGCGTCGCGCGGTCGTGGGGGACGGCCGCTGCGCGCTTGCGCTTGTTGCGCTCGGGGTCGCTCATGGCTGGGCGATCATGGCACGTCGGACGCGGGTTCGATCGGTCGGCGG
Organism: Gaiellales bacterium; assembly: GCA_046598415.1. Classification (GTDB taxonomy): domain Bacteria; phylum Actinomycetota; class Thermoleophilia; order Gaiellales; family F1-60-MAGs149; genus VFJZ01. The sequence goes on from JBKJIG010000125.1 coordinate 9,929, forward strand.
TGTCCACGCTCGATCGCCGGGCCGCGGGGTAGAAGCCGTGTAACGATCGTGTTGGGTTTCCGTAAGGCCCGGCGGGTCGACGTTTTCCGTCGTCTAGGTTGGGGACTCGAGGTGGAGGGACAGCGCGACGATGTTCGCGTCGCTCCGGCGCGTCTCCCACCTACCCAACCCGTCTGGACTTATGACTGCAGAACCCTTCACGCTCTCGATTGTCATGCCCGCCTTCAACGAGGAGGCCACGATAGGTCGTGCGGTGACGGAGATTCTCGCCACCGACATGCCCTTCTCCAGCGAGCTGATCGTCGTCGACGACGGGTCGGAGGATGGCACGGCGGCGATCGTCGAGGATATCGACGACCCGCGGCTGCGGCTCATCCGTCACGCCGAGAACCAGGGGAAGGGTGCCGCCCTGAAGACCGGGGCCGACGCCGCCTCCGGCACGCACCTGCTGCCGTTCGACGCCGACCGCGAGTACGACCCGGAGGACGTGTCGCGCCTCGTCGAGCCGGTGCTGGCCGGCCGTGCGTCGGTGGTGTTCGGCATCCGGCTCTCCGGCGTGCATACCGTGTACCAGTCGTACCGGTACGCGCTCGGCAACCGGGTCATGACGCTCTGGGCAAACGTGCTGTACGACGCCGCGCTCACCGACATGCACACGTGCCTGAAGCTCGTGCCGCTGCCGTTCTTCCGTTCGATCCGCCTGCGCCAGCACGGCTTCGGGCTCGACACCGAGCTCGCCATGGCAATCCTGGCGACGGGCGCGCGTCCGTTCGAGGTGCCGGTCTCCTACTACGGCCGCACCCACGGCGACGGCAAGAAGATCACGTGGCGCGACGGCGTCCACTGCCTGTGGATCGTCGCCCGGTCACGCGTGCGCCGCCGCGTCGGCCACGGGGTCGGACCGGCCCGCGAGTGGGCGGCGCAGGCGCCCGCACCCACCAACGGCCACGGGACGAGCATCCCCGCCGACGCGCCCTGGCCGGAAGCGCACCTGTACAACGGGGTCGTCGAGGCGGAGCGGAGGTAGTCGTGCGGTCGACCCGACGCACGCATCCGGCGTGCGCGTCGGAGCGCGACCGCCGGCCGGGACAGGTTTCCCGTCGTCGTCTCTCGTGGGCGCTCGCTGCGCTGGCGGCCATCTCGGCCGTCGGCGTGCTCCAGACGTCCGTCGGTCGCTCCGGCATCGACGCGCTCGGTGCCGAGCCGGCCGCCGCGGGCTACACGGAGGTCGCGGTCACGCAGGCGCCCGCGACCTCGGTCAAGGGAGACGGGCTCGCGGTCGCCTTCGCGATCACCATCCACGACGTCGGTGACGGCGACGGCTACCGCTGGGCGCTCGTCACGAGGGACGCCGCGGTCGTCGGCGAGACGCCGCACGGCACGGTTCGGATCGCGGCCGGCGCGAGCCGCACCGTCGAGATCCACGCGCGCGTCCGCTGTGACAGGGGCGCGAAGCGCGCCTGGGTCGGCGCACGGGTCGATCCGGAGCCGGCCGCGAGCGTCGGCACCTGGCTCGACTGTCCGGGGGCGAAGCCATGACCGCCGTCGCCGACCGCCTGCAGGTCGCGCTGGTGTCCGACTCCATCTACCCGTACAACCAGGGCGGCAAGGAGATCCGGTACCACGAGATCGCCCGCCGGATCGCCCGCGAGGCCGACGTGACCGTCTACACCATGCAGTGGTGGGAGGGCCCGGCCAGCCGCCGCGACGGCGCCGTCGGCCTGCGCGCCGTGTGCGGCCTGCACGACCTGTACCGTGACGGCCGCCGCTCGCTGCGGCAGAGCCTGCTGTTCGGCACGGCCGCCCTGCGACTGCTGTTCCGCCGGTTCGACGTGATCGAGGTCGACACCGTGCCGTATCCGCAGATCTTCGCGCTGAAGGTCGTCTCGGTCCTGCGCCGGCGGCCGCTCGTCGTCACGTGGCACGAGGTCTGGGACCTCGCGCAGTGGCGCGCGCACCTCGGCCGCCTCGGGCTGCTCGGGGCCGCGCTCGGCCGCGTCGCCATGCTGTTGCCGGACGAGATCGTCGCCGTCTCGCCGGCCACGGCCGAGCACCTGCGCGGCCGCGTGCGGCGCTCGACCGGCGTGCATCTGGCGCCGGGCGGCATCGACCTGGACGCCGTGCGCGCCGCGCCGGCCGCCGAGGCGGCGGCCGGCGTCCTCTACGTCGGCCGGCTGATCGAGCACAAGGGCGTCGGCCTGCTGCTCGACGCGCTGGCGCTGCTGCGTGCCGCGGGCACCGAGCTGACCGCGCTCGTCGTGGGTCGCGGGCCGCAGGCGGACGAGCTCCGCGCCACCTGCTCCCGGCTCGGCCTCGACGACCTCGTCACGTTCCGTGAGGACGTCGAGACGGCCGACGAGGTCTACGGGCTGATGAAGGCCGCGCGCGTTTTTGCGTCGCCGTCGACCCGCGAGGGGTTCGGCGTGTCCGTGCTCGAGGCGCTGGCCTGCGGCGTGCCGGTCGTGACGACGAACCATCCCGACAACATGGCGCGGCTGCTGGTGGAGGAGAGCGGCGCCGGCCAGCTCTGCGAGCCCGACGCGCCGGCGCTGGCCGCAGCCATCCTGCGCGCGACGGCCGACACCGACCGGGCCGGCGACGACTGCCTGCGCCGGTACGACTGGGACGCCGTCGCCGGCCACATGCTGGAGGTGTACGCCCGATGAGCGTCGTCGCGCCTCCCCGTCCGGCGGTGCAGCGGCCCGCCCCGCTCGCTCCGGCCCCGCCCGCCCGCAGGCGCCGCATCGGGCTGCGCTCGCGCGCGCTGCTGGTCCTCAACGTCGCCGTCCTGGCGCACCTCGCGGTCGATGGCGTCTGGGCGGCGATGGCTGCTGCCACCGTCGTGCTGTTGGTCGTGCCGGGCCTCCTGCTGCTCGAGGCGGCCGGGCTGCCGCGCGCCCGCATGCTGCGGTTTCCGCCGTATCTGCCGGCGGCGAGCGTCGTCGTGCTGGCCGCCGCCGCGGTGCTGGCCAACTTCGGCGGCCCGGCGATCGGCGTCGATGGGCCGCTCGACGGCTACCCGCTCCTGATCGCGCTCGACGCCGTGCTGGTGTCGTGCTGCCTGATCGCGAGCCGACGCGCGCCGCAGCCGCCGGTGTCGGCGGCCGGCCTGCTGGCCGCGCTTCCCCGCGTGCGCGACGCCTGGCCGCTGCTGCCCGTCGCGCTCGTCGTCGCCGGTGCGCTGGTCACGCCCGGCGACAACCGCCTGCCCCTCGTCGCGCTCGTCGCCGCGCTGGCCACCCTCGCGGCCGGGCTGCTGCTGGCCGGCCGCGGCCAGCCGACGCGGGCCGCGATCGCCCTGTTCGGCGCGTCCCTGACGTTCGTCTACTCCTACACGCTGCCCGGCTCAACCGTCTTCGGCTGGGACATCACCGGCGAGTACGCGACCCTCACGGAGCTGCTCCGCACCGGCCACTGGCCGCGGCTGCATCCCGACGACGCGTACGGCGCGATGCTGAGCCTGACGCTGATCCCGGCGTCGCTGCACGGCCTCGCCGGCCTGTCGGCGGCCGTGATCCTGAAGGCCGTCTACCCGGCGCTGCTCGCGATGTTTCCGGTCTGCGTCTTCCTGATCGCGCGCCGGGTCGTGTCGCTGCGGGCGGCCTACGTGGCCGGGCTGGTGATCGTCGCCCAGGCGGCGTTCATCCAGCAGCTGCCGGCGATCGCCCGTCAGGAGATGGCGCTGCTGATGTTCGCTGCGCTGCTGGCCGCGCTCACCGACCGCCATCTCGTGAACGGCACCCGCCGCACGCTGCTGCTCGTGTTCGGCATCGGTCTGGTGGTGTCGCACTACTCGACCGCGTACACGACGATCGGCCTCCTGGCGATCGGGGTGCTGGTCGCCATCGTGCTCACCTGCATCCGCCGGCGCGTGCGCCTGCTGCCGAGCGCCGCCTTCGCGCTCGCGGTCGTGGCCGGCGCCGCCGCCGTTTGGTACGGCCCGGTCACGCACTCCTACTCGAACGCCGGCCTGGCGCTGAGCGCGGTCGCCAGGGACGGTCTGAAGCTGCTGCCCGGTGCCGAGGGCAAGAGCCCCATCGACGCGTACCTGCAGGGCAACACGGGCAGCTCGCTGACCGCGGCGGCGTACACCGACGCCGTCCAGGCCCGGTACGCGAAGGAGCGACCCTACGTCGTCCCGCTCCCCGTCGGCACCGACGCCCGGTACGCCTTGCGCAACGACGTCGTGCCGGCCCGTGGCGACCAGGCCACCGGCCGCCGGCTGTGGCTGGCCGACACCGTGCTGCTGCAGCTCGTCAACCTGCTCGGCGCGCTGGGCGGCATCGCGCTCGCCCTGCGCCGGCGCTCGTCGCCGGTCGCGCGGCTGGTCGGCGCGCTCGCCGTCGGGGCGCTGGCGGTGCTCGCCGTCGCGCGCTTGAGCGGCACGATCGCGACGACGTACAACCTCGAGCGCCTCAGCGTGCAGTCGCTGGCCGTGACGGGCGTGGGGCTCGGCTTCCTGCTCGACGGCATCCGTCGCCGTAACGTCGTCGGCCGGTTCGCGACCGGCGCCTTCGCGGCCGGTCTGCTGCTCGTCGTCGTGACGGCGTCGGGTCTGGCCACGGTCGTCACCGGCTCGCGCGACGCCGCCAATCTCTACCGGTCAGGAGAGGACTACGAGCGGTTCTCGATCTCGCCCGGTGAGGAGGCCGCTGCGCGCTGGCTCGGCGCGAACGCCCCGGCGGGTGCCCAGATCTACGCCGACCGCTACGCCCAGCTGCGCCTGTTCGCGTTCGCGCGCCGCGGCACGTCGTTCCTGAACGCGGTCACGCCGCGCACGCTCGACCAGCACGCCTGGGTGTACGCCAGTCGGTCGAACTGGGTCGACGGCCGCGCCCGCGATGCGATCGGCCGCGACCTCGTCTCGTTCGGCTTCCCGCGCCGCTACCTGGACGACCACTACGACCGCTGGTACGTCAGCGGCCAGGGCGCGGTGTACCGCCGGTGACGCTGCGCATCCTCGCCTTTCCGCGCGACCCGAACCCGTACCAGGAGCTGCTCCACACCGAGCTGCGCCGCCGCGGGACGGTCGTCACGTACCTCGGTTCGGAGACGCGGTCGCAGTCGGTCAACGTCGCGCTGCTGCCGCTGCGCATCGCGCTCGGCCGCCTGCGCGGCGTCCGCGTCGTGCACGTGCACTGGCTGTACCCGTTCGGTCTGGCGTGGACCGGCCGGCGGTGGCTGCGCGCCATTCGCGAGGTGCTGCTGGCGGCGACGCTGCGCGCCGCGCGCCTGTGCGGCGTGCGCGTCGTCTGGACGGTGCACAACGTCGTGCCGCATGCGCCGATCTTCACCGACGACCGGCGCGCGCGGCGACGGCTGGTCGACGCCTGCGACCTCGTGATCGCGCACTCCGCGCCGGCGCTGCACGACCTCGAGCTCCGCACGGGCGCGAGGCCCCGCCACGCCCGCGTGATCCCGCTCGGTCCGTTCGCCGTCCGTGCGCCACGGGTGCCGCGCCGCGCCACCCGGCACATCGCCTTCTTCGGCAAGATCGAGGTCTACAAGGGCGTCGAGGAGCTGCTCGCGGCCTTCGCCGCGCTGCCGCCCGACAGCCCGCTGCACCTGACCGTCGGCGGGGCCTGCACCGACCCCGCGTTGCGCCGCCGCATCGAGCGCGCCGCCGCGTCGCTCGGCGCCCGGGTCACCCTGCGCATCGAGCACCTGCCCGAGGCAGCGGTGGCCGACCTGCTGGCAGGCGTCGATGCGCTCGTGCTGCCGTTCCGCGCGGTGACGACCACCAGCACGGCGGGCCAGGCGCAGGCGCACGGCGTGCCGGTCGTGATCCCCGACCTGCCGAACCTCCGCGACCTGGACGCCGGCGTGCTCCGCTACGACGGCAGCGTCCGCGATCTGACGGCGGCGCTCGTCGCGGTGTCGCAGCTCGACGCGGCGCAGCTCGACGCGCTCGGGGCCGCGGCCCATCGCTCCGCGCACGAGCGCACCTGGGGCGACGTCGCCACCGAGACGCTCGACGCCTATCGCGCCGTCACGGAGACACGCCCATGAGCCGCCTGCGCACGCTCGTCGCCGGCGTCACCGGCGACGTCTTCTACCGCAGCTCGGGCCTGCTGGTGGCCAACCTGATGGTGCTGTCCGGCCTCGGGTTCGCGTTCTGGACGGTCGCGGCCCGGGTCTTCTCCGCCCCGGACATCGGACTGATGTCGGGCTGGGTCGCCGCCAGCACGCTGCTCGCGACGGTGGGCGGACTCGGGCTCGCCAACACGCTGATCCGGCACCTGCCCGGCCACGCCGAGCCGCGCCGGCTGATCGTCACCAGCGCCATGCTGCTGGCCTCGATCGGTGCGCTGCTGTGCGCGATCGCGCTGTTCGCGCTGCCGTCGCTCGCGCCCGGCGCGCTCGACCTGCGGGCCAGTGGCGGCGAGCGCGTGGTCGTGCTGGTGCTGATCGTCGTCTCGGCGCTCAGCGGCCTGGTCGACGCGGCGCTGATCGCGTCCCAGGCCGTGCGCCCGCTGATCACGAAGAACCTGCTCGGCGGCATCGTCCGCGTCGCGCTGCTGGTGCCGCTTGCGGGCGCCGGCGTGACGGGCCTCCTGGTCGCCTACACGACGGGTGCGGTGCTCGCCGCGCTGGTGGCGTGGCGCTCCGTGGTGGCCGCGTACGCGGCGACGCCCGGTTGGCGCCGTCCGGCGCCGGCGATCGCCCGGCCGTTCATCCGCTTCTCGACGGGCAACTACCTGGGCGGGGTCGTCGGCATCTTGCCCGCGACCGTCGTCCCGTTGATCGTGCTGAAGGCCGATGGTGCGACGGCCGCCGCGCACTTCGGCATCGCCTTCCTGCTCGTCGGCTTCCTCAACTTCCTGCCGTCGTCGATCGCGCAGGCCTACTTCGCGCAGGCCTCCCGGCCGGGGAACGACCCCTCTGGCGACCTGCGCCGTGCGATCCGCACCAGCTACATCGTGATGATCCCGGCCTGCGCCGTCTTCATCGTGGCCGGCCCGGTCGTGCTCCGCATCTTCGGCCCCGGCTACGCCGAGGCGTCGACCGGGCCGCTGCGCGTCCTCACCATCGCCGGTCTCGCGACCGCGCTCACCTACCTCGTCGATACCGCCCTGAACGTCCAGCATCGCCCGCTCGCCTACGGGGTGATGAACGCCGTCAACGCCCTCCTGGTCGTCGGTGGCGTCGCGTTCGCCGTCGGCTCCGGGCTGACGGCCGTGGCGGTCGCCTGGCTCGTCGCGCAGGCGCTGTCGGCACTCATCGGCGTCGTCGTCCTCCGCCATCCGCGGCGGGTGCACGCCACCAATCTGCGGCGAACGAGCTTCGCCCGCGAGGGAACCTGATGTCCACGACCACCAACTCCGAACCCCAGATCAGCGTCGTCGTCTGCTCGCTGAACGGCGAGCGTCACCTCGGCCGCTGCCTGGCCGCCCTGTCGATCCAGACCCACGACGCGTACGAGGTGATCGTGGTCGACGACGGCTCGACCGACGCCACCGGCTCCATCGCCGCCGCGGCCGGCGTCCGCGTCGTGCGCCACGAACGGCCGCGTGGCCTGTCCGCGGCGCGCAACGCCGGCATCCGCCTGGCGCGGGGCGCCGTCGTGGTGTTCACCGACGACGACTGCGAGCCGAACCCGACGTGGCTGGCCGAGCTTGACCGCACATACCGCACCGCGGGCGGCACCGAGCGCATCGCCGGCGTCGGCGGTGCGGTCGATCCGGCCGCGCCCGCCGGGCCGATGCTGCGCTACCTGCAGCTCAACAACCCGCTGGAGCCGGTGGAGGTCGAGCTCGATGGCAGCCGCTCCGTGGCCTACCGCTTCGTCCGGTACGTCGCGCGCAACCTGTCGACCCGCCACTCGGCCGGGCTGCGCGACGTCCGCTCGCTGGTCGGCGCCAACATGTCGTTCCCGCGCGCGTCGCTGGCGGCCGTGGGCGGCTTCGACGAGCGGTTCACGTTCGGCTCCGACGACGAGGACATCTGCCGGCGGCTGCGCACGCGCTTCCCCGACCGGCCCCTGCTGTTCGCCCCTGACGCGACCGTGCGGCACTGGTTCGAACCGTCGCTGTGCGACACCCTGCGCCGCAGTGCGGCCTATGGCCGCGGCAACGCGCGCATGGCCGCCATCTACGGCTCGGGCGCGATCGTGTTCCCGTTCCCCGTCCTGGTCGCCGGCCTCGTCGCGGCCGGGGTGCGCCGCCCCGGGCTCGCCGCTCTCGGCCTGGTCGCGCCGCTGCTGCTGTTTCCACGCGGGCCGCGCGCCGCGCTGCGGTCGCGGGACTGGGTGCACGTCGCTGCGCCCTACGTGCAGGTGCTGCAGGAGTCGAGTACCAACGTCGGCTTCGTGCGCGGCTGGCGCGCCGCCCGGCGCAGGAGAGCTGCCTGATGGACGTCTCGATCGTGATCATCTCGAAGGACGAGCGCGACCTCGCGCCGACACTGGACGCGCTCGTCGCGCACGTCAGCGGGCACGACCGCGAGATCGTGGTAGTCGACGCCTCGGGTGGACGTCTGGCCGACATCGCCCTCGTGTATCCCGACATCCTCTGGATCGACTTCATCGCGCCCGCCGGCAGCAAGCGGGTGACCATCCCCGAGCAGCGCAATGCCGGTGTCGCGGCGGCCCGCGGTGAGGTCGTGGTCTTCGTGGATGCCGGCTGCATGCCGGGCGCGGGCTGGCTCGACGGACTGCTCGAGCCCATCGTGCGCGGCGACGAGGTGGTGACGGTCGGCGGCCGTTACGGCTCGGATGACGGCCGCTACCTGCTGCGTCCGGACGAGGCCGGCTACGTGCGCGACGCGCCGACCATGAACATGGCGCTGCACCGCCGGGCGATCGAGCGGGTCGGCCCGTTCGACGAGGCCTTCTCCTACGGCTCCGACGTCGACTTCTGCTGGCGCGCGGCCGACGTGGGCGTCCCGATCCTGATGGTGACGGGGGCCGACATGCGCGCCAACTGGGGCAGCGCGCGGCGGCAGATGCGTCGCGCCTGGCAGTACGGCGAGGCGCGCGCCCGCCTCTACGTCAAGCACCGCAACCGGCTGCGCGAGATGCCGCGCCACGACCCGATGCTGCTCGCGTACCCGCTGTTCCTGCTCGGCCTGCCGGTGGCGCTGCGGCACCGCAGCTACCTGCTGCTGCTGGCCGTCCCGCTGTGGCGCCTGCGTGGGGAGCGCCCGGTGTTGTCGCTGCTCGACCACCTGGCGTATGGCGCAGGTGCAATCGCCCACCTGGTGCGCCATGACCGGTGATCGCCAACGCCTGCTCGTCGTCTCGCCCTACCCGCCGCCGGCCGACGGCATCGGGTCGCACACGCGCATGCTCGCGGGGGCGCTGCGCGAGCGCGTCGAGATTGCGATCGCAGCGCCGGGCTCGGCCACGGCCACCACTGCCGGCGACGTGCACCGGGTGCTCGCGCTGCGCGGGGCCGGCGCCCGCGCCGCCCTGCTGGCCGGCTTCCGGCCCGACGCCCTGTACGTCCAGTTCTCGATCGCGTCGTACGGTGCCGCGCTGCCGGGTCTCGATCACCTGCTGCGGCTCGCCCGCCGCGCGGGCATTCCGGTCACCACCGCCTTCCACGAGCCGGAGCGCGAGTTCGCCGCCTTGCCGGTGCTGGGCCGCGCGATCTACCGGCGCATCGCCGCGCTGACCGTCGTGCCGGTCGCCTACGGACGCCCCGCGCACGACGCCCTGGTCGCGGCCGGCATCGGCGGTGGCGGCGTCGCGCTGATCCCGCACGGCGTGCCGCTGCTGCCCGCGGCGACGGACGCCGGGATCGACCGGGTGCGCGCCCGCTACGGCATCACCGGACCGTTCGTGCTCGCGCTCGGCTTCATCCACCCCGACAAGGGCGGCGACGTGCTGGTCGAGGCAGCCCGGATGCTGCTGCCGGCGCACCCCGACGTGACGCTGGTGATCGCCGGCGAGCCGCGCCAGCGGAGCGGCGTCTTCCGTGCCTTCGGCCGCGTCGACGTGCGCCACCTCGCGCAGCTGCGCGAGGCGGCCGCCTGGGCCGGCGACCGCGTGCGCTTTCCCGGGTTCATCGCCGACGAGGATCTGCCCGACGTGCTTGCCGCCGCGACGGTGATGGCCCTGCCGTACCGCCAGATCACGCAGAGCGGCATCGCGCACCTGTGCGTGGCGGGCACCGTGCCGGCCGTCGCATCGCGCCTGGATGGGCTCGAGGCCACGCTCGGCGAGGGCGCCGTGTACGTGCCTGCGGGCGAGCCGGCTCCGCTGGAGGCGGCGCTCGGTGCCGTGCTGGACGACGACGAGGGCCGGTCGGCGCAGCGCGCGTCGCTGGCCGTCCAGCGAGACCGTTGGACGCCGGCGGCGGTGGCCGACCGCATCGTCGAGGTCGCGCTCGGCGAGCCGGCCCGCCGGCCGGTCAGCGTGGCGGTGCTGAGCTGAACGTCTTCGACGTCGCCAGGACGCCGAATGCGTCGAACGCCGCGGGCGACGAGTCGACCTTCCACTCGTCTTTCGAGAACCACACGACCCCCTTCACGTCGGGGTAGCGACGCGGCAGCTCGGCCGCCAGGCCGGTCACCCACGCGGCCTTGTCGCCGCCGGTCTCGACCGAGCCGACCTCGGTGAGCATGATCGGCTTGCGGGGCGCGTACTCGGCGTAGAGCGGCGCGATCAGCGGCCCGATCGCGGTCCAGGTCGTGCCGGGCAGGGCATCGCCGCCGTTGTAGGCGTCGATGCCGACCCAGTCGACCGCGTCGTCGCCGGGGTAGTAGGAACCGGCGCTGTTGGCAGCGGGGAAGTCGCGGAAGTTGACCGACCACACCCACGAGACGTTGTCGGCGCCCGCGCCGGCGAACACGTCGTGCGCGTGTCGCCACGCACGCACGTACATCGCGGCGGTGTTGCCGGCGACGGCCGGCCCGCGGTCGTAGCGGGCGCTCCAGGTGTACCAGTCGCCGTTCGGCTCGTGCGCGAGGCGCAGCAGCACCGGCCGGTCGTACTGCTTCAGTGCCTCGGCGCGGGTACGCAGCAGGTCGTCGTAGCGGCCCGCGGCGATGTCGGCGAGCGAGATGCCGGTCGGCTGCCACGAGATCATCGGGATGCGGCCCGCGTCGCGATCGGCGTGTTCGAGGGCGCCGGGGAACGGGTCCTGCCACTCGTAGTAGTGGTGGTCGATCGCGAACCGCCGTCCGATCCGCTCTTCGAGGGCCTGCACCTCGGCGGTGTCGTACCGGCCCGGCTCGCTGTTCGGCGCGTACATGCCGAGGTAGATGTCGGCCGGCGCCGGAACGGCTGCGCCTCGCTGCTGCGATCCGTCGCGGACCGTCAGGTAGGCGAGGACCGCGACGGCGACGACGGCGAGCATCGCGCCGAGCACCCGCCTCGACCGGCGGGTCTTGTTCACCGTGCGCGGGCGAGGCGGAACGCGGTGCGAATCTGCGCCTCGACCACCGGGTCGGGGTCTTTGACGGCGTGCACGATGCTGTGGCCCTGCCCGATCAGCACCGACGGTGAGGCGGGCAGGCCGACGTGCGCGATCCCGAACGGCTGGCCCTTGTCGACGAGGCCGCGAGCCCGGAGGCCGGCGGCGTGGCAGAGGAGGCCGACGACGACGTCCTCGGCCAGGCCGGTGGACAGCCAGGGCCGCGGGTCGAACAGGTCGGTGCGGGCGAGCAGCGACGGCGAGACGGCATAGGCGCCGCCCAGGCAGTGCGCGCCGGTGACGTAGCCGTACCGGTGGGCCTTGTGCAGCAGGCGTTGCGACCCGCGCCGTGCGGCGCGGCTGCGCCAGGCGGGCCGACGGCCGAGCCGGCGATCCGACGGCGTGAACGTGACGCGGCGGCCGAGATGGGCCAGTCCGGGGCCCCAGACGCTCCAGTCCCGAACGCCGCCCGTACACGTGCGGTCGTACGAGCCGACGACGCCGATGGCGGGATCGGCCGCCAACGCAGCGCGGATCGCGTCGGCGAACGGCGCGATCGTGAGCGCGTCGGTGTCGAGCTTGAGCACGAAGTCCGGGTTGCGCGCGGCTGCCAGCCGCAGACCCTCGAGCGTCCCGGCGACCATGGCGCTGTGGGCGTCGGGGCGGCGCGGGCCGTCCCACAGCCCGGTCCGGAGCACGCGGGCGCCGGGCCAGCGCAGCCGCGAGATCAGGTCTCGGGGCTCGGGCGAGTCGTCAACGAGCAGCAGCTCGATGTCGCTGACCGGCTCGACGGCGCGCAGCGCCTCGATCGCATCGTCGAGGCGTCCGAGGTCGCGCGCCGACGGTCCGACCGGTAGGAGGACGGCGAACACCAGGTACCTATTGACGCATGCCCCAGCGCGAAACCTCCCCACGGAGGCGTACTCGGGGAATTGGCGTCAAGCCTCTATCGCAGCAGGGCCCGTAGCCGCGCGAGCGACCTGGGAGACCGCCGCAGCTGACTCGCCGTGTCGCCGGCGTAGAAGTACGCCTGGTAGGCGATGCGGTTCGTCCGCAGGGTGCGCGCGATGCCGTCGATGTAGCCTGGGTCGTCGCCGCCGCCCTGCCACCGCACGCCGCGGGGCATGAGGCCCCACTCGGGGATGCTGAGCAGCTTGTGGTGCGACCGGGCGAACCGCGCGACGGCGTTGACGCCGTTCGTCCGCGTCGCGACGACGTGCCAGCGGCCGCTGGACTGGCGCACGCCGGCGTCGTAGGCGTCGACGCCGACGATGTCGACGACGTCGTCGCCGGGGTAGATGGTGGCGAGCGGGATCGGCTGCCAGTACGCGTTGATCGTCCAGTCGAAGCTGAAGTGCGCGCCGGGCACGCGGCGCATCGTCCGCACCGCCCGCGCCCAGAACCTGCGCCACGCGAGCCGCTCCGCGGCGGTCTTGCCGACCGGGTTCTTGCTGCCCTCGTAGTTGGCCTCGTGCGCGAGCCGGATGACGGAGCCGCCGAGGCCGGCCGCCACGAGGTTGCGGGCGAGGTTGCGGAAGTGGCTGTCGTAGCGCCCGCGCGCGCCGTCGCGGCGCCAGTCGGTGCGCAGCACGGAGTCGGCCGTCAGCGACTGGCTGATGACGAGCCGCCGCGAGGTGCCACGGGCCGTTGCCCACGTGCCCCAGTTGAGGTTCTTGTCGCCGTGATGGATGAACCACGGGTGCTCCCACCCGCGCCAGTCGGGCGCGGCGTCGTTGAACACGACGGCGCAGGAGAACGTGTGTCCGACTATCCGCTCGAACGTCTTCAGTGTCGCGTGGCTGTGCTTGGTGTACACGCAGGCGCGGTTGCGGGGCGTCGACTTCGGCGGGTCACGGCGCGCGGCATCGGCGAGCACGGGCGTGAGGACGAGCAGCGCGAGGCCGGCTGCGGCGGCACGGCGGAGCCGCTGGGTGAGGGGGAGCTCCACTCCGGTTCCATCGGCCGGCGCCGCCGGGGTGGCCTGCCCCGAACGGGGGATGCCACGCGATCTGACGAGGTTCCGCGAGGCGACCGAGGCTGATCGGGCGGCGATCCAGACGATGTGCGTGCCGCCGCGAACGAGGGAGGACGCTGAGATGCTCCGACGACGATCGAGCCCGGCGATGGTCGTGGCGCTGTGCGCCCTGTTCCTCTCGGTCAGCACCGCGGGCGGCGTCGCCAGGTCGCTGATCTCGGGCCGGGATATCAAGTCGCGGTCGATTACCGGCCGCGCGGTGAAGCAGAACGCCCTGGGTGGCACCGAGATCGCCGAGTCGAGGCTCGGGGTGGTGCGGCGTGCGTCGATCGCCGACCGGCTGGGAACGCTGCGGGCGACCGACGTGCTGCGATCCGACCGGATCCTGAGCGCGACGCAGTCGAGCGTCACCGCCGGCCGGGTGCTGTTCGTCGATCTTGGCACCGGCCTGCTGGTGCAGACCGGCGCATCGAGCCGGCTTCGGGTGGTGAATACGGGGCCCGACTCGATCGAGGTGCGCGGGGTGGGCTTCTACCTCACGAACATCTATCCCGTGAACCTGACGCTCGGTCCCGGGAGTACCGCCGACATCGTGTTCGACGCGACAGGCTTCACCTACGCGCAGCTGCTGGCGACCCGGCTCGAAGTCTCCTGTTCGCTGCGCTACGCGACCAGTGACGATCAGGCGATCAGCTGCCTGGGGGTGCGCTGAACCCCGCGCCACTACCGGTAGTCGGCGCCTGCTTCGAGATCTGCCAGGAGGTCGAGCAGCCCGTCGACCTCGTACGCCCGGTTGCGTTGCGCCGTGCTCATGGGCTTCAGGATTCGCGCGCCGACAAGCTGCTTGAACGCCTGTGCGACGGCCGGCCGCGTGCGGCCTGTCGCGGCGACGCCAACGGCCACCGTCATGACGGGATGTGCCGGGAGGACGTCGAGTAGCAGCCGCGAGGCGCTGTCGCTGCGCGGGGACGATGTTTCTTCGAGGTTCGCGAGCCACCGCGCCTGGAGTTCGGCGACGCGTTCGAGATATCCGGCGGCGAGTCGTGCTGATCGTGCGGCCGCCGTCGCGAACCGCTCGATCCAGGCGGCTTCATGGCCGTCGCGAAAATCGACGAGTCCGCGAATGTAGCCGTCCCGATCCGAGGCCAGGACGACGCTCAGGGGTGGCACGTACCGTGGTGCGAGGCCGCGGCGGCGCAGGAGGACCTGCACGAGTGCCCGCCCCGTGCGGCCGTTGCCGTCGACGAACGGATGAATGGTCTCGAACTGGGCGTGGGCGATCGCTGCCTGCACGAGCGGCGGGAGGGCGTCGTCATCACAGAAGGCCGCGAGGTCGGTCAACAGCCCGGTCACGAGCTCTGGAGGGGGAGGGACGAATGCCGCGCCGCACGGGTTGTAGTCGTTGCCGCCGATCCAGTTCTGTGTCGTCCGTACAACGCCCGCGACCTGCGCGTTGGGTGCGTGGCCCATCAGCGCGCGGTGGATGCTCGTGATGGATTGGATGCTCATTTTTTCCGCGGTCGCTTCTTCGATTGCGAGCTGCATCGCATCGATGTTGGCGAGGATCTCGGCAACGCCGCGGTCTGGTGCGATGCCGGAGGCGTCACGCGCTTCGGCCCGTGCAAGCGTGCGTGCATCCGCTTGCATCCCTTCGACTTTTGACGAGGCGATCGATTCGGTTCGCAACAGCAGACGGGCGAGGGGAGCGAGCGCGGGCGTGTCCGTTGCGTTGAGTGCGTGGATCGCGCTCTCCGCGTCTGACACGACGCCCGCGGTCTCCGCTGGGATCAAGATGACGCTGTCGGTGATGGGGGCTGGGATCCACGCGTCGTAGGCGCAGGCGCTACCGCGCCGGTGCGTAAAGCGCTGGATCGTGCTGCCACGTGCGACGCGTGCTCCGCCCGCGCCGCGGCACGGGTCCTTTCATCTTTCCTCCCATTACGGAAGGATAATGGATGATCCTTTCGTAAGGCGCTACCTCGCGTCGTACCCCCAGGCGGCGGCGATACCGGTGGGGATCGCCCAGCGGCCGAGCGGCGTGGTGACGCCGTGCTCGTCGAGGTGGCCGAGCGACGTCCAGGTGGTGACGAGCACCGCTCCGAAGGCCCGCCGCGTCGCTGCGTCGGTGAGGCCGATGATGCCCTCCGCTCGCGCAAGTCGCCGGCCGAGGCGGTCGGCGGTCACGGGCTTGTCGTCGATGGCGATGTGCGCGAGCCCGAGCCAGTCGTAGGGTTCGATGCCGACCAGGAACTCGAGGTCGTCCACCTCGTCGCCGACTTGCGGTAACTGGCCGGCGGGCGCTGCCCACGCACCCGCGAGCCCTGCGACGAGACGGTCGTCGCGGCGGGGGACCCGCTGCCACGGCAACAGCTCGCGGAGCTTGACGGCGAGCTCGTCCTTGGTTCGGAGCCGCTCGCGGAGCCTTGCGGCGGCGGCTTCGACCACGTCGTCGGGTGGCCGCGGGCCGGCGATCGCGTGGAGCGTCCCGGCGACCCGGGCGTGATCCTCGGGCCAGTCGTCGGCCCCGAGCCAGTCGTCGGCCTCGAACGGGTCGTCCGCCTCGAGGTTGAGCAGTGCTCGGGCCACGGCGACGGCATTGGCGTGCGACGAGGGCGTGCCGCCTCGCGCGAGCAGGTCGGGCGTCCACGTTTCGATGGCAGCGAGCGTCTCGGCGACGCGCGCCTCGGGCACGCCGCGAGCGCGCCCCGCGAAGCGTACGAAGGCGTGGAGGACGGCGGGGATGCGGGCGATGACGCGGCGTTCGTACAGCAGCTTGCGCCCGACCCAGTCGGCGAGGAATATCTCGACCACGACCGGGCTCCAGCGCAGCGGGCCGCCGACGTTGTACGAGTTGCCGAACCAGAGGATGGCGTCGAGGATGGCGAGGCCGTCGCCGCGGCGGTGCCCTTTGCTCTCCGGTGCAGCGAGGAAGTCGGCCGATAGCGCCTCGAGCTTCTGGTCGTCCAGCGGCTCCTCTTCGGGCGCGACGCCGGCCGGCAGGAACCGCAGGTGGCCGTCGATCAGCGCTTCGAGGTCGGTGAGGTCGCCGCTCCCGGGTGGATCGAGGTAGTGGCGGCGTCGCTCGACGGCGCCGCGCACCCTGGCGGCCGCATCGGCGACCGGTACCTGGTCGAGGCGGACGTCGGGTGCCGCGCCGCGATCGAACGGCGTGCGGAGTGCGGCGACCGATGGCAGCAGGAACGCGTCTTTCGGGATGCCGCCGATGTTGTTGTCGATGTAGACGCAGAGCACGTGCGTACCGGACGGCCGACGGATCTCGAAGGCGTAGGTGTTGCCGTCGTCGTAGTCCGGGTCGGATGAGCACCAGGCGCTCACGACCTGGCCGGCACCGGCCTCGGCAACCCACCGCGGGTCGGTGCCGGGCATCCGCGCCGCGGCCTCACGGGCACGTGACCCCAGCTCGGCGTCGCCCACCGCTGCGAAGGCAAGCAAGGCCTCGCGCGCTCCGGGGCGAGGAACCGCGCCGATCGCGTCGATGAAGTCGGCGAGGGCCTCGGCGCGGTTGTCCGGGAACCGGACGGCGGCGGCGACCAGCCCGAGCGTCTCCGACGACCACAGCTCGGCGTCGATTCCGCGGCAGCGTGGTTCGGTGAGGTGCTTGCGCGCGCTGCGGCAGAGCGCGAGCGCGACGTCGATCGGCGGTTCGGCCGGTTCGTGCCCGCGCGGCGGCTCGCGGCGCGGCTGGCGTTTCTTCTTGCGGGACACGGGCTGCCCGATCCTAGCGATGCCTGACGCGTGCCGCCAGCTAGGACGTGGCGTCGAGCAGCGCCCGGCCGCGCGGCGAGACCCGGTAGCCGACCTCGAGGCTCTCGGTCAGGCCGAGCGCTTTCAGCTTGCGCACGTCGGCCTTGAATGGCAGCCGTTCGCGGCCGAGCGACGCGGCCAGGTCGGCGGCGCGGGTGCCAGGCGCGTCGGCGATCGCGGCCAGCGTCGCCGTCGTCCACGGCCCGTCGGGCGCCCGCGCGTCGAGGTGCGCGAGGCGCGCGTGCAGGTCGCGGATGTCCTCCTGCGTCAGCGTCGCCTGCTCGCGCAGCTCCGCGCGCGGATCTACGCCGCCGGTGCGCAGCCGGATCCGGTACAGCTGCTCGTCGCGGACGGGCAGGAACGCGAATAGCGCCACGCGCGACTCGAAGCCGGCGTGGCGCGCATCCTCGTCGGTGACGTCGGCGTCGGTGATCGGCTCGACCGCGTCGATGGCGAGCAGGGCAATCGCGGTGCGCAGCATGCCGCCGGCTCGCACCGTCGGCCGCTTCCAGCGGCGGAACGCGCGGTCGATCTCGCCCGCCGCGATGCGGTCGAGGTGCTGGCGCGAGATCAGCACGCGCGAGCCCCGCTACCCCGCCGTGCGCGGGTCGAGGCGGTGGAGGCCGGCGATGCCGTCGAACGCGCGGTCTGCGGTCGCGATCGTCGCGATGCCGTGTGCGCGGCACACCCCGACGTGGAGGCGGCCGGCTGCGCCGAGGCTGGTGGAATCCAGCGCGAGCGCGGCCGGCCGCCTCCACGTCGGGGTGTGCCGCGCACACGGC
>JBKJIG010000147.1:0-55462 GCA_046598415.1 Gaiellales bacterium
ATGCCCGTCTTTGGCGGCGGGCGCCCGCGGCCGCCGAGCGACGCGAGCGGCGGCGAGCCAGCGGCGAGCGCAGTCACATCCCATCCCCGGCGAGAACCAGCCGCTGCCTGCGTGCGACCTCCGACGACATCACCGGCTCCGTCCGCGCCCCGCGTTGCCCGGCGGACACGTCGGTCGGGAGGGTTGTCGGATCGAATCGCTGGTGTGCATGTGTCGGCTCCTGGCCCGCGGACTCGCGTCGCGTCCACCTGCAGCGTCGCGTCCTCGGCGCTGCCGGACACTCCATCGAACGCACGCTCCACCGGACTGGATACCGTCATCCGATCGGAGGATGAGCGCGTGACGACCGACGGACGTTCGGCAAGATGCCGGCCCGGCCGGGGCCGAGTGGCGGGAAGCCGGACGCGCCTCGTTGCGCGCCGCCGGAGGGCCTGGTCTCGAAGCGGTCTGACGCTGCTCTACGCGGCGGCGCGCAGGGCGTCGATGACCTCGCGCGCCGAGACGACCGCGGCGCCGACGCAGGAGTCGGCGGCCCCATAGGTCAGGTAGATCGTGCCGTCGGGTCGGGTGACGGCCCCTTGGACGAAGATGATGTTGTCGACGTCGCCGAAGCATTCCCAGGCGAGCTGCGGACGCATGATCGGGTCGGGTAGGAGCGACCTGACCAGGCCGGTGTCGGCGTCGAGCAGCGCGACCTTGGTTGCGTAATGGCCGTCGTGTTCGCGTTCGTGGAAGAAGAACAGCAAGCCGTCCTCGCTCTCGATCGGCGGCGCGCCGCCGCCGACGCCGAGCGCGCCTGGCGTGGGGGCGATGATCGTGTGCGCCTCGAGGTCGGCCATCTGCGCATCCCAGTAGCCGGCGGGTGGGTTCCAGAGCTGATCGAGGTCGTCGAAAATCGCGAGCTGGATGCTCGGGTGGATCCGGTGCAGCAGGCCGACGCGGCCGTCGCGCAGGTTGAAGATCACCGCGTCCTTGTCCTGCCTGCCTTCGGGCCCGGTTCGACAACCCGAGCTGTGGTTGAGGCGGAAGCGGTCATCCGCGTAGGCCAGCTTTTGGAGCCCGACCCGCCACGGAAGCCCCGACTCCGGCGGAGACAGGTCCGTGTGAGACATCACGAACTGCACGTCGCGGCCTACCCGTACACGTTGCACGCGCGGGTCTTCGTAGGCGTAGACGCCGTCGGGAGAGCCGGCCGCGAGCAGCTGTTGGAAGCGGTAGTCGCGTCCGTCGGTGGAGGTGAAGATGAGCACGTCGGAGATGTAGTCGAGGAAGGTGTCGCCGGGGCCGTCGTTGCGCCGGTAGCCGTCGCGCACGCCGCGCGCGAACAGGTGGAAGCGGCCGTCGTGGTGGATCACACCCGCGTTGAAGATCGGACCGTACCCCGGCACGGTGCCGGCCGCCACGATCGGCTGGTCGCTGACGCGTCGCACCGTGATCGTCGTTGGGCCCGCGTAGTCGAAGGTGCTGCTGATCGTGTTCACGGCGCCGGACCGGCACGGCCGAAGTCGTCTTCGAGGCGGACGATGTCGTCCTCGCCGAAGTAGTCGCCGCGCTGCACCTCGACGAAGGTGAGCGGTGTCGTGCCGGGATTGGCGATGCGGTGGGCCGCACCGACGGCGACGTCGACCGCGGCGCCAGCGAGGACGTCGAAGTCGCGACCTTCGAGCGTGACGCGGCCGACTCCCTCGACGACGAGCCAGTGTTCCTGCCGGCGCGCATGGCGTTGGTAGCTGAGCCGTTTGCCGGGCAGCACCATGATCCGTTTCACCTTGTAGTCGGCTGCCTCGTCGAGCACCGTGTACTCGCCCCAGGGGCGCTGATCGTGCTCGGCTCGCATGTGCTGGTCACTCTCGGTCACGCCGAGCATCGTCTGGATCACGAGCGCGGTGTCCTGCCAGCGCGAGACCGCCAGGCAATCGACGCCCATCGCCTTGACCGGATAATCATTGCCGCCCTTCTTCAGCCTGTCGCCGACGAAGATCACGTCTTGCTTGGCTGCGTCGAGCAACGCGATCAGCTTGCCGATGCCGTATGCCTTGTCGATGCCGTGCCTGGTGACGTCGATCGAGGTCGAGCCGCCGACGCGAACGCCGAACTCGGGGACCAGCTTGGCAACGTAGTCGCGCAGCTCTCGCTTCTTCCTGCCATCAGGATCCCATGCTTCCTTCTCGGTAATCGGCGCGTCCTGTCCGAGTGCCGAAAACGTGATCTGGCTCTTTCGGTCTTCGATCTGGGCGCCCCACAGCTGTGCAGGGCGATACCCGAGCGCGTCCGCTCCTTCGTTCAGCGCAGCAGTGATCGTCGTCGTCTCGGCGGCCGTGAGATCCTCGGCGTACACCAGCAGCCAGGAGTCGGTCGCGATGTCAAAGCGGTAGTAGCGGGTGCCGCAGGTCGGCATCACATGCAAGGCTCGCAGCGTGTCCGGCGCTGACTTGAGGCCATGGAGGAGTTGTTTCTGGAACTGCTCGAAGGTTCCGCCTGAGATCACACAGACCTGGAACCGGAGCAGCAATCGATCGAGCAAGTCCGCCATCTGGTCGGCGAGAGGCGACTTGCTGTCAGCCAGCGTGTTGTCCAGATCGAACGCGATCACCCGCCTCTTCATCGTGCCTCGCTCCGCAGCGCGGGTTCAGATGACGACGCTGTCGCCGTACTCAGGTGCCGGAGCGCTGCTCTTGGGCGCGGACGCACCGACCGCGCCGAGGCACTTCGGCGGGATGAGAGTCGAGCGGCCTCGGCGAGCACCGCGGCGGTCGCTGCGGCAACCGACGGCCACGCGAGTTCACGGCCGAGGCGCCGAGCTTCCGCCTGGGCCACCCGCAGCGCATCCGGCTGCTCGGCGAAGACACACACGGCCTCGGCCAGCGCCCGCGGATCATCGAAGGGCACGATCCTTCCCGCCCCCGTCGCGAGCATGTCCTCCGCATACCAGAACGGCGTGGATACCGCGGCGCAGCCGGCTGCGATCGCGAAGGTGAGGGCACCGGAAGCGATCTGCTCCCGGTTGCGATACGGGGTGATGAAGACGTCCGTCGCTGCGAGCAGTTCGCCCAGTTCATCGATTGAGAGGAACCGGTCGTCGAACACGACGTGATCACCGAGCTCGAGGTCGCCGACGAGATCCTCGAGCATGCAGCGGTAGCGCTCACCTTCACGCCGTGCAACGTGCGGATGGGTCCGACCCGCAATCAGAAACCGAACATCAGGGTGGCGCTCGATGACATACGGAAGCGCCTGGATTGCGGTCTCGAGGCCCTTGCCAACCGAGAGCAGGCCGAAGGTAGAGAGCCGGAGGTGTGACTCGCTCGTGACACGATCGTTGCCTCTTCGGATCAGCTCGGTCGGCGCGCCGTGGGGAATCACACGTACCTTGTGTTCCGGGCAGGCACCGACCCTGATGAGCAGCCGGCGCGCGGTGTCGGTCATCACGATCACGCGCGTCGCCTCGTCGCAGACGGCGCGGAGCACTTCGAGTTGGTGCCTCGATGGCTGTGACAGCACGGTGTGGAGCGTCACGACCAGCGGTTGCGACAGCTCCTTCGCAAAGGCCACCACGTATTCGCCATCGGCGCCCCCGAAGATGCCGTATTCGTGCTGGAGCAATACGACGTCGACGTCGAGCCGCCCGAGCAGCCTTGCGGCACGGAGGTACTCGTCCCGTACTCCCTGGGAGACAGTCGCCACGACCTCTGGACGCTGCGGACTCGGCTCATCGACGACGACCACGGCGCCGACGTCGCCGATCCCGTTCACCTCGAGCAGCGCGGTTCGCACGTCGAACGAGAACGTTCCGATCCCGCACGCGCGCGGCGGGTAGGTTGAGAAGAGCGCAGCGCGGATCCCTCCGGCGCGGCGCGTGCCAGCCCCAGGGCTTATCTGCAGTTCCTCGGCCGCTACGTCGCGCATCGAGCCTCCTCGTCCACGAGATCGTCCTGTCACCTCCTAGCGTCCTCCGATCTCGAAGTCTTACCGTCTGGTTCCGCCCACCCGAGATCGCTCAACGGCCCGTGGTCGGCGAGTCGTGTGACGATCCGTCCGCTGCGACCGTGAGGCCGTGACCGGAAGGCTGCAGCGGCGATCCAGGCGCCGCCGCCCGATCGATGAACTCGACCGCGCCGAAGACCTTCTTGGGATCGCAGCCACGCAGACCGCAGGCGAAGGGCCGCGAATCGACGATTGCCGCCTGCTTGCCGGCCGCGCGTGGCCGCCGTCGAGGCGGCTTCTCCGATCCCGATCACGACGACGCCGAGAAGACCCGGGCGTCAGAGTGGTTCCGCGTGCCGGATCATGCCGCCGTCGACGAAGTAGGTCGAGCCTGTCACGTACGATGAGCGGCCGGAGGCGAGGAAGAGTGCGACCTCGGCGACCTCGGCGGGGGTTCCCATTCGTTGGAGCGGCACGATTTCCTGTAGTCGTTGCACTTTCGCAGGGTCTGCGAGCGTGGCTGCGTTGATCGGTGTCGCGATCGCGCCGGGTGCGATGTTGTTGACCCTGATCCCGAGCGGCGCGAGCTCGAGTGCGGCGTTTCGCATCAGCATCCGCAGCCCGCCCTTCGCGGCCGCGTACGGTGTGAATCCCGGGAAGGGGAAGTCCTCGTGAATCGAGGAGATGTTCACGATCGAGCCGCCGCCGCTGTCCTTCATCCTGCGAGCCGCTGCCTGCGAGCAGAGAAACGGCCCCTTCAGGTTGACTGCCAGCGTCCGGTCCCAGCTCGCTTCGTCGATGTCGAGCAGCGGCTGCGACTTCTCGATCCCAGCGTTGTTGACGAGCACGTCGAGTCTGCCGAATCGCTTGACGACCAGCGCGACCAACGCCTCGACCGCAGCCGCGTTGGTGACGTCCGCTTCCAGTGCGACGGCCTCTGCGCCCGCGGCGTTCAGGTCGCGGGCAAGCGCCTGTGCGTCTTCGTCGTGACCGAGGTAGTCGATCGCGACCGCGGCGCCCTCGTGGGCGAAGCGCTCTGCGATCGCATGGCCGATGCCGCTGCCGGCGCCGGTGACGAGCGCGACCTTGCCCTCCAGCTCACGCGACGCCCCACCTCCGGCAGTCACGACGGCTCGATTCCCCAGGTGGCTGCGAACGACTCGCCCGGCTCGAGGATGACGAGCCCCTCACCGCTCTGGAACGCATTCGGTGCACACGTCATCGGTTCGATACCGAGGCTGCGTCGGTTCACATCCGGGAGCGGATCGCCGGTGAAGAGCATCAGGTAGCGGTAGTGCTCGTCGAGCCAGAACACCGCCGCGGTCTCACCGCTCGGCGAGGCGAGCTGGACGCGCGCCCGTCCGTCGTCGTCACGCTCGAGGTCGGCAAAGGCCGTGTCGAGTCTCATCTTCCCGATCGATCGCGGCGTCCTGAAGTCGTACTCGGTTCCGTCCACTGGCTCCGCGGCGGTCGGGATGCCCCGGTCGTCGCTGAGAAGACGCGTGCGGCCCGGCGCCTTCAGGACCACGCTGTCGATGGTGTTCGTGCCCAGCGTCAGATAGGGATGCGCACCCGCACCGTACGGACACGTATCTGATCCGACGTTCGTCGCCGTCGTGCGAACCGTGAGACCATGGCCGTCGAGGCGATACGCAATCGCAAGCTGCAGCGCGTGCGGATATCCAGGCTGCGGGTGAAGCAGATACTCCATCGTGACGCTCTCGCCCCCCTGCTCCGCGACCGCCCAGGTCGCCCAGCGGGCAAGCCCGTGAATCGCGTTCTGCCGCTCAGGCTCGGTCAGTGGAAGCTGCTGCCGCAGGCCCGCGAACTCGTAGCGGCCGTCGCGGATGCGGTTCGGCCACGGGACCAGGCACTGACCACGCGCGGAGCTGCACATCTCGTCGACGGAGTAGCCGTCGAGCCAGTCGCGCCCGCGGGCGAAGTATCCGCGCAGCCCGCCGCCGACCTCCACGATCAAGGCGCGCTGTCCGGCCGACCCGATCTCGATCTGACGCCCGGAGGGCGCCGTCGCAGTCAGCTTCGTGGCTCCAGTCTGCATCACGTGAGAGTCCACCTGCTCGGCGGGATATCCATGACGCTCTAGCGTCCCGTCAGGCGTCGGTCTTACCTCGACGGTCGTGGGATCTGATGAGTGCTCGTCGCAGCGGCCGCTCGCACTCGAAGGACCCGGGCTGAGATCGATCGCCTGGCGCTCTCTAGTCGAGCGCGAGTTGCGCTGTCAGCTTTCTTCGCGCGTCGTGCAGCATCTTGTAGATCGCGCCGGCAGTCGTGTGCAGTTCGGTTGCGAGTGTCGCGGCGGTGGCGCCGTCGATCGCGATTGCGATCAGGACGACTCGTTGGCGGTCGGTGAGCTGGTTGGCGACGGCGTCGATGATGGTGCGCAGGAGCTCCTGCATCTCGGCCTGGTCGTGCGGTCCGGAGCCGGGGTCGGGAAGCGCGAAGGTGCGCTCGGGGTCGGCGGCGAGGCGGTCGTGTCCCAATCGTCGACGGATGCTGACGGGCGCTTCGAGCTGGACGAATCGTCGTGCCCACGTCCAGAACTGGCTATCGCCGCGGTAGTCGTCGAGTTTGCGCAGGATCGCGAGCAGCGCGTCGTCGGCTGCCATCACCGCGAGGTCGTCCAGATCGCTCTTGGGGAATTCGGAGATGCCGCTGGTGCGGCGCCGGATGTGGAACCACGCCTCGCGCCGCAGGGCTTCGTGCAGCCTGGTGATCGCCCGGCCGCGGGCCGGCTCTGCGCCGTGTAGATGGATCCACCAGGAGCGCGACTCCGGATCCAGCCGCGCCGGCACGATGCCCGTCTTTGGCGGCGGGCGCCCGCGGCCGCCGAGCGACGCGAGCGGCGGCGAGCCAGCGGCGAGCGCAGTCACGCTCATCCGACCGGCTCGCTCAGCCTGCTCGTCTCGATCGGCTGCCGGGCGGCGATCAGATCGCGGGCGGCGTCGACGCGGCCGAAGCTGTTCCACAGCAGGACGCCGCGCGGATGCCGCTCGGCATCGAGGTAGTAGACGACGCCCTTGCGGTTGTGCTCGTCCCAGTCGGCGAGTGTCTGCCGGCGCGGGTCGAGTTCGCCGACCGCCTCGTAGCCGAGGTCGAACAGGTCGGAGTAGAAATACGGCAGGTGATCGTAGGACTCCTCCGCGCCGGCCATGTTGATCCCGGCCAGTCGCCCGTGGCTTCTGGCGTGGTCTTCGTGCTCGACCCGCATCGTCGTGTCGAGGACGGCGGCAGGGAAGCGGGCGACATCGCCGGCTGCGAAGACGTCCACGTGTCCGGGGACGCGTGCTTGCTCGTCGACGATGATCCCGTCCTCGACGGGCAGTCCGGCGGCGGCGGCGAGCCCGATCCGCGGCTCGATTCCGATCCCCGCCACGACCACCTCCGTCTCCAGTGTGCGCCCGTCGTTGGTCAAAACGCGCGTCAGGCTGCCGATGCGTTCGATTCCGGTCACCGACGTGTCGGCGAGTACTTCGACGCCCTTGTCGCGGTAGTAGTCGGTGACAAAGGCGGACAGCTCGGCCGGGAAGACGCGCGCGCCGAGCCCCGGCTCGGGGAAGGCGATCGTCACCGGGAAGCCGTTCATCGCCAGCGCCGCGGCGATCTCCGAGCCGATGAAGCCGCCGCCGATCACCAGGAACCGCGCGGCGCCGTCGGTGAGCGCACGCAGCCGCCGGTAGTCGTCGACGGTGCGGAAGTAGATCACCTCGTCGCCTCCGAAGGGCAGCCGGCGGGGCCGCCCTCCGCTCGCGAGCAACAGCCGTTCGTAGGCGTAGGTCTCACCAGCGTCGTCGGTCGCCTGCCGGGCCGACAGGTCGAGCGCGACGATCGTCCGGCCAAGCCGCTGGTCGACGCCGAGATCCGCCGTCCCACACCAGATCGTGCTCTCCTCGTCGCCCTTCCAGAGTGCTTTCGTCAGCGGCGGGCGGGCGTAGGGTGGGTTCGCTTCGTCGGCTACGACGCCGATCGCGCCGTCGGCGTCGCGTTCGCGGATGCCCCTGCAGGCCGCGTCGGCCGTCAAACCGCCGCCCACGATCAGATAGCGATACGTACGCATACATCTCCTCCTCGCCGCGCTGATTCCATCGGTGTTCGACTGCCTACCTGCTCATCTCGGACGCGCGCAACTCCATGGAGATGTTGCCCCTCGAGATGCGCGCGAGCGTCGCGCCTGACCGTGCAGTTGGATGCGCTCCACATTCCTACTCGTGGACGGCGACGATCTCGAGTCGAAGCATTCCGCGCGGGATGCGCACCTCGACGATATCGGCGACGCGACACCCGAGTAACGCGGCGCCGACCGGAGACTCGTACGAGATGTCCCCGTCGTCCGGCTCGCTCTCGCCGGCTCCGACGATCCGAAACGTCGTGAGCACACCCGTGCCGAGCTCCTTGACGCGGACCGTTTCGCCGATGTCCACCTCGCCGTCGGATTCGGCGTGCGCCAGACTTGCGGCGGCGAATCGCTCCTCGAGGAGACCGATCCGGCGCTCGATCTGGTTCAGCTCGCCACTCGCGGCGGTGTACTCGCCGTTCTCTGCGGCCGGGCCGCCGTTCTCCAACGAGAATCGGATGCGGTCGGTGGCGAGCTCTCGCTCGCTCTGTAGGCGGTCGAGCTCACGAACCAGGTTCTCGAGACCGTTCTGCGTCATGAGAACATCACTCATGGTCGCAACCCCTCTCACGCGTTGTCATCGCACATTCTGTGCCCAACACGAACCTTGTCACGCAAGCGGATCGCAGCCAATGGGGTTCTGGCCCCATTGGGATCGTCGTCTCAGACTGGGTGCCGCCAATTCGCTGTTGCCACCGCGCCAGATTGGGCGGAGCGCACGCTCACTCGAACGCGCGCTCTGCACCTCGGCCCATGCCGCCGGGTGACGGCGAGCACGATCGCACCGTCATGCGCACGATCGTGCGCGGCGTAGACCCACGTCAGCGCCCACTTCCGCGCTCGTCGTCGCCGGACAGCCGGCCGCGGGCCCTGGTCGCGGGGCTTGGACTCGATTGCGTCGGCGGAACTCGGCGAAACGTTCGGGGTCGTGCCCGGACCACGTTCGAAGCTCGGTCCCCCGGGGGCGAGCAATTCGGTCACACTCGTTCAGAAGCGACGCGCCATCGGGAGACACCGCGCGGCCAGCGCCGGTCGATCAGGCGCGATACCCGCCCGACGTTTCAGCCACGTCGGAGGCGCGCTTCGAGCGAATGTTCAATCTCCTTCACGCTCGCGCCGGCCGAGGCTACCGCCTTCGGATTCCCACGTCAGGAGGGCACGTTGCAGAGCAGCGGCATCTGGCGGTGGCGTCGACGCAACGCGTGCCATCGCCCCGGCCGCGCTCGGATGTCCTGGCCACCCTCTCTGATCCGCAGAGTCACGATCGTCGGTTGAAGTCATCACCCCTGCCGGCTCGCGGTCCGGATTTGCCCGTAGCATGTCACGGCTCGTCGGTGCGGTGGACGATGACCACGGGGCACGAGGCGTGCTGGGCGCACTGCTGGCTCACGGAGCCGAGGAGGAGACTTGCGAATCCGCCGCGTCCGCGAGAGCCGACGACGAGCAGGTCTGCTCCGCGAGACTCGTCCACGAGCACGATCGCGGGACTTCCCTCGCTCACACGAGCGTCGACGGTGATGTTCGACATCTCGGCGGCGAAGTCTGCAAGCGTCGCCCGCAGTGCCATCTCTGCGGCCTCGCGAAGGCGCGCGATGTCGCCGGCGAAGCCTGGATAGGACCCTTCGAAACCCAGCAGGCCGACGTAACCAGGGAATTCCCAGACGTGCACGACGCGAAGGGTGGCGTCGCGCATCCTGGCCTCGTCGAGCGCGAATCGCAGCGCTGCCTTCGCCCCGTCAGAATCGTCCACGCCGACCACGACGACGCTCACGACCGCCACCTCCCGGCTGCGAACCCTCCATCATCAACGAGGTACCAGTCAGGATCCATCACGTCCAGCGCCGACGGGCGCGCTCGGGACTCGGCGGCCGAGATCGAGGGTTCAGGAGAGGGCCGCGATCGCAGGTGCGAGCGGCGAGGCGTCGGGGAACCGACGGGAACGACGACCCGGTTGCCGTCCAGCAGCGTGCGGCCCCCCGTCAAGCCGAGCACACGTGCGACCGTCGCCGAAGGCGCGCCTTCGACGATCCGCAGTCCGCTCAGCCCTGTCCGCCGTCGTGTGCGATGCGTGCGGACGAGCCAGTTGACAACGGCGCAGTCGATGAAGGTGGCGCCGCTCAGGTCGATCACGACATCCGAGAGGCCTGCGACGATGTCGTACGTGGCCGCCTCCAGCATGGGCACGGTCGTCAAATCGTGGTCGCCGACCAGGCGAACGGTCCAGACGCCATCCGCCACCCCTCGTGTCACAGCCAATCCGGCTTCGTGATCGTGGCTGGCCGCGTCCGTGGTCGCTAGTGCGCTCATCACCGAACCCCTTGTCTCGCCACACCGGCCGGAGGCACCTTGCCACGGCGCGGAATGGACCGTGCTTCGACGATCGCAGGCACCGCACCGTTCTCCCATCGGGTCGTCACCCCATTTCCACGATCCGTCCGGGCAGATCCGGGCAGAGATGGGGTCGCGACCCGATGGCGACGAGTCGCTGGACGTGTGATCGTGAGCCGTACGAACGTCGAGGAGACCGAATGCCAGGTACGGTGGTTTGCGGTGTCGACGACCGTGACGGGGGTCGTGATGCACTCGCGACGGCGGTTGAGCTGAGCGACCGGCTCGGCATGCGGTTGGTGCTCGTCCATGTCGACGGCGGCGATGGCGCAGCGATCGGCGATGGCCCGCGAGGCGCCGGCACCGCGACGGGGTCGAGCCGTGATGCGTCTGCGCGGCTGATGACGCGTCTTGCGGTCGAGCACGGCGTGTCCCATCGGGCCGAACCACGCTCGGCGGCTGGCGATCCAGCTGCCATGATCGGTCAGATCGCCGCCGAGGAAGGGGCGGATCTGATCGTTGTGGGCTCGCGGGCGCGCGGTCGGCTGCGGCGCGGCTTCATGAGTCGCCTCGCCGAGCAACTGGTGGGCGAGACGGGGTTCCCGGTCCTGATCGCGCCGCCACGACGGCGGTAGGGGAGAATGACCGTATGAACGGTCCACCTTGGGCATCGACGTGAAGCTCATGTCTCATCCCATGCCCGTTTTCTGGCGCGCCTTCATCGCGAGCGCCTCGGCCTTCGGCCTAGGCGCACTTCTGCTCCTGTTCAGTCCGATCGAGATCGATGCGCCGATCCGGCGCGGACAGGCGCTGGTCGTGATCCTGGGGCTGGTGGTCGGACTGGTCGCGAACGCCCTGCTGCTCCGACGGGCCCTCAGGCCCCTTCGGCGCCTCGCGCAGAGAATGGAAGCGGTTGATCTCCTTCGGCCCGGCCAGCGGCTGCAGGTGCTGCGGAACGACGAGATCGGCCGTGCCATCATCGCGTTCAACCGGATGGTCGACCGCTTGGAGACCGAGCGTCAGCAGACGAGCCGGCGTGTGCTGGCCGGGCAGGAGGCCGAACGGGTCGGCATCGCCCGCCATCTGCATGACGAGGTTGGGCAGGTCTTGACCGGCGTCCTGCTGCATCTCGACTCGATCGCCGAATCCGCTCCATCCCATCGCGGCGAGATCGACGATGCCAAGCAGTCGGTGCGTCGCGCGCTCCATGAGGTGCGCCGAATCTCGAGCGAGTTGCGGCCGGAGATGCTCGAGCAGCTCGGGCTCGTGAGCGCGCTGACCGAGCTGACGCGGAGCTTCGCGCAGACTTCGGGCGTCCGCGTTGATCGGGAGTTTGCCCGGCCGCTACCCGAACTCGAAGCGGAGGTCGAGCTCGCGGTCTACCGGATCGTGCAGGAGGGCCTGACCAACATCGCACGCCACGCGCGGGCGACTCGCGTGAGAATGGTTCTCGAGAGCGCCCCCCAAAGCGTGGTGTTGCGTGTCATCGACGACGGGTGCGGCCTCGCAGAGGCATTCGAAGAGCACGGAGGGCTGCGCGGCATGCGTGAGCGGGCCGTCCTGATCGGAGCCGCGCTGGCGATCAAACCGGCGTCGTCTGGTGGTGTCGAGGTGCGGGTCGAGGTTCCGGCCGTGGGCGTTGTGAGCCCGGTGCAGGTCTCGCCTTGACCATCCCCCTCGTGACCCGGATTCTGATCGCCGACGATCACTCGATCGTGCGCTCCGGCCTGAAGAAGGTGCTCGACGCCAAGCCCGACCTGAAGGTGGTCGCCGAGGCTGCGGATGGCGCGGAGGCAGTCGAGCAGGCGCTCACGGAGGACGTCCACCTGGCGATCCTCGACGTGTCGATGCCTCGCAAGACCGGCATCCAGGCCGCCGCCGAACTCCGGAAGCGAAAACCCGAGGTCCGGGTGCTCATGCTGTCGATGTACGACAGCGAACAGTTCCTGTTCGAGGCATTGAAGGCCGGCGCCTCCGGCTATGTGCTGAAGTCCGCCGCCGACACCGACATCGTCGACGCCGTTCGCGCCGCGATGCGTGGAGACACCTACATCTATTCGTCGGCGATGGCGACCCTGGTGCGGGAGTACGTCGATCGCCACGGCCGTGGCGAGGAGCAGTTCGATGTCCTGACGCCGCGCGAGCTGGAGGTGCTGAAGCTGATCGCCGAGGCGCAATCGTCGAAGGAGATCGCCGCGATGCTCTGGATCAGCATCAAGACCGTCGAACGGCATCGGCAGAACATTCTCGACAAGCTCGGCATGCGCGACCGCGTCGAACTCACGCGCTACGCGATTCGCCGAGGACTCATCCAACCCTGACGGCCTCTCATCGGCTGCAGGCAGGCTCTGAGCATCGGCGCCTGCGCGGCCTGCTTGTACAGTGGGTGGCGTGGTCACCGCCATCGTCCTCATCAACACCGAGCGCGGGCGCGTCGTCGACGTCGCCCAGCAGCTCACCGAGATCGACGGCGTGTCGGAGGTCTTCTCGGTCGCCGGCCGCTACGACCTCGTGGCGCTGCTGCGCGTGAAGACCAACGACGAGATGGCCGCGCTCGTGACCGGGCACCTGCTGCGCGTCGACGGCGTCGCGCACACCGAGACGCTGACCGCCTTCCAGGCCTACTCGCGCCACGACCTGGAGCGCATGTTCGGGCTGTAGGCTTCCGCGATGGTCGCATCGCAGAACGGAACGGGTCAGCCGGTGCCCGTCGCGCCGTACATGGCCGTCGGCATCTCGACCGTCGTCCACGGCATCGGCGCGCGAAGCCACATCGAGCGCAACCTGGCGATCATCGAGGACGCCATCCACGCCGCCGTCTCGATCATCGGCATCAACATGCCGGTGCGCATGATCGCGCTGGCCGAGGGCGCGCTGACCGGCTTCACGGACGAGATCTTCGACATCCCGCACGTCGTCGCCGCCCGCGACCTGTTCATCGACATCCCCGGCCCCGAGACCGAGCGGCTGGGCGAGCTGGCGAAGCTGTACGACACGTACATCGTCTGCCAGTGCAAGGCGCGCTGGCCCGAGGTGATTCCGGACCGCTTCTTCAACATGCTGTTCGTGATCTCGCCGCAGGGCGAGGTCGTGCACCGGGCCGCGAAGAACCACCTCTGGTGCCGCGAGCGCTCGTGCACGCCGCACGACGTCTACGACCGCTGGGTCGAGCTGTTCGGCGACGGCCCGGAGGCGTTCTACCCGGTGCTGCGCACGCCCGACATCGGCAACATCGGCACGATCTGCTGCTCCGACGGCGAGTACCCGGAGGCCATCCGCGCGCTCGCCTTCGGTGGCGCCGAGGTGATCTACCGGCCATCCGAGGCCGTGCCGATGACGCAGGCCGGCCCCGATCCGGGCGGCACGTGGCTGCTGCAGAACCGCGCGCACGCGCACTTCAACAACGTCTACATGGTCTGCCCCAACGTCGGCCCGGTGTACGTGCACCCGGCGATGGAGCACCCGTTCGATATCGGCGGCGGCGGCGGTCACGTCGTCGACTTCCAGGGCAACGTGCTCGGCATCTCGCGCAGCGGCGCGAACAGCTTCTGCGCCGGGCTGGTCGACATCGAGGCGCTGCGCAACTTCCGCACCATGAACCTGAACTCCAACTGGATGAAGGACCTGCGCACCGAGGTGTTCCGCAAGCTCTACGACGAGCCCATCCACCCCGCCAACCTGTGGCTCGAGGCCGATCCGAAGCAGCACGCCGAGGTGGACGAGGTCTACCGCGCCAACATCGAGCGGCTGATCGCCCGCGGCTCGTGGACGGCGCCCGCGCACCGGCATCCCGGCAGCCGCTTCCACCCGCCGTCGCAGGACCCGGCCGACGCCGACTGGGAGAACGTCAAGGGCCTGTGGGAGGGCGCCGGGGCCTGATCGCGCACACTGCCGGTGTGCGCTACGCAAGCCTCACATCGCGCCTGCACGGCGAGGGATCGCGCGTCTGGGCCGTCCACGAGCGCGGCTACGAGCTGCAGGCCGAGGGCCGCGACATCATCCTGCTGTCGATCGGTGAGCCCGACTTCCCGGCGCCCGCGCCGATCATCGACGCGCTCGTCGACTCCATCCGGCGCGGTCGCAACCACTACACCCCGTCGTCCGGCGAGCCGTCGATCCGGTCGGCCATCGCGCGCCACGTCTCGCGGTACGCCAGGCGCACCGTCACACCCGGCGAGGTCGTGTTCATGCCGGGCGCCCAGGCGGCGCTGTTCGCCGTCTGCCTCGTGCTGGCCGAGCGCGGCGACGAGATCCTGCTGCCCGAGCCCTCCTACGCCACGTACGAGGGCGTCATGGCGTCGACCGGCGCGGCCGTGGTGCACGTGCCGCTGCACGCGGCGCGCGGCTTCCACCTCGATCCGGCCGACGTTGCGTCGCGCATCACCGACCGCACGCGCGTGCTGATCCTGAACACGCCGCACAACCCCTCCGGCGCCGCGCTGTCACCGGCGACGCTGGCCGAGCTGGGCGAGCTGTGCCGGTCGCACGACCTGTGGCTCGTCGCCGACGAGGTCTACGCCGACCTGGTCTACGACGGCGAGCACGCGAGCGCGCTCGCGATCCGCGGCTGCGAGGACCGGGTGGCGGTCGTCGGCTCGCTGTCCAAGTCGCACGCCATGACCGGCTTCCGCCACGGCTGGGTGGTGTCGTCGCCCGAACTGGTCGAGCACGTCGACGTGCTCCTGCAGTCGATGCTGTTCGGCTCGCCGCCCTTCGTCCAGGACGCCGGCGTGGCCGCGCTGACCGGCTCGCAGGCGCCGACCGACCTGATGCGTGCCGCCTACCAGCGCCGTGCGCGGGTGGTCATCGACGCGCTGCGCGACGTCCCGGGCATCGGGACGCACGAGCCCGAGGCGGGCATGTTCGTGATGGCCGACATCCGCGCCACGGGCCTGCCGGCCCTGGACTGGGCGCTCGGTCTGCTGGAGGCCGAGGGCGTCTCCGTGACGCCGACCGAGGGCTTCGGGCCGTCCGGCGCCGGCCACGTGCGCATCGGGCTGGTTGCCGACGAGGATCGCCTGGCCGAGGCCTGCCGGCGGATCGCTTCGTACCAGGCCTCCCTGGTCGCGTCTCAGACCACCAGCGCGTAGTCCATCGTATTCAGATTACGGCAGCCGTCCGCGGTGAGGATCACGTGGTCCTCGATGCGGCAGCCACCCACGCCCGGCCGGTAGAGCCCCGGCTCGATCGTCAGCGAGTCGCCCTCGACCAGCTCGCCGAAACCCTGCGAGCCAGCCGACGGCGGCTCGTGCAGGTGGAAGCCGACGCCGTGTCCGAGCCCGTGGTTGAACACCCATTCCGACGCGCCGGGCAGCGTGTCCACCGGGTGGATCTGCGACGGGTAGCCGAGGTCGCGGAACAGGTCGGAGACGGCGACGTGCAGCTCGCGGCCCGTGACGCCCGGCCGGCACGCGGCGATCGCGGCGCGGATGGCCTGCTCGCACGCGGCGTGCACCGCGGCCACCTCGTCGCTGGGCTGGCCGACGCAGAAGGTACGCGTCATGTCGCCGTACACCCGCGTGCGCTCGTCGCGCGGGAAGAGGTCGAACACGATCGGCTCGCCGGCGCGCAGGTGGCCGGAGCCGTGCTCGTGCGGGTCGGCGCCCTGCGGACCGCCCGCAGCGATCGGCGTCACGGGCTCGAGGCCGCGCTCGACCCAGTGCAGCTGGATGATCGAGCGCAGCCGCTCCGACGCCAGCGCCGACCCGTCCAGCATCAGGCCACGGTCGCCGGCGACATCGCAGCGGCGCAGCGTGCTGCGCACGAGCTGCATCGCGATCTCGGTCTCGCGCTGCACCGCCTGCAGCAGCTCGATGTCGTCGGCCGCCTTGGTGCGGCGTCGCGTCGCGATCGTCTCCTCGTCGTCCAGGCGCACGGCGATGCCGTTGGCGCGGAGGTGGTCGGCCTCGTCGATCGGAAACCAGTACGGCACCCGCACGGCGTCCACGCCGGCGCGGCGCACGGTATTGAGGGCGCGCGCCAGCCGCAGCTCGCGCTCGCGCCCGCCGGCCGCGAGCTCGTCGGCCACGACCACCTCCAGCGCCCAGACGTCGGTGGCCGGGCTGGAGCGCTTGGCGAGCTCGACGTCGAAGCCGGTGACGACGAGGATCCGGCGGTCGCCGGCCTCGAGCCACAGGACGGGGTCGGAGGTCAGAAAGCGCGTCGCGGCGTACATGTCGCCGTTCGCCACCGTCTCGGCGACGAGAAGCAGACCTTCAGGCATCACCGGACCATAGCGAGGGTCTCGGAGAGCCGGTCGATGGCGCCGTCGGTGGAATCTGCGCGGAGACCTCCGACCGTCTCCCGATCCCCTGGTAGGGTTGGACGCGGATACGACAGCCCAGGGGATCGTGCCGGCCACCTTCGATGGAGTCGCGTGGCGCGTTCCCTGCCCGCTTCCGACTGCCACGACGGATTCGGCGGCAGACGAAAGGATCCCGCTCGATGCTGCCTGCAGCACTCGCGCCGGTCGCAGCCGTCCTGGCGACGACCGGTGTTCCGCTCGCCTCCACACCGGCGCCCGATCCGGGCGCCCCGGTGGTCAAGATCGCCCGCACGTTCCTCCAGACCCCGTACGCCTGGGGCGGAGAGAGCCGCTCGCGCGGCGTCGACTGCTCCGGCCTGGTCGTCGCGGTGTACCGCAAGCTCGGCGTCGAACTGCCGCATCAGTCCGACGTGCTGTGGAAGTCGCTGTACCGCGTGAAGCACCTGCGCAAGGGCGACATCGTCGCCTTCGGCGGCGGCGGCTCGTCCGGCCACGTCGGCATCTACATCGGCGCCGGCCGCTTCATCCACGCCGTCGGCCGCGGCAAGGGCGTGCGCATCGGCTACCTGCGCGGCAAGCGCGCCCACCGCGGCTACGTCGGCGCAGTCCGCCCCAAGGTGCGGCTAAAGGTCACGCGCCAGGCGGGCAACGCCGTCGAGCATGCGCGCGCCGTGGTCGTGCGTGGTGGCGGGGTTCATCACCGTGATCCGAAGGACTGGCTGGTCTTCTAGCCGGGTGAGGGTGATCCATCCCTCGCCGGTGGCGTTGTAGGCGGGGCGCAAACGCGCGTTCAGGTCGTCGTCGCCGACGTGGCGGAAGCAGAGGATGTTGCACTCGGGCTCGTGCAGCGCCTCGAACGACGGGTGCTCGCAGACCTGCTTCCAGATGGCGTGCGTGGTCGCGCAGAGGTGGTCGTACACGGCCGCGAAGCCCTCCGTGCCGTAGCGCTGCCAGGCGATCCAGACCTTCAGCGCGTCGGCGCGACGCGAGCACTGGAACGACCGCACGCCCTGGTCGATCGGCCGGGCGGCGCGGTCGTGGAACAGGTACGGCGCGCTCTGCGCGAAGGCCGCGTCGAGATCGCCCTCGTCGGCCATCAACAGCGCGCTGGCCGCCAGCGGCATCAGCATCATCTTGTGAGGGTCCCAAGCCAGCGAGCGCACGCGCTCGACGCCGGCCAGCCGGTGGCGATGGGTGGGCGACAGCAGCGCCGACGCCCCGTGCGCACCGTC
This sequence comes from Gaiellales bacterium, assembly GCA_046598415.1. GTDB lineage: Bacteria > Actinomycetota > Thermoleophilia > Gaiellales > F1-60-MAGs149 > VFJZ01. Next base: position 17,882 of record JBKJIG010000147.1, read on the forward strand.
GACGTGCAGCCAGACGTCGCGCGCCGCGCAGATCTGGCCGATCGCCTCGAGGTCGTCGAAGGCGCCGACGGCCGTCGATCCGGCGGACGCGACGACGGCGACCACGGTCCGCGTCTCGCCGGCGAGCAGTCGCTCGAGGGCCGCCGGGTCGATCGCGCGGCGCTCGTCGGACGGCACCCGCACGACGTTGTTCGCGCCGATGCCGAGCTGCGCCACGGCGCGCGCCACGGAGTAGTGCGCGTGCTCGGAGCAGAAGACCACGGCCGCACCGCCGCGCACCCCCTCCTCCCACGCCCGCGGCAGGGCCTTCGCCCGGGCGGCGGCGAGGGCGCTGAAGGTGGCCTCGGTGGCACCGACCGCGAAGGTGCCACCGGCCTCGGGCCCGAGCCGCGCGAGGTCGGCCAGCCAGCGGACGACGCGGCGCTCGATGGTGGTCGTGACCGGCGACAGCTCGGCCACCGCGTGCGACGGGTTCAGCGCGGCGATCAGCGGCTCCGCCCAGATCGCGGCGGGCAACGGCACCGACAACTGATGGCCCATGTGCATCGGGTCCTGCAGCCAGAGCGCGTTCGGCAGCACGCGCCGGCGCACGTCGTCCAGCACCTCGTCCAGCGGCCGTCCCCTGGCGGGTGCCGGCTCGTCGAAGGTCGCGAACACGTCGGCGAGATCGGGCGGCGGCGGCGAGTCGCGGCCGTCGCCGGTGCGCAGGTAGTCCTCGACGAGATCGATGTAGGCGTGTCCAGCGCCGAGATCTGCGGCGACCTCGCGGGGAATCACGCGCGGCGCCCCGTGGCCACCAGGAACACCTCGACGCTGTGTGCGCGCACGCCGTCGGGACGCAACGTCTTCAGGGTCGCGTAGCGCTCCTTGATCAGCGCGCGGACCGTGTCGTACTCGCCGCCCATGAACAGCTTGGCGACCAGCGACGAGCCCGGCTTCGCGAGCGCGTCGGCGACCGCGATCGCGCGCTCGACGAGGGCGCCGGAACGGATCGCGTCGGTCGACCGCGAGCCGGTGGTGGACGGCGCCATGTCCGACAGCACCACGTCGTAGGGCGCGAAGGCTGCCAGGTCGTCGTTCGACACCTCGAAGGCGTCGCCCTGCACCGTCCGCGCGTGGTCGGGCAGCTGCACCGTGATCGGCGTCAGGTCGATCGCCAGCACGCGGCCCTGCGGCCCGACGCGGCTCGCCGCGTACATCGTCCACGACCCCGGCGCGGCGCCCAGGTCGAGCACGTGCATGCCGGGCTTCAGCAGCCGCGTGCGCTGGTCGATGTCCTCGAGCTTGAAGACGGAGCGGGCCGGGAACCCGCGCTCGCGCGCCCGCTTGGCGTAGCCGTCGGCCTTCTGGTACGGGTTGCCGCGGTTGGCCACGGCCGAAGCGTAGCTTGCGGACCGGAACGGGATACTGTATACAAAACGGATGCCGTCGGAGCTGACCCTCGACCAGGTCGATCTCCTCGACCAGGACCTCTTCGCCGACCACGAGCCGTGGGACGTTTTCGCCCTGCTGCAGCGCGAGGCACCCGTGTACTGGCATCCCGGGCCCGAGGACGGCGACGGGTTCTGGTGCGTGACGCGGTACGACGACCTGGTGCACGTGCTGAAGAACGCACGCCTCTTCTCGTCGGAGGCGAACGGCTCGGCGCAGATCGAGTGGATGGAGCCCGACGTGCTCGAGGCGCGCCGCAACTTCATGGAGACCGACGCGCCCCGCCACACCGCGTGGCGGCGCCAGTTCGCACGCTCGTTCACGCCCCGGGCCGTCGCCGACTACTCCGACTTCCTGCGCGAGCTGACCGGTCAGATGCTGGACGAGGCGATCGACCGCGGCGAGGTCGAGTTCGTGCACGAGATCGCCGCGGTCATCCCGATCCGCGCGCTCGGGCACATGCTGGGCGTGCCGGACGAGCACCTCGGCCGGCTGGTCGAGCTCGGCGACCGGATGATCATCGACACCGATCCCGAGATCGCCCACGTGCTCGCGGGCTCGCCCGAGGCGGAGGCGTTCAAGTACCTGCCGTTCGGCTCCGAGGCCGCGGCCGAGCTGTGCGCGCTGGGCCGTCCCCTGATCGCCGAGCGCCAGGCGTGCCCGCGCGACGACGTGCTGTCGATCCTGGCGAACATGGAGATCGACGGCCGCCCGTTGTCGCAGGTCGAGCTCGACAACAACTTCGCGCTGTTCATCGTCGCCGGCAACGAGACGACGCGACAGGGCATGGCGCTGGGGCTGCTGCAGCTGATCGCGAACCCGTGGGCGATCGACGAGCTGCGCGCCGATCCGACGCTCTATCCGACGGCCATCGACGAGTTGCTGCGGCTGGCGTCGCCCGTCTGGCACTTCCGCCGCACCGCCACCGAGGACACCGAGGTCGGAGGCGTCAAGATCGCCAAGGGCGACCGCGTCGTCGTGTGGTTCGCCGCCGCGAACCGCGATCCGGACGTCTTCCCGGAGCCCGACAAGCTGGTGCTGACACGCAAGCGCGACGAGCACGCGTCGTTCGGGCGCGGCGGGCCGCACTTCTGCATCGGAGCGCACCTGGCCCGGCTCGAGATCGCGATCATGGTCGAGGAGCTGGTGAAGCGGGTCGACAAGATCGAGCTCGTCGCCCCGCCGCGGCGGCTCCGGTCGAACTTCACGAACGGGCTCAAGGAGCTCCGCGTCCGCTTCACGCGCCGAGCCGTCTGAGCCGGTATCCTCGCCCGATGAGCCAGGTCCTCCTCATCGGCGCGGGCGACATGGGCGAGCGGTTCGCAGCCGGTCTCGCCGCGTCCGGCCAGGTCCGCGAGCTGGTGCTGGTGGACGTCGCCGGCTCCGGTCTGCGCGAGAAGGCCGCGGCGCTGGTCAGCTCGGCCGACGTGCGCGTGCGGGCGGTCGAGGCCGAGCCGCGCGACCAGTACTCGTTCGAGCGGCTGCTGCGCGACCTGGCGCCCGATCTCGTGATCCAGGCGGCGGCGCTGCAGAGCCCGTGGGCGCTCGTCGGTCGCGACGACCCGGTGGCGCGGGCCCTGAACAGCGCCGGCCTGGCGATCCGTCTGCCGTTCCAGCTGCCATGCCTGGTCGCCGTCATGCGCGCCGTGCGCGAGATCGGCTACGCCGGCCCGGTCGCGAATATCTCGCTGCCCGACATCACGCACCCGATCCTCGACCGCCACGGCCTGACGCCGACGGTCGGGCTCGGCAACGTCTCGATGCTGCTGCTGCGCGCCCGTGCCACCTGGCGGGCCGGTAACGGCGACGAGCCGGCACCGTTCATGCGCGTGATCGGGCATCACAACCACGTCTACGGCGTGATGGGATCGGTGCCGCCGACCGACCCCGCCGACGGCCCGCGGGTCTACCTCGGCGAGGCCGGCGAGCGCGCCGACGAGCTGGCGTACGGCGCCCCGCCGATGGCGCCGGGCCTGCGCTACAACGCCGTCACGGCGGCCGCCGCGCTGCCGGTGCTGCTGGCGCTGTTGCCGGGTTCCGAGCCGCTCCGCTGGTCGACGCCGGCGCCGCTCGGCCTCGGCGGTGGATTCCCGGTCCGGATTGCGGGGGGCGCTGTCGAGCTCGACCTGCCGCCGGGCACCGATTTGGCCGAGGCGACGGCCTTCTGCGAGCGCGTCGGCCGGGGCGACGGCGTCGAGCACATCGACGGCGACGGCACGGTGCACTTCACCGCCGCCGCCCAGGCGGCGATGGCTCCGTTCGCCCCCGACCTGACGGAACCGTTGCCGATTGACGACGGCGAGATCGCCCGCCGCGCGAAGCGCATCTTCGAGCTGCTGGCGTAGTTCGCCGGTCAGGCCGCGGCGCCCGCGAGGTCCGGGGAAGGCTGCTCCGATCCGGGAGGCAGCAGGCCGAGGGAGATCCGCTCGCGCCACGGATTGCAGCTACGCGCCCGTGCCTGGAGTTGATTCGCGCGCCGCGATTCCACACCCACAAATCCGGTGCCTGGCACCGGATTTGTCGTCTTGGCGCACTTCCGTGTGAGATGTTCCACTTCGGTGACGGTCCGCGCGCTTTTCGTGCGTCATGGCGCGCCGGATCCGTGCAGGAATGGATTCCCGAGAGGAGTTCTCCCTTGCCACGACGACGCCGCCACCTCACCGATTGCCGCTTCCACCACATCACGACCCGCGGAAACAACAAGCGGTCGATGTTCGAGGACGACGATGACCGCGAGCACTTCTACCACCTGCTCGACACCGCCATCGCGACCCACAAAGTCGACTGCCACGGGGACGTCTTGATGGGAAACCACGTCCACCTGCTGCTCGAGGGCGAGATCCCGGAGATCTCACAGGTGCTCTGGTTCGTCAGCCACCGCTACGCCCGCTCCTACAACCGGCGGCACGAGCGGATCAACCACCTGATCGGCCGGCGATTCCACGCCTCGCCGGTGCTCGACCGGGCCGCCGCCCGCGCCGTCAGCATCTACATCGCGATGAACCCCGTCCGGGCCGGTCTCTGCAAGCTGCCGTCGGAATGGGAGTACGGCTCGTACCGCGCACACACCACCAATCAGCCGGCGCGACCGCATCTCGCGACCGATTACCTCCGTTCGATCTTCGCCAGCCGCTCATCGACGTTCGAGGAGTCGGTCAGAGCAGCAACGGCGCTTCATCGCGGGGGCAGGCCTCCGCTTGCGGCAATCCTGCCAGGCCTCCAAAGGCTGACGCTGGAGCACGTCCAGCACGTCCGCGACGTCTACGGCTACACCGTTCCCGACATCGGATCGCACTTCGGCCGCAGTGCCCGCTACCTCGGGCTCCTCGACTGCCTCTAACGGCGCTCGATCGCCAGGCCCGCCCGGTAGACGCCGACGATGTCCTCGTGCGTCCACGGGCCCGGCTCGACCGGGATCCACGCCTCGCGGGAGCGGACGGCGAGCTGCTCGACGTCGTCGTCGCGGACACCCGACTCGCGCATCGTCGGAAAGCCGGTCTCGGCCAGGATCTCGCGCACCGCCCGCACCGCCCGCGAGCCGTCGCTGGTGCCGTCTGCGGGCGCGCCGAGCGCGTCGGCGATGCGCTCGAAGCGCGCCGGCACCGCGCGCCGGTCGACGTCCATCGACTCGGCCAGCACGAGGCCGATCGTGAGGCCGTGCGGCAAGTGGTAGAGGGTGCCGAGCGGCTCGCCCAGCGCATGCTCGGTGCCAGCCTCGGAGATGTTCATCGCGAGGCCCGCCATCATCGAGCCGAGCGCCATCTGGTTGCGCGCGGCGGCGTCGGGCTCGCGCGCGACGGCGCGCATCGCGAGGCCGCAGATCCGCGTCGCCTCCAGACCGACCGCATCGCCGATCGGCGTGCGGACCGCCACCACCACGGCCGCCAGGGCCTGAGCCAGCGCGTCGGCCGCCGTATAGAGCGTCGGCAGCGGCGGCAGCCCGTGCGTGAGCAGCGGATCGACCAGCGCCCAGTCGGCGCGGTTATGCGGATGCGCACCCGAGATCTTGTGGCCCTCGTGGTACATGACGGCGCCGCCCGTCACCTCGGAGCCGGTGCCCGACGTGGTCGGGATCGTGACCAGGCGATACCGGCTCGGCGTGATCGGCTCGATCGTCGTGCCGGGCGCCGCCGGCCAGCAGAAGCGCCGGATCGCGCCGCCGGCATGCGCGACGATGCGCGCGCCCTTGGCGGTGTCGAGGGCCGACCCACCGCCGATGGCGACGACCACGTCGCAGCCCGAGTCGCGCAGCGCCTCGCCGCACGCCTCGACGCTCTCGGTGGTGGGCTCCTGGCGCGCGATCTCGTACACCACGGCGCCGGCCGGCACCGGCGGATCGGGAACGTTCGGGTCGAGGACGACGAACGGACGCGTCAGCCCGGCGTCGGCGAGGATCTGCGGCAGCTCGCCCGCGACGCCGTCGCCGAACCGGATGCGCACCGGAAGGTAGCCGGCGAAGGGCCCCTCGCCGATCATGGCCACGAGACCGGGTGACCGTCGGCGGCGTAGATGCCGGCGCAGCGCGGCGAGCCGCCGGCGACGCCGGAGATGGGCGCCACGAGCGCCCGGGTGACGAAGATCTGGGGGCGGAATCCGAACAGGGCGGTCTCTCCGGTCTCGAGCGGTCGCGGTTGGTCGAGCATGGCGTGGTAGTCGATCATCGTCGCCGGCACCAGCTCGGCCGCGACCAGCGTGGCCGAGGCGGCCTCCCGGCCGACCAGCGCCTGCACCGGGTAGTCGGGGAAGATCGGGTCGATGTAGAAGCCGTTGCCGAACACGTAGGCCTGGCCGCCGTGGTGGTGGGCGACCTCGCTCAGGTAGGCGATTGCGGGCACCTCGGGCAGGTCGCGGACGAGATGGAGGGCCGTCGTGCCCGTGAGCCCGTGGCCCGGCTCGACCTGCGTCACGCCGTGGTCGGCGAGCAGTTGCATGACCTCGGTCGACGTCGTGCCGGGGCCGTTCACATGCGGCGTGAAGCCGGCGTCGCGCAGGCGCTCGGCCGCGCGCTCGATGGTGCCGAGGTTGGGCGTCGGCCGCACCTCGCGCGCCTTGGCGTCGTACAGGAGCGCCGGGAAGGTCGTGACGCCGGCGAAGCGAGCGCCCTCGAGCTGCTCGAACGCCGTCGCGACGGCGACCACGTCGGCGGCGTCGAAGCCGCCCTCCTGGTTCCGGTAGAACGTGTCGCCGTCGGCTGCGATCCGCGCCAGTAGGCCCTGCTCCCGCCCGGCTCGGGCCGCCGCGGCCGCCGCCTCGCGCGCCTTATCGTGCGTGAACACGGTCCACACGTCGGGCGCCATCGCCGCCGCGCGATCGGCCTCGGCGAACGGCACCTGCACGAGATGCCCGAGGTGGCCGACCTTGGCACCGGCCGCAACCACGGCCCGGGCGCACGCCATGTCGACGGCCACGCAGCGATCGATGCCACCGACGCCCACCGCCGCGATGAACGGCGCCGCGCGGCCCACCTGCTTCGTCATCGCGAAGATGTCGAGGCCGAGACGGTCGGCCTCGGTGCGGAGCACACGGGCGTTCGCCTCGACCGCGTCGAGGTCGAGCACGTAGGCGCCGCTCGGGATCTCTCCGGCCTGGTGGAGCGCGAACACCGCTTCGACGAAGGCCGGGTTCCGCCGGCGCACGAGGTCGAGGAACATCAGGTGAAGACGACGCGCGGCATGGTCATGCCCACGTTCCACATCCCCATGTCGACGATCTCGTAGATCTTCAGGTCGCCGGCCAGGCTGCACAGCATGTACGCCATCCGCGCGTCGAGGCCGTGCTCGTGGCCGAGCAGCTCGATCATCTGCCGCACCGCCATGCGCGCGCCCTCCATCAGGTCGGGCGAGATGCCGGTGGTGCCGTAGTAGCCGGCCACGTCGCTGCGGGGCGTGAGCGAGCCGGGCGGCGTCAGGAACCACGGCGGCGTCGAGCGTTCCTTGACGAGCCCGAACTTCAGCGTCGCCTTCATGCCGCACTCGATCGCCGCGACGCAGACCTCGCCATCGCCCTGCGCGGCGTGCGGGTCGCCGAACGAGAACTTGCCGCCGGGCAGAAGCACCGGGAGGTAGAGCTTCGTGCCCGCGATGATGTGGCGCGTGTCGATGTTGCCACCGCCCTCGTGGGGCGGGAACGGCGCGAACTGGCCCGGCCGGTCGGGAGCGGTGCCCATCGTGCCGCAGAACGGGACGATGGGGATCTCGACGCCGTCGCACAGCCTCGTGGTCGACCCCTGCGTCAGGTCGAAGTGGTGCACGTACGGCTCCGGGAAGTCGTCGGGCAGGAGGCCCGTGCCAGCCAACATCGCGCACCAGCCGTACGGTCCGGTCTCGAGCGAGGCGACCTCGATCTCGATCGAGTCGCCCACCTCGGCACCGGCGACGTCGATCGGCCCGGCCAGGTTGTAGAGCGTGTCGAAGTCGAATGAGCAGTCGGCGTAGGAGTCGCCGTCTGCGATCTGCCGCTCACCCGCCATCAGCAGATCGAAGTGGACGACGTCCCCCGGCTGAACCGTGAGGACGCTGGGGATCTCCCGATCCCATACGTGGTGATAGACGTCGGGATCGAACACATGCTCGGCCATGCGCGGCATCGTCGCACGGCCGGGCAGTACGATCCACCCGTGACCACCTCGACCTATGTCGTCCTTGCTGCAGTGGCGCTGATGGTGCTGGGCGCGATCACTGTCTACCGGCGGCAGCGCAGCCGGACGCCGCACCTGCAGGCCCTCGTCGCCGGCGATGTGACGGTCGAGTCGCTGCCCGAGGCGCTCCAGAAGCGGCTGAACAGCCGGAAGCACCGGTCGGCCCTGGCCGGCACGCTGCGCAAGACGGCGAAGGACGCGTCCAGGGTCGCGAGGCGCCGGACGCTGCCGAACCCACCCGTCACGTACTTCTTCGAGGAGCACGTGCGCGCGCAGATCTCCGGCATCGCCGATCTGGTCGAGAACCCCGACACCTCGCCGCGGGCCGTCGCCCTCGCCGAGCTGCTGCTCGCCGACGGTGGATCACCGTTCTACGGCGAGAGCGAGGCCGCCCTGCTCGACGTGCTCGGCCAGATCCGCCAAGCCGTCTAGAGCACCGCCGCGTAGCGCGCGCACGCCTCGGCCGGCGAGCAGTCCTGCACCTCGGCCAGCTCGGTCGCCTTCAGCGAGCGGTAGCAGTCCCACAGCTCGTCCGGCAGCCAGTCGCGCAGCAAGGCGTCGTCCTCGACGGCTGCGAGCGCCCCCTCCAGGTCGGCCGGCAGCGGCCGGGCCCCGAACGCCGCGAGCTCGCCGGCCGTCAGCTCGTTCGGGTCGCGGTCGAGCAGCATCGGCGTGGGCAGCTCGCCGCGGATGCCGGCCAGACCGGCCCGCACCAGCAGCGCGAGGGCCAGGTGCGGCGACGCGGTGCCGTCCATCGCGCGATACTCGAGGTTGTACTGCCGCGACAGGTCGCCGCCGCCCAGCTCGGCGACCGGGCAGATGCGCACGGCGCACTCGCGGTTGCGATAGCCGAGGGCGGCGGTGCCGGCGCTCCAGCGGTGCGGTGTGAGGCGCAGGTACGAGATCGCGCTCGGCGCCGTGAAGGCCAGCAGCGCCGGCAGGTGGCGCAGCAGACCGGCGGCGAACGCGCCGCCGAGATCGGACAGCGCGCCGGGTCGGCCATCGTCGTACAGCGCGTTGCGGCCATCGGCGTCGAGCAGGCTCATGTGGACGTGGACGCCGTTGCCGATGCCGTCCGGATCGGGCAGCGGCGAGAACGTGGCGCGGCGGCCGAGCCGGCGGGCGACCTCGCGCACCACCTCCTTGACGATCGCGGCGCGGTCGGCGGCCGCGATGCCCTCGGTCGGCGCGACCAGCACCTCCCACTGGTTCGGACCGTACTCGGGCAGCACCATCTCCGGGTCGGCCCCGGCCTGCCGCAGCGCCGCGATCACGTCGCCGGCGAACGGCTCGGCGACGCGCTGGGCGGCGAGCGTGAAGGGACCCTCGGCCGGTCCCGGCGAGTCGAGCACCAGCTCGTGCTCGAACGAGGCGGCCAGGCGCAGGCCGGTCTCGGCGCGCAGGTCGTCGAGCGCGTGACGCAGGAACGTACGGGGGCAGGCGTCCCACGGCGTGCCGTCGGTGTGCACGGCGTCGGACAGCGCGAAGTCGAGCGGTGCGACACCGTCCCACAGGTCGACCTGGACGCGAGTCGCAGGGTCGGGGATGAGACGGCGGTCGCCGACCGAGCCCCACGGGTTCGGCTCGGCGAGCGGCCCGAAGCAGCAGATCGCCTGGTTGGCCGGAACCCAGCCGACGCCTGTCGTCAGCCTCTCGTCGAACGTGCCCGCCGGCACGGAGCGGCCGCGCACCAGCCCGGCCAGATCGCAGTACGCGATCATCGTCAGTTCCTCGCTTGGCATGCGCGGCAGCGTAGGCGAGGTCGATGGATCGGGCGTATCGCCGGTACCATGCCGGGCGTGACGACGACCGACGCAATCGCCTGGCGTACGCATGCCGGTGACGTGCTGCGGCAGACCGGGCATCGCTCCGCCGCGGCGCGCGAGCAGGTGCTCGACGCGCTCGCCGGCCGCGACTGCTGCGCGACGGCCCAGGACCTGGCCGACGACCTCCACCGCGGGGGCAGTCGCGTCGGCACCGCCAGCATCTACCGCGCGCTCGAGCTGCTCGTGCGGCTCGGGCTCGTCCGGCGGCTGGAGATGGGCCATGGCACCGCGCGGTACGAGGCGGCGCACCCGAGCGGCGACCACCACCACCACCTGGTCTGCGACCGCTGCGGCAAGGTCACGCAGTTCGAGGATCCCGAGCTGGAAGAGGCGATCGACCGGGTCGCCGCGCGGCTCGACTACGTGGTCGGTGCGCACGATGTCGTGCTACGCGGCGCGTGTCCCGACTGTGCCGCGGCCTAGCGCCACCGCCACCAGGTAGGCACCCACCAGGCAGAGCGCGATCGAGGCGCCGGCGGCCGTGCCGGCGTGGTACGACAGCTCGATCCCGGCCACGCTGGCGACCAGGGCGACGCCGGCGGCGACCGCGAACATCACCGGCAGCCGGCGGGCCACCAGCCGCGCCGTGGCGGCAGGCGCAACGAGGATGGCGACCACCAGCAGCGAGCCGAGCGCCTGCGTGCCGACCACGACGGCGGCCGCGATGCAGATCAGCAGCGCCACCTCGGTCGCCCGGGGCCGGGCCCCGATCAGTGCTGCCGCACCGCGATCGAAGCCGACTGCCAGCAGCCGGTGATGCAGCAGGGCGAGCGCCGCGAGCAGCGGCACGACCACGGCCGCCGTCACGACGATGTCGCGCGGCTGCACGCCGAGCGCGTCGCCGAACAGGACGGCGTCCAGCCCGCGCGGCGTGGCGGGGGACAGCGCCAGCAGCACGCCGCCACCGAAGGCCGTCGTCACCACCACCGCGGTGCCGAGGTCGCGATCGAGGCCGCGGATCGCGCCGACGGCCGCGATCGCCGCCGCTGCCAGCAGTGCGCCGCCGGCGCCGCCGAGGACGAGCGGGATGCCGAGCAGACCGGCCGCGACCAGGCCCGGAAACAGCGCGTGCGACAGGCTCTCGGCCGCGTACGACAAGCCGTTCAGCACGATCCAGCAACCCACGCCGGCGGCCGCGATGCCGACCAGCGCCAGCTCGGCCACCGCCAGGCGCACGAAGCCCTCGTGGAACGGCGCCAGCACGTCAGGCATGGTCGTGGTCGTGATGGTGCGCGGGCAGGATGCCGCGACTGCCGCCCGGCACCTCGACGATCTGGCCGCCGTACGTCTCCTCCACCACGCCGCGCGTCAGCACCGCGTCGGGGCGGCCGTACGCGACCTGGTGGCGGTTCAGGCACAGCACGCGATCCCACGCCCGCGCCTGGTCGACGTCGTGCGTGGCGATCAGCAGCGCGTGGCCGTCGGCGGCCAGCTCGTCGATCAGCTCCAGCGTGCGCGCGACGCTGGGTGCGTCCATGCCGCTGAACGGCTCGTCCAGCAGCAGGAGCCGGGCCTGCTGCACCAGCGCTCGGGCCAGGAGCACGCGCTGGCGCTGCCCGCCGGAGAGCTCGCCGAAGCGGTCGCCCGCGCGGTCGGCGAGCCCCACGCGCTCCAGTGCGGCGAGGGCGGCGCGGCGCTCGCTCCGGCCGGGCCGCCGCCACCACGGCAGCCGCGAGAGGGTGCCCATGACGGCCACGTCGAGGGCGCTCACCGGGTAGTCGAGGCGCGAGCGCTCCGTCTGGGGCAGCACGCCGACGCGGCCCGCGACCTCGAGCGTGCCGGCGAGCGGCTCCAGCTGGCCCAGCACCGCGCGGAACAGGGTCGACTTGCCACCGCCGTTCGGTCCTAGCACGCCAACGCGCTCGCCGGGCACGACGGCGAAGTCGAGCCCGTGCAGGACCGGCCGCCCGCCGTAGCCGACGGCGAGGTCGTGCGCCGCGATCAGCGGCGCGTCGGTCATGGGGTCGCCTCGCAGCGGACGGTGCCGCCGCTGAAACCGTCGGCCATCGCGGCGGCGTTCGCGAGCAGCAGGCCGAGGTAGGTGCCGCCGGGCGAGCCGGGCGAGCCGAGCCCGTCGCCGTACAGGGTGCGGTCGGCGCTCGCGCCCGTCTCCCGTGCAATCTGGCGCGCGAGATCGGGCGACAGCGACTCCTCGGGAAACACCGCCTTCACGCCGGTCGACCGCACGAGCGCGGCGAGGTCGGCCAGGTCGCCCGCCGACGGCTGCGCCTGCGTCGACTGCGACGGGATCACGGCGCCGATCACCCGGATGCCGTAGCGCGCCGCGAAGTAGCCGAACGCGTCGTGGTCGGAGACCAGCTGGCGATCCGCGGCCGGCACCCGGTTGAGGCAGGCGGCCACGGCGCGATCGGTCTCGTCCAGCCGGGCCAGGTACGCCTCGGCGTTGGCGCGGTACGTCTCGGCGGCGTCGGGGTTGGCCCTCGTGAGCGCATCGCGGATCGTCTCGATGGCGTGCCGCGCGTTGCGCGGGTCGTGCCACCAGTGCGGGTCGAACTGCGAGGCCCCCTCGCCGGTGTCCGCACCCGGCAGCTGCTGGGGCAACCCCTTCGAGAGGTCGACGACGGCGCCCGATCCGTCGGCCTGCGACACCACGGCGCCCATCCAGTGGTCGAGGCCCTCGCCGTTCTCGAACACGAGCTTCGCGTCGGCGGTCTGGAGCACGTCGGACGGGCGCGGCTCGTACTCGTGCGGGTCGGTGTTGGGCCGCAGGACCTGGTAGACGGTGGCGCGATCGCCGCCGACGGCGCGCACCCAGTCGGCGATCACGGTCGTGGTCGCGACCACGGGCGGCGCCTCGATGGTGCCGGCCGACGTCACCGAGCCGCACGCGGCGAGCGCCACGGCCGCGCCGACCGCGACGACGGCGATCCGCGTGCGCACCGAGGCGACGACCGCGAACACCACGCCTGCCAGCACCGCGATGGCCGCGCCCGGTGGCACGTTGTACTCGACCGACAGCCACAGGCCGGCGACGCCCTCGACGGCCGCGAGCATCATGGTCGCCAGTTGCCAGACCGGCAGGCGCCGCAGCACCAGCCGCGTGGTGGCCGCCGGCACCAGCAGCAGCGACGTGGTCAGCAGCGCGCCGACGGCGGCGAGCGCGGCCACCGAGGTCAGCGCGATGGCGCCGTACAGCAGGGCGTCGGGCACGCGCGAGCGCAGGCCGAGCGCGCGGCTCGCTGCCTCGTCGAAACCGGCGGCGAGCCACGCCCGGCCGGCCAGCGCCGCCGCCAGTAGGACGGCGATCAGGGTGACGAACGCCAGCAGCACGTCGCCGTCGTCGATCAACAGCAGGCTGCCGAACAGCAACGAGTCGACCGACGCGGCGGAGTGGAAGACGTCGCTGGCGAGCAGCACGCCGGCCGCCAGCGCGCCGACCAGCACGATCGCCGTCAGGCTGTCGGCAGCGCCCGCCCGCCGTCGGCGCAGGGCCTCCAGCGAGCCGGCGAACAGCACCGCGACGCCGAACGCACCGAGCGCCGGGGCGAAGCCGAGGCCGGCCGCGAGCACCAGGCCGGGAAACGCCGCGGTGCCGACGGCGTGGGCGTAGAACGACAACCCGCGCAGCACCACCCACGTCCCGACGATGCCGGAGGCGACGGCGAGGAGGGCGATCTCGACGAGGCCCCGCTGGAAGAACTGCAGGGTAAACGGGTGAAGCACCCAGAGAGGCTAGCGAAAACGAGACTGATTATCAAAAGCGGCCCGCGGTCAGCGGACGGCGAGGCGCTCGGCGATCAGCGCACGGAAGCGCTCCGTGTCGGCGGCGACCGCGATCCGTGCGTTCGCGGGCCCGGTCTGGCCACGGCGGTCGGCGAGGGTCGCACCGCGCGAGACGTCGCGCGTGCAGTCGATCTCGACGCGCGCGTCGACCAGTTCGACGATCGACTCGTCCAGCAGCACGGCGACGGCGAGCGGGTCGTGCAGGCGACACTCCTCCACGCCGTAGGCGCCGTGGTAGAAGCGCAGGTAGTACTCGAGCATCGCGCCGGCCTCGGGTGCCAGCTGCGCGATCTCGGCCGGGCCGACCGTCGCGTCCCTGGTGGCGTCGAGTGGCACGATCACGAGCTCGGCCCCGGCCTGCAGCACGCGCGCCGCCGCCTCCGGATCCCACCACGCGTTGAACTCGGCGGCGGGCGTGACGTTGCCGCCGCTGAACGCGCCGCCCATCCACACGAGCCGCTCGATGCCGCACACCGCCTCGGGTCGCCGCGCGAGCGCCAGTGCGACGTTGGTAAGCGGGCCGATCGCGACCAGCGTGACGCCGTCCAGCGTGCCGAGCACGTCGGCGGCATGCCGCCCGTCGAGAGTCGAGGCCGGGGCGCCCAGACCCGCGTCGCCGAGCCCGTCTTCACCGTGCACCGACGTCGCCCGCTGCGTGACGGGCCACACGAGGGGGCGCTCCGCACCGGCGCTGACGGGAATGTCCGCGCGGCCCGCCAGCTCGAGGATGCGCAGCGCGTTGGGCGCCGTCCGGTCGAGTCCGGTGTTGCCGCCGACCGCCGTCACGGCCTCCAGCGCCAGGTCCGGGCTGGCGATGGCGAGCAGCAGGGCGATGGCATCGTCGATGCCCGGGTCGCAGTCGATGACGAGTCGCGTGGCAGCCATGGCGAGACTGTATCTTGGGCCTCGATGAACGACCACAGCGACGCCGCACCCGCCCGCGACCGATTCTGCCTGCCGCCCGAGGTCTACCTCGCGGGCAACTCCCTCGGCCTGCAGCCGCTGGCCGCCCGCGATCTGGTCCTGCGCCGCGTCGACGAGTGGGCGACGCTCGCGGTCGAGGGCTGGTGGGAGGCCGGTTGGCTGGCCGCCGCCGACGAGCTGCGGGCGCCACTCGAGCGCATCGTCGGGGCGCGGCCGGGCGAGGTCGAGGTGATGAACGCGCTGAGTGTCAACCTGCACCTGCTGCTCGCCGCGCTGTACCGGCCGGCGCCGGGCCGGTTCCGCATCGTCATCGACGCGGACGCCTTTCCGTCCGACTCGCACGTGGTCGCGAGCCACGTCGCCTGGCATGGCCTCGACCCCGCCGACGCCGTCCGCCGCGACATCGGAACGATCGACGAGTCCGTCGCCGTGGTGCTGCTGGCCGGCGTGTCGTACCTGACGGGCGCCGCCGCCGACATCGCCGCCGTGACGGCGGCGGCCCACGCCGCCGGCGCGCTGGTGGTGCTCGATCTGGCGCACGCCGCCGGGAACGTGCCGCTCGACCTGCACGCCGACGACGTGGACGCGGCCGCGTGGTGCTCGTACAAGTACCTCAACGGCGGGCCCGGCGCCCCGGGCGCGATCTACATCCACGAACGGCACCACGACGCGCCGCGGCTGGCCGGCTGGTGGGGCGTCGACCCGGCCGAGCGGTTCCGGATGGAGGCCGACTTCGTGGCCGGCCCAGGCGCCGCCGGGTTCGCGCTGTCGACGCCGCCGGTGCTCGCCCTGGCGCCGCTCGCCGCGTCGCTGGCGCTGTTCGACGAGATCGGATTCGACGTGCTGCGCGAACGATCCGTGCGGGTCACCGCGATGCTCGAGGCGCGGCTCGACGCGATCGCCGGCGCCGAGCTGCTGACACCGCGCGATCCGGCCCGGCGCGGCTGCCAGCTGTCGGTGCGGGTCACCGGCGCGCGCGACCTGGCCGGCCGGCTGCGGGCCGAGCACGGCGTCATCTGCGACTTCCGCGAGCCCGACGTGTTGCGTTTCGCACCCGTGCCGCTCAGCACCAGTTACGCCGACTGCGCGCACGCGGCCGGCGCGCTCGCCGCGCTGCTCGCGTGAGGTACGGCGGCCACGCGGAGCAGGTGGTCGACGTCGAGGGCGACGGCCCGGTCGTCGCGATCCTGCACGGAGGTTGCTGGCGGGCGCGGTACGACCGCTCCCTGACGGCCCCCATCGCGGCTGACCTGGCCGGACGCGGCTACCGCGCCGCCAACGTCGAGTACCGGCGGCTCGACGCCGGCGGCACGTGGCCGGAGCCGCTCGACGACGTGCTCACGGCCATCGGCGCCGTCGGCGCGGAGCTGGTCGTCGGTCACTCGGCGGGCGGCCACCTGGCCCTGCTCGCCACGGCGGCGCTGGGCCTGCCGGCAGTGGCACAGGCCCCCGTCGCCGACCTGCCGCGGGCCGTCGAGCTCGGCGCGTGCGCGGGCGCGGCCGAGCGGCTGGTCACGGCCGGAGCGCCCTCTCCGACGGCGGCGCCGTCCACCGTCATGCACCTCGTGCTGCACGGCGACGCCGATCGCGATGTGCCGGTGGAGATCGGCCGCGCGTACGCCGCCGCCGCCCCGGCGTGCGCGTACGTCGAGCTGGCCGGGTGCGGCCACCTGGAGCACTGCGATCCCGCCAGCCCGGCCTGGGCCGCGGCGGTTGCGTGGATCAGCGCGCGGCTGCCACCAGGCAGAGGATCTCGAACAGCAGGTTCGCCGCGTTCGTGACCGTGATGCCGCCGACGTCGAGCGGCGGGGACACCTCGGCGACGTCGCCGCCGACGATGTTCAGGCCGGTCAGGCCGCGGAGGATCACCTGGGAGTCGCGCATCGAGAACCCGCCCGGCTCCATCACCGCGGTGCCCGGCGCCTGGGTCGGGTCGAGACCGTCGATGTCGTACGTGACGTAGGTCGGGCCGGTGCCGACGACGCGGCGGATCTCGGCGATGGCGGCGCTGCGTCCCATCTCGTCGTACTCGTCGTAGGTGATGACGCGCATCCCGGCTTCCTCGGCGTAGGCGAAGTCGTTCCCGTCCCAGAGGCTGCCGCGGAGGCCGATCTGCACGCAGCGCTTCGGGTCGATCAGCCCCTCCTCGCACGCCCGTCGCATGGTGGTGGCGTGCGTGATCTTGCGGCCGTAGAACTCGTCCAGCGTGTCGGAGTGCGAGTCGAACTGGACGATGCCGAACGGCGTGCCGTCGTAGAGGCCACGCAGGCACGGCAGGGTGATCAGGTGGTCGCCGCCGCACGCGATCGGCGCCGCACCGTGCTCGCGCAGCTCGCGCACGTACGCGGTCATGGCAGCGACGCAGCCGTCGAAGTCGTACGGGTGGCAGTTGACGTCGCCGACGTCCGACACCTGGCACAGCTCGAACGGGTTGACCCTCGTGGTCGGGTTGACGCGGCGGATGACGCGCGACGCCTCGCGGACGGCGGCGGGGGCGTGCCGGGAGCCTGGCCGGTAGGCGAGGCCGAGATCGAACGGGATGCCGAAGAGCGCGATGTCGACGCGGTCGAGGTCGGCGATGCGGGGCGCGCGCATGAACGTCGCGATGTCGACGAAGCGGGCGACCTGCCCGGAGTCGATGGGGAGCTCGTGTTCCACGGCGGCATGATCGCAGGGCTGGGAGCGGTTACGCCAGGAACGGCCGAAGATCGCGCCGGCGTCGATTGAGCCGGCACCGCCGTTCGGGCCCGTACCACGCGCTGTAGGCCCCCTCTACCCCCGCTCCCGCACGGTCCGCGCCATCTCCGCGCCCATCGCGCGACCTTTGCGCGATCCGTGCGCCTTCCGTTCTGGGTTCCGTTCTGGGGTCAGACCCCGGAATCGGCCGAAACGGGGTCTGACCCCGGAACGGAACACGCGCCGAAGCGCGCGGATCAGGTCGGCGTGGTGGCCGTGCCGATCGAGACGCCGCCACGGCGGATGGCATCGCGGCCCAGCGCGACGAGGCGGCCCTCGGCGAAGCCCATGCCGGCCGGCGTCAGGCGGTACATGCGCCGGACGCGGCCGCCGCGGTCGTCGGGCAGCTCCCAGTGATCATCGAGGTAGTCGTCGTCCGCGAGGCGGAGCAGCGCCGGATACAGCGTGCCGGTCGGAATGCCCGCGTCTTTCGCGAGCTCGTAGCCATACCTCCACATACCCGGATCCCGCATGAATGCGGCGAGTAGGCGGTCGATCTGGCGGCTGGAGTGGCGGGGTCGTCCCATTGGCGATTCCTCTCGGCATTGAGGTTCGCCGACGCCGGAGCGACTCCTTCAGGTGGTCGC
The DNA here is from genome assembly GCA_046598415.1 of Gaiellales bacterium. Lineage (GTDB taxonomy): Bacteria > Actinomycetota > Thermoleophilia > Gaiellales > F1-60-MAGs149 > VFJZ01. The sequence goes on from JBKJIG010000147.1 coordinate 35,767, forward strand.
CGCTACTGTTTTCTGTACGGCAACCCGACGGCGGCCGGCGGCGTGGAACGGCCCACCAGACCGACCAGCGCGATCAGCGTGAACACGTACGGGAGCACGTTCACGAGCGTCGCGTTCACCCCCGCCGCCGTCTGTAGCGAGTTCGCGAGGGCGCTCGCGAACCCGAACAGCAGCGCCGCCCAGAGCACGCCGAACGGCCGCCAGTTGCCGAACACGACCGCGGCCAGCGCGATGAATCCGCGGCCGGCCGTCATGTTCTCGTTGAACGACGAGCCGAATCCGAACGACAGGAACGCGCCCGCCATGCCCGCCAGCACGCCGCTCGCGATGACCGCGAGATAGCGGACGCGGTAGACGTTGATGCCGACGGTGTCGGCGGCCCGCGGATGCTCGCCGACCGATCGCAGGCGCAGGCCCCACGCCGTGCGCGTCAGGAACACCCACGACAGGATCACCAGCACGAACATCACCCAGACCATGAGGTTCAGGTCGCCGATGATGTTGCCGAGGAACGGGATGTCCGAGACCAGCGGCAGGTGGACGTTCGGGATGCGGTCGACGCCGGGCGTGCCGGACGAGCCGATCAGCGACCGGTAGGCGAACGACGTCACGCCCAGCGCCAGGATGTTGATGGCCGTGCCGGAGATGATCTGGTTCGCGCCGAGGTGGATCGAGAAGAACGCGTGGATGAGGGCCGAGACCCCGCCCGCCGCCATCGCCGCCGCCAGGCCGATCGGCCACGAGAGCGTCTCGGTCGACGCCCAGAAGCCCCAGAAGCACCCCATCAGCATCATTCCCTCGATGGCGATGTTGGTGACGCCGGAACGCTCGGAGAAGACACCGCCCAGGCCGCCGAGGACCAGCGGCGTCGCGAAGCGCAACGTGGAGGCGAACAGGCCGGCGGTGACGATGTTCTCGACGGTCGCCGAGTCGGTGTTCGCGAACAGCACGCCGGAGACGCCGCCGATCGACGCGGCGAACAGCGCCAGCCCGCCGAGCCGGCTCTCGCCGCCGCGGATGGCGACGATGCCGAGCACGACTGCGATGCCGGCGAAGATCAGCGGCACGATCGCGTTGTCGAGCAGGATCGGCGGCACGACGAACAGCACCGCGAGCCCTGCCGAGACCATGCCCGCCTGCGCCAGCCGGGCCGGAGACACGTTCACAGGCCCGCCCCGGTCGGCGACGTCGGGGGCGCCGGCGGCGGCGTCAGGGAGCGCTCGGGTCGCGGCGTCCGGCGGCGGAACAGCCACTGCAACAGGCCCTCACCGCCAACGAACAGGATCACGGCGCCCTGGATGATGGTCGCCAGCGCCCGGGCCAACTCGGCCGGGATCTCACCCGAGAGCTGCCGCGCGCCGGAGTCGAGCCCGGCGAACAGCAGCGCCGCGAGGACGATGCCAACCGGGTGGTTGCGGCCCAGCAGCGCGACGGCGATGCCCGTGAAGCCGAGCGTCACGAGCACGCCCGAGAGCGTGTTCTCCTGCAGCTGGTAGTAGTGGCCGAGGGTCTCCCCGGAGCCGGCGAGACCCGCGAAGGCGCCCGCGATGCCCATCGCCAGCACCACGGCGCGTGGCACCGAGACGCCGCCGAAGCGCGCCGCCTCGGGGTTGAACCCGACCGCTCGCACCTCGTAGCCGAGCGTCGTACGCTCGAGGACGATCCAGTAGACGATCACGGCGACCAGCGCGACGAAGACGCCGATGTGGACCTGATTCGTCTCGAACTCGCCCCAGAAGTTCGGCCAGCGCACCGACGCCGAAAGTTTCTCGGAGAACGGGGTGCCGCTGTTCTTCTTCTGCAGCGGGCCGCCGATGCCGACCAGGTAGCGTCCGATCTGGATCGCGACGAAGTTGAGCATGATCGTGGAGATCACCTCGTGCGCTCCACGGTAGGCGCGCAGCGCGCCCGGGATGGCGCCGTACAGGAAGCCCGCCATCATGCCGGCGATCGATGCCAGCACCATGCCGACGATGCCGCCGCCGACGAAGTGCGCGACCACGAACGCGGCGATCGCGCCCATCACCAGCTGGCCGCCGGCGCCGATGTTGAACAGGCCACAGCGGAACGCGAACCCGACGGAGCAGCCGGCCAGCACCGCGGGCGTGGCGGAGACGATCGTCGAGATGAGGTTCGTCTCGGCGATGCGCGCATCCCGGACGGTGACACCGAACGGGTTGCCGGGAATCCACTGCAGCAGCCACGGCAGCCCTGCGCCGTCGGCGAGCTGCTTGTAGACGACGAACGGGTTGCCGCCGACGATGATCACGGCGAGCGCGCCGACCACGAGGCCGAACAGCAGCGACACGAGCGGGTAGCCGATCGAGGTCAGGCGGGAGCGCATCGACGAGCTCATCAGGCCGGCTCCACTGCGCCGCCGGTCATGGCCAGGCCCAGCTCGTGCGCGTCCGTGGTCTCGGGCGTGCGCTCGAGCACGATCCGGCCCTCGTAGAGCACCAGGATGCGGTCGGCGAGCGACAGGATCTCGTCCAGCTCGAACGAGACGAGCAGCACCGCCCGGCCCGCGTCGCGCTGCTCGACCAGGCGGCGATGCACGAACTCGATCGCGCCGACGTCGAGGCCGCGCGTGGGCTGCGAGGCGAGGATCAGGCGTGGATCGGAGTCGATCTCACGCGCCAGGATGAACTTCTGCTGGTTGCCGCCCGACAGCGCGAAGGCCGGCGTCTCGGGATCGCCGCCGCGCACGTCGTAGCGCTCGATGTACGAGGCGGCGCGCTCGCGCATGCCGTCCAGGTCGAGAAATCCGTGCCGCCCGATCGGCGGCCGGTGGTAGTCGTGCAGGACGCCGTTCTCGGCCAGCGTGAAGGACAGCACCAGTCCGTGCTCCTGCCGGTCCTCGGGAATGTGCGCGACGCCGGCCTCGGTCGACTCGCGCGGCGAGGCCCGCGAGATGTCGCGGCCCTCGATCGCGATCACGCCCGACGCCGCGACGCGCATGCCGGCGATCGCCTCGACCAGCTGCGACTGGCCGTTGCCGTCCACCCCGGCGATGCCGACGATCTCGCCCGACCGCACGGTCAGCGTCAGCCCCTTGACGGCCTCCAGGTGGCGGTCGTCGATCACGTGCAGGTCCGCGACCTCGAGCACGGGTGCCCCGGGCTGCGACGGGGTCTTCGTGACCTCGAGCAGCACCTCGCGTCCGACCATCAGCTCGGCCAGGCCGCGTTCGGTTGCGCCCGCCGCCGGGATGGTCGCCACCTTGACGCCGCGCCGCAGCACCGACACGCGGTCGGCGATCTCCAGCACCTCGTCCAGCTTGTGGGTGATCAGGATGATGGCGGTGCCGCGGTTGCGTAGCTCGCGCAGCACGTCGAACAGCTCGAGCGCCTCCTGCGGCGTCAGCACGGCGGTCGGCTCGTCGAGCACCAGCAGCCGCGCGTCGCGGTACAGCGCCTTCAGGATCTCGGCGCGCTGCTGCATGCCGACGCCGATGTCCTCCACCCGCGCCGACGGGTCGACCGGCAGCTCGTACCGGTCGGACAGCTCCTTCACGCGACGCTCGGCCTCCGCCATATCGAGGAACGGGCCCTGCGTCGGCTCGGCCGCCAGCACGATGTTCTCGGTGACGGTCATCACCGGGATCAGCATGAAGTGCTGGTGCACCATGCCGATGCCGGCGCCGATGGCGTCGGCGCTCGACGTGAAGCGCTGCACCTGCCCCGCGAGGACGATCTCGCCCTCGTCGGGCCGGTACAGCCCGTACAGGCAGTTCATCAGCGTCGACTTGCCGGCGCCGTTCTCGCCGAGCAGGGCGTGCACCTCGCCCGCCCGCACGTCGAGATCGATGCGGTCGTTGGCGACGAAGTCGCCGAAGCGCTTGGTGATGCCCCGGAGCTCGAGCACCGTGGTGCCCGGGCTCCGGGGCGTCGTGGCGGGGACGTCGGTCACGTTCGGCGAGTCCCCGCGCGGATCAGCCTGCGAGCTCGGCCGGAATCTCGATCGATCCCGCCTTGATCTCGTCTGCCTTGGCGTTCACTTCGTCGACGAGCGCCTGCGGCACGTCGGGTGAGACGGTGCCCAGCGCGACGCCGTCCTCGGTCAGGCCGTAGATCTTGTCCGTGCCGCCCTTGAGCGTGCCGTCCTGCGCTGCCTTGATGGCGAGGAAGACGGCCGACTCGACGCGCTTCACGGCCGACGTCAGGATCTGCGGGCCGATGGCCGACTGGTCGGCGTCGACGCCGATGCCCCAGACGCCCTTCTCACCGGCCGCCTCGAGCGCGCCCAGACCGCAACCACCCGCGACCTGGAACACGACGCCCGAGCCCTGCTCGATCTGCGACAGCGCGAGCTCCTTGCACTTCGCCTGGTCGACGAAGTCCTGGGAGTACCCGGTCAGCGTCTTCAGATCGGGGTTGGCGTCGACCGCGCCCTTCTGGTACCCGGCGATGAAGCGATCGACCGGCGGGACCTTCAGGCCGCCGACGGACGAGACGACCTTGGAGCCGCTCACCTTGATGTTGTTCTTCGTGACCAGCCCGGCCAGGTAGCCGACGAGGTAGCCGGACTCCTGCTCCTTGAACAGCAGGCCGGTGACGTTCGGCGCCGCGTTGATGGGGTCGCCCTCGACCGAGTTGTCGATGATCGCGAACTTGGAGTTCGCGCACTTCGGCGCGAGCTGACCGACGGTCGGCGCCATCAGGTAGCCGATCGCGATGATGACGTCGAAGTCGTTGTTACAGAAGTAGGACAGGTTCGGGACGTAGTCGGCCTCGGACTTCGACTCCTTCACCTCGAGGGTGATGCCGAGCTCCGCCTCCGCCTTCTTCGCTCCCTGGAAGGCGAGCTGGTTGAAGCCCTTGTCGTTCAGGCCGCCCTGATCGGTCGCCAGCCCGACCTTCAGGGCGGGGCCGGTTGCGGTCGTGGCGGCCGCGGTGTCGCTCGCGGCCGGCGCCGCGGTGGTGGCTGCCGGCTCGCTCGTCGTCGTGTTCGAATCGGACGCGCCGCATGCGGCGCCGACCGTGGACACGACGAGGGCGAGCAGCGTGACGATTGCGCGCTTGCTCTTCAGGACTTCCTCCTCCGGTTACGGGTCCGAGGACCCACACACACACCCATGCCACGCGCGCCCCCTCCGGGCCCGGCGCGGCGGAGGGAGCATACCGTGCGTCGGCAGCCCGTGCATACCGCCGCGCGAGCCGCTCAGGCCGGCGGCCGCATCCGGGCCACGCAGTCGATCTCGACGCGGCAGCCGAACAGGATCTGGGCGACGCCGACCGTCGTTCGCGCCGGCGCATGGCCCTGCTGCAGAAACGAGGCATAGACACGATCCATGCGTTCGAACTCGCTCAGGTCGGTCATGAAGACGCCCACCCGCAGCACGTCGGCGAAGGTGAGTCCGAGCTCGCCCAGCACGGCCTGTATCAGTTCCATGCAGGTGCGCGTCTCGACCTCGATATCGCCGAGCGGCGGCGCGGCGGGCCGATCGGCCGCGACCTGCCCGGCGAGGTACACGTGCTCGCCGTCGACGACGGCGTGGGAGTAGGTGTCGCCCCGCAGGGAGGCGTCGCTATTGACCTGGTGCATCTACGGATTGTCGCTGGGCGAGTGCCACCCCGGCCAGTGCCAGTGTGCCGCCGGCGATCGCGAGGGTCGCGGGCGCCTCGTCCAGGAGCGCCCACGAGATGGCAACCGACAGCGGTGGCACCAGGTAGAGCACCGCCGATGCCTGGCCCGCCGACGTGCTGCGAGCGAGTGCGTACGCGAAGGTCACGTACGAGACGGCGCCGGTGGTGATGGCGACGAACACGATCGCGAGCGTGGCCGAGGCGGGCGCGTCGCCGATCTCCCGCACCAGGTCGCCGGCGAACGGCAGCGTCACGACGGCGCCGACGATGGAGGCCTGCGCGACGATCGCGGTCGCCGACTGGTGCTGCAGCATCGGCCGTTGCAGCACGATCAGCGCGGCCTGCGCGAGGGCCGCCGCCAGGATCGCGAGCGCACCGGACTCGAGGTGCAGCCCACCGCTCTCGCCGAGCGCGATCAGCGCGGCGCCGAGAAAACCGGTGAGCAGCCCGGCGACGAGCCAGCCGCCCACCCGCTCGCCGAGCAGCATCGCCGCCAGCCCTGCAGTCAGCAGCGGGCTCGTCTCGGCCAGCATGCTCGCCGTGCCGGCGTCGACCGTCGACTCGCCGATCACGAGCAGGCCGATGTAGGCGACGAACAACAACCCGAGCACGACGGCCCGCCCGCGATCGCGCGGCGCCGGCACGAGGCTCCTCGTCCGCGCAGCGAGGATCCCGAGCAGCAGCGCCGGGATCGCGAAGCGCAGCAGCAGGAAGGGACCGGCGTCGTATTCCTTCGCGCCCACCCGGATCGCGACGAACGCCGCCGCCCACATCAGCACCGTGACGGCAAGGGCGAGCCGGACGCGCCAGGCGATGGACACGGGCCAAAGCCTGGCAGACCGGGCCGGCTCCTCAGATCAGGGCGGTCACGAGCAGCACGATGGCCGACAGCACCGCCGCGCCCAGCACCAGCGGGCGGATGCGTCCGGCGTCGACGACCTTGAGCACCGGGCCGGAGAGCAGGAAGCCGATCACCGTGCCCGGGATGAGGATCGCCGACAGCACCGCCTCGTGGTGACCGAACGAGCCGGTCAGCCAGAGAGCGGAGACCGACAGGACCGTCCCGAGTGCGAAGTAGAGCGCGAGCGTGGCGCGGATGCGCGGCCCGGTCTCGTGCTGGTAGACGAGCGCGATCGGCGGCCCGCCGATGGCCGCCACCGTGCCCGTCACGCCCGAGATCACGCCCGCGCCGAACAGCACCCGGCGGGTTGGCGAGAACCGTGTCGCCCACACCGAAACGGCGACGCCGAGCAGCACCAGCAGCCCGATCGTGACGTGCAGCAGCAGCACCGGCAGCGCCGCCACCGCCAGCGCGCCGACAGCCGTGCCGGGCACGCGCCCGGCGAATGCCGTCAACACGCCCGGCACGTCCGCGTGGCCGCGCTCGCGGAGCAGCGCGGCCAGCGCCAGCGGCAGGCTGGCGACGAGCAGCGGCCCCGGCACGAAGGCGGGGTCGAGCAGGACGAGCAGCGGCGCCGAGGTGAGGGCGAGACCGAAGCCGATCGTCCCCTGCACGCACGCCGCGATGGCGGCGAGCAGGGTCGCCACGGCAAACAACAGCACCGGGGAAGTATCGTTCCGCCATGGAAGCAGAGCGCCGCCTGACCGACCTCGGGCTCTCGGTCGAGCCCCTCGCCGAGAGCTACGCCCTCGACACGTCGGGAGCCAAGTTCGTCTCCCACCTCGCCGTCGGCGAGCTCCTCTACCTCTCCGGCACCGTGCCCGAGAAGGAGGGGCTGCCGTATCTGGCCGGCGTCGTCGGGGCAGACCTGACGATCGACCAGGGCTACGAGGCCGCGCGCTACGCGGCCCTGTCGTCGCTGACGGCGCTGCGTCACGCGCTGGGCGACCTCGATCGCATGCAGCAGGTCGTGCAGATGACCGGCTGGGTGAACTCGGCACCCGGCTTCAACGACCAGCCGCGCGTCATCAACGGGGCGACCGACCTGCTCGTCCAGGTCTACGGCAGCCGCGGCCTGGGCACGCGCGCTGCGATCGGCTGCCAGGGCCTCGGCTACGGCTCGTCGGTCGAGGTCGTGCTCGTCGTCCGGTTCGACGGCGGTGCCGTCAGCGAACCGATGCAGACGGCTGGCGCAAGCGCGGGCTGATCCCGCCCGCCAGCACCGCCACGGGCCGCAGCCCGTCGTCGAGCACGACCAGGTCGGCGCGGCCGCCGACGGTGAGCCGGCCGGCGTCGATACCCACCAGGCGGGCCGGCGTCTCGGTGGCGGCCTTGATGGCCTCGGCGAACCGCACGCCGCAGGCCACCAGGCGCCGCACGCCCGCGATCAGCGGCGTCACCGATCCGGCCAGCGTGCCGCCCGCGAGGCGGCAGGCGGCACCGTCCGAGATGACATCCCACGTGCCGACGCGGTACCGGCCGGGCGTCAGGCCGAGCGGCGCAACGCCATCGGAGACGAGCGCGAACCGCGACCCGCCCTTCGCCGCCCAGGCCAGTCGCAGGGCGGCGTCCGACACGTGCACGCCGTCGGCGATGATGGTGACGGCGCACGGCGCGTCGAGCAGCACGCCGGCGGCGCCCGGATCGCGGTGGTGGAACGGCCGCATGGCGTTGAACAGGTGGGTGCCGAGGGAGGCGCCGGCGTCGAGCGCCGCGCGCGTTGTCGCCTCGTCGGCGTTGGTGTGCCCGAGCGCCACCGCGACGCCGGCGGCGGTCAGGCGCGAGATCGCCGTCAGGCCGCCGGTCAGCTCGGGCGCGAGCGTGACGAGCCGGACGGTGCCGGGCGCCAGGAACGCCGTCAGCTCGGCGGCCGACGGCGGTCGCAGCGCCGCGGGGTCGTGGGCGCCGGGGAAGGTCGGTGACAACCACGGCCCCTCCAGGTGCACGCCGGCCACCTGCGCGAGGCCGGGCGTCGCGTCGGGCACGAGCGCGGCGAGCGGGGCGGCGTAGGCGCCGGGCGAGGCCGAGACGAGGGTGGCGAGGAACGACGTCACGCCCGACGCGGCGATGCGCGCGCGGGCCGTGTCGAGTCCCTCCGGGTTCGCGAAGTCGACGCCGAACGCGCCGTTCAGCTGGATGTCGACCAGCCCGGGCACGATCCAGGTGCCCTCGGGCGCGTCGCGCAGCGGTTCGATGGCGGCGATGCGGTCGCCCTCGACGACGACGCGGCACGGCCCCAGCGGATCGGGCGCCAGCACGTTGCCTCGAAACTCGACGGTCATCTCGGGGGGAGATGCTACCCGCGTGTGGCACGCTAGGGGCATGCGCGAACTCGGCCACGTCTGCCTCGGCTCATGGAGCGGCGGGCGGCACATGCATTTCGGCGAGCCGATCGACGAGGAACGTCTCGTCGCGGTCCTGCGGCCCGACGACCAGATCAACACCGTCGTCACCTCCGACGCCTACGGAGCGGGCGGCGCCGACGAGCTGGTCGGACGTGCGCTGGCAGGCCTCGACCGCGACGCCTACCGCCTCGTCGGCGCGATCGGCAACGACTTCTACACCGGCGCGCGCGACGGCGCGAAGGGCTTCCCGCGCTTCACCGATCCGCGGCTGCGCGGCCCCGACGGCTACTACGACTACCTGCGGATGGCCGCCGAGGGCAGCCTCGGGCGCTGCGGTGCCGACCGCTTCGACTGCCTGCTACTGCACAACCCCGACCGCATCGGCTACTCGTCGGAGCACGTGTGGGACGCGCTCGTGCGGCTGCGCGACGAGGGCCTCACGGACGGCATCGGCATCGCGCCCGGCCCCGCCAACGGCTTCACGCTCGACGTGATCTCATGCCTCGAGCGGTTCGGCTCGCTGATCGACTGGACGATGCTGATCCTGAACCCGCTCGAACCCTGGCCCGGGCAGCTGGTGCTGCCCGTCTGCGCCAAGCACGGCGTGCAGGTGCTGGCCCGCGTCGTCGACTACGGCGGCATCTTCCACGACGACCTGCGCGACGCCGACCAGCTGCGCGACGGCGACCACCGGGCGTTCCGGCCGCAGGGCTGGGTCGACTCGGGCCGGGCCCGCATGGAGCAGATGCGGCCGATCGCCGAGCGCCACGGGCTGAGCATGCTGCAGCTGGCGTGCCAGTGGACGCTGGCGCAGCAGGCGGTCGCGAGCGTGGTGCCGACGCTCATCCAGGAGCGGGGCGACAACGTGCGCACCGTCGAGGCGAAGCGGGCCGACCTGGCCGCCGTACCGCGCGAGATCGTGCTCTCGGCCGACGAGCTGGCCCAGATCGCAGCGATCGGCGACAACACCGGCTCGATGGCGCTGAAGGGCGCATCGCCGGTGCACCAGGGGGCCGAGCGCGCGGACGCCTGGCCGCTGGACGACGCGCTGCGGGCGACCGCGGCTGCGTGGGGCATCGTCCCCGAGCGCGACCTCGTGCTCGTCTGACCGATTGGCTAGGCGAAGAGCGGTCGCAGGTGATCGTTCAGGAACTTGCCGGCAGGGTCGAGCTCGCGCCGCAGGGCGATGAAGTCGGCCGCGCGCGGGTAGCGTTCGTGCAGTTCGTCGGCGGTCAGGAAGTGGATCTTCCCCCAGTGCACGCGGGCGTCGAACTGGCCGAGCACGGCGTGCACCTCGCGCAGGTACGGCTCGTAGTCGGTGCCGGGCTGACCCGAGACCGAGATCACGAGCGACTCGCGCCCGTACGAGTGCGACAGCCACGCGTCCTCGCGCGCCACGGTGCGCACCTCCATCGGGAAGATCGACAGCGGCAGCCGCGACAGCATCAGCTCGCGCATCGCGCCCAGCGCCTCGGCGGCGAGGTCGTACGGCACGAAGTACTCGAGCTCGTGGAAGTTGGGCTCGAAGATGGTCGGGTAGATCTCGTACGACCGGCCGACGCGGCGGCCGGTCGTGGCGGAGTCGGGCGCGTCGTCGCCGGCGAGGTCGTAGATCTTCACGTAACAGGTGTCAGCCACGCCCGTCCCGGCCGGGGTCACGAGGTCGTACAGCGCCGCCGACTCCTCGGTCGGGATGTAGAAGAACGAGTAGTGGCGGTGCGAGCGGGCCAGCTCGTCGAGACGGCCGAAGGCCTCGGTGTAATGCCAGTGCTCGATGCGCTCGACGAGGCGGTGAGCCGGTACTGCCTGGACCTCGACCTCGGTCATCACGCCGAGCATCCCGACCGCGGCCTGCACCGCGGGCAGCCGTGGGTCGTCCTCGCCGATCTCGATCACCTCGCCCGATCCGATCACGAGCCGCGCGCGCCGCAGCGACGCCGAGAACGACTGCAGCGTGAGGCCCGAGCCGTGCGTGCACGTGGCGATCGCGCCGGCGATGCCCTGGGTGTCGATGTCGCCCTGGTTCGCAAGCGCGAAGCCGGCGTTCCACAGCGGCCGGCCGAGCTCGCCGACCGTGGTGCCGGGCAGTGCCGACGCACGGCCGGTGGCGCCGTCGACCCCGAGCACACCGTGCAGGCCGTCCATCGTCAGCAGCGTGCCGTCGGTGAGGTGGATCGGCGTGAACGAGTGGCCGGCCGCCACGCAGCGCACCTGGCGGGCCTCGCGGACGGCCGCCTGCACCTCGGCCTCGGAGCCTGGCGAGAGCGTTGCCGACGGGGTGCAGGTCTGGTTGCCGACCCAGTTCGTGAACGTCGCCATCAGGATCGCACCCTCTCGTTGCCGGGGTCGTACTGCACGTCGTCGGCCACATCGGCCGCGACCAGCTCGCCGAAGATCTCGACGGCAACCGTGTCCCCGGGCTGCAGGGTCGGGGGGAGATACGCGTAGGCCAGGTTCCGCTCGACCGTGAAGCCGTAGGAGGCGCTGCGCAGCCTGCCCACCACGGCGCCGTCATGGTGCACGGCTTCGCCGCCGTAGACGGTGCGGTACTCGCTCCCGCCGATCAGCAGGGTGCGGATACGTCGCGCGGCCGGTTCGGCCCGCCGCGCGGCCAGCGCCGCACGGCCCGTGAACGGCGTCGCCAGGTCGACGCAGAAGCCCAGTCCGGCCTCGTCCGGGGTGTCCCCCGGGGTCAGGTCGGTGCCGTAGTAGCGGTAGCCCTTCTCCATCCGCAGGCCCTCGAGCGAGCGGTAGCCGCACGGCTCCAGACCGTGTGGCGCGCCGGCCGCGACCAGCAGATCGTACGCCTGCACGGCCCACCGCGGCTCGACGTAGAGCTCGTAGCCGAGCTCGCCGACGTAGGTGATGCGCTGGGCCAGCACGGGTGCCGCGCCGATGTGCAGGTCGCGGGCGGTGCGGAATCCGAAGGCCGTTCCGGAGACGTCATCGCCGGTCGTCGCCTGCAGGATCTCGCGCGCGGCGGGTCCCCAGAGGCCGATCACGCTCAGCTCCTCCGACGCGTCGCGGATCGAGACGGGCGCATCGCCGTCGCACCGCGCGTGCTCGAGCCAGCCGCGATCGGCGTCGACGGCACCGGCGCCGGAGACGACGCGGAAGCGGTCGGCAGCCAGCCGCGTGACGGTGACGTCGGCGAGGATGCCGCCGCGGGCGTCGAGCATCTGCGTGTAGATGACGGCGCCGACCGGCCGGTCGATGCGGTTGCAGCAGGCGCGCTCGAGCAGCGCCAGCGCGCCCGGCCCCTCTACCGCCGTCTTGCCGAACGACGTCATGTCGATGATGCCGGCCCGCTCGCGGAACGCCGTGTGCTCGGTGCGCAGCCGGTCGAGGTACGGCGGCGCCGTCCAGCCGAACGCGCGCTGGTCGGCGCCGGCCCGGCGCCACGCCCGGCCGGGCTCGAGGTAGTCGGCGCGCTCCCAGCCGTTCTTGGATCCGAATACCGCGCCCTGCTCCTGCAGGCGGCCGTAGAGCGCGGAGGTGCGCTGCGGACGTCCCCACTCGTCGGCGTCGAGCGGGTAGCGAAGGCGGTAGTAGTACCGGTACGTCTCGCGGGCCGCCGCCGACGCGAAGCCGACGTCGCGGTACGTGTCACCGAAGCGCCAGGCGCGGTAGGCGGAGACGTCGACCTCGGTCTCGCCCGACGTGATCCACTCGGCCATCGCCTTGCCGATGCCGCCTGCACCGCCGAACCCGTTCAGCGACAGGCCGGCCGCCATCCAGAAGCCCGGCACGCCGGGCATCGGGCCGAGCAGCGGATTCGCGTCGGGCGTCATCGCGTCGGGGTGGCAGACGAGCCCCGCGACGCCGGCCTCGGCGAGGAACGGGAAGCGCCGCACGGCGCCGGCCATCAGCGCGGCGAAGCGCTCCTCGTCGGCGGGCACCGCGCGGCCGCCGTGCTCCCACGGCGCGCCGTCCTCCCACCGCGATGGCGCGTTCGCCTCATAGCCGCCGAACAGCACGCCACCCGACTCGGCCTTGCCGTAGACGAGGTTGTCGGTGTCGCGGAAGCACGGCATGTCGCGCGGCAGCTCGTGGCCGGGCACCGCCTGCAACGCGATGTGCTGGTGGTCGACCGGAATCGACGGCGTGAAGGCGCCCACCATCGCCGACACCCGCGGCGCCCAGATGCCGGCTGCGTTGACGACGATCTCGCACTCGACGGGGCCGGCCTCGGTGTGGACGGCGCGCACCACGCGGCCGGGCCCGAGCTCGATGCCGGTGACGCGCGTCTGCGTGCGGATCTCGACGCCGAGGGCGCGGGCGGCGCCGGCCAGTGCGTAGGTGGCGCCGTGCGGGTCGAGGTAGCCGTCGCCCGGCATCCAGACGGCGCCGTACAGGTCGTCGGGCGAGGCGGCGGGCATCAGCCGACGCGCCTCGTCGGCGCCGAGCAGCTGCGCGTCGAGCCCGATCCCGCGGGTGCGGGAGAGCCCGCGCTGCAGCTCCTTCAGGCTCTCGGGGCCGGCGGCGATGCGCAGCGAGCCGACCGTCTCGAACACGCCGAGCTCGTTGTACAGCTCGATCGAGTACCGCCGCAGCCGCATCATCGCGTTCGAGGGGTTGAACTGCGTGACGAGGCCGGCTGCCTGGCACGTCGAGCCGCTCGTCAGCTCGCCCTTCTCGAGCAGCAGGACATCCCGCCACCCGGCCCGAGCGAGGTGGTAGGCGACGCTCGCCCCGGTGATCCCCCCGCCGATGACGACGACCCTGGCCCGATCCACGGGCGGCACTCTAGTGGTTCCGCGTGGACGGTCGTGAGGTTCCGCGTGGTTGAATCCGGAGCGTGCATTCACTGACTCCTCCCAGTCCGGATCGCGGAATCACCGTCCGCGCGCTTTCGCCGGAGGATCTGCGCAAGCGGAGCGACGAGTGGGACGTGATGGTGCGGGCAGCAGCGCGACCGAGCCCGTTCCTCCTGGCGGGCTACCTCGCTCCGTGGGTGGAGCACCTCGCGGCACCGGCCGAGCCGGTCCTCCTCGCAGCCGACGCTCACGGACGGCTCGTGGGCGGCCTCCCGCTCGTCGTGCGCCGCCGGGCCGGGGTCGGGATCGCGCGCTGGGCGGGCGGGGTCGGCACAACCTCGGCCGACCTCCTGCTCGCACCCGACGCGCCGGCGACGACCGCAGCGGTGCTCGGCGCCGCGGCCACGGCAGCCGCCGACCTGGCCGTCCTGGTTGGGCTCGGCGCCGATCCCGTCGCCGGCCGGGCCGGTGCGCTCGCACTCGTCGAGGGGACTGCCGGAGCGGTACTGGCTACCGGGCCCGACTGGGATGCCGTCTACGACGCGCACGTCCCGGCCCCGGTGCGCACGACCCACGGCGAGCAACGCCGCGCGCTGGAAGCGTCGGGGTCGCTCGAGGTGGTCGTCGCACGCGACGCGGTCAGCCTGTTTCGCCTTTTGCCGGAGGCGTTCGCGATCGCCGCCGGCCGGGCCGGCGGCTCGGACGGCTCGACGTTCGGGACCGAGCCGGAGCGCGCCCTCCACCTCGCCGCGGGCCCCGCACTCGCCGACGCCGGCGCCGCGCTACTCGCGGTCGTCCGGCTCGACGGCGTGCCGGTCGCCTTCCAGTACGCGCTCCGCGCAGGCGCCTCGCTGTGCCTCCTCCCCGCCGGTCAGGCCGGGGCGCGTTGCCACCTCGATCCGGGCCTCCTGGCCATGCTCGCGGTGCTGGAGGTTGCGTCGCGGGAGGGCGTGATGCGCATCGAGCTGACCCCCGGCGGGGACGTCGATCAGCTGATGTTCGCGCACCGGATCGAGCTGAGGTACGCGGGGATCGGCTGGGTCGCGGGACCGCGCGGGCGGATCATGGCTGCGATCGCGGCAACCGCGCTCCGGGCCGGCCACCGCGCGACTGGCGCGCTGCGCCGGACGCGCCGGACCGAGCCGTAGCAGCCGCGATATGCCCGGCTAGGATGCGGCCATCGTGTCCGAGGCCGTTCGACCCGCCGATCACAACGCAGCCGTCTGGCGACTCGGCGCGTGGGTGTCGAATTACGACGACCGCCGGATCTCGCCGGCCGAGGTCCTTCTCCTGCTCCGGTTTCGCGAGCCGTTGTCCGGCCGGGTCCTCGAGCTGGGGCCCGGGGCGGGGCGCTTCACGGGGTACCTGGCCGAGCTCGCCGCGGAGCTGACCGCGCTGGAGATCTCGCCCGATATGGCCGATGTCTGCCGGCGCCGCGTCCCATCGGCCACGGTGCGCGTCGGAGACATGGAGGACCTCGCGGACGTCCCCAACGCGTCGCTGGAAGCCGTGGTCGGGACGTGCAACGTGCTCGACGTGCTCGACGATCCGGAGCGGCGGGTGCTGCTGACGCAGCTGCATCGGATCCTGGTTCCCGGCGGTTTGCTCGTATTCTCCTCGCACAACCGTGACGGGCGGGTGCGCCGCCCCTGGCACCTCCACGACTGGCGCCGGCCGCGTTCCGTCGTCGGCGACGTGATCCGGTTTCCCGGCCGCCTCCGCAACCACCGCCGGCTGCGGCCGACCGAGCTCGACACCGGCGACTACGCGATCCGCAACGACGAGGCCCACGATTTCACCATGGTGCTGTACGCGATTAGCGCACCGGCGCAGCAGCGCCAGCTCGCCGAGGCGGGCTTTGCGCTCGAGCTGTGCATGTCCGACGACGGGCACACGATGCCGGTCGGTTCGGAGACCAGCGGCGCGCCCTACCTGCACTACGCGGCGCGCAGCACGGCGCCGGTCTGACGGCCGGCCGAACCTTTACCAAGCGCTAACCAGGGCCTTGGTTCCGGCTTGCCGGCCCCCCGCGATGCTGTGCCTGTACGAGATTTGCACACCAGGGGGGTTAAACAAATGAAGCGCAATCAGATCGGTATGGGAGTCGCGCTGCTCGTGGGCCTGCTCGCCGCCGGCCTCGGCACCGGGGCACTCGCCCAGTCGGCCGGCACGTCGGCGACGGACACGACCACCACGACGGAGACCGTCACGACCACCGGGTCGGGCAAGACGACGGAGGGCACGACCACCGCCGGCGCCACGACCGACGACACCACGACCGAGGGTACGACGACGGAGGAGACCACCACGTCGCCGGGCACGATCACGAACACCGGCGTCGCGGACATCTCGGGTCCGTGTGACGAGGCCGAGCACGCGAACGATCCGCGCTGCACCGGTGCCGGCGCCGGTGCTGGTGACGGCAACGACGACGGCGACAAGGGCGGCGACAACTCGGGTCACGGCAAGGCCGGCGACGCCGAGCGCGACGACGACAACTCCGGTCAGGGCAAGAGCCACGACGACGCTGGCGACGACGACTCCGGCAGCGGTCATGGCGGCGGCAACGACGACGGCGCTGACGACAACGGCAACCACAGCGGCGGCGACGATGGCGGCGGCAACTCCGGCAGCGGTCACGGCGGCGGCGACGACAGCCAGGACGACTGACCGTCTGCTGACGGACAGCGTACGACGCGGGGGGAACGGGCCGGAGCGGCAACTTGCCACTCCGGCCCGTCGCGCGTCGTACGATGATGACAAGGTGTCTACCACCCGAACCATCCTGCTGGTCGAGGACGAGGAATCGATCACCGAGCCGCTGACCGCCGCCCTCGGGCGCGAGGGCTGGGCCACCCACGTCACACCGAGCGCCAAGGCGGCCCCGGGGCTGGTCGACACGGTGCAACCCGACCTCGTGCTGCTCGACGTGATGTTGGAGGACGGCTCCGGCTTCGACGTCTGCCGTGAGATCCGCCAGAAGTCGCGCGTGCCGATCATCATGCTGACGGCGCGGGGCGAGGAGCTCGACCGCGTGATCGGTCTCGAGCTCGGCGCCGACGACTACGTGGTGAAGCCGTTCTCGGCGCGCGAGCTGATCGCCCGCATCCGCGCCGTCATGCGCCGCACCGACGGCATCGCGACGCCGGCCGCCGACCGCGACGATGGCGTCGTGATCGGCGACCTCGTGCTCGAGACGGCCATGCGCCGGGTGCTGCTGTCCGGAGCGGAGCTCGAGCTGACGCGCAAGGAGTACGAGCTGCTGGCCCTGCTGATGCAGAACGCCGGCACGGTGCTCACACGCGAACGGCTGATCGACGAGGTGTGGGACACGAACTGGTTCGGTTCGACGAAAACGCTCGACGTGCACATCTCGGGGCTCCGCAAGAAGCTCGGCGACGATGCCGGCACCCCGCGCTACGTGCACACGCTCCGTGGGGTGGGGTTCCGCTTCAGCGCGGCCGACGAGGTGAGATGAGCCTCCGCGTGCGCGTGGTCGCCGCGGTGGCCTACGTGCTGTTGCTGGTGATCGTGGCGCTCGCGATCCCGCTCGCCCTGACGACCTCGCGCCGCATCGAGAGCGAGGTGCGCGCGAGCGCGTCCACCGGCGCGCAGGTCGTCGCGGCCAGCGCCGCCGGCCGGCTCGACCGGCCCGTCGAGCTGGCCTCGATTGCATCGCGCGCGGCGTCGGACCTGGGCGGCCGCGTGCTGATCCTCGACGCCACCGGCGCGCCGCTGGCCGACTCGGCGGGGCCCGACCGGGCCGACGACAGCTACGTCGGCCGGCCGGAGGTGGCCTCGGCGCTCGCGGGCAACTCCGTGCAGGGCACGCGCCACTCCGACACGCTCAACGAGGACCTCCTCTACACGGCGGTGCCCGTGCTCGACAAGGGACAGACCGTCGGCGCGGTGCGGCTGACGCAGAGCGTCGGCGGCGTCAACTCGACGATCCGGCGCGACCGTCTGGCGCTGGCGGGCGTGGGCGTCGGCGCGCTGATCATGGGCCTGATCGTGGCCTGGCTGGTGGCGGGCACGCTGGCCCGGCCGCTGGAGAAGCTTGCCGACACTGCACGCAGCATCGCCGACGGCGATCTCGAGGCCCGGGCGCCCATCGAGGGCGCCGAGGAGCAACGCGCGGTGGCCGGCGCGTTCAACCTCATGACCGACCGCCTCGTGCGCTCGCTGGAGGCGCAGCGTGATTTCGTTGCCAACGCCTCGCACCAGCTGCGCACACCGCTGACGGGGCTGAAGCTGCGCCTCGAGGCGGCGGGCGTCCTCACCGACGACCCGATCGTGCAGCGCGAGCTGCACCCGGCCGAGCACGAGGCCGACCGCCTGGCGCGACTCGTCACCGACCTGCTGGCGCTGGCCGCGGCCGACGCGCCGGCGGCCGATCCCGAGCCGGTCGACCTGCGCGCCGCAGCGCTCGCGGCGGTCGAGCGGTTCGCGCCGCGCGCGACGGCGTCGGCGCGGTCGATCGAGCTGGTCGACGGCCCGCCGGCACACGCGTCGGCGTCGGCGGGCGACGTCGCCACGGCCCTCGACAACCTGATCGAAAACGCCCTGGTGCACACGCCGCCCCACACCCGCGTCCAGCTCGAGGTCGGCGCCAACGACACGTCGGCCTGGGTGGCGGTGCTGGACGACGGCCCGGGCCTCGGGCCGGAGGATCTGGCGCTGGCGTTCGAGCGGTTCCGGCGCGGCACGCGGCGCCGTCCCGACGCCCCCGGGTCGGGGCTGGGCCTGGCGATCGCGGGCACCCTGGCCGAGCGCTGGGGCGGCCGCGCGCTGATCACGAACCGCAAGGGCGGCGGCGCGCGCGCCGAGCTGCGCCTGCCGCGCGACTTTGCCGTCCGCTAACCGTTCGCGTCGTACCCTTTCGCCATGCGCCGCTCCTCGCTCCTCACGACCGCCGCCGCCACCGCCGGCGTCGCGATCGCGTTCAGCGTGGGACTGGCGGCCAACGCCATCGCGGACCGCTCCATCCCGACCGGTCCGCTGCCGGCCGCCAGCGAGCTGGCGCCACCCGCCACGACCGCGATCGAGACCACGTCGGCCGTCCGGGCGGGGCCAACCATCAGCACGCGAACGGCGACCGAGGCGACCGTCACCGAGCCGGCTCCGGCCAAGAAGGCCGAGACCTCGCCGTCCTCGGCGAGCAGCAGGTCCGGTGGCTCGTCATCGGGCTCGTCCGGCGGCTCGTCGTCGAAACCGACCAGGTCCTCGGGCGGCTCGTCGTCGGGTGGCTCGTCGTCGGGTGGATCGGGCGACTCGTCCCACGACGACCAGTCAGGCAAGGGGACGGGCGACTCCGGCAAGGTCGACGAGGGTGGCTCGGGCAAGGGCGGCGACTCCGACAAGGACGACGGCGGCGGCAGCGACGTCTCCGGCAAGGGCGGCGGCGACGGCGAGCCAGACGACTGATCGTCTACGCTCGGCGGCATGGCAAAGCAAGTGATCCGACCCGGGAACCTCACGTTCCTCCCGCAGCGCGCATACCCGTACTCGCCCGGCACCCGTGCCGGCGGCCTCGTCTACACGTCGGGTCAGGTGGCGTGGAACGCGGACCAGCAGATCGTCGGCATCGGTGACCCCGGCGCGCAGACGCGGCAGGTCCTCTCGAACGTCAAGTCGATTCTCGAGGCGGGCGGTGCGGCGCTCACCGACGTCATGAAGTGCAACGTCTACCTGTCCGACATCCGCTATTTCCAGGCGATGAACGACGTGTTCGCGGAGTTCTTCCCCGACGACCCGCCCGCGCGGACGACGGTCGAGGCGCGGCTGGCTGAGCCGGCGATGCTGGTCGAGATCGAGGCGATCGCCTGGGTCGGCGACTGACAAGGGAACGGCTGCTCGCGCCCTGCGCAGGCCAAAGGCGCTGCACGTCGCGCACCGTTGGCTCGAGGCGTGCGCGGGCGCAGCAGAGGCGACGCTCAGTCGCCGTCGGATGCCGTCAGGAGCCGCAGGCGCGGCGGCGACAGGACGACGCGGCAACTTCGAGGCGATGACCCGACCCGCATCCGGGACAGGCAAATCACAGACGTCCGAGCGTGTCAGATTCGTGCCAGGCACCGATCCGGACGACGATCGCGACCCGGCCACAGCCGA
>JBKJIG010000154.1:0-9529 GCA_046598415.1 Gaiellales bacterium
ACGCCGACCGTGGCCGGTTTCGCACCGCGTGCGAAAACGGCCACCGTTCGACGTCGTCTCCGTGCCTCCGAACAGGCGTCTCCGGACGCGACCGCGCTCGCGGCCTCCGGCCCGGGAAGGAGCCGGAGCCGGCGAGCACAGGGCCAGCGCACCGCGCGCGGATTGCGCCAAAACGAACGGGGCGGGTGGCGGAAGACGCAAACCGTGACCGTTCTCGCACCGCGTGCGAAAACGGTCACGGTGGACGGGGCTAGCGGGCGGCGGCCACCGACGGGCGGATCGGGTGGTTGGCCCGGATCAGCTCGTCCGGATCGACGCGGGCCTTCACGGCCTGCAGGCGGGCGTAGGCCTCCGGCGTGAAGAACTTCTCGGGGCTCGTCGTCCCCTCGGTGAAGTTCAGGTAGCGGCGGCCCGTATCGGCGGGCTCGAGCGCCTCCTCCATCATCGCCAGCCGGGCGCGCACGGCCTCGCCGCCGGACGGATCGAACACCAGGCCGACGCCGAACGTCATGTACTCGCCGGCGACGGACGCGCACGCACCGTTGCCGGCCGCCGCGCGGGACAGCTCGCCGCCGTTATGGCGGATCTCGGCGGACACGAGCGGCGAGCCGGAGCCCGGACCGGTCGCGGTAACGAAGTCGGCGATCACCTCGGGCGACAGATCGGATAGCAGCAGGTGGGCGCCGCCGGCGTACGGTATCGGCGTGGGCGGATCCATGTGCAGCTCGGAGATGCCGACGGGCGGCATCATCGCGAACGTGTCGATCGCCGGGCCAAGCTCGCGCAGCGGGCGCAGCAGCTCCGCACCGAACGCCTCGTCGCCGATCACGACCGCCTCGACGATCACGAAGTTCTGGCCGCGCAGGAAAGGCGGCACCTCCTCGATCGGGGGCATCTGGAGGATGCGGCCGACCGACGTCACCTCGTCCGGCACCGTCTTCGTCCACGCGTGCCACGCGTTCAGCACCTCGCCCGAGCGCTCCCACGGGAAGAACAGCACGCCGGCGTACACCTCGGAGATCGGGTACAGCTGGATCTCGATCGCGGTGACGATCCCGAAGTTGCCGCCGCCGCCGCGCAGCGCCCAGAACAGCTCCGCATCATGGCTCGCGTCGACGCGCCGGAACCGGCCGTCGGCCGTCACCAGCTCGATCGCGAGCACGCTCGAGGCGGAGATGCCGTGCTTGCGGGCATACCAGCCGATGCCGCCGCCGAGCGAGTAGCCGACGACGTTGACGTCCGGCGTCGAGCCGTGCATCGCGGCGAGGCCCAGGTCGGACGCCACCGGCACCACGTCGGCCCACTTCGTGCCCGACAGCACGCGCGCGACCTGGCGCTGCTCGTCGATCTCCACGCCGCGCATGGCGTCCGTCTTGAGCAGGATCACGTCGCCCAGCGCGCCGAGCGCCACGGCGTTGTGCCCGGTGCGTTGCGGCGCCACCTCGATGCCGCGCTCCGCCGCGTACGACACGAGCGCCTGCACGTCGGCCGAGTCGACCGGGAACGCGATCAGGAGCGGGTCCTGCTCGAGCGTCAGGTTGTAGGCCTGGCGGGACGCGTCCCAGCGGGCGTCGCCCGGTTCGACGAGCACGCCGCGGAACTGGTTGCGCAGGTCGCTCGAATCGATGGTGCTGGAGAACATGGACATGGCGGGGGACTCCTGAGGGGGCGTTGAGGGGCTGGCGACCGGTGTTACCGATCGCGCTCGACAAGCTTCGCCGCCGCTCGGGGAGCCGTTTCTACGGAGAACTGGCGTCCGCCGGTGGGGAGAACCGCACCCGCCCGGCGCGGCTGTCCCAGGACGCGAGCAGGGCGCCCGATCGGGCGCCCTGCAGCGGGGGGAGGGGGGAGGTGGCGAGGTTACGCGAGCCGCAGCAGCGGGCTGCGGTTGATCCGTCCGAAGCGTTTGCGGCGGGGAGTCGGGTACGCAGCGTTTCGCAGGGCGGCCTGGACGCGCTCACGGTGGAGGAGGAGCGCTGCCGCGTGCCGGGGGATGGGGGACATGATGTGCTCCTTGGGTGGTGGCGGTCGGCGGGCCGACTGCACAGGAGGAGCATCGCGCGGCCCGGGTATTCGTCGCGTACGGGACGCTGGTGTCTCGCAGGTGGCGAGCCGCCGGGAGCGCCGAACCCGCAGGTGCGGGTATCCGTACCTGGCCCGGCTCGGCAGCCGAGGCCCGGACTGCTAACGTCGCCACCGTGGCCGCTCTGAAGGTGGTAATCGCCGACGACTCGGCCCTGATGCGCGAGGGCGTCGCCCGCGTGCTCGGCGACGCCGGGTTCGAGGTCGTCGCGCTGGTGGCGAACGCCGTCGAGCTGATGTCCGCCATCACCTCGCACGGCCCCGACGTCGTCGTGGTCGACATCCGCATGCCGCCCACGCATACGGACGAGGGCGTGCGCGCGGCCCTGCGCATCCGCCAGGCGCACCCGGGTGTCGGCGTCATCGTGCTGTCGCAGTACGCCGAGCCGGAGTACGCGCTGGAGCTCCTCGCCGAGGGCACCGACGGCGTCGGCTACCTGTTGAAGGACCGCATCGCCGAGATCGACGACTTCTCGTCCGCCGTGCGGCGCGTCGCCCAGGGCGGGTCGGCGCTCGACTCGTCCATCGTCTCGCTGCTGGTCGCCCGCAAGCGGCGGGCCGCACCACTCGAGGTGCTGTCCGCCCGCGAGCGCCAGGTCCTGTCGCTGATGGCCGAGGGCCGGTCCAACGGCGCCATCGCCGAGCAGCTGGTCGTGACGCCGCGCGCCATCGAGAAGCACATCACGAACATCTTCGAGAAGCTCGACCTCGGCGCCGCGGTCGAGGATCACCGACGCGTGCTGGCCGTGCTCACCTTCCTCCGCGCCTCCGACTGAGCCACGGGAGGGACGCACGCCGTGACCCAGCCCCTCCGGACACCGCTCTGCGATCTGCTCGGCATCCGGCACGCGATCCTGCTCGCCGGCATGGCCGGCGGCCCGAACACGCCGGCGCTGGTCGGTGCCGTCTCGCGGGCCGGCGGGCTCGGCGTGCTCGGCGCCTCCGGCACGACCGTCGACGCGACCGTCATCGCCACCCGCGCGGCGCTCGAGCTCGCCGGCGGCGCGCCGGTCGGTGTCAACGTCCAGCTCGCACCGCGGACGCCGCCGACCGGCGACCGGGAGAAGATCGCCGCCGTGCTGGCGCCGTTCCGTGCCGAGCTGGGCCTGCCGCCCGAGCCGCCGGTGCCGGCGCCCACCGGCGCGCCGGCCGAGCTGGCAGCGGCCAGCGTCGCCGCCGGCGCAACGGTCATCACGACCTTCGAGGATCCGGCGCCCCTGATGGAGATGGCGCGGTCGGCCGGCGTCCCGGTCCTGGCGATGGTCACGTCGGTGGCCGACGCACGGCGCGCGGTGGCGGCCGGGGTCACCGGGGTGATCGCGCAGGGCGCCGAGTCGGGCGGGCACCGCAGCGCCTTCGCCGACGGCGAGACACTGCGGGGCTTCTCCGAGGTGGGCACGATGGCCCTCGTCCCGCAGGTCGTCGATGCGGTTGGCGGCGACGTGCCCGTGATCGCGTCGGGCGGCATCATGGACGGCCGCGGCATCGCCGCGGCGCTCGTGCTGGGCGCGGCCGGCGTGTCGCTGGGCACGCGGTTCCTCGGCAGCCGCGAGAGCGGCGCGGCCGACGTCCACCGGCAGGCGCTGGTCGATGCCGAGCGGTACGGCACCGTCGTCACCGACGCCGTCACCGGCCGGCCGGCGCGGTGGATCAACAACCGCATCGTTGCCGCGCTGGTCGCCGCCGACGTGGGCACGCTCGGCTGGGGCGGCCAGTCCGCCTTCGTCGCTGACATCCGCCGCGAGGCAGCGCGTCAGAACGCCTTCGACCTGCTGCCGATGCTGGCCGGCCAGGCCGCACCGCTGGTCGGCGAGCCGCTGCCGGCGGCCGACGTCGTGGCGCAACTCGTCGAGCAGACCGCCGCCGCCCTGCAGCGCTGATCGGCCACTCCGGGGTGTTCGCGCGTCGTGAGCCGACCTGCGACCATCCCGTCTCGATGAACGTCGGCGGCCTGATCGTGGCGCTCAACGAGGCGACCTCCTCGGAGGAGCTGCGCGTGGTGCTCGGCCGGGCGCTCGGCGACCCCGATCTGCAGATCGCCTACTGGCTGCCTGCGCACGCCGTCTGGGTCGACGACGGCGGCCGCCGCGTGGACGTGCCGGAGCGCGGCGACGGCGCCAGCGTGATCGAGCGCGCGGCCGGCCCGGTCGCGATGCTGATGCACGCGCCGTCCAGCGTCAGCGACCGCGAGCGGGTCGTCCCCGTGATCGCCGCGGCCGCCCTGGCGCTCGAGAACACCCGGCTCCAGGTCGAGCTGCGGTTGCGGCTCGCGGAGCAGGCGGCGCTGCAGCGCGTGGCTACGCTGGTCGCCCAGATTGGGCCGGCCGACGCTATCTTCGCGGCCGTGACCGAGGAGGTCGGGCGGCTGCTCGGCGCCCGCACGGCCAACATGGTGCGGTTCGACGGCGGCATGATGGCGAGGGTGGTGGGGGGGTGGAGCGACGTGCCCGGCCGGTTCGTGCCGGTCGGCGCCGAGATCCGCCTCGACTCGCCGACCGCGCTCGCGCTGGTGCTGCGCTCCGGCCAGCCGGCCCGCGTCGACGACTACTCGGCGCTGACCGGCGCCTACGCGATCCGCCTGCGCGAGCTGATCGGCGTGAAGGCGGCTGTGGCAGCCCCGATCCGCGTCGGCGGCCGGCTCTGGGGCGGCGTCAGCGTGTCGACCATCGACGACGACCCGCCGCCGCCGGCCGACGCCGAGCAGCGCATCGACGCGTTCGCGGAGCTCGTGTCGCAGGCCATCGCCAACACCGAGTCGCAGCGCGAGCTGGTGGCCTCCCGCGCGCGCATTGTGCAGGCCTCCGACGAATCGCGGCGGCGCATCGAGCGCGACCTGCACGACGGCGCGCAGCAGCGGTTGATCAGCGTTGCGCTGGGCATCCGTCTGGCCCGCGCCGGCGTCGCCGACCCCGACATCACCGCGCAGGCCCTCGACGCATGCAGCGCCGACCTGGCGCTGGCGTTGCAGGAGCTGCGCGAGCTGGCCCGCGGCATCCACCCGGCGGTGCTCGCCGACCGCGGTCTGCGGCCGGCGCTGATCTCGATCGCCGAGCGCTCGCCGACGCCGGTCGAGATCGTCGGCGAGTTCGACGAACGTCTGCCGCCGCCACACGAGGCGGCTCTCTACTTCACGGCGTCGGAGGCCATCGCCAACGTCGCCAAGCACGCCCTGGCGTCACACGTGGTGGTGCACGTGGAGCGTGACGCGGAGCGCGTCGCGATCGAGATCCGCGATGACGGCGTCGGCGGCGTCGATCCGGCCCGCGGCACCGGCGTGCGCGGCCTCGCCGACCGCATCGAGGCGCTCGGCGGCTCGCTCGTGGTGTCGAGCTCGCCGGGCCTCGGGACGACGATCCGGGCCGTGGTGCCGCTGCCCGACTGACCCTGTGGTGCGGATAGCCGCACCAGACGACGCCTGCCGGCCGATCCGGCAGGCCTCCCGGCGAGCGCGATGCTGCCGGTGTGTCCGCGATCTGCACACCCGCCCTGCCGGCTCGCCGAGCCATCTCGTCCGGTTCCTGGGCCCGCGCCGTCGTCGGCGGCGTCGCGCTGTTCGCGGCGGCGATCGTGGTGGGTCGGCGCATCGACCTCTCCGCACTGACCACGGCCCGGATCGCATGGGGCTGGATCGCGGCGTCGCTGGTGCTGAACCTCGCGTCGATCCTCGGCAAGGCCGTCGTCTGGAAGCTCACGCTCGAGGCGCTGCCGGAAGGCCGCCGCACGCGCTATGCCCACGTCGTCCCGGCGCTGTTCATCGGGTTCCTGCTGAACACCGTGCTGTTCGCCAGGGTCGGCGAGGTGGCGCGCGTCGCCGTGCTCGCGCGACGGACCCGCCTCGCCGACCGCGCGCTCACGAAGCAGGCCATCACCGGCACCGTCATCGCCGAACAGCTGCTGGTCGGCGCCGCGCTGGCGATCACTGTGCTGGTGCTCCTCGTCACCTGCGACCTGCCGCCCATCGCCACGCGGCTGGCGGTCGCGCTGATCGCGATCATCGCCGCCGGCAGCGTGATCCTGTACGCCGCGGCGCGCCGCGCCCGCGGTCGCGTGCGGTCGATGGTGGACGGCATCGTCGAGGGCAACGCGATCTTCACCCGCCCCGGCGCCGTGATCGTGGCCCTGGCGGCCGGCACGACCTCGTGGATCGCGCAGATCGCCGGCATCTGGGCGGCGCTGGTCGCATTCGACATCCACGCCGGCCTGAAGGGCGCCGCCCTGGTGTTCGTCGCCACGACGATCGTGCAGCTGTTCCCCTTCTGGCCCGGCAACGTGGGCATGTTCCAGCTCGGCGTGTACGCGCCCCTGGTGCAGCTGTGCGCCGTGCCCGGGTCGACGGCGATCGCCTTCGGTGTCGGGCTGCAGGTCGTCGAAGCGCTCCTCGGCGTCGGTCTCGGCCTCGTCTTCCTGGCGCGCGAGGGTCTCACGTTCGGCGTCGCCCGGTCGCTCGCCGGTGACGACGAGGTGGGGCTAGCCGTACCTCGCACGGTTCCCGCGCATGCCACGATGAGCGTGTGACGGCCGACGGATGACGCAGACGATCCTCATCGTCGACGACCATCCGTCGTTCCGGGCCACCGCCCGACGTGTGCTCGAGATCGAGGGTTTCGCCGTACTCGGCGAGGCGACCGATGGCGCGTCGGCCATCATCGAGGTGCTGCGCCTCGCACCTGACGTCGTACTGCTCGATGTCAGCCTTCCCGATATCGACGGCTTCGAGGTCGCTGCGCGCCTTCGCGAACAGGGTTCGCTGAGCGCTATCGTCCTCACGTCGAGCCGTGACGGCGCCGATTTCGGGACGCTCGTCGCGGATTCGCCCGCCCGCGGCTTCGTGCCCAAGGGCGAGCTCTCCGGCGATGCCGTCCGAGCGCTCATCGCATGACCGACCACCCTCCGCACACCCCCCTCGTCATGGACCTCGTCGTCGCCACCCCCGTCTTCCTCGACCTCACCTTCGTGGGGCTCGACGGGCTGCCGGTCGCCGGCGAGGAGCGGTTCGCGGCCGATCTGGTGCAGACGCCCGGCGGCGGTGCGATCACCGCCATCGCCGCGGCGCGCCTGGGTCTCGGTGCCGCCGTCGCCGCCCCGCTGGGTCGCGACTCGGCAGGCCTCGCCGTGCGCGAGACCCTGCGGACCGAGGGCGTCGGCATGGTCGAGCGCACCTCGGCGCGCACGCCGACGACGGTCGTGCTGCCGGTGAACGGCGACCGGGCCATGGTGACGGTCGACCCGGGCGTGCGGGCCTCCGCCGCCGACGTCGCCGCGCTGACGCCGCGCGCGGTCGCGCTGAGCCTCGACCAGCTGTACGCCGTCCCCGAGGGCGCCGCGGCCTTCGTCACCGTCGGCGACGACGACGCGCGGGCCTACGCAGGCCGCCCGCCGGCGCTTTTGGCGCGTGCCTCCGTCCTGTTCGTCAACCAGCGAGAGGCGCTCGGCCTGACCGGCCTGCACTCCGTCGAGGGCGCCGCCGTGCGCCTGGGCGAGGCGGTCGACACGGTGGTCGTGACGCTGGGTGCCGACGGTGCCATCGCCATCCACGCCGGCGAGCGACTGATCGCGCCCGTGCGCACACCCGTCGATGCCGTCGACACCACCGGCGCCGGCGACCTGCTGGCGGCGGCCTACATCTGGGCCGACCTGCACGGCGCCTCGCCCCAGGCCTGTCTGGACTGGGCGGTGTTGTACGCCAGCCGCGCCGTCGGCACGCCGACGGCGATCGGCGGTGCCATGCACATCGCCGAGATGATCGACGCCGGCGACGCCCAGGGCCTCGCGGCCCCGCCCGGCGTCTCCGCCCGCTCCTAGGAGAAGGTCTCGGCCGTCGTCCGGTCGCGCGGCAGCATCAGCAGCACGCCGACCGATGCGACGGCGACCGCCGCGACCGTGCCGAGCGCCCAGTCCAGGCCGACCGCGTCGCCGATCGCGCCGATCACGACCGTGAAGGCACCGCCGACGCCGATCGACAGGCCGATCGAGAGCCCGGCGGCAAGCGCCGGCGAGCTGCGCAGGTAGATCTGCGAGAGCACGATCGAGACCGAGAACGTGCCGATCACGAGCGCGCCACCGACGATCGCCGCGATCGCGCCGAGCAGGGAGTCGTTCAGCACGTAGAGCAGCGTCAGCGGGCCGACCGGGGTGGTCAGCAGCACCATCGTGCGGCGCGGTCCGATGCGGTCGGCGAGCGGGCCGGCGACGAGCGTCATGACCGCGCCGAGCAGCAGCAGCAGGCCGAGCAGGATCGCGCCGTAGCCGTCCGACCGGCCCCGCACACGCCCCTCGTAGAGCGGGATGAACGCGAGCATGCCGAAATTGACGTAGCCGCGCAGGCACAGCCCGCCGAGCAGCGTGACGAGGGCGCGCCGGTTGTCGCGGGAACGGTCGACCACGCTGCCGGCGATGCGCGCCGGAGCGGGCGCGTGGGGGAGCCGCAGGAAGATCAGCGTCGCGCCGATCACGCCGGGGATCACGAGCAGCCAGCCGCCGCCGAGCCCGAACGTGGCCGCGGTCACGCCGCCGAGGGCGGCGCCGGCTGCGAAGCCGAGGTTGCCGCCGACCGAGAACAGCGACATGCCGGTGCCGCGCTGTTCGCCGGCCAGCACGCTGGCGAGCCTCGAGGCCTCCGGGTGATACGCCGCCACGCCGAGGCCGGCGATGAAGATGGCCAGGAGGGAGAGCAGGTAGCTCGGCGCCAGCGCGCAGCCGGCCAGCCCGAGCGACGAGAGCGCGATCGCGCCGGGCAGCAGCAACCGGTGCGACCGCCGGTCGGACAGTCGGCCGAACAGCGGCTGCGTGATGCTCGACGACACCGTCAGCGCGAGGAAGAGGATGCCGTCCTGCAGGTAGGAGAGACCGAACTCGCGGTGCAGGTAGGGCAGCAGCACCGGCAGTGCGCCCTGCGTGAAGTCGACCGACGCGTGCCCGACGGTCAGCGGCGCGATGCGTCGAGCCAGCTTCGGCGCGTGGAGGATCGCGGTCGCCACCGCAGAAGTGTAGGGCCGGTCCCGGGTTTCGCTGGTAGCATCGGTGGCTCCGCGCGGGCGTGGCGGAATTGGTAGACGCGCCGGACTTAGGATCCGGTGGGGCGACCCGTGGAGGTTCAAGTCCTCTCGCCCGCATCGCTGCTTGCGGCAAGGGATGTCGGGTCGATCGCGCGCACTCCTCGTCATCCGCTTCCCGCGCCGCGTCGAGGATCGGGTGCGTGGCATTCGACGGACGCTCCGCAGCCAGCACGACCCGACGCTCCGGGTCGTGCTGGCCGCGACGGGTCGCCTACGGGAGGCGCGTGAACAGGGCCAGCACCTCGGGTGGGCAGCTGACGACGAACGGCTTGATGGCCGCGACGATCTCGGACGGCTTCTTGCCCATGTCGAAGGCGGCCGGGAACGGCGAGTCGCGATTGATCAGGTTCAGGTAGGAGGCGTGTCGCGCCTCGATGGTGGCGATCTGCGCA
>JBKJIG010000174.1:0-11491 GCA_046598415.1 Gaiellales bacterium
TCGCCGACCCGGATCACGCCCGGCTCGACCACGGTCGCGTAGACGCCGAGCGGTGGCTCGCCGCCGGCCATCGGGGTGCGGTGCGTCAGGATCGCTTTCAGCACCGGGTAGTCGCGCACCTGCGTGTCCGGGTCGCGGGTCATCAACACGCAGCGCGGCACCTGCCCGCCGACGCGGACGAGGGCGTCGCCGATGCGGACGTCGCGCCCGCGCCACTCGTCCTCCTCGTAGACGGCGGTTCCGGCGATCTCGACCGACATCTTGAACCGGCGCGCGCCGAGCTCGGCCAGTCCGAGCTCGCTGGCGACGCGCCCGACCGATGCGACGCCGAGCAGCGTGATCGGCCCCGGGCTGCCGACTCCCACCGGCGACTGGATCAGCGTCAGCTGCTTGCCCGTGCGGATGGAGAGCGCCTCGGCCCACGGGCCCGCCACGACGTCGCCCGGCACCTCGCGCGGGCCGTACGCCATCGCCACGAGGCGTTCGCCGGTCGTCGCGACGGAGTCGGTCACCGCCTCGCCGTCGGCGAACGTGATGGTGAGCGTACCGGCCGCGGCGTCCCACGCCGATGTCGCGCCGGCCACCCCCGAGAGGTTCGCGCCGTACAGCGCCTTGCCGTCTTCGACGATCACGAAGCGCCGATCCTCGTCGATGCCGCCCGACACGAGCGTGAGCGCGTCGCGCTCGGTCTGGTTGAGGCCCTTGACGGGCGACGAGCGGAGGTGCGAGACGGTTGCCACGACAGCAGGATACTGGCGTGGTCGCATCCTACGCCTCGATGCCGTGCACGGCGGCGAATCGCTCCCAGGCCGCGAGCTGGAAGCGCGCGGTATCGCTGTCGGCGCCCGGCCGTGTCGCAAGGGCATGGTCGACGGCCGCCGGAGCCGCGACGCCGTCGCGGGCGAACACCTGGGTCTCCCAGCGGCATGTGCCCGGCAGGTCGGGCGTGATGCTGTGCGTCGTCACAACGCCGCCGTCGGCGACGACCAGACTGGCGGGCCAGACCAGCAGCGAGCGTGCTCCGGAAGCGGCCGTCGATCGCGCCAGCACGGTGTCGGCGCCCGCGTACCGCGCGACGCCGTCCGCGGCGTGGTGGTCGGCGGCGCGCTCGAGGCAGGCTTTCCAGTTCGCCTCCAGCGTCTCGGCGGAGCGCGACTGCAGCGTGACGCCGTCGAGGTCGATGCCGTGCTCGGCGGCGAACGCTTCGAGATCGGGATAGGCCTCGCGCAGCGGCGGCGCGTCCGGGTCGGGATTGACCCACACCAGCGGCCCCCAGATGTCGACCGACACGCGCACGAGCGCGAAATCGGCCTTCTGGAACTCGGGCTCGGCCTCGGCCCGCGGCGCGCGGTTGAGGCGGCCGTCGAGCTCGTACGTCCAGGCGTGGTACGCGCACTGCAACAGCTGCCGGCAGCCGTCCTCGGTGGCGACGGGGTACGCACGATGGCGGCACACGTTGACGAACCCGTGCAGCGCGCCGTCACGCGCACGCGTCACGAGGACGGGCACGTGCGCGACGCGCGAGACGAGGTGGTCGCCCGGCTTCGCGAGTCGATCGAGCGAGCCGGCGATCACCCACGAGCGGGTGAACACTGCATCGAGCTCGAGGTCGTGCAACGGGTCGGCCCCGTCTCGCAGGGGCGCGGTGTCGGTCAAACGAGGTCCTCTTCCCACCACTCGGCGGTGTTGCGTGCCGCGGGATCGCGTGCCGTCTCCGCCTGGCGCAGCTCGACGCGGCGGATCTTGCCGCTGATCGTCTTCGGCAGCTCGGCGAACTCGATGCGGCGGATCCGCTTGTACGGCGCCAGGCGCTCGCGCGTGAACGCGAGGATCGCGCGTGCGGTCGCCACGTCCGGCTCGTGCCCGGGCGTGAGCGCCACGAACGCCTTCGGCACGGCCAGCCGCACGGGATCGGGGCTGGGCACCACGGCGGCCTCGGCCACCGCGGGGTGCTCGAGCAGCGCGCTCTCCAGCTCGAACGGCGAGATGCGATAGTCGGACGCCTTGAAGACGTCGTCGGTGCGGCCCACGAACGTCAGGTAGCCGTCGTCGTTGCGCTGGGCTACATCGCCCGTGTGGTACACGCCGTCGCGCATCGCTTCGGCGTTCTGCTCGTCGGCATCGCGGTAGCCGGCCATCAGACCGAGCGGCCGCCGAGCCAGATCGATGCAGACCTCGCCCTCGCCGGCGCCTTCGACCCGCGTGCCCTCGACGTCGATGAGCACGACGGGGTACCCGGGGGCGGGGCGGCCCATCGATCCCGTGACGACGCGGCGGCCGACGAAGTTGCCGACCTGCAGCGTCGTCTCGGTCTGGCCGTAGCCGTCGCGGATGGTGATCCCCCAGGCCCGTTCGACCTGCGCGATCACCTCGGGGTTGAGCGGCTCGCCCGCGCCGACCAGCTCGCGGACGACGACCGGGTAGGAGGCGAGGTCCTGCTGGATCAGCAGGCGCCACACGGTCGGCGGCGCGCACAGCGACGTGACGCGGTGCTCGACGAGCGCGTTGAGCAGCGACGGGGCGTCGAAGCGCGGCTGGTTGAACGTGAACACGGCCGCTTCCGCGTTCCACGGCGCGAACACGCACGACCAGGCGTGCTTGGCCCAGCCGGGCGAGGAGATGTTGAGGTGCACGTCGCCGGGCTGCAGGCCGAGCCAGTACATGGTCGACAGATGCCCCGCGGGATAGCTGGCGTGCGTGTGCTCGACGAGCTTCGGCAGCTGCGTGGTGCCGCTGGTGAAGTAGAGGAGCAGCGGATCGGTGGCGGCGGTCGGGCCGTCCGGCGTGAAGGACGCGGTGCCCGCAGCGACGTCGTCGTAGCCGTGCCAGCCGGCCGGCGCGCCGTCGCCGACGGCGACGCGGACACGGTCGAACGGCAGGCCCGCGAAACGGTCGCAGAGGCCGGCGTCGCACACGATCGCGGCGACCTCGCCGCGCGTCAGGCGATCGGCGAGGTCGTCGACCGTGAGCAGCGTCGAAGCGGGAATCAGCACGACGCCGAGCTTCATCGCGGCCAGCATCGTCACCCACAGCTCGGGCACGTTGCCGAGCATCAGCAGCAGCCGGTCACCACGCACGACCCCGCGGTCGCGCAGTCCGTTCGCCAGCCGGTCGGATGCCGCCGACAGCTCACCGAACGTGAGTTGTGTCTCGCCGCTGCCCTGCGTCACCACGTGCAGCGCGAGCCGGTCCCGAGCCGGCACCCGATCGAACCAGTCGAGTGCCCAGTTGAACTCGCCGAGCACCGGCCACGCGAACTCCCGCTGCGCTCGGTCGTCGTCGCCGCGGCAGTCGAGCAGCAGGTCGCGGGCGGCCTTGAAGGCATCGCTGTCGCTCATGGCCGCGAGTGTAGCGATGGTGCGAGGTGCAATTGCACGCGTCGCACCGTGCACTTGGCCGCGGCGACGCATCGCGCCGCCCCCGCGCCGCCCTCAGACCGGCGACAGGAGCGCTTCGACCTCGCTGCGGCGCGGCAGCGATGGCTGCGCCCCGTGACGGCGCACCGTGACGGCGCCGGTGGTGACTGCGAACCGCAGCGCGTCGGTGTCGGACATCTTCTCGAGCAGGGCGACGGTGAGCGCGGCCGTGAACGCGTCGCCGGCGGCGGTGCCGTCAACGACGGGGACGGCGGGGGGCCGGCAGTACGCGACCTCGACGCCGTCGCGGATCAGGCGGGCGCCTTCGGCTCCCATCGTCACCGCGACCAGGCGGCCACCCGAGACGCCGGGCACCGCGGCGAACTCGTGCCGGTTCGCGACGATCAGGTCGGCGCGCTCCAGCACGCCGTCCGGCAAGGGGCGAGGCGGGGCGACGTTGACCGTGAGGAAGCCGGTGCATTGTGCCGCGGCCGCGGCAATCACCTCGTCGCGCACCTCGAGCACCATCAGCACCGCCGCGGCGCCGGAGACATCGACGTCGCTCGCGGCGAGCACGTGGTTCGCGCCGCCGACGGTGACGATCATGGTGTCGCCTATCCGGTCGACGAAGATGAAGGCCTGACCGGAATCCGGGCCGAGGCGGAGCGTCGCCGACGTGTCGATGTTGTCGGCCGCGAGCGCGTGCAGCAGCGTGTCGCCATGGGCGTCCTCGCCGACCGCCCCGACGAACCGCACGTCGGCACCGAGCCGGGCGGCGGCGACGGCCTGGTTCGCACCCTTGCCACCAGGAACGAGCGAGAACGATGTCGATGGCAGCGTCTCGCCCGCCTCGGGCAGCCGGTCGAGCCGGGCAACGAGATCGATGTTCGCGCTGCCTACGACGTCGATTCGCATCGCGCAATCGTATCCTTCGCGGCGTGCTCGCAGGACCCGCCACCACCGGCAGCAGCGACCTCGACCGAGCGCTCGGCGGGCTCTACTGGGGCGACAACGTCGTCTTCGAGGTGCGCGGCGCCGGCCAGGCCGATCCGTTCTTCGCAGCGCTCGCCGCCGAGACAGGCCAATCCGGTGCAATTGCACGGGTTCAACTGGACGACAGGCCGGGCGTCGGCGACACCGTCATCGACGGCCGCGTGGGCCAGCAGGAGCGGCCGGGCGCGCTCCTGCAGGCCGTCCGGGCGTTCGGACGCAGCCACGAGCGCAGCGTCCTGCTGTTCGACCCGATCGACACGATGGTCGAGCGCTGGGGCGCCGAGACGACCCTCCGCTTCTTCGCACGCTGCTGCCCGCTGCTGCTCGATCTCGGCGCCGTCGCCTACTGGTCGGTCTCGCTGGCGCCCGAGCTGGCGGCACTGCGGAACGGCATCATCGATATCACGCAGTGCGTGCTCGCGCTCGACGAGCACCGGCTGCGCATCGTCAAGGCCGACGGCCGCCTGCCCGGCATCGAGGGCACGGTCTGCGCGTACCTCGGCGGCACGTCCCTGCGGGTCGCGCCCGCCACGTCGCGGCTCGCGGCGGCGTTGAAGGCCGTGCGCGAGGCGCGCGGGTTGTCACAGACCGAGCTGGCGCGCGTCGCGGGCGTGTCTCCCAGCGCCATCTCCCACGCCGAACGGGCGCAGTCGGGCCTCTCGCTCGACACGCTCGTCGACCTGGCGGGACGCCTCGGAGTGTCGCTCGACGACCTGCTCCGCGGCTCCGACGGGCCGGGCTACCGGCTGGCGCGCCGGCTCGATCCGCGTGAGCGCAGCGCGGGCGGCGCGCTGCCGCTGCTGGACGATCCCGGCGTCGGCCTGCGCATCATGCTCGTCCGCCTCGCACGCGGCGCGTCGGGCACCCCACCCGAGGGACACAAGGGCGTCGAGTCGATCGCGGTCGCCGCCGGGCTCGTGCAGGTGCGCCTCGGCGAGCGCCACGCCGCCCTCCGCACCGGCGAGGCGCTGGTGGCCGAGCGGGCGCCGATCAGCGGCTGGCGCAACCTCGGCGACGGCGAAGCCGTGTTCTTCTGGATCCTGCGCGACTGAGCGCGGCGGCTAGCGGATCGCGAGCGGGTTGATCGGCGATCCGACGGCACCGGTGAACGGCAGCGGCGGGGCGGTGAAGAGGAAGTCCCACCGGCCGTCGGCGCGACACGCCTCGGCGAGTACGTCGAGCGCGAAGATCTCGCCGATCAGGAGTCCCATGTAGACGATGCCGACAGCGTGGAACGGCATGCCGAGCTCGTGCCGGCTCGGCACGACCTCGAACGCCCAGTTGTCGCACGCCACGGCCGCGATCTCGTGGTCGCGCAGCCACGGCATCGCGTCCCAGCCGAGGCCGGGTTCGTCGGCTTCGACGAACCGGTCCCACGCTCCCTCGCGCTGGATGCGGCCGAGGTGGCCGGTGCGGATGATCAGCGCGTCGCCCGATTCGACTGCCACGCCCTGGGCGGCAAGCGTCGCCTCGAGCTCGGCCACCGTGATGTGGTGGTCGGCCGCCAAGGCGTCGACGCCGAGGTGGCCGGCCACGTCGGCCAGCACGCCGCGCGTGAACACGCGGTCGCGGAGGACGGCGATGTCGTTGGCGGACGCGCCCTTCGCGCCCACCATCTCGCACGGCCGGCCGTTGTACATGTGGTAGTCGTGGAAGCAGTGGGCGAGCGAGTCCCACTGCGTCGCGGCCTGCAGTGACATGACGACCATGTCGTCGGCGAAGCCGTGGCCGGCGAGCCCGAACGCCGCCTGCCGGCCGGTGCGGACATCGGTACCGGTGGCGACCATCGACCGCTGCGGGTTGAGCCGGTAGGAGGCCTTGAACTGCGGCGTGTCCGGCTCGAAGTCGACGGCCAGGGAGAACACCTCGCCGGTCTGCACCAGGCGCGCCGCAGCGATGCGCTTCTCGGCCGTGATGTGGTTGACGGTGCCGAGCTGGTCGTCGACGCCGAACCGCCCCCAGTTGGAGACGCGCTCGATCAGGTCGGCGGTGTTCATACCGTCACCTTCAGACGCTGCAGGCGCGGCAGGACATCGCTCGCGAACAGCCGCATCGACGCTTCCGCCTCCTCGTAGGGCACGCTCGCGTAGCGGAACGCGAACGCGATGTGGTCGGTGCCGATCGTGCGCGTGGCGGCCTCGCACTTCTCGACGATCTGGTCGGGCGTCCCCCAGATCTGGTCACCGGCGAACCGCCGGAGATCGTTCTCCTTGTCGGCGAGGCCGTAGTGGTTGATGGCCGTCTCGCGGTACGCGCGGGCGTAGCGCTGGCCGAGCTCGGCGGCCTTGCCGGCGTCGCGGTCGCAGAACGCGTAGGTGAGCAGCACGCAGGGCGGCGGCTCGTAGCCGACGGCGGCCGCGAAGCGCTCCTTGTGGCGCTCGACCTGCTCGGCCACCTCCTCCCAGCCGCGCAGGATGATGCGCACCAGCGGCAGGCCGGCGTCGGCGGCGCGGTCGAGGGACTGCGGCGAGCCGGCGGCCATCAGGATGCGGTCCTTGAAGTCGGCGCGCGGCGTCGGGCGGATCGCGATGTCGGGTTCGCCCTCGCGACGCAGCACACCGGTCTTGAGCGCCTCGAGCAGCAGATCGAGGTTCGCCTCGAAGCGCCTGCGACCCTCGTCCAGATCCATGCCGAAGGCGCTGAACTCGCGCGCCGCCTCGCCCTTGCCGATGCCGAGCAGCAGCCGGCCGTCGGAGAGGTAGTCGAGGATCACGGTCTGCTCGATGACGCGCAGCGGGTCGTTCCACGGCAACACGACGACCATCGAGCCGAGCTCCATCTGCGGGAACCGGCCGGCGACGAACGACAGTACCGTCAGCGGCGCGGGGGCGAGGTTGTAGTCGCCGAAGTGGTGCTCCGTGACCCAGAAGGAGTCGAAGCCCAGCTCGCCCGAGAGGTTCGCCATCGAGAGCTCGTGCGCCATGCGCGTCTGGTCGGGCAGTGCGGTCGGCTCGCTGACGA
The DNA here is from genome assembly GCA_046598415.1 of Gaiellales bacterium. Classification (GTDB taxonomy): domain Bacteria; phylum Actinomycetota; class Thermoleophilia; order Gaiellales; family F1-60-MAGs149; genus VFJZ01. Next base: position 7,311 of record JBKJIG010000174.1, read on the forward strand.
CGTTCCCCTGCGGGAACATCGCGTAGCCGGCCTTCATGCAGCGCACCCTGGAAATGGACTGGCCATTGAGGTATTTTTACCGCGATGGACGGCGACGTCAACTCCCTGTTGCTGCGGCCCATCCGCAGCGGCAACGTGTTCGAGGAGACGGTCGAACGGCTCGCGCACGCCGTTCGCCTCGGGTTGGTGCCGCCCGGCGAGCGGCTTCCGTCCGAGCGCGACCTCGCAACGCGGCTGGGCGTCTCGCGCGCCACGATCCGCGAGGCGGTGCGCGCGCTGCAGCTAGCCGGGCTGGTGGAGACGCGACGGGGACGCAGCGGCGGCTCGTACGTGATCGACCTGGCGTCGCCCGACTCCGAGCCGCGGGCACGACTGGCGGCGCGATCGCTGGGCGCCGCCCTGCTCGACGCGCTCGACTATCGCTGGGCGGTCGAGCCCGCCGCCGCCGAACTGGCCGCAGAACGCGCCGATCCGGAGGGCGTCGCGAACCTCCGCGTGCTCGCGGGCGAGCTGGCAGCCAGCCACGACGGGGTGTACCGCGCGCTCGACGCGCGGTTTCACCTCGCGATCGCCGACCTCGCCCGCACGCCGTCGCTGGCGGCAGCCGTGGCGGACGCCCAGGCCCGCGTGGCCGAGGTGATCGAGCATGTCCAGCCCGTCCCCGAGGCGATGCGCCATTCCGACATCCAGCATCACGCCCTCATCGACGCGATCGAGCGCGGCGACCGCCTGGCGGCGCGGACGATCATGGACGAGCACATCTCTGCGACGGCGAACCTCCTGCGCGGCTTTCTGGTCTAGTGCCGTTTCGCCCCCCGACGCGCCGGGGATTCCGCCGGATTGGGTAAGCACCTCGTCTACACGGTCGTCGTCGACCGATAACGACGAACAGGCGGCCATCCCATCGGCCGATGCGCTCGCCGCGAGCTGCGCCCGGGCAGACGTCTACCGGCACGAGGTGGCAGGCGAGACCGGCAAGCCGGCGCCCGACGTGCATACCGCGGAAGGGCGGCAGAGCCGTTCGGCGCGGTGGAACATCCAATTGCACGAAACGTTCCGTGCAATTGGGACGGTCAGCCTCTCGGGTGACTCGGCTGGCTCTGTGCTCCGTAGCTCGTCTGGACGTGTCTGCCGCCACGTGCACGGGACGTCCTGTGCACGTGCCCCACCACGCCGTGCAGTTTGGACGCCCGACGACCTCGCAGCCGAGCGAGCCCACGGCGTGACGAACCCCGTCCGCATCCGCCCGTGCAATTGCACGGAACGTCCCGTGCAATTGCACGCCTAGACGATGAACGTCTCGACGCGCTGCTCGCCGCGGTTGAAGCGGTCGAGGCCGAGCGGCTCCATCGGGATCGAGATGGCGCTGCCGCTGATCAGCTCCGCGAGGTGCTCGCCGACGGCCGGCGACTGCTGGAAGCCGTGGCCCGAGAAGCCCGTGCCGACGTAGAGGCCGGGCAGCTCGGTCGCGCCGACGATGGCGTTGTGGTCGGGCGAGTTGTCGTAATAGCCCCACCACTGGCTCTGGATCGGCAGCTCGCCGATCACCGGCAGGCGGTGCAGCGCGTGGACGGCGATGTCCTCGAGCTCCGCCTCGCGGCCGCCGAACACGATGCCGGGGCCTTCGCGGTGGGTGTAGAAGCCGGTGCCGAAGTCGATCGTCAGGGGCAGGTCGTCGCGGAGGCCGCCGTTCTCGGGCGAGAAGAACATCCAGCGCGCCTCGCCGTCGACGGGGATCTCGATGCCGGCCATCGCGCCGACCTCCCGCGACCAGGCGCCCGCCGCGGAGACAACGGTGCCGGTTGCGATGGTGCCCGCATCGGTCTCGACGCCCGTGATGCGGCCGTCGGCGACGGTGATGCCGGTGGCCGTCACGCCCTGTCGGACGCTGACGCCGTGCGCGGCAGCGGCTGCGGCGTAGCCCTGTACCACGGCCTCCGGGCTCATGTGCCCGTCGCGCGGGCAGAACGTCGCCCCGACGAGGTCGTCCGTGACGAGCTGCGGCACCATCGCGCCGGCCTCGGCGGGCGTCAGCTCGCGGGACGGCACGCCGAGCCGCTGCTGCACCTGAAGCGCGGCGCGGAACGTCTGGAGCTGCTGCTCGTCGGAGAGCAGGAACAGGTAGCCGACCTGGTGCAGTGCGATGTCGGGGACGAAGTCCACGTGTGCGCCGATCAGCTCCTGCCACGTCTCGAAGTCGCGCATCCCGCGCTCGCCGATGCGGATGTTGAGCTCGTCGGCGAACTGCAGCCTCGCGCCGCCTGCCGATTTGGAGGTCGAGCCTCCGGCCAGCTGGCCGCGCTCGAGCAGCACGACGTTCGTGATGCCCTTCAGGGCGAGCTGGAAGGCGGTCGCGGCGCCGACCGCGCCGCCGCCGATGATGACCACGTCTGCGGATTCCACGCCGGGAGTATCACCCGAGGAGGGCGCGCGTGCGTGCCTGCCGCGCGTGGAACGTGCGCACCAGCACTCTGCGGACGACCAGGCGGTCGGCCAGTCGGCCGAGCGCGCCGAACGGCAGCTCGTACGTGACGTGGTCGGTGAGGAGCGTTCGGCCGTCGCCCGCAACCGCGAACAGGTGCTCGTGGCGCCACACCGGGAACGGGCCCGTGAGCGCGACGTCGACCACCGCGACCGGCGCCTCGACACGCTCGATGCGGACACGCCACCGCTGCGTCCTCGGCAGCGGGAACTGGCGCACCGCGAGGTGGATCTCATCGCCGGCGTGCACGCGCTCCGGTGCCTCGACCGACACCACGCGCGTGCCTCGCGGCGAGATCCGGGCGGCGTTGCGCGGGTCGAGGTGGAACGCGAACACGACGTCGATGGGCGCGGCGACCTCGGTGCTGACGGTGATCTGGGCCATGGGGCACTGACTGTACCTTGTAGAGAGTCTGTATAGTGTTAGTGGAATGAACGGCTTCCTCCCATCCACTCCCGACGACCAGCTCTGCCGACGGGCCGTCGCCGGCGACCCGCGGGCCTTCGAGGAGCTCTACCGCCGGCATCGCGATCTGGTGCGCAGCATCGCGCGGCGTCACACCTACGACAATGGCCGCGTCGAGGACCTGACGCAGGAGACCTTCGCCGAGGCGTGGCGCGTACTCGCGACGTTCGACGCGCGTCGCTCCAGCGTCCGGACCTGGCTGGCGATGATCGCCTCCCGGCGCTGCATCGACGCGCTGCGCCGCGCCTCCGTCCGGCCGGTGCTCGACGATCCCGCGCTGGCCGCCGAGCCGACACAGCCCGACCCCACCGAGGGCATCGCCGTCCGCCTTACGGTCGAGCGCGCGCTCGCGCGCCTCACGACCGTCCAGCGCACCACCCTGCGCATGGCCTACGGCGAGGGCAAGAGCTACCGCGAGATCGCGGAGGAGACGGGCGTGCCCACCGGCACCGTCAAGAGCCGCGGTCGCGCAGCGCTCGACCAGCTGGCAGTGGTGCTGGCGTAGCGTGCCGGCCGAGCGGCGCGTCCGGATCGGCGAGCTGGCCCGCCGGACGGGCACCACGCCCGAGCTGCTCCGCGCCTGGGAGCAGCGCTACGGGCTGTTCGAGCCCGCCCGCACCGCCGCCGGCTACCGGCTCTACTCGGCGTTCGACGAGCAGCGCGTGCGAGCGATGCGCAGCCGCATCGCGGAGGGCCTCTCGGCCGCGCAGGCAGCGCGCGTCGTGCGGGCCGGCCGCCCGCCCACCGACGCGCTGCGACGCCTCGAGGAGGCGTTCGCCCGCTTCGACGCGGCCGCGGCCGAGGACCTGCTCGACCAGCTCCTGACGGCGCGCTCGGCCGCGTCGGTGATCGTCGACGTGGTGCTGCCGGTGCTGCATGCGGTGGGCGACCGATCGAACCCGGGCGACCAGGAGATCGCCGGCGAGCACTTCGCGTCGAACCTGATCAGCGGCCGGCTGCGCGGCCTGGCCCGGGGCTGGGATCTCGGCGCGGGGCCGCGAGCGGTGCTGGCCTGCCCGTCGGGCGAGCGCCACGACCTCGGACTGATTGCCTTTGGCCTGGCGCTGCGCGAGCAGGGCTGGCGCATCACGCTGCTCGGCCACGACACGCCGACCACCACCATCGAGCGCACCGCCATCACGCTCGGACCGCGCGCCGTGGTGCTCTCCGCGGTCGTGCCCGAGCGCTTCGCCGATCCCGGCCTGGCGCAGCTCGGCCGCGGCCGGCTGCTCGC
>JBKJIG010000025.1:0-16737 GCA_046598415.1 Gaiellales bacterium
CGGAAAAGCCGAAGGCGATCGGCGGCGCAGTCCCGATGGCGCCCGCGCAGCACGTTCCTAGCCTCCCCGCATGACGACGTCCATACCGCAACTCCAGCTGCCGCGGGCGATCCGGCGCAGCGTGCTCGCCGCCGACACGATCGCGGCCGTCGCGGCCGGCCTGCTGCGCATCGGACGGCGATCGGGCGTCGATTGCCACGAGACGCGCGGTCCGCTCCCCGGCGACGAGATCGTGTCGCGGCCCGACTGGCAGTCGAGGGGGGCACCACGATCGCCGCGCCCGCCGCGGCGTCTGGCCGTGGATCGTCCAGATGGTCGTCACGGGCGACCCGCCACCCGCCCTCGTGCTGCACTCGACGCGTCATCTGATCGGCTGGCAGGGCGCACCGCAGATCGTTCTTCTCGCCGTCTTCGTGGTGGCCCTGGCCGCCGTGCTGATCGCGGCCGGGCGGGCCTCGCTGGCCCGTGAGTGACCTAGATCGGCGGGTGCAGCCGGGATCGCCGGGCGATGACGCTCGTCCAGTCGAAGCGCAGTAGCAGGACCAGTGCCGCCAGTGCGAGCACCTGCAGGACGATTCCGAGCGGCGACCGGAACGCCGATTCGACGACGCCGCCGAAGTTCTCGTCCACGGCCCGGCCGGCGGTGACGTAGATCGAGTAGCTGACGAGCCGTCCCGCCAGGAAGGCGGCCGCCAGCGGGCGGAGAGGAGCCGTGAGCAGCCCGGCGGCGACGAACAGCTGGGCCGACGGAAGCGGCGAGAGGAGGAACGGGCCGAGGGCTGCCGCCGTCCGTCGGCGGGAGCCGGCTAGCTGTAGCTCCCAAGCAGGTCGTTCAGTCGTTTGGCCGGTGGTTGGCGGCTGAGGCTGCCGTGGGGTCGGCGGTGATTGTAGTGCTCGAGCCAGGCGGGGAGTGTTCGGCAGCGGTCGTCGCTGGTCGCGTAGACGGCGCCGTAGGCCCATTCGTCATCGTGCAGATGAACCGTTCCGCTTTCCCGTTGGCCTGCGGTCGGCGCGGTCGGATCCGGATGTGACGGATCGCGAGTAGGCGAACGATGCGGGCATGCAGGCGGCTGATGTAGGCGGAGCCGTTGTCGGTCATGACGCGCTTGACGTCGATGCCCATGCGGCGAAAGAACCGGAGCGCGCGCAGCAGGAAACCGACGGCGGTGCGGGCGCGCTCGTCCGGAGCACCTCGGCGTAGGCCAGGCGGGGGGCGTCGTCGACGGCAACGTGCACGAACTCGTACCCAAATTGGAGCGGCCAGGCTGCGGCCGCCACGACTGATCTGGAACGCGCGATCGCCGTGGATGCGGTGCCCGACGCCGTCGATCCGGGCAGCTTCTTGATGTCGATGTGCACCAAATCGCCCGGCCGGGCGCACTCATAGCGACGCTGCTGCTCCTTCGGGATCAGCGCCGACCGGCGACCGAGCCCGTTGCGTTTCAGCACCAGCGACACCGTCGACAGCGCCATCTGCAGCAGCTCCGCGATCTGGGCGGCAGTGAACCACAGCCGCCGCAGCGCCAGGATCGCGGCGACCCGATCGGCGGACAGCCGCGCCGGCGAGCGATGCGGTCGCGAGCTGCGGTCACGCAACCCGTCGATGCCCTCCGCGCGATACCGCGCGAGCCACTTGTAGGCCGTTCGCACGCTGATGCCCGCTGCATCCGCCGCAGCCTTCACCGACCAGCCGTGTTTCGCGCACCCGCCGCGCCAGCAGCAACCGTGCACTGGCGTCAGCCGCGCATTCGCATGAACATGCACCTCGGCCCTCTCTGGTTTGTTGAACGTTTGGCAACGCCCAGCATCCAGAGAGGCCCGGATGAACAACGTACTTAGAAGCTACAGCTAGCGCAGCTCGCGCCGCCTCCAGTCCCTCCTGACGGCGCGCCGAGAGCCGGCCCCGGAACGCGCCGGCGCCAGTCGCGAGAGCGAGGCGTCCGAGGGTCGCAGCCGGAGCGCCAATCAGCACCAGCGCGACCGGGTCGAGGTGGTGGTCAACCTCGAACCACACGAGGATCGCCCAGGTCAGCGGGCCGAATGCCGGCAGCAGGGTCACCCGAACACGACCGCTGTCACCGCAACGTATGGCGCCATCGACTTACCGAACCGGACGGCGGGTGGCGCGTTCGACCCGGATCCGTGCGTCGAAGGCGACTGCGCCACGGCCGGGCGCCAGCGCGATCAGGGGGTTGAGGTCGAGCTCCGCGGTCAGCGGCACCTCCTCGGCGATGTACGCGATCCGGAGCAGCGCGTCGCGGACGGCTGCGAGGTCGCCAGCCGGCTGGCCGCGGAAGCCGTCGAGCCGTCGTCGCACGCGGACGGCGACGAGGAGGTCGTCGGCATCGGCGTCGGTGACCGGTGTGATGCGGAACGCGGCGTCGGCGGCCAGCTCCGTCTCGATGCCGCCGGTGCCGAAGGCCACGAGCGGGCCGAACGCCGGGTCGCTCGTGACGCCGATCAGGCACTCGATGCCGGCCTCGATCTGCTCTTCGACGGTGACGCCCGCGAACGCGTCCACGATCCCGTGCCGGGCCGCAGCCGCGCGGATGTCCTCGAAGGCCCCCCCGCGTCGCGTAGGCCGACGCGATCTCGGGCCGAATTCCACCGACCTCGGTCTTGTGCTGGACGCCCTCGGCGACGATCTTGACCACCGCGCGCTCGACCCGGAGCGACCGGAAGGCCGCCGTTGCGGCGTTCGCAGAGCGGGCGCCGGCCGCCTTCGGCTGGGGGATGCCCGCCGCATCGATCACGGCACGGACGACCGCCGGCGACAGCCAGGCATCGTCGTCGGCGCCGTCGAGCGCCTGCTCGCAGAGAGAGGTGATCGCGCGCAGGTCGACGTCGGCAAACCGCGGCACGATGCCGCGGGGACGGCGGCGGAACGCCGCCAGGCGCGCGGCATGCCCGAGCGCTCTCGCGGCGCTCTCCGGGAACGCGAAGCACGGGATCCGGTCTGTCCGGCTGGCGTTCAGCTCGGCCGGCTCGCCGCGGGCACCGACCAGGCAGGCCAGGAGCGGCTTCCTCGCCCCGCGCGGCCAGGCCCCGCCGATGGCCGCCGCGATGTCGTCGGTCCCGGTCAGCAGGGTCGGCGCGTGGCTGCGCGGCTCCGATGCGCCGTGCACCCGTCACCGGCCGCGACTCGCGGTACGTCAGGCATCGGGCGCTTGCAGTGAACGCACGGGTGGCTGAGAGCTCGCCGGCGCTCCGTAGCGGGCGACCAGGGCCGGGTCGATGCGCTTGAGGTCGCCCTCGGGCAAGCGCGCGAGAAGCGTCCAGGCCAGGCCGAGCGTCTCCTCCATGCTCCGTCGCTCGACTTGCTGGTTGATGAACGTCTGCTCGAAATCTTCCGCGAAGGCGAGGTAGCTGCGGTCTTGCTCGGAGAGCGCGGCCTCTCCGATGATCGAGACGAGGCGGCGCAGGTCGCGTCCGCGGGCGAGCGCGGCGTAGAGCTGGTCGGCGACTGGGCGGTGATCCTCGCGGGTCTTTCCCTTGCCGATGCCGGCGTTCATGAGCCGGCTGAGTGACGGCAGGACGTCGATCGGCGGGCTGATGCCGCGCCGGTCGAGTTCGCGGGAGAGCACGATCTGACCCTCGGTGATGTAGCCGGTCAGGTCGGGGATCGGATGCGTGATGTCGTCGTCGGGCATCGAGAGGATCATGAGCTGGGTGACCGAGCCGGGGAGCCCGCGGATCCGTCCGGCGCGCTCAAAGAGCGAGGCCAGGTCGGTGTACATGTAGCCCGGATATCCGCGGCGGCCGGGGATCTCCTCGCGGGCGGCGGACAGCTCCCGGAGGGCTTCGCAGTAGTTGGTGATGTCGGTGAGGATGACGAGCACATGCAGCCCGCGTCCGAAAGCGAGATGCTCCGCGACCGTCAGCGCAGCGCGCGGGGTCAGCAGCCGCTCGACCGCCGGGTCCCCCGCGGTGTTGAGGAAGAGGATCGTGCGCTCGAGAGCGGCGCTCTCGGCAAAGCGGCCACGGAAGAAGCCCGCCTCGCGCTGGGTGACGCCCATCGCGGCGAAGACGACGACGAAGTCGCCGTCCTCACCGCCGGCGCCGGGCACCGTCGCCTGCACCGCGATGCGGGCGGCGAGCTCCGAGGCCGGCAGTCCGAAGCCCGAGAAGATGGGGAGCTTCTGTCCTCGTACGAGCGTATTCAGGCCATCGATCGCGGAGATCCCCGTTTCGATGAAATCGGACGGATGGTCGCGCGCCACCGGATTGATCGGGAGCCCGTTGACGTCGCGAAACGCCTCGGGCTGGAGCGGAGGGCCACCGTCGATCGGGTTGCCGGAGCCGTCGAGGATGCGGCCGATCAGATCGCTGCCGACGGCCATGCGAGCGCCCTCACGACGGGAGCGGATGCTCGTCCCCGGCAGGTTCAGGCCGGACGTCCCCGCCAGCACCTGGACGACGATCTTGTCGCCCTCGATCGATAGCACCTGCCCGCGCCGGGTCTTGCCGTCGGGCGCCACCACATCGACGAACTCGTTGTAGCCGATGCCCTCGGCCCGCTCGGCTATGAGCAGCGGACCCGCGACATACGAGACGGTCCTGTACTCGACCGTCAGCAAGCTCGCTTCGTCGGTCTTCGTCACAGTTCCTCCAATGCAAGGCGCATCCGCTCGAGGAGTGCACGCGCGTTCTCGTCGACCTCGTTCTCGAGCCAGAAGCGCATACGCGCGATCTCGCGCAGCGGTGGGAGCGTGGCGAGCGCCTCGATCGCGGCGCCGCGGGCGACGGCGCCGTCCATCCCCTCGTGAGCGGCCTGCACGACGCGCAGCATCGCGTGCTGCTTTGCAAGCGGGCAGTACGCATCGACGTCGTCGAAAGCGGACTGCTGAAGGAAGTCCTCACGCAGCAACCTGCCCGTTTCGAGGACGACGCGCTGGGCTGGTGCCAGCGAGTCGACGCCGAGCAACTGCACGATGTCGAGCAGTGCGCTTTCGCGCTGCAGCAGATCGAGCGCCCAGGTGCGTTGCGCCTGCCAGTCGTGCGCGACCTCCCGGTCGAACCAGGCGCCGAGCTCGTAGAGGGTGTAGCTGCGGTTCCAGTTGATCGCGGGGAAGTGCCGCTGGCGCGCGAGGTTCGTGTCAAGTCCCCAGAACGTTCCGGCCAGGCGCAGGCTGTGCTGCGTGATCGGCTCGGAGAAGTCGCCTCCAGCCGGCGAGACGGCGCCGACGATCGAGAGCGAGCCCTGCCGCTCGTCGCCGCCGAGGCACCTGACCGCCCCGGCGCGCTCGTAGAACTCCGCGAGGCGGGTGGACAGGTACGCGGGGTAGCCCTCCTCGGCGGGCATCTCCTCGAGCCGGCTCGAGACCTCCCGCAGCGCCTCGCCCCAGCGGCTCGTGCTGTCGGCCATTAGCGCGACGGCGTAGCCCTGATCGCGGAAGTATTCGGCGAGGGTGATCCCGGTGTAGATGCTGGCCTCGCGTGCGGCGACGGGCATGTTGCTCGTATTCGCGACGAGAATCGTGCGCTCCATCAGCGAGGAGCCGGTGCGGGGGTCGGAGACCCGCGGGAACTCCTCGAGCATCTGAGTCAGCTCGTTGCCGCGCTCGCCGCACGCGACGTACACGATGACGTCGGCGTGCGCCCACTTCGCGAGCGACTGCTCGAGCACCGTCTTCCCGGTACCGAAGCCCCCGGGGATCGTCGCGGTGCCACCGCGAGCGAGGGGGAAGAGCGTGTCGATCGCGCGCTGGCCGGTGACGAGCGGCGTGTCGAGAGCGAGTCGCTGCGCTGCCGGGCGCGCTCGGCGCACGGGCCAGCGCGCCAGCATCGACAGCGGCTCGCCCTCGATCCAGACGACCGGGTCGGCGAGCCGGGCCGGACCGCTGCGGATCTCGGTCACGGTGCCGGCGAGCGCCGGTGGAACCAGGATCCGGTGTACGAGCGCCGCGGTTTCCTGCACGGTGCCGAGGACGTCGCCTCCGGCCACCCGGTCTCCCGCCGCGACCGCCGGCAAGAACTCCCAGAGCCGCTCGCGGTCGAGGGCCGGTGGCGCCGCTCCGCGCGGGATCATCGGCTCGCCCCAGGGGTTCTCTCCAGCGCGTGCCAGCACACTGAGCGGGCGCTGCGTCCCATCGAAAATCGTGCCGAGCAGGCCGGGGCCGAGCTCGACCTGCAGCGGTTGGCCGGTATCGAGCACCGGTTCCCCCGCGGCCAGCCCCGAGGTGTCCTCGTAGACCTGGATCACGGCATCGCCGTGGTCGAGGCGGATCACCTCACCCGGCAGGTGTGCGTGTCCGACCTGGACAACGTTGTACAGGCGCGCCTCCGCCAGCCCTCGGGCGACGACGACCGGGCCGGCCACCGCGTGGATCTCGCCGGCCCCTAGCGCGAGCTCGTGGAGCGCCGGATCGGTCACCGTGCATCCTCGTTCCGGTCGAAGCTGATCTCATAGCCGACCGCCTGCCAGAGCATCCGCAGCAACTGCGACCGACGCTCGGCATCGGCGTCGGCTTCCTCGCCGCCCGGCAGCGCCACCACGAGCGGCGAGACGAGCGAGTCGACGCGGCGCCGGAGTGGGCGCTCGAACTCGCTGAAGAACGGCTCGTGCACGGCGATGACGTCGCCCTCCGCGCCGCTCTCGAGTAGCTCCTCGAGCGCCTCCGCCGCTTCGCACGCCGAGCCGACCGACCGCACCGCAACACCTGCGAGTCGATAGCCGGGCTCGAGCTCCGCGGTTGTGAGGACGATCAGCCGACCCATCATCCACCCTGCCACGGGAGAATCAGCTGCGGACGCAGCGCGCTCGCGGGCATGCCGGTCTGCGCCGCTGCCGCGATCATTCGCACGGTGCGAACCTCGTTCTCGTTCGCGACCGTGTATGCGATCGGGACGTCGACGGAGAGCGGATCGCCGACGAGGAAGAGGCCCGTCGCCCAGCGCACGCGGTCCGCCTCCAGCTCGCCCTGCAGCGCGACGAGGTCGCCACCCGCGCCGGCGCGCTCGAGCGGCGCCCGCCAGCCGTCGCGCCGGGCGGCGGCGGCGAGCTCGGCCGCCACCTCTGCACGCGCCAGCCGCCGCAGCGCGGCCTCGAGAGAGCGAGCGGAGATCTTCCCGCCCGCCAGGTAGCGGCCCGCCTCCGGCACAGCCGGCGGCGCGTCCAGCTGGCCGTGCTCGAGCGCGGAGTGCAGACGCAGCACCACGAGCAGGTTCGCCGCATCGCGCTCACGAGCGACGAGCTCGCGCAGCGGCTCCGCGTCGCCGCCGGCGTCGAGCAGGGCCTGGTCGAGGCGCAGCGCGTGGTCGGCCACGAGCGCGTGCTCGAGCGCCGCCAGGTCCTCCGTGCGCTCGTACTCTGGCCACGCGACGGCCAGGGCACGGGCCGTCTCCCGTTCCGGGAGCCGCCAAGCGAGGAGCAGACCGACGGCGGAGGCGAGCTCGGTCTGGCGCGCGACCTCGTCCGCCGCTGCTCCCCCGAGTGCGCCCAGCGGGACGAGGTTCGCGAGTGCGTCCTCAGGCGCCATGCCGCGTGCGCGTGCGCGCAGGAGCGTGAGCAGGTTCTGCAGGTCGTAGCGCGAGAGGAGCAGGTCGACGAGCTTGCGCGCGTCGCCGTCGTAGAACGCGCGCATCTCCGCGAGCGCCCGCACGAGATGCCGGCGCAGCGCTGCGTGGAGTGCGCGCGCTCCACTCGCCGTCGCGAGGGCCGCCTCGAGCTCGGGGCGGTAGGCGGAGTCGGCAAGCACCTCGAGGATCCCTTCGAGGTCGCGGCCGAGGAGCAGCTCGACCTCGCCCGCATCGAGCAGCTCCGCCCTGCGCGCACGCAGCCGCGTATTGCCGTAGACGAAGTCAGCTGCGATCGACACGGCCGTCACCGGAGCGGCTCGCCGAGGGCTTCACGCGGCGCGGCGCGCTCGGCGAGGAGCTTACCGAAGAGCAGGCGGAGAGGAGACTCGGCATTGGCGAGCCGCTCCTCCAGGGTGTTACGCACGATCCGGCCGTCGCCGGCGACGAGCTCGACTCCGCCTGAGGTCTCGATCGTCGCGGCCAACTGGAGGGCGACACCGAGCTCCCCGGCCACGTCGGCGGCGAGTTGCAGGTCGCGCGGGTCGACCCGAAGCTCCGTCGCACCGGGAAGAGCGGCCAGGCTCTCCTCGATCAAAGCGCGCAGCACGGCGGGATAGGCATGGCTCTCGCGCTCAGTGGCGAGCCGCGCCTGCAGCTCTTCGAGCAGACGCCGGAAGCTCTCCTCGCGCGCTCGGCGCACACCGGCGCTGCCCGCCAGGCGGGCGAGCGCGCGGCGGCGCGCGGCCTCGCGCCGGAGGTCCTCTGCGCCGGCGAGGGCGTGCCGCGTCTCGATGGCGTGTGCCTCGGCGCGCGCGTCGTCCACAATCCGGCTCGCCTCCGCGAGCGCCTGGCTCTCGAGGTGCGCCGCCTCCTCGGCGGCCTCTGCCTGCAGCGCCGTCAACAGATCTGCGAGTGCCACCGCGCCCTCAGAGCAGCACGATGATCATGGCCGCGACCGCGAACCCGAGAATGACGAGCGTCTCGGGAATCGCCACCATCAGGATCGCGCGACCGGTGAGCTCGGGCTTCTCCGCGATCGCTGCCATGGCCGCGGCTCCGATCCGCGCCTGCGCGAATCCGGTTCCGATCGCTGGCAGTCCGACCGCAATGGCTGCCCCGAGTGCAATCAATCCGTGGTTCATCTGTCCTCCTTCATGTGGTTCGAGCGCGTTCGTCGACCACGCGCCCGCCGAAGGGCCGGAACGGCTGTCCGCCGGCCTCGTAGAACTTGCTGAAGAACTCCACGTAGTGAAGACGCAACGCCTGGATCATCGGGCTGAACGCCGCCAACCCGAGATTGAGTGCGTGGAAGACCGCTGCCACCGCGAGCCCGAGCCAGAGCGGCCCCAGTCCGCCGAGCTGATTGGCGATCATGGCCAGGTAGGTGGAAGCAAGCCCGACCGCGCCGACGCGAAGGTACGAGAGCACGTTCCCGAGCGTGCCGACGAACTCGAGTGGGCCCATGATCAGGCCGAGCGCCCCGCGGGGCACGACGAGGGCGACGAGGCCGACGGCGATCGCCGCGGCCGCCGGCACCAGCGCTGCCCCGGGCAGCCGGTCCGCGCCGATGCCCGCAAGCCCGAACACGCCGACCAGTGCGAGCAGCGAACCGGCACGCTCGACGAGCTCTCCGCTGCGCCGCGCCCGCGCCGACTGCCAGATGCCGAGCAGCATGCCAAGCACGACATGCGCTGCGCCGAGCGCGAGCGAGAACACGAGCAGCGGCTTCACCGCGTCGGCGCCGCCCCGGTAGAACCAGAGCGCAGGGAGCCCCGACCGGTGTCCGACATCGCCGAGCGCCTCACCGAACAGGAAACCGAAGACGATCGCCCAGAGCGAGCCGGCGACGAAGATGCTGGTGAGATCGCGTACCGCGGCCGAGCCGCTTGCGAAGCGCCTGCGCACGTACAGCGATCCCGCGAGCAGCAGCACGCCGTACACGATGTCGCCGACCATCGCGCCGACCATCAGCGGCAGGAACAGCGACATCAGCGGTGTCGGGTCGAGCGTCCCTGTTCGTGGCAGGTCGAGGAAGCGGACGAGGAACTCGAACGGCCGCGCGAGTGGGCGATTCTCCAGCAGTACCGGCGGCTCCGCGTCCGTCGCGAGCGCGACCTCGTCCACGACCACCTCGCCCTGCGCGGCGCGATCGAGCTCGCCGCGCAGGCGAGCAAGCTGCGCGCACGGCACCCAGCCCACGACCACGAACGCGCGCCCTGTGCCGGCGGCGTATTCCACCGCCTCCACCTGCTCGAGCTCGGCCGTCAACGCCCCGTGCGCCGCCCGCCATGCCTCCGCGCGAGGGGCGAGCAGCTCGTGCAGATCCCGCCGCGCTCGGGTCAGCTCCTGCGGAAGCTCCCGCAGACGCCGCTCCATCCCCTGCACGGCCCCGCGGAAGGAGAGGCGCTCGAAAGCCGTCGGCAAGGGCATCTGCCTCACGCGCTCGCGTCCGAGTAGCGTGCGCACCGCGCCCGACTGGTGCTGCGGGAGGATGATCACACAGCCCGTCGCATCCGTGTCGACCTGTGCGGCTACGAGCTCGAAGCGATCGCCGAGCAGCTCGTGCAGAGCATCGCGCAGCGTGTCGAGCACGCGTGCGTCGCCGGTGTTCAGCACGAGCGCGATCGTGTCGAGGTGCAGCGCCCGGAGCTGATCCTCGTCGAGCTCTGCGAGCTCGGGAACGAGTGGAAGCAGCTGGCGAAGGGGCTCGAGGTAGCGCGGCAGCACCGCGAGCTCCGTGCGCAGCTCATCGATCCGTCCTGCCAGCGCCTCCACCCGTGGCGCCAGCTCACGCAGCTCGTCGCGCACGCCCGCCGCGTCGACCGTCCCCGGCGAGCCGCCCGCGGCGGTGAGGCCGGCGAGCTCGAGTAGACCTGCGAGCTCTGCGAGCAGCAGGCGCAGCCCCGCGGCGCGCTCCGCTCGCTCGCCCATCCCTGGCAGCGGCACCAGATCGAGCTCCAGCTCGTCGCTGGCGTGTGACAGTTGGAGCAGCCGTAGCTCGTGCAGCCGTTCGAGGACAGCCTCGAGGAATCGCCGGCGGCCGATGATCCGCGCTCGTGCCATTGGCTCGAGCACGGTCTACGCTTCGCCCTCGTCGATGGCGGGAAGCACGAGCGCGAGCGCTGCAGCGAGCGCTGCTCCGAGGCTCGCGCGAGCATGCGCGCGCAGCTGCGCGGCAGCGGCCTCCGTCTCTCGCCGAATCGCTTCTGCGTCGCGATCGGCAGCGTCGAGAACGTCGCGGCGCCGCGCCGTGGAGGCCTGGGCGGCGTCTGCGCTCGCAGTCGCGAGGATCCGCGCCGCCTCGGTACGCGCCGCCTCCAGTCGCGCCGCCGCCCGGGTCTGGCCTTCGGCCTGCGCGGCAAGCGAGCGCTCAAGCGCTGCGACCGAGCCGAGCGCGCCGCGTCCATCCTGCGACGACGATTCGCTCATGGCAGCGTCTCCGGCGCGCTGTCGCGGTGGCGTCGTGCCGTCCGAGCCCGCCGCAGGCGGACGCGATCCTCCAGCTCGCGCTCGGCGAGCACCATCTGAATCGCGGCGCGCTCGCGCTCGAGTCGCGGGACGAAAACATGCTCGAGCGCATTCACCCGCCGCGTCGTGCGGGTAATCTCCCCGGCCAGCCGCCGCAGACTCAGCTCTGCTGCCGCCACATCGAGCAGGGCGTCGATCTGACGCTCGAACGAGTCGGCCACCGCGTCGATGTGTGCCGACGTCGCGGCGAGGCTATAGCCGCGGCCGGTTACCGACCTCGCGACCGGCTCGTGCTCGATCTCGACCACGGACACGCCGGCGACGCTCCGTGCCGAAATGCGGATCGTGACATCGCCCGACGCCGCGAGCGCAGCCGACCCGACCGCACCCGGGCCGTCGAAGGCAACCGCGCCCAGCAGCCTGCGCCTGCTCTCCGTCGCCCGCAGGCCGAGCGTCTCGACGACCTCCAAAACCGACGAGCTCAAGCGCCCGAACTCGTGCATCAGCGCAGCTCGCTTCTCCTTCAGCAAATCACGTCCCTGCACCGCCAGTACGATCTGTGCGCGGCGCGCGAGCAACTCACTCCGAGTCGCGCTCACGCGCTCCACGGCATCCCCCGTCCACCCGGCGACCCAGAAGACGACCTGCTGTGGCCATCCGCGGAGAGCCGCACGACGACGACGGGGCAGGGTGCGTGGTGGACGCAATGCTGGCTCACGGAACCGAGCAGCAGATCGGCGAGCTCGCCGTGTCCACGGGATCCGACGACCAGCAGATCGTGCTCAGTGGCAGCCTCGACGAGCACGTCCCCCGCGTCGCCTTCCACCACGACTCGCTCGATCTCGATCTCTCGCGACCCGGCCGTTGCCTCGCTGATCGCGGCCTCGGCCAGTCGCTCGCCGGCCAGGTGCACATCGCTGACGTGGAGGTCCAGCGAGCCAGACGGCGCCATGCCGCCCAGGTAGCCATAGGCGGGATTGGTCAGGCCGCCGGATTGAACATCCAGGCGTGGACCACCCGCAAGCGAGCCTTGCGCATCTCCGCCTCCGCAAGCGCCCAGTGGAGCGCCTGCTCTGCTCCGGGCGAACCGTCGACACCGACGATGACAGCTCCGATCGGTCCCGGCGATGGCTCGCGCCTGCTCATGGCTGTTGCTCCTTCGCGCTTCGCCGTCGCGGTCGAGATCGTAGCTCTCGGCAAGAACCCGGAGCAGTGGCGCGAGGCCCTGGCCACGCGTGCAGGTGGACGCGAGCTCGGTGCGGCGCGCGAGGCGGCGCGGCAGCACTCGGCTCGCCGGCCACACGCCCGGATGGGATGAGGCGATCGCGTGCCGTGCGTCTTGATGAAGGCGACCCGTGCACGGACGTCGTCGGGCTTGCCAGCCGCCGTCCCTAGCGGCTAACTCGTCGAACAGGTCGAAGGCGGCCAGCTCCGGCGCCTCGTAGAGCAGGTCGAGTGGGTTCGGGGCGGTTGAGGTCTCGATCGCCATCGGCTTCTCAGCCCACGCGCTTGCCGAGCGCGCCCGCCGGTTGCTCATCATCTGCTCGCCTCCATCGCTTGTACTTCAAGCTAGGCGACCCCAGATGAACGCGAATCAGCGCCGGCACTGAAATCCGCCGCGGGAAAGCCGTATCGACCCACAGCGAGGACGAGCGCGCTGGGATGGATCGCCTTATTCAGCTGTAGATCGGACGATCGTGATGGGGCACGAAGAATGCTCTGTCAACTGGTGGCTCACCGAACCGAGCAGCAGGCGTTCGAAGCCACCATGGCCTCGGGATCCGACGATCAGCAGGTCGGCATCCTCGCTTGCTGCGAGTGTGGCCTTCGCTGCCGACTCGTTTGGCGTCACCGCCTCGACATCCATCGGCCGAAATTTTCGTGCATCGACTCGCCGAGACGGCCTCGGCTGCGTCTCGGCACGTGCCGAGATCGATGTCTGCCATGTACCCGCCCACCGCGTACGCAAGCGTCGGAATCGACCACGCAGTCACATGCGCAGCCGCGCGCTTCGAAGTCGTGCCTCCTCGGCGGCGAAGCGGAGCGCATCGAGCGAGCACGCTGATCCGTTGACTCCCACGACCACGAGCATGTTCCCCATCAGTCGGCCCGCCGGCCGCAGCACACAGGCAATGTGTGCTGCGGCGCGATCGACAGAGCCGCGTTCGGCTCTCTCATGTGAGCCAGCGATAGCGCTGGACGAGGCCGGTCCCGGCCCAGAGCGTTCCGAAGCCGAACGTCTTGCCGGCTCCGACGGCTGCGAGGCCGACCAGCAGGAGAGCGTAGATGATGTGGTCGTCCATGAACACGTCGTTTGCCGGCGGCAGGGAGGCGCTCCACATCAGGGTTACCAGTGTGGCGCCGGCGATGCAGGCCGGCCACATCGCGATCCCCAACAGCAATCCAACCGCGATTGCGAGCAGCCCGACCATGAAGAGCACGTTGATCAAGCTGTTGCCGGCGATGTCCTGGTAAATCCCAGAAAAAGGCCCGATGGAGCCCGAGAGGAAGCCCTTGGTGGGATTGCCGCCGTTGATCCACGCCTTCGCAGATGGGGTCTCGTGACCGAGTCCGAACATCTTGTCCATGAACGGCCAGAGGAAGATCCAGCCCATGGAGAGCCGCGTGATCGCCCACACGTAGCGCAGATACGGCCGCTCGGCGGTGGCGCCCTCGGTTGTCGAGGCCGTCGTATCGGCCCGGCCGTCGGCAATCACCGCGGTGACGGGTGTCACCGGCCGCGGCGGCGTGGGGGTAATGGGGGTCATGGGGCCTCCGTTCGTCGTCATGGGAACGCTTTGGAATCCGTTCGTAGTCATGAGAGCGCTTTGGAACGTGAGCGCAGACAACTGCGGTGCACGCCGGCAATTCCGTCGGCCCCGCCGTCCTGTTCCTTGCGCCGCCCTGCCAGCCCAGCTTCAGCTGGGCTGGCGCCCGTACGCGAAGGGCGGCAGGAGGAGGTCAGGGCCTGATGGTGATCTCGTTGTCGATGCGGGTGACGCCCGGACCCGCCGCGGCGGCGTGCTCTGCCATACGCCTCTCGGCATGCGAGTGGACGTGGCCATGGAGATGCACCGTGCCGTTTGTCGTGGTGACCCGGATGGATCGTGCGTCGAGGTCAGCCATGCGTGCGATTGCGCTCTCTACGCGCTGCGCGATATCCTTCGCCGACGGCTGCTTGCGCGGCTTGATCGAGATCATGCTGGTCATGGCGCGAACACCCGAGAGGTTCCGCACGGCGCGCTTGGCCTCGTTCCGCTGATATGCCCACTCGACCTCACCGCGGAGCGTGACGTGCCCGTCGCGCACGTCGGCCTTCACGGCGTCCGGCGCATATGTGCTCCAGCGGAATTGGCGCGCGATCTCCTCGGCGATCTCCGAGTCGTCCCGCTCGCTCGAGGTCGCGAGCTTGACTTCGATCTCGTCGGCGACTGCGCTCACGCCGTAGACGCGCTCGGCGGCTTTGATCGCGGCCATTCTCGCGGCGTAGGTCGCGACGTGACCCGTCAGCGAGACGGCGCCTCCCTTGGCACTGACTCCGAGATGGTCGGCGTCCACCTTCGGGTCCCACTCGAGCTCGAGCTCCACCGCGTGCCGCATGGTCTTCTCGCTTGTCGTCGTCGTCATTGGAACGTTCCTTCCGATCGCGCGTGGACTAGGACGCGCTCACACAAGATGCTCCTCGGGAGCGCTCGCGGCTGCGGGAGAAAATTCCGCGCCGCGTCGATCACCCTCTGCTCGGGCCTTGGCGATCAGAACCGCTCCGCCGGACGCATCAACCCGAACGCATGCACTATATGAGCGCGTCATCTCGAGGCCATCGGGGCGCCCACGAATCCGAACTGCGGGTTTGTACTCGCCGCGCGTCCTCGGCACCCGAAGAGAGCGGGGTGCAGGGCTACACTCCGCGCAGCGTCGGCGTTCAACGAGGGTCGCCTGCGGAGAGAGCGCTCGTCGAGGCCTTCCTCGATCCCGACTGGGTGGAGCGAGGAGCGTTGATTGGAACGCTCGCCGAAGCGGAAGAGAAACGCGTCGTCGCGCTCGCCAACTACGTCCGGCTGCGCGGCCAGGCCGCCGCCGAAGTGGCGTTCGTGATCGCTGACCAGCTTCAGTGCCGCGGGCTCGGCCCGCGGCTGCTCGCGCAGCTCGCCGCCCGCGCCGGCGCCGGCGGGATCGAGCGCTTCGTCGCGGAGGTGATGGCCGGTAACAGGCCGATGCTCGACGTGTTCACGGGCGCCGGCTTCGAGGTCGTCCGTGAGCTGGAGGGCGGCGAGATCGAGGTTCGCTTCCGATCGCACCGACCGCCGGCCCCGACCGCAATCGAGGCCACGATGGTGATCGCGAGCGGCCCGGGGACGGCCGGCTCGCCGGTCGACGGGTCGATCAGGTAGTGCAGTCGCCGGTCGGTACCGAAGCGCCGACGATCCCGTCTTGACGTCGCCACGCCGCCGACGAGAGGCTCGAGTACGGCGAGCCTGGCTCGCGGCCGTCGCGGGTCGGCAGCGCCGATTCGCCAGGCGCCGCCGCCTGGCGCGCTCCAGGTAGTTTCCACACGCGCGTCGCGGGGGATCCCCGATGGCCGGCCGGCCCCAACCGCCTAGGCTCGACAACATGACGAGCAGCCAGCGATCCGCTCCGCCCGCGCGCCTGAGGATCATGACGCAAGGTCCGGTGCCCGACTCCGAGCGCGAGTATGCGCGCGAGAAGGTGCTGCGGGTCTCGCGGCTCGCCCGGCGGCCGGTGTTGGACGCCCACGCCGAACTGCGACAGGAAGCGAATCCCTCGCTTGAGCGGCCCGCCATCGCGAAGGCGACACTCGACGTCGGCGGTCGGCGCGTACGCGCGCACGTCGTGGCGCGTGACATGCACGAGGCCATCGACCTGCTCGAGGCTCGCCTCCGGCAGCGGCTGCGCACGCTGGTTGAGCGCGAGCGAGCGCTTGTACATGAGGGCGCGGCACAGGCTGGGGGTGAGTGGCGGCACGGCGACCTCGCCAGTCATCGACCAGAGTTTCAATCGCGCGCCGTCGAGGAGCGCGAGGTTCGGCGTGTCAAGAGCCTCTCCCCGACGCCGCTCACCCCGGATCAGGCTGCGCTCGAGATGACGGCGCTCTCGTACGACTTCTTCCTGTTCCACGACGCCGCGAGCGGCGTCGAAATCATGCTCTACCGCGGCGCCGACGGCCACCTCGTGCTGAAGGGCAAGACCGCAGGCGATCCCGGCCCGTTCGACGTCGACCCGATCTCACCCCGAACGGATGCGAGTCGAGGAAGCCGTCGCGCGCCTCAACCTCAGCGATGACCGTTTTGTCTTCTTCTACGATCCACCGAGCGGCCGTGGAATGGTGCTCTACCGCCGCTACGTCGGCCACTACGGCCTGCTCACACAGAATTTAGAGGAGGACACAAGTGGGACCGCGAGCACGGGGTTTAGGAGCACCCCCTTCGAAGCTACACCTGTCGCCGATCGAGGCTACCGGCGCACCCACCCGCCCGCCCAAGGGTAGAGGATGCCGCGCGGCTGGCCGATCAGCGACTTCCCCGCAACCGTTCGAGCGTGCGCCCCGATGCTCCGAGGCACGCAGCGACCAATGATCACCGATATGCCGACGACGACGCAAGAGGCTTTCCCCGCATCGACAAGACGCTCCTGCAGCGTCTGGCGGCCCTGCACGACGGCCATGGCGTCGTCACCGTGCTCGCCGCGCGCGGAGCAACGAGCGAGGTCGAGATCCGGACGACGCTGCGCCGC
>JBKJIG010000075.1:0-3207 GCA_046598415.1 Gaiellales bacterium
TACCCGGTGCTGCAGGCGGCCGACGTGCTCGCCTACCGCGCGCACGAGGTGCCCGTCGGCGAGGATCAGCGCGAGCACCTCGAGCTGATGCGCAGGATCGCCGAGCGCTTCAACACGCGCTTCGGCGACACGCTGGTCGTTCCCGAGCACCGCATCCCGCAGGTCGGCGCGCGCGTGCGCGACCTGCAGAACCCGGAGCGCAAGATGTCGACGACCGGCGGCAGCGAGCAGGGGACGGTTCTCCTGCTCGACGACGCCGGGACGATCTCCAAGAAGTTCAAGCGTGCGGTCACCGACTCCGACGATCCGCCGCAGATCCGCCGCGCCGACGACAAGCCCGGCGTGACGAACCTCATCGAGATCCTCGCGGTCATGCGCGGGGTGATGTCGGACGAGGTCGAGCGCGAGATGGCGTCGGCGCGCGGCTACGGCGACCTGAAGACGGCGGTCGGCGATGCGGTCGCCGCGCGGCTCGCGCCGCTGCAGGAGCGCTACGACGAGATCCGCGGCGACGAGGCTGCGCTCGAGGCGATCCTCGCGGCCGGCGCGGCCAAGGCACGCGCGATCGCGTCCGCGACGCTCGCCGACGTCCGCGAGGCGATGGGCGTCGGTCCGCCGCGCTGACCCGCGCCGCCGGCTGCTACACGCACGCGCGGGGCCGGCCAAGCCGAAAAGCCGTCGTCCCCGCGAGATCGCGAAGCTATCTCGCAGGGACTCGCCGCCGGATGAAGGCGGAGCACGATGTCTCGGAATCCGGGCACGGATGCCCGGATTCGCGTCACTCGTCCCATTCGCAGCCGCCGGGTGCTGGGCGGTATGAGGCTCGCTCGCTACCTCTAGCGCCGGGTCACGCGCTCGCAGTCGCGTGCGACCTTGTCGCGGCGGTCCGCGAGCACAGTGTCGTGCCCCGCGCCGCAGCGGATCACGTCGTGCTTGCGCCGGTCGCCCGCGGCGCTGTCGCGCGCGTCGATGCGATCGTGTCCGGCCCCACCGATGAACGTGTCGCGTCCGCGGCGGTCTGTCAGCCGGTCGTTGCCCGAGCCGCCGCCGAGGCGGTCGTTGCCGCTTCCGCCATCGAGACGGTCGACGCCGCTCTCGCCGTTCACCCGGTCGTTGCCGCTGTCGCCGCGGAGCACGTCGTTGTCCGTGCCGCCGAACAGCTGGTCGGCCCCGGTGCCGCCATACAGGCGATCGGTGCCGCCCTGCCCGGACAGGCAGTCGCGCCCGCCGAGCCCGCGCAGCACGTCGCTGCCGGACATGCCGACGAGCAGGTCGATCGCCGCCGTGCCGCGCAGGTCGTCGTTGTACGGCGTGCCGGTCCTCGGCTTGCCGCGCAGCGAGCAGCCGCTCAGCGAGGACGTTTGAAACGTCGTGCCGACGGCGAACGCGCGGCTTGCCGGAGTCGGATCGGTGTTGCCGGCGCCATCGGTGGCACGCACCTCGAAGCTGTAGTCCGCCTCCTGGAGGATCGGCAGCTGCAGCGGCGAGACGCACGGGAGGAACGCCGCACCGTTGCGCCGGCACGAGAGCGTCGCGCCCGGGTCGTCGGTGAGGAAGCGAAACACCGGGGCGTCGTCGTCGGTCGTGCCGCTCGGCCCGGCGACGATCGTCGTGTCGGGCGGCGCCGAGTCCTCGACGTAGGAGCCCGAGCTCGCCGAGCACGGCGAGGACAGGCCGGTGGCGGGATCGGTCACCGTCGCGGCGAACGTCGTCGTCGTGTTGTCGGCGACCGCCGCGGTCAGGCCGACGGTGACGAACGCTTCTGCCGCGCCCTGCACGACTGCAGATCCGCCGCAGGCGACGTCGGCGTAGACGTTGACTGTCGTGCCGGCCGCGGCGGTGCCGACCACCTCGGGCAGGTTGTCGTTGGATGGACTGCCCGGAACGACGGCGGTGACCGACGGCGGGGGCGGGGGCGCCGGCGTGACCGTCAGCAGCGACGACGTGCCACCCGCGACGGGCTGGCTCAGATACGTCCTACCGCCGACCGTCGCCACCGGCAGCGTCTGCGCTCCGGGCTGGCCTGAACCGTCGAGCGCGGGCATCCGCATCGCCCGGAACGTGAAGTCCACGCGGCATTGCTCGGCGATGGCGAGCCGGATGTCCTGGCCGCCGGTCGGCGAGATCCGAAACGTGCCGCGTGCCGCGTCGAACGGCTCGAGGAGAAACAGGACGCCCTCGCAGCGGCTGCCCGCGGCGCCCGTCGCGGACTTGTCGAGCTGCAGCACTCCCGCGTCGGCCCCGCCGGCCGTGCAGGTCAGCGTGCCGCCGCCACCGACCACCTGCGCGCACGAGGGGGTGATGACGATCCCGTCCGAGCCGGCGCACGGGCCGTTCTCGCCGCTCGAACAAAGCGTGAACGACGGATCCTCGAACGTGCTCGCGTTGGCGATCGTCAGGCTCCCCGAACCCGATTCGCCGACGGTGACCGACGCGGGAAACGTCAGGCTGACGTTGGCCGTCGGGCTCGCGGCCGTGACGGCGGGTACGGCCATCGCGGCCGTCAGCGCGAGGGCGACCGCCGATGCGCGCCTCGCCGTGACCCACCAGCGCTCTGCATGCCTGCATCCCTGCTTCAGCATCATGTCTCCCTACATCGCCAAATCCCCGGGAATCCGTCCCTGTGCAAAACCATACGCGCCCGGCGCGAGTTTGGCCACATGGGATTCGCGCGGACGGCAGATCGGCGCCGAAGCGGTGGATTCGCGGCGCGATCGGGGGATATGAAGCGGCCGCTGGGAGGCAGCTGCGGATTTGCTCAGTGCTTGCGCTGCGTGCTCTTCGGGGCGGTTCGGGGTTGTCGGGAGTGGGGGTGGGGCCTCAGTCGGATCGGCCGTGCATGCCTGTAAGCAGAGCGCAGCGGACCGTTCTGGACCGTTGTCGTAGAGGATCTGTTCACGTTTTGGCGGGTAGCGTCGGGCCCCGGCGTTAGCCTTCGCAGCGATGCTGCCCGCCTCGCTAGAGCTGGACCTCGAGGTCTTCTCCGGACCGTTTGACCTGTTGCTGACTCTCGTGCTGCGCGAGGAGGTCGATCTGCTGGAGGTGCAGCTCGCCGAGGTGGTGCTCGCCTACCTCGACCACCTGCAGGAGCGCGGTGAGCTCGATCTCGAGGTCGCCACGGAGTTCCTCGTCCTGATCGCGGCGCTGCTGGAGCTCAAGTCGCGGCTGATGCTGCCGCGCGACGAGGATGAGCTGCTCGACATCGAG
>JBKJIG010000153.1:0-6879 GCA_046598415.1 Gaiellales bacterium
ACGCTGCAGCCGCGTCAACTCGACGATCTGCGCCACCGTCCCCTCCGGCAGCGACGGCTTCCGGCCCCTCCCCGGCGCCACCCGCCCCACCCCACCGAGACCATCCCGCGCGAACCCCGCACGCCACCGCCGCACCCGATCCGGCGACACCGTCAGCCGCCGCGCGATCTCGATCGACGCGACACCATCAGCCGCCAACACCAGACCACGCGCGGCCAGCACCACACGCGCCGGCAGCGTCTGCGAGCGCGCCATCCGCTCCAGCCCAGCACGATCCTCAACGGACACAACAAACGGCGGCGTGTTCGGGCTCGGCATACCCCAACACTACCACACCATTACGCTGACAGACCACTAGCGTCCGGTAGCCTGTGGTCGACGCCCAGCACAGCAACGAGATCAGAGCCGGTTGCGCAGCTCGCCGAGCTGCTCGACGACGGTGACTTCTTCGTCGTGCGAGACCCGGCGGATACGGAACCGCATGCGGCAACGGCCTAGATCGTTCTCCGCGAATTGCTGTGGGCGGGAATGGTCCGTGGGGAGCGCCGCGCTGCCCCGACACACGCACCGAGGCCGCCGAGACCGACCGCCGACGCCACCCGCGAGCGCCACCCGCCCGCCAGAGCCCGACCGCGACCGGCCGACCTCGATCAGCCCTCCCGACCACCACTCACGCCGCTTCCTGAGGAATCCGGGTTAGTGCCGATCCGGATGCCGTCCTCGATCCGCAGCCGGCTCATGATGAAGCGGGAACTCTTCCCTGCTCAGGCGGGACATCACCGCGCCCACCCAGATCACACGTCGCCGCCTACTGAGGAATCCGGGTTTAGCCGGCGCGCGGCTGGGCGAGCACGCACCACGATCGATAGCCGCGATCGACGTAGCGGACCGCGCGCACCACGAACCCGGCTGCCTCGAGGTCGGCACGAGGATCGAGCGGACGGAAGCCGGCAAGCAGACCCGATGACCGCTCCGCGCGCCAGGCAAGCGGAGCGAACAACGCACGCCCGAGCAGCGATCGTGGGCTTGCCGGTGTCACGACCACCAGGCGCCCTCGGCGCGTCAGGACCCGCGCTGCCTCGCACAGAAGCGCCCGCCTGTCCGCCGACGGCGTCAAATGCAACAGGTACGCAATCGTCACGAGATCGAAGCTGTCGTCCTCGAACGGAAGATCGCACGCATCCGCGCACAGAAGCTGCCAGCGGTGCGGAAGCCGAGCGGCGTGCGCGAGCATCTGCTGCGAGCTGTCGACGCCGACTGCGAACTCCGGTGGCTCGGCAGCCTGCGCCAGCCGCTCGAGCATTCCGGCCGTCCCCGTTCCCAGGTCGAGCGCCCGATCGAGGCGCCGAGGCGACGCCAAGGCAACGGCCTCGGCGAGCGCCGGCCGCTCCAGCATCATCTGCCACCGGTACAGCGGCGCAACCAAGCTCCAGCGCGTTTCATCCACACCACGTATTCCATCACGCAGCGACGTGCCGGCTGTCGTTACCCCTGCCAGCGCGAGTACGACCCCACCCCGGAGCTCGCGCTGGAGCAGGCTCCCGGATCGGTGATCGTCGCCGACAAGGCCCTGTGGGGCGCAGCATTCGCGCCGATGCTCGATGCCCACGGCTTCCCGCTGCGCACGCCGGATCGCCACCGCCAATCTCGCCCGGGAACGGTCGCTGGCCGCGCTGCGGCGAGCGATCGAGAGCGTGTTCTCCAACCTGAAACGCCAGATGCAGGGGCCGTCATCATCGATGGCGACCTCGACCTCAAGACCGCTTCCGAGCTCGACGACGCTGTCTCCACCCAGATCGCGAACGGCCACCGCCACTTCGTGATCGACATCTGCGACGCAACGCTGGTCAGCATGGCAACGCCGATTGGCCAGCCCAGGCCGACGATCGAGGAGGCCGAGGTCGCGAGGGCCGGGCGCGGCTGATGATCGTCGACATGCAGTATCACGACGCCGCCGCCGAGGTCTAACCGGCGCCGAGCACCCGAGCGATGCCGACGAGGTCGGCATTGCCGTCGGCCACCGACCCGTCCGGCCGGAGCAGCGTGTCCTCGAGCCCGATGCGCGTGTCGCGGCCCTGAGCGACCGCATGCTGCAGCACCGGCCACGCCGCCTCGCCCTCGCCGTGCACCAGGCGCGGCGCCGTCACTCCGAGGGCGTCGAGCGCCGCCTCGATCTCGGCCGCGTGGCCGGGCGCGGTACTGGCGGTGACGTCGATCACTTCGACCAGCACGCGCAGGACGCGATCGGCGACCCCTGACGCGGCCAGCCGGTCCGCGTCGTCGATGCTCCTGACGCCGGCCTCGACGCCGACCCTGCCGCCGTCGAGCAGGGCCCGCATCACCTCCACCGCTCCCGGCTCCGAGAGGTTGACCGACGCGAAGTCGGGCTCCGTCCACTGCCGCACCAGTGCGACGCGACGAGCCGGATCGGGCTCGACCCAGGCGCCGGTCGCGACGCCGACCGGCACGCCGCAGGCATCCCTGACCTGCCGCACGGTCGGATCGACGACGGCCGCGGCGAGCGTCTCGGCACCGTCGTCGTCACGCGGATGCAGGTGGATGGCGCCCGCCCCCAGCCGCACGCACGCCACCGCGTCCGCCGCGAGCTCCGTGGGCCGCACCGGCAATCCCCAATGCTCGGACACGGCGCGCGCGCCGTTCAGACAGGCCTTCAGGAGCAATCCGGGCGTCGGCGCGGTCATGTCGACTCGTTGCATCCATGCGTCAGGCGACAACTTACAGCGTGGAAGCGGTGCCCGTCCGCGTCCGTGAACGAGAGCTTCGCGCCGGCGTTGCAAGACTCTTCTTGTTATATCCCGTAGGGCTCGGGTGCTTGCCCGTCTCGGTGCGCAGATCCGTAGATCGCTGCGGCTGCGGATCGGGATGGGACGCTCAGCTTCGTGAGGAGGGTCTGAACATGGCGCTTCGCAGTGAACGGAGAGATGCGCAGTTCGACTGCAATCGCGCTATTGGTGAGCCCGTCGCCAACGAGCGCAAGGACTTCGCGCTCCCGGCGCGACAGGGCAGCGACATCGATCGCGCCGCGGTTGACGCATCCAGCGTCCTGGAATTCGTCGACGACGGCTTCCACGAGGTGCCTGGGTAGCGATATCTGGCCCGCTGCGACCTGCTTCACACAACGAATCAGTCCGTTGGAGATACAGCGTTGGTCGATCACGCCGCGGGCGCCGCTTCTGATCGCTGCGACCACGCACGGGCCATCGGGGGCATTGCTCCAGAGCACGATGCGGACGCTGGAATCGGCGGCATTGATGCGCTCATGGCGGTGGGCCGGCCTGTCGGCCGCCCGTCCGCCGGGCGACGCGCAAAGTACGTCGCATATTTGACAGTCGCACTTAAAGGCTCAAGGCCGAGGTGATGCGGCGGTCACGGCCCCGAACTCCCCCCTGGATGGCGGAGCACGCTCGTTTGCGTTGAACGAGGCGTGGCAAGGCCTCGAGCGCAACGCGGGATCGCGATTGGTCGGGCTAGTTCGACGGCTACGTGAGTCGGGTGCGGAGTTGACGAGACGGAGCAGGCCGGGTCGACAGCCGACGAGTAGATTGATATGTTCCGTGGGTCGTGAACAGCAGTGACCAGACCAGAATC
Organism: Gaiellales bacterium; assembly: GCA_046598415.1. GTDB lineage: Bacteria > Actinomycetota > Thermoleophilia > Gaiellales > F1-60-MAGs149 > VFJZ01. The sequence continues at coordinate 3,610 of JBKJIG010000153.1, forward strand.
GTCGACTCAGCGAGCCTCGGCGATCGCGCCTGGCCGGCGCTGCTGGCCGTCGGTCCACGCGCTGCCACACACGCGCCACACACGGCCGTTGCGACGGGACGGATTTGGCTCAACGAAGCCATTTTAGCCCAGGACCAATCATTTCTCGTAATGCCTGAGTGATGTGCTCTGGTTCAGCTAGCCTCGGCGGTGGTTCGCCGAAGTAGCTCAGCTGGTAGAGCACCGCTCTCGTAAAGCGGGGGTCGCGGGTTCGACTCCCGCCTTCGGCTTCGATCGTTGAGGAGTCGGCACGGCGACGACGACCCTTCGGTCGTCGGATCGGCTATCCGGCCGCTTCACCTGCTGTACACGGGCGTGAACCTCCTCTCGGGACTCCTGGCTCCGAGCGACCCGATTGGAGCCTGGCCAGCGATCATCGGGGCGAGTACTGAGGTGCCTGCGCGGTCGGAGTGGCGTGCAGAACGCGAGGTAGCTGAAGCGCACGGTCGCCGCCGGGGGCCGGCGATCGCCGTATCAGAGCCAGATCCGAGTATTGGCACCGGGCACGCTTCCGGCGCCACCCGTGACGAGGAGCGTGCCGTCCATGTCGAACAGGTCCGCTCTGCGCTTCCTGCCGCTCAATCGGCCGGCTTCTCGGCGTGCCCGCCGAACTTCCTTCGCATTGCCGCGAGTGTCTGGTTAGCGAAGAGATCGAGGTCGCGGGAGGCGAAGCGGGACGCCAGCGCGGTGAGTAGGACCGGAGCCGGAACGCCCTCCTCGATCGCGGCGATCGCTGTCCAGCGACCCTCGCCGGAGTCGGAGACCCGGCCCGAGTACTCGTGCAGGTCGGGTGACTCGAGCAGCGCTTGGGCAGTCAGGTCGAGCAGCCAGGAGGCGATCACGCTGCCGCGTCGCCACACCTCGGCTACCGACGCGATGTCGAGCTCGTACTGGTAGTACTCGGGGTGCTCCAGCGGCGCCGTCTCGGCGTCGGCCTCGCGCGCAACGCTGCCGGCGTTGGCGTTCTTGAGGATGTTCAACCCTTCGGCGTAGGCGGCCATCACGCCGTACTCGATCCCGTTGTGGACCATCTTCACGAAATGGCCGGCGCCGACAGGGCCGCAGTGCAGGTAGCCGCGCTCGGCGCTCGCCGGTCTGCCCAAGCGGCCCGGGGTTCGCGGCGCGGACTCAACACCCGGTGCGATTGCCTCGAACAGTGGCCCGAACCGTTCGACCACCGCTGGTTCGCCGCCGATCATCAGGCAGTAGCCGCGCTCGAGACCCCAGACCCCGCCGCTCGTGCCGACGTCGAGGTAGTGGATTCCCTTCTCGCCGAGCGCGCTGGCGCGGGCGATGTCGTCGCGGTAGTAGGAGTTGCCGCCGTCGATGATCACGTCGCCGGGTTCCATCCGCTCGCCCAGATCGCGCACTGTCTGCTCGGCGATCTCCCCTGCGGGAACCATCAGCCACACCGCCCGAGGCTTCTCGAGGTTCTCAACCAACTCGGCGAGCGAGCCGGCGCCGGTTGCGCCATCCGCTGCGAGGTCAGCGATCTGGGCTGCACTGATGTCGAAGACGACGCACTCGTGACCGGCGTGCAGGAGCCGTCGGACGAGGTTGGAGCCCATTCGTCCGAGTCCGACCATTCCCAGTTGCATGCGGCTCGTCTCCTCGCCTGTCAGGTCGTCTCCCACATCCGGAAGCCGCCGGTGAACGCGTTGCTGTTGCTACCGAGCTGGGCGTTGGACGGAAGCTGGCGGAGCTTCTTCGCGTTGCCGCCCCCGAGGACGATGGTGTCGGGCTCGAGCGCGGCGCTCAGGTACTCGACTGCTTCGGCGACGAGCTTCCGCCAGCGCTTCTTGCCGTACCGTTTGCGGCCCCGTTGACCGAGATAGTCCTCGAACGTCCGCTTCTTGAACGGCAGGTGACCGAGTTCCATCGGCAAGACCACCCCGTCGGCGACCAGCGCCGAGCCGAGCCCGGTGCCGAGACCGAGGAAGAACATCGTCCCAGACCCCTCGTAACTTCCGAGTGCCTGCATCGCCGCGTCGTTGATGACCTTCGTCGGGACGCCGAATCCCGCCTCGAAGTCGAAACCGACCCAACCCTTGCCGAGGTTGAACGGCTCGGCGATCACGCGGTCCCGGTGGACCGGCATCGGCACCCCGACCGAAACGACGTCCCAACGCCACCCTTCGGCAGCGCCGAGGGCCGCCTCCACCATCTCGGCGGGGGTCAGAGTCGGACCCGACGGCGCGCGGCGGCTCTGCGTTTCGCCGCTCACGAGCACCTTGACGTGCGACCCGCCGACATCGACCGCAAGCACCGTCCGTCGCCCGACCATTGGTTCTCCTCCGGCAGAGCCGACGCAATCCAACGTCAACGAGATCGCCTGCCGCTCAGCCTGACCGGATCGATCACCGGGTTGTGCCAGGGGCCGTCAGCGCCGATCAGCCCATCAGCCTCCTTCGGTCCCCAGGTGCCGGGTTGGTAGGAGTGGGCCGGGTGGTGGGTGGCGAGGACGGGGTCGACGACTGCCCAGGCGGCCTCGACCGTGTCCTCTCGGGTGAAGAGCGCGCCGTCGCCGGCCATGGCGTCGCCGAGGAGGCGGTCGTAGGGTGCCTCCTCGTTCGGCTGGTTGTCGAGCAGGAAGAGCTCACGCTGATCGCCGACGAACTCCTCGCCGTCGCGCTTGACGCGGGCGGCAAGGGCAATCGCTGCTTCCGGAGCAAGCCGGAAGCGGAGATAGTTGGCCGGGCCGCTCGCCGGCGACGAATCGGCGAACACCTGCTGCGGCGGCGGCTTCAACTCGACCAGGATCTCGGTGGCCGTCTCGGGCATGCACTTTCCGGCCCGGAGATACCAGGGGACGCCGGCCCAGCGCCAGGAGTCGATAAACAGCCGCAGGGCACAGAAGGTCTCGACGTCCGAGTCGGCTGCGACGCCGGGCTCGTCCCGGTAGCCGACGAACTGGCCGCGCACCATGTCGTCGGGTGCGAGCGGGCGCATGGCCTTGAAGACGCCGAGCTTCTCGCTCTGCAGGGCGCCGAAGCCGCGGTACGCGGGGGGTTCCATGGCGAGCAACGCGACGATCTGGAAGAGATGGTTCTCGATCACGTCGCGGAGGCAGCCGGCGGTCTCGTAGAACGCACCGCGGCCCGCGACGCCGAACGCCTCGGCGAGTGTGATCTGGACGCTGGCGACGTAGTTGCGGTTCCAGATCGGTTCCAGGAACGAGTTCGCGAAGCGGAAGTAGAGGAGGTTCATGATCGCTTCCTTGCCGAGGAAGTG
>JBKJIG010000118.1:0-5886 GCA_046598415.1 Gaiellales bacterium
GAACGTTGACCGTGTCGTCGAGCGTACACGTCACGGGGTTCGCAAACCCTCCGACTGTCCAGTTGAAGGTCGCGCTGGTGCTCGTCGTCGTCGGCGGCGGCCCCGAGTTGATCACGACCGTTGGCGCCGGCGGGTTCACGGTCCAACTGTGCAGATCCCGCGCCGTCGGCGACGCTGCGGTCCCCGGATTGGCGTTCGTCGCGATCACCTCGAACGTGTGATTGGCGCCGTTGATGCCGGTGGTGAGGCCGCTGACCGAACCGCTCACTGTCCCACACGGAACGGGGACGGTCGTGTCGCTGACGCACCTCACGGTGGCCGCGCCGCCGGTGACCGTCCAGGTGAAGCTCGCGCTCGGGCTCGTCGACGGATTCGGCGGCCCCGAAGTGATCGTGACGACCGGCTTCAGCGGAACGATCGTCCACGCGTCGGTGTCACTTGCCGCAGCAACGGCGTTCGTGACGCGCACATCGAACGTGTGGTTGACGCCGGCCGGTACGCCTGGGGTGGCCAGCTGATAGGTTGGAGCCGGTGCCGCAGTGCACGGGACGAACGGGTCCTGGTCCTTTCTGCACTCGACCGCGCCGCCGCCGCCGCCGATCGCCAGCTGGAATGCCGCGACCGTCGACTCCGTGATGTCGGTCGGCCGGGCGATGATCGCCACGGTCGGCGCGATGCCGAGGGCGATCGTGTTGGCGGACGCCTTCGGCGCCGAGCGGCCGCCGGCGTTGGTCGCGACGACGTCGCACGACAGCGAGTTGGGCGCGCCGTTGTCGGCCAGCGTGAGGGCGTACGTCCGCCCCGTCGCGAGCACGGCGCCGGTGCTGACGCGGATCCAGCGGACGACGAAGTTCGCCGGGGCGCCGGTCCAGGTGCCGACGTTGCAGCTGACGGGGCTCCCGGCCACCAGGGCGGTGGCCGGGACGCGGACCGAGGGCGCGGTCAGGGGAGTGGGCACGCCCGGGAATGCAAACGACGCCGAGATGGTGGTCGTCATGCCTTTCGACGTCGCGGACACCGCACAGCCGATCCGGTGGCCGGCGTGCGCGGCGGTGGAGAGCGTGAGCGGACTGCCGGCGTTGGCCTTGGCGGCGCCGTCGACCGTCCAGCGCCGGGTGACCTTGACGCCCTTCGGCCGCCAGGCGTCGCCGACGCAGCGGACCTTGCTGCCGAATCGCTGTGTCCCCTTGATCACGGCCTGCTTCAGCGGCGCCGGCGGCGGGACGTCGTAGGGGAGCCGGACGAGCTTCACGCCGCTCCCGCGCGGAATGATCGCGAACAGGCCGACGGTGCCGCGGGCCAACACCAGCGGGTCGGCCGCGGTGAGGGCCTTCTTCGACGATCTCCGGGCGGAGACCTTGACGAGCCCGGTGGGGGAGAAGTCGGCCGCGACCTTGCGGATCGACGTCGACCGACCGAACCCGACCTTCCTGCCGATTACGAGCGGGCCGAGCCGGAAGTCGACGGCTCCGGCCGCACTCGCGAAGTTGGCGGCGCTGAGCAGGATCGTCCCGGGCACGGGCTTCGCCTCGCGGAGCACCTGGATCTGCGGCTTGCTGCCCTTCATCGCGAACACGATCGTCAGCCGCTGGCCCCGGGTCAGCCGCACGACGAGCCGGGCGACGGGCTTCCTGCTGGGCGGGCGAATGGCGGTGAACGTGTACCGGCCCGCTGCCATCGGGATCCGCCGCGACGCGCGCCCCAGCTTCAGGCGGGAGATCTTCGTCTTCCCGTTCACCTGGATGGTGACGATGCCCGAGGGCGCGGCATTGAGGACGCGGAACTTCGCGCTGGCGCCCTCGGCGGTGGCCGGTACGAGGAGCAGCAGCAAGGCAGCCCAGGGGAGGATTCGCGCTCGTCGGCCCATAGCGAGAGCTAGTTAAGCAGAGGTTTCGGCTTCCGATCGACCGCCGGTAGTCCGATAGGGCCAGTGCCGCCGGACGGATTTCCCGAGACGTGTCCCGGAGGGCGTCGCGAGGCGCCGGCACGCCTGCGTCGCGCGTCGGCCGAACCCCTAGAATACCGGCATGGAAGCGCCTCTCGGTCGGATCATCACCGCCATGGTCACGCCGTTCGGTCAGGACGGCGACCTCGACCTCGACGTTGCCCGGGCGCTGGCCCGCCACCTCGTCGCGAACGGCAGCGAGGGACTGGTCCTGGCCGGGACGACGGGCGAGGGACCCACGGTCAACGACGTCGAGCGCGTCCAGCTGATCGAGGCTGTCGTCGACGAGGTCGGCGATCGCGCGTCGGTGATCGCCACCACCGGCACGTACGACACGCGTCACTCCGTGCACCTGACGCGCGAGGCCCGCGCGGCCGGCGCCGATGCCTTCCTGGTCGTCACGCCGTACTACTCGAAGCCGCCGGCGGAGGGCGTCTACCGCCATTTCCGGGCGATCGCCGACGTCGCGGCCGACCTGCCGATCGTCGTCTACAACATCCCGCAGCGCGTCGTCATCAACCTGCCGCCCGAGCTGCTGCTGCGGCTCGGTGAGATCGACAACGTGATCGCCGTCAAGCAGGCCACCACCGACATCGACCAGGCGCAGCGCATCGTCGACGGCGGGCTCGCGCTCTATGCCGGCAACGACGACCTACTGGTTTCGTTCGGCGAGATCGGCGGCGTCGGCGGCATCTGCGTCGCCTCGCACGTGGCCGGCGCCGACATGCTGGCGCTGGTCGCCGCGTGCGACGCGGGCGACATGGATCGCGCGCGGGCGCTGGATGCCGAGCTGTCGCCGCTCTACGACGCCCTGTCGGTGACCGTCAACCCGATCCCCGTGAAGGCCGCGGTCGAGCTGCTCGGGTTCCCGGTCGGCGATCCCCGGCTGCCGCTGGTCGCGGCCACGGAGGCGGAGCGCGCCGTGGTGCGCGCGGCGCTGGAACGCCGCGGGCTGCTGGCCGCCGTATGACCGCTCCCGGAGTCGTGCGGGTGATCCCGCTCGGCGGCATCGGCGAGATCGGCAAGAACATGACGGTCGTCGAGTCGGCCGAAGGCATCGTCATCATCGATGCCGGCATCGCCTTCCCGCGCGACGAGATGCTGGGCGTCGACCTGGTGCTGCCCGACTTCGCGTACCTGCGCGAGCACGCCGATCGGATCCGCGCCGTGATCCTCACGCACGGCCACGAGGACCACGTCGGCGGCCTGCCGTACCTGATCCGCGAGGTGGGCGTGCCCCAGGTGTGGGCGACCCGCCTGACGCTCGGCATGATCAAGTCGAAGCTCGACGAGCATGGCCTGATCCGCGAGTCGGAGCTGCGCGAGATCGAGCCGGCCAAGGGCATCGTGCAGGTGGGGCCGTTCCGGGCCGAGTTCATCCGCGTCACGCACTCCATCCCCGACGCCGTCGCCGTCGTGCTGCACACCGCCGAAGGCATCATCGTGCACACCGGCGACATCAAGATCGACCACACGCCGATCGATGGCCGCCGCACCGAGCTGCACCGCTTCGGCGCAGTCGGCGAGATCGGCGTGGCGCTGATGCTCGGCGACTCCACCAACGCGGAGCGCGCCGGCACCACGACCAGCGAGGCGGTCGTGGCCGAGAGCCTGAAGCGCATCGTCCGCGACGCGCCGGGCCGCGTCATCGTGACGTCGTTCGCGTCGCACATCCACCGGTTGCAGGAGGTCATCGACGCGGCCGTGACCTGCGAGCGCCGGGTCTGCGTGGTGGGGCGCTCGATGACCAAGAACCTCAACATCGCCCGCAACCTCGGCTACGCCAGCGTGCCCGACGGCGTGCTCGTAAAGGCCGCCGACCTGGACGAGTTCGACCCGGACGAGCTGGTCATCATGTGCACCGGCTCGCAGGGCGAGCCGCTGTCGGCGCTGACGCGCATCGCCTACGACGACCACACGACGGTGCACATCCGCAGCGGCGACACGGTGATCATGAGCGCGAAGCCCGTGCCCGGCAACGAGCTCGCCGTGCACGACACGATGAACCAGCTGTGGCGCCAGGGCGCGACCGTGCTGCACGAGGACATCGCGCCCGTGCACGTGTCGGGCCACGGCTCGGCCGACGAGCTGAAGACCGTGCTGTCGCTCGTCCGGCCCGCGCACTTCATGCCGGTGCACGGCGAGATGCGCCACCTGGTCGCACACGCGCAGCTGGCCGAGCAGATGGGCGTCGCCCGCGACCGCATCTTCGTGACCGAGAACGGCGCCTGCCTGGAGCTGTCGGGCGGCGTCGTCACCCGTGGCGACAACGTCGAGGCGGGCGTGGTATTCGTCGACGGTCTCGGCATCGGCGACATCGCCGACGTCGTGCTGCGCGACCGGCGCCAGCTGTCGGCCGATGGCGTGCTGATCATCGTCTGCCAGCTGCACCCGGACGAGGACCATCCCGAGCCCGAGGTGATTGCCCGCGGCTTCGCCCCCGGTGGTGCCGAGGCCGCGGCCGAGCTGTTGGCCGAGGTGCAGCTGTGCGCCGCGCAGGCGCTCGCGAGCCTCGCCGAGCGGGAGACGAAGATCGTCCAGGCGCGTCTGCACGACGATGTCGCGGCGCTGGTCTACAAGCGCGCCTCGAAGCGCCCGCTGATCCTGCCCGTCGTGGTCGAGATCTGAGCTGCGGCGGCGCGCCCGGCTTGGCGCGGCCGCATCCCCCGTAGACTCCAAGCATGTACAAGAACAAGAAGGGCCGCAGCGGCTCGAAGAAGCCGAGCCGCGTCCGGAAGTTCGCGGCCCGACGCCGGGCGGCACGCAAGAAGCGTTGATCGGCCTCTGCGATGTCGGGCCGCGCGACGGCCTGCAGAACGATCCGGTCATGCTCGAGCCCTCCCGGCGGGCGGCGCTCGCAGGCCGCCTCGCCGTTGCCGGTCTGCGCCGGGTCGAGGTGGCGAGCTTCGTGCACCCGCGCCTGGTGCCGCAGATGGCCGGAGCCGAGGAGGTCGTGGTGGCGCTGCCCGCGACGGCTGGCGTCGCCTGGTCGGGGCTGGTACTGAACGAGCGCGGCCTGGAGCGCGCGCTCGCCACCGGCCTGTGCGAGGTGCACGTCGCCTATCCGGTCACGGCCGGCTTCGCGCGTGCCAACCAGAACACGACGCCCGCGGCCGCCGCCGAGGAGGCCGCGCGCATCATCGCCGCGGCCCACGCCGCCGGGGTGCGCGCCACCGTGACGCTGTCGTGCTGCTTCGGCTGCCCGTTCGACGGCGTCGTCGATCCCGGCCTGGTCGCCGACCACGTCGCCCGCAGTGCCGCCGCCGGTGCGGACGAGATCCTGCTGGCCGACACCATCGGCGCCGGCACGCCGCGGCAGGCGACACGCCTCGTCGCCGACGCGCTGGCTGCGGCGCCGGCGATCCCGGTCGGCCTGCACCTGCACAACACTCGCAACACCGGCTACGCCAACGCCTACGCCGGTCTGGAGGCGGGGGCGACCTTGCTCGACGCGTCGATCGGCGGCCTCGGCGGCTGTCCGTTCGCGCCGCGTGCGACCGGCAACATCGCGACGGAGGACCTCGTCTACCTGCTGGACGGCCTCGGCGTCGAGCACGGCTGCGACCTGGACGAGCTGATCCGCGTCAGCCAGTGGCTGGAGGGCGAGCTCGGCCACGAGCTGCCCGGCCTGCTGCACCGCGCGGGCCGCTTCCCCGCCTGAAGCGGCACCCGGTGTACGATGGCCGGGCGATGGCGAGCGATGCGAAGCAGGTGTACGCGGAGGCGCGGACGGTGGTCGAGCGGGCGCTCGATGCTGCCGGGCAGACCCAGTTCGAAGGCCGCTACCCCGACCTCCACCGCGACCGGCGCCAGCTGATCGAGCTGCGGCGCAGCGTCGCCAACGACCGGCTCGACGCGACGAACCAGATCGTGCGCGACCTGCTCACCACCTACGCCGCGGTGCTCGAGGGGCAGGGCGAGCGCAACACGTTCGAGCGCGA
>JBKJIG010000157.1:0-7688 GCA_046598415.1 Gaiellales bacterium
TTCGGTGCCTTGTCACTGGCATCCGAGGGGGCGGGCCCAGCAGCCGAGCAGCCAGCGGCGGCGTGGCTGTCGGCAGCCGAGCGGTCGCGCCTCCGCCGTCGGCTGCGGAGCGCAGGACTGTCGCCTCTACTCCCGCGGCTACGTAATCGCGCCGAGCGTATGGAATTTCTCGTGCACGCCGCCGAACTCGTTCGGCTAGCCGCCGATCCTAGACTGATCCGAAGCGGCGAGTCTGCAGCCATTGAATTCGATCTCGACCTGATCGGGCCGCCCCGGTTTGAGGCGTACGTCCTCGAGCACCACGCGGCCGAGATCATTGATGACCACGCGCTTCTCGCGAGCCCGCGAGACGCGTCCAATGTGCTGCTCCGCGTCATCAAGGGCGTGCAGCCGTTCGAGCCCGGCCAGCGCGTTGCACCGATTGCCGCCGTTGCAGTCGATCTCTTCGAGTCGCTCGATGCCCGCGTGCACCTCGCCGGTGAGCGTCTCCTGGAGAAGATCGACGAAGTGCTGATCGCTGGCCGCGCATGATCGAGATCACACCGCGCGGTGACGCCGACGCGGCAACGTGGCACGCGCTCCTCGATCTGGCCCAGCGCATCCCAGGCGGCTGGACGCTCATTGGTGCGCAGATGGTCGCCGTGCACGCCTCGATCCACGGCCGGATGCTTCCTCGCGCTACTCGCGACTTCGACGTGCTGGCGGACCAGCGGCTTGCAGCCACTCAGGCGGAGAAGGTCAGCTCGGAACTGATCGCGCTCGGGTTCGCCCTCGACACGGCCGAGACCATCTCGTCCGAGGTCAACCACCGCTTCCATCGCGCGAGCGATGGAGTCGTGGTGGACGTTCTTGCCCCTGATGGCCTCGGCCCGCGTCACCACGCCGGCACGATCCCGCCGTACCGCACGATCAGCGTGCCAGGCGGGACGTGGGCGCTTGGGCGCACTACTCTCATCGACGTCGAGATCGCCGGGCGGCGCGGGACGATTCCCGTCCCCGACATCCTCGGAGCGATTCTGATCAAGGCGCGCGCGATCGCCACTGCCCGAGCGGCGACCCACCGCCAGGACTTCGTTCTCCTCCTCAGCCTGCTCGACGATCCCCTCACAGCGCGCGACCTCTTGACCCCCGGGCAGCGCACGACCCTCCGCAAGCTGGCTGGCATGTTCGACGAGCACCCTGAGGCGGCTGCGTCGGTTCCCGATCCTCGCCACCTCGCGCTGGCCGAGCGGGCGTTGGCAGTCCTCACCACCGCGTAGACCGTTCGCCGCGGCTCAGTCCTCCCGGTACAGCGCCCCGCCCAGATACTTCAAACCCGAGTCCGCCGCCACGGTGACGACCCGATGTCCCGGCCCGAGCTCGCGCGCGACGGCGAGAGCGGCGACCAGGTTCGCGCCGCTCGACGGCCCCGACCAGACGCCCTCCTCGCGCGCCGCCCGGCGAGCCATCGCGAACGCCTCGTCCTGCGGCACCGCGCGGACCTCGTCGACATCACGCGCGACGTCGAGTAGCGGCGGCACGAAGCCGATGCCGCCTCCCTCGATGCGGTGCGTGCCGGGCGTCCCCCCGGAGAGGACCGCCGACTCGGCCGGCTCGACCGCCACGACCCGCACGCTGGGCACGACCTTGCGCAGCGCTCCGGCTACGCCGAGCAGGCAACCGGCGGTGCCGACGTACGACACCCACGCGTCGATGCGGCCGTCGAGCTGCGCGAGCATCTCCGCGCCCATCTCCGCGTAGCCGCCGACCATGTCGTGGCTCTCGAACTGGTTGGTGCGGTACCCGTCGACCTCGGCGGCGACCTCGAGAGCGCGCTCACGCATCGCGGGGATGAGCTGTGGCGTGATGCCCTCTGGGCTCCGTAGCACGTCGAGCGTGGCGCCGAACGCGCGCATGGTCGCGAGCTTCTCGGCGGCGAACGCGTCGGACGTGACGATGCGCGTCGGGTAGCCCTTCACGGCGCAGACGAACGACAGCGACGACCCGGTCGAGCCGCCGGTGTACTCCACCACGGTCTGGCCGGGCCGGAGTCTGCCGGACTGCTCCGCGCCCTCGATCATCGCGAGCGCCATGCGGTCCTTGTAGGAGCCGGTCGGGTTCGCCGCCTCGAGCTTGACCCACACCTCTGCCGACTCCGGCCCGACGACCCGGGTCAGCCGCACGATGGGCGTGTTGCCGATCGCCGCCAGTGCGGCCGGGCGGCCGCCGTTGCCTTCCGCCATCTCGCCTCCTCCGCTCGATGGGAGTGAGGCTATCGCAGCGGCGGCGCGTCAGCGCGCGGGTATCGGCCGCGGACCTAGGAACTCGCGGACATGAAATTCATGCACTCCGATCACAGCGGAATTGACTAATTTCCTAGATCAGCTAATCTCTATTTCATGAAATCTCCTAATTCCGATGCGATCGGAGGAACAAGAATTTCAGCTCGGGCGAAGGCTCCGCGCGACCTCGAGCTCTTGGCGATCGTCCTCACGCAGCTCCGATCCAAACTTCCACCCGACTGGTCGATCAACGAGCGGCAGACAGCTCCGCGGCGGCGCGGCGCGCGCGTCGATGCCGTGTGGCGCGTCCTGGCTCCGGATGGCGCGACTGGCTCCATCAGCGTCGAGGCCCGGGCCCGAGTCGACGCGAGGGATGTATCCGAGAGCCTCGAGCAGCTGGCCGCGCTGACTGACGGCGAGACACTGCTTGGCGGCAACGTCCGACTGCTCGCCGCACCGTACCTCTCACCCGAAGTCCGTGAGCGAATCGCCGAAAGAGGCGCCGCGTACGCGGATGCCACGGGCAATCTCCGGCTGGCCATGACGAGGCCAGCGCTGTTCGTGCACGAGCGCGGCGGAGATCGAGATCCCTGGCGAGGGGCCGGGCGACCGAAGGACACGCTCAAGGGGGCCCCGTCAGCGAGGGTCGTCAGGGCGCTGATCGACTTCGCCGAGGGAATGACGGTGCCGGAACTCGCTCGGCGTTCCGGTGCGTCGGTCGGGGCGACGTACAGGGTGGTGGAGCTCGCAGAGGCTGAAGATCTGTTGGAGCGCGAGCCACGCGGCCCGATTCGCTCTGTTCGCTGGAGGGCGCTGCTCGAGCGATGGAGCCGCGACTACCGCCTCGCGCCGAGCGGTGGCGACCGCCAGTTCCTCGCGGCCCGCGGCCTGGATGATCTTCTCGGCCGTCTCCGCAAGGCCGAGTCGTTGCAGTACGTCGTCACCGGGTCGCTGGCCGCCCGTCGCTTGACCGAGTACGCGCCTGCACGCCTGGCGATGCTGTTCGTCGACGACCCTGCGGCGGCCGCGGAGCAGCTGGGCTTGCAAGAGGTGGAGACCGGCGGCAACGTCGTCCTCCTCCGGAGCGACGACAACGTGGCATTCGAGCGGTCGGTCGTCGACGACGGCGTCAGGTTCGCGGCGCCGAGCCAGGTCGCCGTGGACCTACTGGACGGGCCGGGCCGCAACCCGAGCGAAGGCTCGGCCCTTCTCGACTGGATGGAGGCACATGTCGACACCTGGCGCCGATGACGTCGTGATCCGTGGTCGCGCGGTCCTCCTCGACGCGCTCGAGGCGCTCAGCGACCACCGCGACGCTGTCGTGTTGGTCGGTGCCCAGGCGATCTACCTCCACACCGCCTCGGTGCCGACGGGTCTTGCAGCGGCGACGAAGGACAGCGACCTCGTCGTGGATCCGCGGCGTCTCGGCAGCGAGCCGACCATCGATGCCGCGATGCTGGCGGCTGGCTTCGACCTCGATCTCACGACGAACCAGCCGGGCGCGTGGCTGAGCGTGGACGGCATGCCGGTTGACGTCATGGTTCCGGAGGCCCTTGCCGGCGGTTCCGGACGGCGCGGCATGCGCGTGCCGCCGCACGCTCCGCAGTCGGCGCGTCGCGCGATCGGCCTCCAGGCTGCGGTCGTCGACAACGCGCCGATGGACATCGTCGCGCTCGACCCGCGCGACGAGCGAGTCTTCCGCGTCGCGGTGGCCGGCCCGGCGGCTCTCCTGATCTCGAAGCTCCACAAGCTCGGCGAGCGACAGCGGGACCAGAACCGTCTGATCGACAAGGACGCACACGACGTGTACCGCCTCCTGACGGCGTTCGCGACTGAGGATCTGGCCGCGACGCTGCGCGAGCTGGCCGCCGACGATCTGGCGGGTACCGTCACCCGAGTGGCGACGACCCTGCTCGGTGAGCTCTTCGCCCAGAGTCCATCGGCCACGGGCTCCCTGATGGCGGGCCGCGCCGAGGAGCTCGTCGGCGATCCCGTGTTCGTCAGCCAGGCTGTCTCGGTACTGGCACGCGACCTCGTGGCGGCACTCGCCGCGTGAGCTACCCAGCCGAGCCGCCGCAGCTCAGTCCTCGAGCACCTGCCCCTCCGGCTCGATCTCGAGCGGGGGATGGTCTGCTCGGCGTGTAAGAACACCGTGTTACGAGCCGACTCCTCTCCACACCAACTCGAGGAGTAGCGCCACCGTGAAGCCCGTCATCCGTCTCGAGCACGCCCTGGTCGCCGTCGAGGCCGAGCACGACGTCAACGTCATGCTCGAGCTCACCGCCCCCGCGCCGGATCCGTCCACCGTTCGCCCGCCGATCGCGATCGCCCTCGTGCTCGACCGCTCCGGCTCGATGACGGGCGAGCCCCTCGAGACCGCGAAGCGGGCCGCCGTCTGGCTCGTCGAGCGCCTCGGCCCGGAGGATCGGGTCGCGGTCGTGACGTTCGACAATCAGGTGGATCTGGTGTCGCCGCCCGTCGCCCCTGGCCCCGGCATCACCGCCGCGATCAAGGCGATCCACCCCGGTGGCATGACGAACCTGTCGGGCGGTTGGTTGAAGGGCCGCGAGGTGCTCGCCGGCCTCGACTCCGCGATGCCGCGCACGCTGATCCTGCTGACCGACGGCCACGCGAACGAGGGCATCACCGAGCCGGCGCAGCTGGTCGGGCTCGCCAACAAGGCGGCGGCGGACCACATCACGACGACCACGATCGGCTTCGGCGACGGGTTCGACGAGGATCTGCTCCTCGCGATGGCTGACGCCGGCCGCGGCAACGCGCACTACGCCGCCACGGTCGAGGAGCTGCCCGCGATCTTCGCCAAGGAGATCACCGGCCTGACGAAGCTCGTGGCGCAGAACGTCTCCGTCGAGCTGCGGCCGAGGCCGGCAGTCGAGGTGGTGACGATCTGGAACGACCATCCGACGACGCACGTCGCCGGCGGACTGCAGATCGCGCTCGGCGACGCCTACGCAGGCGATGTCCGGCGTCTGGTGTTCGCACTGCGCATTCCCCACCTGGCGAGCTTCGGTCCGGCCTCGGTCGCGGACTGCCTGCTGCGCTATACGGCCGTCGGCGATGCCGTCGAGCAGCACACCGTCACCATCCCGGTGGTCGTCAACGTGGTCTCGGCGACCGAGGCAGCTGCGCAGGCACCCGACTTCGCGGTGCACGAGGAAGTGCAGCTGCTGACCGCCGCTCGCGCGCGTGACGAGGCCATCCGGCGAGCCGACGCCGGCGACGTCGGCGGAGCTGCGGCGTACCTGCGGGCGACTGCCAGCGGCCTGGCGGCCAGCCCGTCCCGGCGCCTGCAGCAGGACGGCCTCATGATGGGCGCCGCCGCGGACGAGATGGAGTCGGCCGGCTTCTCTCCGGAGGCCCGCAAGGAACTGCGCTACGACGCGAACCAGAAGCGTCGCAACCGCGGCGACTGACGTACGATCGGTGCGTGGCCGCGCGCGACTCTCGTGAGATCAACGCCGCCCGGTCGGTCGCAGAGGCCTTTCGTCTCGCGTTCCGGCCGGGCGCGTTCGTGCCGACCCCCATCGATGACATCGCGGAGTCGCTGTTCTCGCTGCGGGTGATCGACGACCACGACATGACGGAGTCCGGCACGCTCGATCCGGCCGCGTTCGAGGTTCGCGTCAACGCGGCCGAGTGCGCGGCCGCTCCCATGCGGCGACGGTTCACGATCGCGCACGAGATCGGCCACTTCGTGCTGCACGCGCCCAGCGCCACGGGTGCCGTGTTCTGCCGCGTCACCGATGCGCCGGAGGCCCCGAAGCAGCTGATCGAGCGCGAGGCGAACCGCTTCGCGGCGGAGCTGCTGATGCCGGAGGAACTGATCCGGCTCGAGGCTGCCCGGCTCGGCTCGGACTGCGCCGCCATGGCCGATCTGTTCCAGGTCAGCGCGCCGGCGATGGGCTGGCGGCTGTACAACCTCGGCCTCGCGACCGCGCGGCCGGATCAGTCGGCCTGAAACAGCCGGTCGACCTCGGGGAACTCCGGCGGAGCAGGCGCTTCAGCGTACGCAGCAACGGCCGCCACTTCATGAAGCGACGCGTCACTTAGCCGGGAGTACACGAGCCCCCGCGATCCGCCGGCGAACCCGGGCCGCTCCGCGGAAGCCGACAGCGCCGCGGACACCCCCGGCAAGATCCGGTCGAGCGCGCCCAGCAGCCGCGAGGACACCTGCCGCGCCGGATGCTGCCCGGTCTCGACCTGGTGCAGCCGCTCGTCGAGGCGTCCGCGAGCCTCGGGGCGGAGACCGAGCTCCACGACGAGCCGGTCGACCAGCACGCGCCGCAGCATCCCCTGCTGCGTCCACGCCGCCCGCAGCACCTCGCCAAACGACGGCGCGAACGCCGGCGAGGCCGCCATCGCTTCGATGGCATCGAGGTCGAGCGGAGCCGGCGTGACGGCGTGGTACTCCTCGAGCATCGTCGCCAGCAGCTCCGCGTCGTCGCCGGCCTCAGCCAGCGCGGCCGCCATGTCGGGCTGCTCGCCGGCCTCGTATGCGGCGCGGTAGCGCGCGAACAGCTCGGTGATCCTCTCGTCGCTCATCCCGTCGCCTCGATGTGGGAGCGTAGGCGCCCGAGCGCGCGGTGCCGGGCCACATAGAGCGCGTTAACCTCGATATCGAGCTCCAGCGCGAGTTCCTCGTCGGGCACGTCGGCGAGCTTGGCCTCAACAATGCGCCGGTCGCGCAACGGGAGCGTCGCGAGGAGTGCCTCGACGACCCCGTCGCTCGCGAGGCGCTCAAGCACGTCGTCAGATCCAGGGCGGTCGTAGTCTTCGAACGCAACGGCATCCGTTCTCTTGCGGAGCGCGTCGATCAAAGCTGCCTTGGCCATCGTGTAGGCGATCGGTTGCAGCGAAGGCGCGCCGAGCGGCAGTTGGCCGTAGCACCAACGGAAGAAGCGAAGTTGGAGGTCGCTGAGAACCTCGTCGGCGATGTCCCGACCCTTCCGACGGACGAAGGCCTCCATCGTCCGAGCGTGGCGTTGCCAAAGCAAACCACTGAGCAGGCTCGCGGCAGCGGCGTCGGTCGGGAGTGCAGCTCGCAACTCGGCGAGAACGACGGCGTCGGCCGCTTGCTGAAGTCGCTGCAGGAGAAGTCGATGGGCGGGATCCACCGCTGCGGATCATCGCGCATACCCCCGGTGTCGCAGTCCGCCACGCAGTACTTACGCGCGGCTACTCGAGCTACGCGCTTCCCCGAGCTTCTTCGTAGGCGGCGCGCAGCAATGCCAAGAGATGCTCGTCAATGCGATCGAGCGGCACTGCCTTGCCCAGGCCGAGCGGCGCACCGATCGCTTCCTCTACGGCCGCGAGACTCATCGGTGCACGCTGTTCAAAGACGGATCGCCAGAGGTTGAGCGCCGGCCCCCGGTCGTTCCAGATCGTTGCCAAGCCACCGCCTCGCCC
>JBKJIG010000003.1:0-6634 GCA_046598415.1 Gaiellales bacterium
CCGCTCCAGTACCTGGTTGCCACGGAGGCGGTGGCGGCCGCGATCACGCCCCGCACGGCCGCGATCGTGCCCGTCCACCTGTACGGCGAACCCTGCGACATGCCGTCGCTCGCCCGCCTGGCCGCGCGGCACTCGCTGGCGCTGGTCGCCGATGCCGCGCAGGCGCACGGCGCGCACGTCGGCGGACACCCGGCCGGCGCCTGGGGCGACGCCTCGACCTGGTCGTTCTACCCCGCCAAGAACCTCGGCGCGCTCGGTGACGGCGGTGCCATCACGACCGACGACCCGGCGCTCGCCGCGCGCCTGCGGCGGTTGCGCAACTACGGGTCGGAGACGAAGTACGTGCACCTCGAGGCCGGCGTGAACAGCCGCCTGGACGAGCTGCAGGCGGCCATCCTCGGCGTCCGGCTGGCGGTGCTGGCCGAGTGGAACGACCGCCGCCGCGACGTGGCCGAGCAGTACGCGGAGGGCCTGGCCGGCACGGGCCTCTACCTGCCGCCGCACACTGCCGGCCACGCCTGGCACCTGTACGTCGTCGGCTCGCCGGCGCGCGACGCGCTGGCCGCGTCGCTCGGCACCGCGGGCGTCGGCACCCTCGTGCACTACCCGGTGCCGTGCCATCGCCAGGCCGCCTTCGGCGGCGACGCCGTGGCCGCGCTCGACCTCCCCATCGCCGCCCGCCTGGCGGCCGGCATCCTGTCGTTGCCGATCGGGCCGCACCTGGACGCGCCGGCCGTCGACCGGGTGATCGACGTCGTCCGGTCGGCCGCCCACGCGCAGGCCGCATGACGCCGATGGACTGGAAGCGACTCGGCCTGCTCGACCTGACCGCCGGCGGGGAGACGTGGACGGCCACCCACGCGACGCTGCCGACGCCCGACGTGCTGCGCGACGGCACCGTCCGCGTCTACTTCTCGACCGCCGACGAGCAGGGGCGATCGCGCCCGTACGTCGTCGATGTCGATCCGCACCGCCCGACGCACGCCCTGTCGGCGCCCCGCGGACCGCTGCTGGAGCTCGGTGACCCCGGCTGCTTCGACGACAACGGCGTCGTGGTGACGAGCGTCGTGCACGGGCCCGGCGGCGCCATCTACCTGTACTACGTCGGCTTCGAGCTCTGCGTCGGCGTCCGCTACCGGCTGTTCACCGGGCTCGCGATCAGCTCCGACGGCGGCGCGACGTTCGCCCGCCACGGCGACGTGCCCGTGCTCGATCGCACGCACGCCGAGCGGTGCTTCCGCTGCGGCCCGCACGTGCGCTACGAAGGCGGCCGCTTCCGCATGTGGTACGTGGGCGGCAGCGACTGGACGGATGTCGGCGGCAAGCAGCTCCCCGTCTACGACATCCGCTATGCGGAGTCGGCGGACGGCATCGTCTGGCCCGGGGAGGGGGAGCGCATCGTCGCCGCCGACGAGCTGCGCGAGCACGGGCTCGGCCGGCCGTGGATCGACCGTCGCGACGGCAACGAGGTGCTGCTGTTGTCCGTGCGCGACCGCACCGCCGCCAACTACCGGCTCGGCGCCGCGGCGCGCGACCGCACCGGCGTCTATCGCCGCTGCGACGACGTGGTCGGCCTGCACGTCTCGGCCGCGGGATTCGACGACGAGGCGATCATGTACCTGGCCGTCGCCGACACGCCGTCGGGCACGCTCGGCTTCTACAACGGCAACGGGTTCGGCGCGGCCGGCATCGGCGTGGCGCGCCTGCTCGACGCCGCGTAGGCCGGCTCAGGCGGCGCGGACGAGGATCCAGCCGGGCTGCCGGACGTCGTCGACGGCGGTGGCGGGCACGAGCTCGAGGTCGAAGTCGTCGCCCTCGGCGAGCGCCTGCGCGTAGAGCGGTTCGGCGTGCGCAAGGTGCTCCGGCGGGACGAGCGCGATGAAGCGGTGGGCGGCGCCGGCGCGGGCGAGCGTCCGCAGGCCCTCCACGGCGGCCGTGATGGCCGCGAGCTCGGCTGCCGGCTCCGCGACGGCCGCCTCGGCGACGGGGGAGCGGTGGCGCAGCGCGGGCAGGCCATCGTCCAGCGGGCGGGCCAGGCGATCGAGGAACGGCGCACCGTGCAGGCGCGCCAGGTCGCCCGCAGAACAGGCGCCGGCTTCGTGCATCTCGGCCAGGCGCGCCGTTGTCAGGTAGAGCACCTCGAGCACCCGCGCCTCGCGCTCGGTGCCGGCGAACCGCGCCAGCAGGTCGACGGCGCCGCGGGCGATGCGCACGTGCGCCTGGCGCTCGCGTTCGGGGTCGGCCAGGAAGCCGAGCGCACGCGCCCGGTCGACCATCACGGGCCACTCGGCCAGGCCGCCGGCGTGCACGTCCTCCAGCCGCGAGCTCTGCTGCGGATGCTGGCGGAACGAGGACAGCTCCTCGGGCGTGTAGTACGCGTCGCCGTGGGCCAGCAGCTTCAGCCACAGCGCGATGTCGCCGTTCGCCACCATCTCGCGCGTGTCGATGGACAGCGGCGGGTCGCCGAGCTCGACGTCGCGGCGGAACAGCGCGGTCGAGAGCTCGCCGATCACGTTCAGCATGTTGCAGAGCACGAAGTCGCCCAGCTCGCGGCCGTCGATGACGCCGGCTGTGCTGGCGATCGGCGCGCTGTGCGGTCCGTCGGGCAGCCGTGCGCCGTGCTCGTCGATCAGCCGGCGCCGCGACGTCGCGAGCATGATCCGCGGATTCGACTCCAGTGCCGCGACGAACGTCTCGATCGCCGTCGGGTCGATCAGGTCGTCCTGCAGCAGGTACTTGACGTAGCGGCCGCGGGCCAGCGTGAACAGCCGGTTGACGCTGTTGAAGCTGCCGATGTTGCGGTCGTAGACGAGCACCTGCGAGCGGGGATCGCCGAGCGTCGCGGCGCGGGCGATCTCGACCGTGTGGTCGGTCGAGCCGTCGTCGCCGACGATCAGCTCGAAGTCGGAGAACGTCTGGTCGAGCACCGATCCGATCGTCTCGGCGATGAAGTCGGCGCCGTTGTACGTTGGAATCAGCACGCTGACGAGAGGCGCAGCCATCGCGTCGTTATCGGCACGCCGGAGCCGATCATGAAGCGGTGGCGGAGCCCGGCCCTCGGCTAGCCTCTGAGCCGTGCTGATCTCACTGCTCCGCACGCACCTGCGCCCGTACAAGCGGCCACTGGCGGCCGTCGTCGTGCTGCAGCTGATCGGCACCATGGCGTCGCTGTACCTGCCGAGCCTGAACGCCGACATCATCGACCGCGGCGTGCTGCTCGGCGACACGGGCTACATCGTGCGCACCGGCGGCTGGATGCTGCTCGTGACGCTCGTCCAGATCGTCTGCTCGATCAGCGCCGTCGCCTTCGGCGCGCGGGCCGCGATGAGCTTCGGCCGCGACGTCCGCGGCGCCGTCTTCACGCGCGTCGGCGAGTTCTCGGCGCGCGAGGTGGCGGGGTTCGGCGCGCCGTCGCTGATCACACGCACGACCAACGACGTGCAGCAGGTGCAGATGCTCGTGCTCGTCACCTGCACGATGCTGGTGGCGGCGCCGATCATGTGCGTGGGCGGGGTCGTGATGGCACTCGAGGCCGACCCCGGCCTGTCGTGGCTGATGGGCGTCAGCGTGCCCGTGATGGTCATCGCCATCGGGCTGATCATGCGCCGGATGATCCCGCAGTTCCGGCTCATGCAGGGTCGCATCGACGTGCTGAACCGCGTGTTGCGCGAGCAGATCACCGGCATCCGCGTCGTCCGTGCGTTCGTGCGTGAGCCGCAGGAGACGGCGCGCTTCGAGGAGGCGAACCACTCGCTGTCGGACGCCGCACTGCGGGCGGGTCGGCTGCAGGCGCTGATCTTCCCGACCGTGATGCTGGTGTTCAACGCCTCGAGCGTCGCGGTGCTGTGGTTCGGCGCGGCGCGGATCGACGCCGGCGACATCCAGATCGGCGCGCTGACGGCCTTCCTGGCGTACCTGATGCAGATCCTGATCGCCGTGATGATGGCCACCTTCATGCTGATGATGGTGCCGCGGGCGGCGGTGTCGGCCGACCGGATCACCGAGGTGCTGCGGACCGAGTCGTCCGTGGTCGCCGCCCCGTCACCGGTCACGGCGGCACCGCTGCGCGGCGAGGTGGAGCTGCGCGGCGTGCGGTTCCAGTACCCGGGCGCCGAGGTGCCGGTGCTCGCCGACGTCGGCTTCCGGGCGGTCGCCGGGCAGACGACGGCGATCATCGGCAGCACCGGCGCCGGCAAGACGACGCTGCTGTCGCTCGTCCCGCGCCTGTTCGACGTGGTCGGCGGCAGCGTCCTCGTCGATGGCGTCGACGTGCGGGAGTGGGGGTTCGACGCGCTCCGGCGCCGCATCGCGATCGTGCCGCAGCGGCCGTACCTGTTCTCCGGGACGATCGCCTCGAACCTGCGCTACGGCAACCCCGACGCCACGGACGACGAGCTGTGGGCGTTCCTCGAGATCGCCCAGGCACGCGACTTCGTGGAGGCCATGCCGGACCGCCTGGCGGCACCGATCGCGCAGGGCGGCACCAATGTCTCCGGCGGCCAGCGGCAGCGCCTCGCGATCGCGCGGGCGCTCGTCCGGCAGCCCGAGATCTACCTGTTCGACGATGCGTTCTCGGCCCTCGACCTGGGCACCGACGCCAGGCTGCGCGCCGCGCTTCGCCCCGTCACGGCCGACGCGGCCGTGATCGTCGTCGCGCAGCGCGTGTCGACCATCGTCGACGCCGACCAGATCATCGTCCTCGAGGACGGCGAGGTCGTCGGCCTCGGCCGGCACGCGGCGCTGCTCGAGGGCTGCTCGACCTACGCCGAGATCGTGTCGTCCCAGCTCAGCGCCGGAGCGGTGGTGTGAGCACACCCGAGAAGCCGAAGGGACCCGTCCCCGGCCGCCTCCCGGCCGCCGGTGCGCGCCGCGGCGGCGGGCCGCCGTGGATGAACGTCGGCCAGCCCGCCGAGAAGTCGATGACGTTCGGGCCGTCGGCCCGGCGTCTGCTGCGCCGCCTGCAGCCGTATCGGGCGCAGCTGCTCGTGATCGTCGCGCTCGGTGTCACCAGCGTGACGCTGTCGGTGATCGGCCCGAAGATCCTCGGCCGCGCCACCGACATCATCTTCGCCGGGCTGGTCGGCAAGGACCTGCCCGTGGGATCGACCGTGCAGCAGGCCGCCGACCGGGCGCGGGAGTCGGGCGACGGCAACCTCGCGAACCTGATCGGACGGCTCGACGTCATCCCCGGCGCCGGCATCGACTTCGACAGCCTGCACAACGTGCTGTTTCTGGCCCTGGCGCTGTTCGTGGGCGCCAGCCTGCTGATGTGGCTGCAGGGCTACCTGCTGAACGGGGTCGTGCAGTCAGCCGTCCGCGGGCTGCGCAGCGAGGTGGAGGAGAAGCTGAACCGGCTGCCGCTGCCGTACTTCGACGGCCAGCCGCGGGGCGAGCTCCTGAGCCGGGTGACGAACGACATCGACAACATCGCGCAGACGCTCCAGCAGACCCTCAGCCAGCTGCTGACGTCGCTGCTGACCATCGTCGGCGTGCTCGTGATGATGTTCGTGATCTCGCCGGTGCTGGCGCTGATCGCGCTCGTGGCCGTGCCGCTGACGGTGCTCGTCACCCAGCAGATCGCGAAGCGCTCGCAGCAGCTGTTCATCGCCCAGTGGCAGCACACCGGCGCCCTCAACGGCGAGATCGAGGAGGCGTTCACGGGCCACGAGCTGGTGAAGGTGTTCGGCCGCCAGCGCGAGGTGGAGGAGCGCTTCGCGGCGCGCAACGAGGAGCTGTACCGGGCGAGCTACGGGGCCCAGTTCGTCTCCGGGACGATCATGCCCGCGACGATGTTCATCGGGAACCTGAGCTACGTCGCGATCGCGGTCGTGGGCGGGCTCCGGGTGGCGTCGGGCACGATGAGCCTCGGTGACGTCCAGGCGTTCATCCAGTACTCGCGGCAGTTCACCCAGCCGCTCACACAGGTCGCCTCGATGGCGAACCTGCTGCAGTCGGGCATCGCCTCGGCCGAACGCGTCTTCGACCTGCTCGATGCCGAGGAGCAGAGCCCCGATACCGTGCCCGCCGCCGCGATCGGCGTCGCCCGCGGCCGCGTCGAGTTCCAGGGCGCGTCGTTCCGCTACCGCCCCGACGAGCCGCTGATCGACGACCTGTCGCTGGTCGCCGAGCCCGGCCAGACGGTCGCCATCGTCGGCCCGACGGGTGCCGGCAAGACGACGCTCGTGAACCTGATCATGCGCTTCTACGAGCTCGACGCAGGCCGGATCACGCTGGACGGCGTGGACGTCACGAGCATGCGCCGGGACACGCTCCGCGGCGAGATCGGCATGGTCCTCCAGGATGCCTGGCTGTTCGGCGGGACGATCCGCGAGAACATCCGCTACGGTCGGCCCGGTGCCGCCGACGACGAGGTCCTGGAGGCCGCGAAGGCGACGTTCGTCGACCGCTTCGTGCACAGCCTTCCGGACGGCTACGACACGGTTATCGACGACGAGGGCTCCAACATCAGCGCCGGCGAGAAGCAGCTGATCACGATTGCGCGCGCCTTCCTGGCCGAGCCGTCGCTGCTGATCCTGGACGAGGCGACCAGCTCGGTCGACACGCGCACCGAGGTGCTCGTGCAGCGGGCGATGGCGGCGCTCCGCGCCAACCGCACCAGCTTCGTGATCGCGCA
>JBKJIG010000167.1:0-10287 GCA_046598415.1 Gaiellales bacterium
GCCATGCCCTCCGTCGCGGCGATCGCGACGGAGGGCATGGCCGAGGCGCTGCATCAGCGGGTGAAGCGCGAGATGGGCATCGAGGCCGAGCAGGGCCGGCGCTACTCGTGGGGCTACCCGGCGTGCCCCGACCTCGAGCATCACGTGCTCGTGTGCGACCTGCTGGGCGCCCAGGAGGCGATCGGCATCGGCCTCACGTCGGCGTTCCAGCTCGACCCGGAGCAGTCCACCGCCGCGATCGTCGTCCACCATCCCTCGGCGGTGTACTTCAGCGCCCTGCGCTCAGACCGCGCCACGGCCTAGCAGCCGGCGCGTTCCGGCTGGCGGATCCGTGCCTGGCACGAATGCGCCACGGGTTGGCGGATCCGTGCCTGGCACGAATGCGCCACGGGTTGGCGGATCCGTGCCTGGCACGGAAACGACGCGTTCGCCGGGCCATCGCCACGGGCCGTGCGGGAGGGGCCGTCCGGCAGGGTTTTGGACGGCCGCCGGGTATACTCGACTCGACATTCCGCCTGCAACGGGGAACGCGAAACGCACCCCGTGCGACGTGACCGTGCCGACGCCGCTACCTGAAACCTCCATCGCGCTCCGGCCTGGTGCCCGAGCATGATCTCGACTCCCGATGGCAGCGGGCCCGTTCGCCCCTCCATGCGCATCTACCGCGCGGAGAACGTCAAGGAGCCGAAGAAGCGCCGCCGGGTGCTGCGGATCGTCCTCTGGACGTTTCTCGTCCTCGGCCTCGTCACCGCCACCGGCGCCGGCGCGTTCTACTACTACCTCCGCGACGCGGTCGACCAGATCACCGCGGCGAAGACGCCCGATGAGGTCGGCGCCGCCGCCAGTCTGCAGGATCCGAAGCTCAACACCTCGGCGCCCTCGGCCAAGCGCCCCGTCATCTTCCTGCTGATCGGCCAGGACCGCCGGCCCGGCGAGGCGCGCGGCCGCTCCGACACGCTGATGCTGGTGCGGGTCGACCCGAAGACGAAGATCGTCTCGATGCTCTCGTTCCCGCGCGACTGGATCGTCAACATCCCGGGCTACGGCCCGCAGGAGATCACGAACTCGTACATCCTCGGCGGTCCGAAGCTGACGATCGACACCATCAAGTCGCTCACCGGCATCACGCCGAACTACTACGTCAGCGTCGACTTCGACGCGTTCACGCAGACCGTGAACGCCTTCCAGGGCGCGTACATCGACGTCGACCGGCGCTACTTCAACCTGAACCAGAACACCGCCGGCACGAACTTCAACTCGATCGACATCCAGCCCGGCTACCAGCTGATGCGGGGCCAGGTGGCGCTCGAGTACGTGCGCCACCGGCACGACGACGACGACACGTACCGTCTCGCGCGCCAGCAGCTGTTCCTGCGCGAGTTCAAGGTGAAGCTCGACCCGATCAGCATCGGCCGCAACCTCACGACGCTGCTCGACACGGCGAAGAAGAACCTCAAGATCATCGGCAAGAAGCAGATGTCGCTCGGCGACATGGAGCTGTACGCCAACACGCTGCGGGCGATCCCGAAGAACAACATGGTCAACGTGCGGTTCGTCGGGCACGCACACCCGACGCTCGCCGGCCGCATCTCCGTCGACCAGTCCGAGGTCGATTCGACGGTCGCACAGTTCCTCGACCCCGACCCGACGCAGGCCAACCGCGCCGCCGACGAGGCCGCCGGCAAGGTCAAGAAGACCAGCACCAAGTACGACCCCGCGACCATCCAGGTCGAGGTGCGCAACGGCAACGGCAAGGTCGGCGCCGCAGCCGATCTCGAGCAGCAGCTCGTGAAGCGCGGCTGGAAGAATGCCCGCGCGCACGGCGACGCCGAGAGCAGCGACTACTTCGACTCGGTCATCTACTACGGCACCAAGGCCGGCTCGAAGGAAGCTGCGACGGCGCTCAAGGCGCTCGTCAACCCGAGCGACATCAAGCCGCTCGACGCCGCCGAGGTGGCCGCGCTGGACGCGTCGGTGGCGAGCCCCGACGATCCCGCCTCGAAGGTCTACGCCGACGTCATCGTCGTCGCCGGGCAGACGTTCGACACGCTCGCGCCCGAGAAGGTGAAGGCGCTGCCGGAAGACGTGAAGGCGCGCATCGCCACCGACCGCTCGCGTGACGTGGCGGCCTGGAAGAAGGCGCAGAAGGGCATGGGCCAATCGCTCATGTACCCGACGAAGCTGCCGAACGACACCGTCACGGGCGATCCGCAGATCAAGTCGTATCCGGCCTTCCGCCGCTACAAGCTGCGCGGCAAGAACGCCCTGCACGTGACGTACTACGAGAACTCGGAGCCGGCGATGACGACCTTCGGCGTGCAGGTCCTCGACTGGGAGACGCCGCCGCTGCTGCAGTCGCCCAACGAGACTCGTACGCAGAACAACATCGACTACCTGCTCTACTTCAACGGCGCGAAGCTCCATCGCGTCGCCTGGCACTGGAACAAGCGGACGTACTGGCTGTCCAACTCGATCGTCGACGGCCTCTCCAACTCCACCATGTGGGCGATTGCAACCGGCTTCCGTCGCATCCCGAGCTAGGAGAGAAATGAGTCGCGAGCCGATCGGCGTGATCGGAGTGGGGTACGTGGGCCTTGTCACGGCCGCGTGCTTCGCCGACCTCGGGCACACCGTCATCTGCCGCGACATCGACCCCGCGAAGGTCGAGATGCTGCGCGGCGGCGCCGTGCCGATGCACGAGCCGGGGCTGGACGACCTGATCCGCCGCAACCGCAACCGGCTCCGCTTCACGCTCGACCTGGAAGAGATGTTCGCCGAGGCCCGCCTGGCCTTCATCTGCGTCGACACGCCGCCGATGCCGTCGGGCGACGCCGACCTGTCGCGCGTGCAGTCCGTCATCGATGCGATCCCGCCCAGCGCCGAGGGCGCCGGCCTGGTGATGAAGTCGACCGTACCCGTCGGCACCGGCGAGAACGTGCGCCTGCGCCTCGACGCGCGCGGCCTGCACGGCGTCGCGTACATGTCGAACCCGGAGTTCCTGCGCGAAGGCTCGGCGGTCAGCGACTTCATGGCGCCCGACCGGGTCGTCGTCGGCTCCGACTCCGACGACGACGCCGAGCGCGTCGCCCGGCTATACGACGGCATCGACACCGAGATCGTGCGCACCGACGTGGCGTCGGCCGAGATGATCAAGCTGGCCGCGAACGCGTTCCTGGCGACGAAGATCTCGTTCATCAACGAGATCGCCAACGTCTGCGAGGCCGTCGGCGCCGACGTGGCCGAGGTCGCGCGCGGCATGGGGCTCGACCGCCGCATCGGCGCGAGCTTCCTGCGGCCGGGCATTGGCTATGGCGGTTCCTGTCTGGTTGGCGATGAGACGGTGCTGGTGCGCCGCGACGGCGCCACGCGCCTGATCGCGCTGCAGGACCTCCACGAGGAGTTCGGCGGCGGAGACGTGATCGAGCCCGACGCTCTGGAGGTGCTGAGCTGGCGCCCGGAAGGTTCTGGCCCGGAGTTCCTTCCCGTCAGCCACATGACCTGTCGCCACTCGGACACCCTCGTCGAGGTGCGGACCAAGATGGGCCGCCGCGTCACGGTGACCGACGACCACCCGTTCGTCGTCGTCGACGGGCACACCGGTGCGATCGAGACGCGTCTCGCGCGTGACCTGACCGAGGCCGACTGGATCCCGGTCGCGCAGGGCGTCGCAGACGGCACCGGGGATGAGGGCGAGCACCATCAGATTGCCTACACCGGCGGTGCCGGGTCTGTCGGTTTGGTCGCGACGGCCGAGCGGCGCGCTGTCGTTGTCAGCCCTGTTGACCACGCGATTCCCGACGCCATCTGGGATCGCCCGATCGCGGAGAAGCGCGCTCTCCTGGCAGGGCTCTGGCTCGGCGACGGCTCGTGGTCGTACATCAACCAGGGGCCGAGCGTCATCCTGGAGTACGGGACGGTCAGTCGCCCGCTTGCCGACGGCATACTGCGCCTCCTGGGCGAGTGCGGGATCGTCGCCCGGATGAAGGTCGGCCGGACGGCGAAGTCCACGTGCGACGCCTACTGGCTGATGATCTCGGGCGCCGACCAGGTCGAGACGATGCTTGACCTCGTGCCCGAGGCCGACACCCCGGCCATCCGCGCGTCGCTCGCCTCCCAGGCGAAGCGCATCGCGCCGACGGGCTACCGTCGTGGCCTCGTGAACGGCGCCGTCGTGCGTGTCACGAGCGTCCTGCCGGTCGCGGCCAGTGCGACGGTCTACTCGCTCGAGGTGCCCGGAGCGCACACCTTCGTCACGACGGGCGGGCTCGTCGTGCACAACTGCTTCCCGAAAGATGTGCGGGCACTCAAACAGCTCGCTGGAAATAGCGGGTATCACTTTCAGCTCCTGACCGCCGTGATCGAGGTCAACGAGCTCCAGAAGCGCCGCGTCATCTCGAAGCTGCAGCATCACCTCGGGTCGCTGCGCGACCGGAAGATCGCGCTGCTCGGCATCGCCTTCAAGCCGAACACCGACGACACCCGCGAAGCCTCGAGCCTCGTGCTCGCCTCGCGGCTCGCCGCCGAGGGGGCCGAGGTGCGCGCGTACGACCCGGTCGCGTCCGGCGCGCACCTGGAGGCGGTCGGCGCGATCGTCGTCTCCTCGCCCGCCGAGGCCCTCGCCGGTGCCGATGCCGCCGTGATCGTCACGGAGTGGAACGAGTTTCGCGCGGTTCTCGACCCCGCGATGCGCGACTCGATGGCGCGGCCGCTGCTGATCGACGGACGCAACCTGCTCGACCCGGCCGAGGCCGCCGCCGCCGGCTTCGAATACGACTCCGTGGGGCGCCCCCGGCGCACCGGTCAGGTTGCCAAAGCGTGATCGCCGTGATCCTCGTCGGTGGAGAGGGCACGCGCCTGCGTCCGCTCACGCTCGATCGCCCCAAGGCGATGCTGCCGATCGGCGACCGGCCGTTTCTCGCCCACATGCTCGAACGGCTCGCCACTGCCGGCGTGAAGCGCGTCGTGTTCAGCTGCGGCTACCTGCCCGACCCCATCGTCGCCGGATTCGGCGACATGTACGACGGGATGGCGCTGGAGTACGCCGTCGAGCCCGAGCCGATGGACACCGCCGGCGCGATCCGCTTCGCGATCGAAGGCCGGCTCGACGACGCGCCCTTCTTCGCGCTCAACGGCGACGTGCTGATGGAAGCCTCGCTGGGCGACCTGATGGCCTTCCACGTCACACACGGCGCGCGGGCGACGGTGACGCTGACCGAGGTGCCCGACCCGACCCGCTACGGCCTGGTGCTCACCGACGCCGACGGCCGCGTCGAGGCGTTCGTCGAGAAGCCCCAGCCGGGCGCCGAGGTCAAGCTCGAGCCGCCGTACTGGATCAACGCCGGCGCCTACGTGCTCGATCGCTGGTTCCTCGATACCGTGCCCTACATGCGGCGCGTGAACATCGAGCGCGAGGTGTTTCCACAACTGGTCGGCAACGGCCTGTACGGCTGGCGCTGCACCGGCTACTGGAACGACATCGGCACGCCGGAGAGCTACCTGGCCGCCAACATGCACATCACCGGAGGCGACACCGTGCTGCTCGCGGGCGCCTCCGTGGCCGGTGACGCCACCGTCGATCGCAGCGTCATCCACGAGGACGCCGTGGTCGGCGCCGGCGCCGTGGTGACCGACTCCGTGATCGGCCGCGGCGCCGTGGTCGGCGCCCGGGCGCGGATCATCGACCGATCGATCGTGGCGGCGGGCGTAGAGATCGCCGACGACCGGTCGGTCACCGGCGAGCGCATCTTCCCGGAGGTGCCGGATGGCGCCTGAGACCATGCACGGCCAGGCGCTGGCGCTGGGCGCGCAGCTGCGCGCCGCCGCACCGCTGGCGCAGGGCGCGCTGCAGGGCGCCGGGCCGTTTCGCAACGTCGCGCTGTGCGGCCTCGGCGGCTCGGCCGCGGGCGGCCGTCTCGCGGCCGCGCTGCTGGCCGACCAGCTGCAGCTGCCGGTCGAGGTGCCGGTCGGGCTGACGCTGCCCGGCTGGGTCGGGCCCGACACGCTCGTCGTCGTCACGTCGTACTCGGGCGAGACCGCCGAGGCGCTCGACTGGTTCGTCGAGGCGGGCGAGCGCCGCGCGACGCGGGTGGCGCTCGGATCGGGAGGCACGCTCGCCGCGCTGGCCGAGACCGACGGCGTGCCCGTGATCACCGTCGAGGGCGGCTACCAGCCGCGTGGCGCCCTCGGGCTGCTGCTCGCACCGCTGCTGGTGCTGCTCGGTGAGGCGGGCGCAGCACCCGACACCACCGACCTGATCGCCCGCGGCGCCGACGCCGCCGACGCGGCCGCGGCCCGCGACGACGAGGCGCGGGCCATCGCCGAGCGCCTCGCGGGGCACGTCACCGTGCTGTACGGCTCGGGGCTGCGGGCTGCGATCGCCGTGCGCCTCAAGAACCAGATCAACGAGAACGCCAAGGTGGCGGCGTTCGCCGGCGCGGTGCCCGAGATCGCGCACAACGAGATCCTCGGCTGGATGCAGGCGCCGCGCGCGGCGCAGCGCCACGCGGCCGTCTTCCTGCGCGACCTCTCCGAGACGCGCGCCGTCGCGACGCTCAGCGACGCGATGGCCCGGTTCGTCGGCGGCGACGGCGGGCTCGTCGAGACGTGGGCGGCTGACGGGCCGGACGAGCGGGCCCGGGCCTTCGGCCTGCTGCTCTTCGGCGACCTGGTCTCGTGCCACCTCGCCGACGTCGAGAAGGTCGACCCGATGGACATCACGCGCCTCACCGCACTCAAAGCGGAAATGGCCGCCGGCCGCTAACGCCCGGATTGCTCTCCGCACGGTGCGTCGCACCCCACTGACGCGTCCAGGCCGCTGCCAGCCTCGATTCCGGCCCTTCCGCTTCGCTCACGGGCCTCACATCGAGGCTGTCCGCTTCAAGGTTCCCGCACCTTGTGCAGGCCACCAGCCTGCGCTGCGGTGCGGGAACCTCGACCTGGAGGGCGCCAGCGGGGCGCCTCGCGAGCCGCGCGGAGAGCAATCCGGGCTAGACTCCGCGCCGTGCCAGGGCACGACGTCAAGGACCTCTCCCTCGCCCAGGAGGGTCGGGGTCGCATCGAGTGGGCCGATCGCGACATGCCCGTGGTGCGGGCGATCCGCGAGCGGTTCGGACGCGAACGCCCGCTCGAGGGCATCCGCATCGCCGCGTGCATGCACGTCACCGCCGAGGCCGCGAACCTCATGCGCACGCTGGCCGCCGGCGGCGCCGACGTGCTGCTGTGCGCGTCGAACCCCGCCTCGACCCAGGACGACGTCGCCGCCGCGCTCGTGGCGGAGTACGGCATCGCGACGTTCGCGATCCGCGGCGAGGACCACGACACGTACTACGCGCACATCCACGCCGCCCTCGACCATCGCCCCACGATCGTGATGGATGACGGCGCCGACCTGCTCGGCGTGCTCCACGCCGACCGCCGCGACAACCTGTTCGAGATGATCGTCGGCACCGAGGGCACCACGACGGGCGTGATGCGGCTGAAGGCGATGGAGGCCGACGGCGTGCTCGCCTTTCCGATCATCGCCGTCAACGAGGCGCAGACGAAGCACCTGTTCGAGGACCGCTACGGCACCGGCCAGTCGACCATCGACGGCATCATCCGTGCCACCAACATGCTGCTCGCGGGCCGCACCATGGTCGTCGCCGGCTACGGCCTGGCAGGGCGCGGCATCGCCGACCGCGCCCGCGGCATGGGCGCCCACGTGATCGTGCTCGAGGTCGACCCGATGCGCGCGCTGCAGGCCGTGATGGACGGGCATCGCGTGATGCCGGTCGCCGATGCCGCGCGCCGCGGCGACATCTTCGTGACGGTCACCGGCGACAAGCACGTGCTGCGGGCCGAGCACTTCGAGGTCATGCGCGACGGCGCCATCATCGCCAACGCCGGCCACTTCAACGTCGAGGTCGACGTGCCGGCGCTCGAGGCGATGGCGATCGAGCGGACGCTGCCGCGGCCCGACATCGAGCTGTTCCGCCTGCCCGACGGCCGCCAGATCGCGTTGCTGGCAGAGGGCCGGCTCGTCAACCTGCGCGCAGCCGAGGGCATCCCGGCGTCGGTGATGGACATGACGTTCGCGAACCAGGTGCTGTCGGTGGAGTTCGCCGTCCGCCACGGTGCCGGGCTGGAGCGCCGCGTCTACGTCGTGCCCGACGCCATCGACACCGAGATCGCGCGCCTCAAGCTCGAGACGCTGGGCCTCGAGATCGACCAGCTGACGTCGGATCAGGAGCGCTACCTCGCGACCTGGGACGAGGGCACGTAGTCGTGGCCCGCGTCAGAACTTCGCGGACCCGCTCCTCGCCAGACTTGTTCGCAGCGCTGACCTGGCAACGAACGTCCGACGCGGGACACTAGCCCTGCTGCAGCCTCACGACATCATCCGCCTCGAGGACGACGCGGTGGTGCTCCTCGACCAGACGCGGCTGCCGCAGGAGCGCGTCGAGCGGTCGTGCCGGACGGTGGCCGACCTGGTCGACGCGATCCGGGTGCTCGCCATCCGCGGTGCACCGGCGCTGGGTGTGGCCGGGGCGATGGGTGTGGCACTGGCCGCGCGCACCGCGCCCGACCACCCGGTCGGCATGCGCCAGTACCTGGCGGAGCAGGGCGCCGTGCTGGCCGCCGCCCGCCCGACCGCCGTCAACCTCGCCTGGGGCGTCGCCGAGGCGCTGTCCGAGCTCGACCGCGACGTCGCGAACCCGCAGGAGGCGCGCGGGCGCCTCGCCGCCCGGGCGCGGCGCCTCCACGACGACGAGGTGGCCCGCTGCCGGGCGATGGGCGCGCACGGCGCGACGCTGTTCGAGGACGGCTCGCACCTGATGACCCAGTGCAACACCGGCGGGCTCGCCACGGGCGGGTACGGCAGCGCGCTCGGCGTGGTGCTGGCCCTGGCCGAGCGCGGCGGCGACCCGCACGTGTGGGTGCCCGAGACGCGACCGCTGCTGCAGGGCGCGCGGCTGACGGCCTACGAGCTGGTCGAGGCCGGCATCCGCCACACCCTCGTCACCGACAACGCGACCGGCGCGATCCTGCGCGAGGGAGGCGTCGCCGGGATCGTCGTCGGCGCCGATCGCATCGCCGCCAACGGCGACACGGCGAACAAGATCGGCACCTACAACCTGGCCGTGCTCGCGCACCACCACGGCGTCCCGTTCTACGTCGTGGCGCCGACCTCGACGATCGACCCCGCGACCGCCTCCGGCGACCTGATTCCGATCGAGCAGCGCCCCGCGGACGAGGTGACGAGCGTCGGCGGCGTCGTGACGGCGCCCGCCGCGACCCTCGCCCGCAACGACGCGTTCGACGTCACGCCGGCGGCGCTGATCACCGCGATCGTGACCGAGCGCGGCGTGCTGCGACCCCCGTACGACCTGTCGGGGGAGCGGCCGGAGTGAATATCGTCGACGGCATCGTCGAGCCGCCGGCGCCGGGCGACGTGTCGCTGCTGCCCGAGCCCGGCACGCCCGAGCACGCGCGGGACGAGGTGCTGGGCGCCGCCGCCCTGCAGCGTGGCGAGGTCGCCCTCGTCGTGCTCGCCGGCGGCATGGCGACGCGCATGGGCGGTGTCGTCAAGGCGCTCGTCGAGGCCCTCGACGGCCTGACGTTCCTCGACGTGCGCCTGCGCGAGATGGACGCGGTCGAGCGCCGCTACGGCTGTCGGCCGCCGCTGCTGATGATGACCTCGGCCGCCACCGACGGTCCGATCCGCGAGGCGCTCGGCGACCGCGCAGAAGGTGCGGGCATCGGCCTCTTCCAGCAGGGCGTCGCGTTGCGTGAGACGCCCGCCGGCGACGAGTTCCGCGACGACCACGGCAACCCATCGGAGTACGCGCAGGGGCACGGCGACCTGGTCGACGCGGTGCGCGACTCGGGGCTGCTGGAGCGGTTCGTCGGCGGCGGCGGCACGACGCTGATGCTCGCGAACCTCGACAACCTCGGCGCCACGCTCGACGCCGCCGTGATCGGCTGGCACCTGGCCCACGCGGCGGCGCTGTCATGCGAGGTCGTGGCGGCCGGGGGCGACCGCGGCGGCTGGCCCGTGCGCTGGAACGGCCGGCCGGTCATCCTCGAGGACTTCCGGCTACCGCCCGACTTCGACCCGGCCCTGTCGGGCGTGTTCAACACCAACACCTTCCACGCTGACGCGCGGGCGCTGCTCGAGCACGACGGCGAGTGGACGTGGTTCGTGGTCGAGAAGGAGGTCGACGGCCGCCCCGCCATCCAGCGCGAGCGGCTGCTCGGCGAGCTGACCAGCCACCTCGAGACGCGCTTCGTGCAGGTGCCGCGCGACGG
>JBKJIG010000093.1:0-2986 GCA_046598415.1 Gaiellales bacterium
CCGGCCCGCAGCTGCGCTCCAGGCTCGGCCTCTACGACACCTGGGCGCGCTTCACGGTCATCACCGCAAGCGGGACGCGCAGCGACGGCAACACGCCGAAGCCGTCCGCCCCGGCGACGCCGGAAACCCCGGGCACGACCGGCACCGGGGGAGCCGTTCCGGGGACCGGCGGAGCCGCGCCGGCGATCGCCAAATCCGCCTCGGTCGCGATGACCCGCGAACTGCAGCAAGTGCCGGTCGCCGGGGTCATGACGGGCCGCGTCGCACCGGCCGCCGTAGGCAGCTGGGTGACCGTCGAGCGCTACGTCGCCGGCCGCTGGGTCGCGCAGTTCGAGACCCAGACGGTTGCCGGCGGCAGGTACCGCGCGAACGTGCCCGCGGCGGGGATGTACCGCGCCCGCTTCGACGGCGAGGCCGGCCCTGCCGTGCGCGTCGGTCAGTCGTCGTAGACGCGCGTCAGCGACTCGGCAACGCAGACGGGCTTCAACGCGCCCTCGCCCTCGAACGTCAGCTTCATCGTGATCTGCGCGCCGCCGAGAACGTCCTCGACGTCGACGAGCGCGATCCGCATGCGAACGCGGTTGCCGACCGGCAGCGGCGCCGGGAAGCGCACCTTGTTCAGCCCGTAGTTGACGGCGAACGCGAAGCCCTCGTACTCGACCACCTGCGACGCGAGCAGCGGGTGCAGCGACAGCGTGTAGTAGCCATGGGCGATCGTCCCGCCGAACGGCGTCTGCGTCGCGCGCTGCGGATCGACGTGGATCCACTGGTCGTCGCCGGTGACGGCGGCGAAGGCGTCGATCGCCTCCTGGGAGACGTCGTGCCAGTCGCTGACGCCAAGCTCCTCACCGGCCTTCGCGCGCAGCTCGTCGAGATCGCTGATGGTGATCATGCGGCCGGAGTGTAGGTCGCGGGTCCTCTCGCGGTGCCGTGCTCGTATGGGTCGTGTGGCGAGACGGCATCCGAGCCCGGGCCCGACGACCCACCGCCCGGCGGCGACGTCATGGCGGCGCCGCGCTGCTCGGGCGCTAGACCCATCGGACGGGTGCGCCCGCGATGCGCGACCCCGACATCCGCGACGGCCGCGGCGCGCGGCCGGGCCGAGCGACGAGGAGGACGCGGCTCAGCACCGTCCGGCAGGACCAACATCAGCGTCCCTGTTGCGACATTGACTGCAGTTCCCAGTGCAGCACCGGAACCACGGGGCGGCTCGCGGCTCCTGCTCCGCTACCCCTCGGTGACCAGCAGCGCTGCGGCGCGGGCGCGGATCGAGCGGGCGAAGAAACCAAAGCTCAGATCCGGTGCCGGCTCGTGGATCGGGAGGGCGGCGTCGGCCGAGGCGGTCACGAAACAGGCGGCGTCATACAGGCGTTCGAGGAGGAGCCTGCGGCACAGGATCTCGTAGCGCTTCTTGTAGGACGCCTCACGGAATACCTCGTCGATCTCGAAGAAGGGCTCGCGGACGCGAACCGGTGCCGTCGATTTCGGCGCCTCCTCCAGCAAGAAGAGGTACCCGAGCCACGGGCGGGCAGACCCGAACCGCCCTTCCCGGAAGGCCGTCCAGATATCGACCGCATTGCCGATGGCCTCCTCGGTGCGGTTGTTGTAGTTGTTGCCGAACGAGGGACCCACCTGGCTCTTGAACTCGATCGCGGCGGCGAGCGTGTCGCCGTGCACGACCACGAGGTCCCATTTCTTCTCCGGTCGAAAATAGCCCGGCAACTCGACTGCTGACCCGCGGCTGATGCTTGACGGCGGGAACCCGGCGTCGATGAAGATCGACTCCATCAGCTCTGCCATCGCGTCCATATGGGCGCCGCCCGTGACGGCGCCTCGAAGGCCGGCGTCGACGCGGCCGGATGCGCGCTGCCGTTCGGCTTGGCCAGCGCGAACGCGCCAGTAGTTCCGGACTGCGTTCTCGAACGCGGCTTGGTCCATTCCGCCATCTTCGCTGACGGCGACGAGCCTCCTACTGTGGGAGTTCCGCGATTCCGTATGCCTTGAGGGCTGCCGCGGTCGCCAACTCCACATCGCGGTCGTCAAACGCCCGCGCCAACTCTCTTGCGAGCGTCGGCGAGAGACGGTCGAGACGGGGCACTCGAATGCGACGAAGGTACTGAGCCTGGAAGCGCAGGTAGCCGCCGCGCATCTTGACCGCGTAGCACTCGATGAAGAGCTGTGCCACGCGTGAGAGAAGAAGACCACCCAGCGTTGATGGGTCCCAGCCGTCGCTCACCACCCAGTAGAGGTTGTGATGGGGATAGAGGTGCCCGTCGTCGAGAACGGGATGGATCGTCGCCTTGATGTCTGGGAAAAAGAGCTTCGGACGGGCGGTAAGCGAGTGGTCGACCCGGTCGATCGTTCGATACCACTGCACCGGGCGACGCCCCGCGACGTTGCGACGGCGCAAGGCGTCCTCGCGTGACTCGAAATACGAGCCGAGCCGTGGATAGTCCTCGAGCCGCACGAGCGCCCCGGTGTCGCCGTCCCACGGGTCGATGAGGTGATGGCCAGACCAAATGAGCCGCCCAGTGATCGTGTCGCGCGCCATCGCCAAGGGCAGAACGCGGTCGTGTTCGACGACTGACGGGTCCTTGACCACGAAGACCTGATCGGCGCCAGATGCCACACCGATCCCGACCTTGGTCCGGGTCGCGCCGTCTTCGAGCGCGGGGAGGGTTCGCTCAAGTTCGGCGACCAGCGCAAGGCGCTCCGGCGAGCCGGCTGGCCAGGACCCGCCACCGTCGAACCACGCGGGGAGGTGGGCAGCATCGAAGTCGGGATCGGCCAGGGTTCGATCATGCTTTTGGCTTGCCCAGAGGCGGACACGCTTGGCCGCGCTCTCATCAAAGCTTTCGCGTGCAGTAGCCATCAGTGCTTGACCCTGCTTGGAGCGCCGCAGGATCGTGATCGACGGATACGCGGAGACTTCCGCATCGAACGCATCGACGTCGTGCATCTCGAGGCCACCATCGAGATGCACGAC
>JBKJIG010000124.1:0-6879 GCA_046598415.1 Gaiellales bacterium
CAGATCGACCGGGCGCACGCAACGAGCGGCACCGGGATCGACATCGCCGCCCCGACCGGCCTGCATCGTGCGACCATCAGCGATCTGCCGTTCGTCTGAACGTCGCCGGCCCGGAAGGTTGTCGCGATGCGGGACGCGCGTCACGACGCGCCGCCGAGGACGGCGAGCGCGATATCGCGATACCCGATCGCGGCTCGTTCCAACTGGTCGATCGTGATCGACTCGTCGACCGTATGCGGCGAACCCGGATCGGCCGGGCCGTAGCCGATGGTCGGGATGCCGCGCTCGCCCGCGAAGTAGCTGCCGTTGGTGCAGAACTGGTAGGCCGACGGCTCGGCGCCGGTGGCCTTCAGAGCGTTTTCGACGAGAGGATGGTCGCGTGGCGTCTCCCAGGCCTCGGCGTAGTCGTCCACGTCGTAGTCGCGCCCGACGTACGTCGTCCACGCGGCGCGGTGGTAGCCCACCTCGGCCCGAGCGCCGTCGGCGATGCAGGCGCGGAACGAATCGAGCAGGCCATGCTTCGTTTCGCCGGGGAGGAACCGTACGTCCCACCGGGCGAGGCACCAGTTCGGGATGGTCGAGATGCTCGGGTACGGCTGGGAGCGGATGTCGATCAGGTTGATGTCGCGCTTCCCGAGCAGCGGATGCGAGCTCGAGGGGAGCTCGCGGACTCGCAGGGCGGTGTCGATCGCGCGGTCGACGGCATTCTCGCCGCGCCAGGCGGTGGCGGCGTGGCAGCTCTCACCACGGAACTCGACGGCGACCTTGGCACGGCCCCGCTGGCAGGTGGCGAGCGCGAGCGCGGTCGGCTCGGCGATCACGCACCAGGCGACGTCGCGCCCGTCGAAGCTCTCCCGGAGCGTCGCGCCCTCGGTCATCTCCTCGGCGATCGACACGACGAAGTAGACGGGGCCCCGGAGCTTCCGGCGGTGCTCGACGAGCAGCCCGCCGCCGTGGATGAACGAGGCGACTGGCCCCTTCATGTCGCTCGCCCCGAGGCCGAAGATGTCGCCCTCCTCGATCGCGCCCGCGAACGGATGATGCTTCCAGAGGTGCTCGTCGGCGAGCGGGATCGTGTCGATGTGGCCGTCGATCACGAGCGCCGGGCCGGATTCGGGGCCGACCCGGCCGATCAGGTTGCCGTACGGATCGACGACGACGTCGTCGAACCCGAGGTCGCGCATCTCCTGCGCGGCGATCGCGACTGCGGCTCCCTCCCTGCCGGGGGTGGAGTCCGCGCGGATCAGGCGTTGGCAGAAGTCGACGAGCGTCATACATGTTCTCCTGAGTCGGGTGGGGGGGAACCCGTTGTTCGTTCCACACGAGCTGTCGACAAGGACGATCCCGATCTACGGCGACGTCAGCGCCGGTCATCGCGACGGCCTGGTACTGCAGCGCGCCCGGCGTCGTCTCCGCGCGGGCCAGGACGCGGGAGGCCGCCCCGCCGCATTGACAAAGAAGCGTGCCCGCTGATACTGACCCGGGCAATCCGACTCCGGCGAACGAAGAGGAGCCAGCCCATGGTCGACACGACGAGCAAGATATGCGACGGCCCGCAACGGTACGTTCCTCCGCGCCCCGCCGCTGTGACCGCGGCGCTCCCTGTCGGGATCGCCGAGATGGGCCCGCCGATCGGGCGAGGCGCCGTCGGCCGGCCCTTCGCCAGGGTCGGCGCATGACCGCCATCGCTGTCCGACCGATCACGGCCGCGATCGGCGGCGAGGTCACCGGAGTCGACTTGCGCGCGATCGACGATGACGCCGTCGCCGCGATCCGCGCTGCGCTCCTCGACCGCCTCGTCCTCGTGTTCCCCGGGCAGCCGCTCGCGCCGGCCGACCACCTCGCGTTCGCGCGCCGCTTCGGCGAGCTCGAGCCGCCGCACCCCGTCTTCGCCCACCTCCCCGAGCACCCGCAGGTGAGCGTGCTCGAGAATCGCGACGGCGTCGGCGTCAACAACGACGAGTGGCACACCGACGTGTCCTTCCGGGCCTCCCCGGCGCTCGGCTCGGTCCTGCACGCGCGGATCGTCCCGGCCACGGGCGGCGACACGCTCTGGGCCAACATGTACGCCGCCTACGACGACCTCGCCGAGCCGCTGCGGCAGGCGATCTCCGGGCTGCGCGCCATCCACGATGTCTGCGGCGGCGGCCCCTACGGCCGCGTCAGGAATTATCGCGAGATCGTCCTCGCCGGCCCTGACGGTCCCCAGCGCCTCGCCGAGATCGAGCGCGACTTCCCGCCGGTCTCCCATCCGGTCGTGCGCACGCACCCCGACACCGGTCGCCGGGCGCTCTTCGTCAACCGCTCGTTCACGACCCGCATCGAAGGGCTCTCGAAACTCGAGAGCTCGTGGCTGCTCGGGCTGCTCCTCGAGCACGCAGAGCAGACGACATTCCAGATGCGCCACCGCTGGCAGGCGGACGACGTGATCGTGTGGGACAACCGCTGTACGCAGCATCTCGCGGTCGCCGACTACGGCCCCGCCCACCGTCTGATGCACCGCATCACGGTGCTTGGCGACAAGCCCGTCTGACCATCGCGCTGCGCCCGCGTCACGCGAGGCGTGACGCGGGCTCGGAAACCTGCCGGCAGCGCTACGGCGCTTGCTCGAGGATGCTCTTCAGGCGCTTCAGGTCGTTGCGGTTCGCGCGGCGGATCGCGCTCGCCATGAACGGGGCGACGAGCTTCGACCACCCACGCGGTGCGCCGCGGTTGCGCAGCGTCATCGTCGTCACGCCGTCGGCGGCGGCGACGAAGCGATAGGTCGTCTCCATCGGGAAGGGACCTTCGGCCGTGCGCATCACGAACCGTGAGCCGGGCTCGAGCTCGGCGACCTCGTACGTGTAGGCGAGCCGACGACCGAGGAACCGGGCGACGAAGGCGACCTGAGTGCCGACGGCCACCGGCGGCGAGGTCTTCCAGTCGACCGCCTTGATGTTCCGGTACCAGGCGGTCGCGTTGGCCGGATCGATCGCGTAGGCCGCGACCGTTGCACATGGCCGCCTGATCTCGATCGTGGTCTCGACATCGACCGGCATCGTGTTAGGTGAACACCGGGTTCGGGGCGCCCGTCTCGGCGTACTCCTTCAGCCGCGTCAGGATCTGGCCCCAGGTGTATGCCGCGTGGGCCGCGTCGTCGTCCGTCGCGAAGCCGGCGTGGCGGAAGCCGACCGTAGCGCCACCCTCCCGTGGCTCGACGTCCCAGCGGATCGTCGTCCCGACCCAGTGCGGCGGAAACGTCTCCGTCCGCCAGACGACGCTGGTCGCGTCGGACCGATCGAGGTGGAGGTCGAACGGTGCCGGAGCGATCGCGAAACCCACCTTGATCGTCTCGCCCACTTCGGTGGGGACCTCTGCGCGTGTCGTCCAGAAGCCCTTGATCCCGTCGGTTGTCTTCACAGCCTCGAGCACCGCCTCGCGCGGCGCGTCGACATCGAACTTGAACAGGATGTCGGTCATCGGTCCTCCGATCATTTAAGTGGCGCGCGAAATATAGCAACATTTCATTCTCGGGTAAAATGATTGGATGGATGCCCTGCAACTGGTCGCTGAGCCTCGTCGGCAGGAGATTCTCCGGCTCATCTGGCGCGAGGAGATGGGTGTGGGCGAGCTCGTCGAGCGGCTCCACCTCAGCTACCCGGGCGTCTCGCAGCACCTGGCCCTGCTTCGCGGCGCCGGCTTCGTTCGGGTGCGGTCCGACGGCAGGCGCCGCATGTACCGGGCCGATCACGAGCGCCTCGGGTCGCTGACGCAGTTCCTCGAGTCGTTCTGGGAAAGTGAGCTCGACCGGCTGGCACGGCTGGCCGAGGAAGCCGAGGCGTCGTGAGCGACGTCGTGGTCACGCGCCGCATCGCCGCATCGCCGGCGACCGTGTTCTCGTTCTTCGCGGACATCGGCCGGTGGACGGCCTGGCAGGGTGTCGGCGGCGAGATCGACGCGCGACCGGGAGGCGCGTTTCGCGTCCGGATGCCCGGAGCCCAGGTCGCTTCCGGCCGGTTCGTGGAAATGATCCCAGACCGCCGGCTGGTGTTCACCTGGGGGTGGGAAGGCCCCGACTCGCCCGTCGCGCCCGGTTCGTCGACGGTCGTGATCGAGCTGGAGGCAGATGAGGGCGGAACGCTGCTTCGATTGACGCACAGCGCGCTTCAGGCGCCACCGGTCGCCGAGCATCACCGACTCGGATGGGAGCGCTACCTCGAGCGGCTGCAGGTCCGGGCCGAGGGCGGCGACCCCGGGTCGGATTCCGTCCAGGCGTAGCCGGTC
This sequence comes from Gaiellales bacterium, assembly GCA_046598415.1. GTDB lineage: Bacteria > Actinomycetota > Thermoleophilia > Gaiellales > F1-60-MAGs149 > VFJZ01. The sequence continues at coordinate 4,264 of JBKJIG010000124.1, forward strand.
TGATATCGGCTCGCGCAGCGCGGTGCGAAACCTCGACGGCGGCCGGTGCGTTGTCGTCGCTCCCGACGCCGCCACGCGATGACGGAACCCGCGTGCGAGGATGCTGAGATGCAGCTGCACACCGACATACCGACTCGCGCCCAGATTGGCCGGCTCCTCGAGAGCCGCCGGGAGGCAAGCGTCTCGATCTATCTGGCGACCGATCCAGCGTCCCACGGCGAGGCCGAACAGATCGAGCTGCGCAACCTCGCGACCGAAGCGCAGCGACAGCTGACCCTGGCCGGTGCCGACAAGTCCGACGTTGTGGCCGTGACAGATCTGATCGCCGATCTGGCGGACGACGGCGGGTTCTGGCGGTTGCAGGCGCGAAGCCTGGCGGTGTTCACGACGCCGGACGGGCTCGTCACCTTCCGGCTGCCCAATCGGCTCCAGTCGATGGTCGAGGTATCCGACCGGTTCCACGTCAAGCCGCTTCTGCGAGCCGTCACCTTCCCCCAGGTCGCGCTCGTGCTGGCACTCGCCCAGGGGTCGGTGCGCGTCCTCGAGATCGCACCGGACGTCCAGTCCGCGCCGATCAACATCGGGGACATGCCGGCAGACGTCGCGAGCGCAGTCGGGAAGGCGTCCATCAGCGACCGCGCTCCGACCCGTCGGATGCAGGGACGGGAGGGCCAGAAGGTGCGCATGCGCCAGTACGCCCGTCAGGTCGACCAGGCGCTTCGCCACCTCCTCGGCGCCCACGGCGTGCCGCTGATCCTCGCCGCGGCCGAGCCGATCGATTCGATCTACCGATCCGTATCGACCTACCCCGGGCTCGCCTCCATGACGATCCCCGGAAATCCCGAGACGATGTCCGTCCCGGAGCTCGTCAGCGCCGCGCGCGACGTCATCGACGAGCTGAACGCCGAATCGCTGCGCGACGTGCTCGAGCGCTACCGCGCGAGCGAGGAGCTGTCGAAGAGCACCGCGGACCTCGCAACGGTTGCACGCGCCGCCACCTTCGGCGCCATCGACACCGTGCTCGTCGACATCGATGAGACGATATCGGGCACGATCGACGAGCAGACCGGCGCCATCGAGTTCGCCGACGCCGACGACGCCGTCACCTATGGCGTCGTCGATGAGGTCGCACGTCGGACGTGGATGACCGGCGGCGCCGTGCTCGCCGTTCGCCGGCAGGACATCCCGGGCGAGGCCGCCGCTGCGGCGATCTTGCGCTACGCCATCTAGCTGTAGTTCCGCTTCAGCCGTGACGGGGACCGCGCCGCTACGGTCTCTCGGGCGGCCTCGTCCCGCGTGAGAGCGGCAGCAGCTCGGCGAGCGCTGCGTTCTCCGCGGGATCGAGGACGCTGTGCTGGACGCAGCCCGGGACGATCTCGTCGCTCTCCGGGTGTGCCATCCCGTAGGAGCACGCTGCGAGGCGCTCCTGTGTCTCCCGGATCAGCGGGTCGTCGCTCGTCGCGCCCGTCTGACTGAGCGCCCACGCCGTGCGGACGGCGGTCGCGTCCATGAACCGGTGCATGACGAACGTGACCGGTCGCGGCCGTCGCCGGACGGCGCCGACTCCGAGCCGGCGGGCGTAGCGCGCTGCCCAGGCGCAGGCGGTAGCCGCATCGGCGGGGTGCGCGGTGACGGCCCGGACGAGGCGCGCGGCGACGACCGGTCGCGGCGCGAACGCGAAGTTCTGCGGCGCGACGCGGTAGAACGAATCGCGCGCTGCGAGGTCGCGCGGGTCGGTGTCGTCGAGGACCGGGACGTAGCGGTCGCCGACGTAGACGCCCCAGGTCGTGCGGTTGCAGCGCTCGTCGCCGAGCTGGATCGCGCTGTACGGCAGTCGTGTGCCGGCGCCGGCCTCGATCTCGCGCCAGACGTCGTCGGCGCCGATCGAGCGGTAGCCGTCGTGCCAGCGGGCGGCGTCGCCGACGTACGCGGCGGGCTGGAACGAGAACAGCCGGAAGCCCATCCGGCGGCAGTCGCGGATCACGTCGGCGATCTGATCGACGTTGGCCGGCGTGATCGTCATGTTGTGTGCGAGGTAGGAGCGGACGCCGTGCTCGCGCTCGAGCCGTTCGAAGATCGCGCAGAAGCGGGCCCGGTGCTCGTTCAGGTCGGCCTCTCGCTCGGGCCGGTTGATGCCTCGGCGGCCGCGCATCGTCGTGTCGAAGTGGCCGGCGAACGCGAGCTGGTCGAAGCGGCGCGCCCCGTCGGCGCCGAGCGCGAGCCGCTCGAGGTACGCGTAGTCGAAGTCGCCATGGCTGAAGCTCATCGGCACGCGGCCGTGGCGGCGCATGGCAAGCAGCGCCGCGGCATGGTCGTCGGGGTCGAGGAGGCTGACCTCGCCGCCGATCAGCTGTGCGAACTGGCCGGGGCCGCGGCGCTCGCGGAGATAGCGCATCTGCCGCTCGACCTCGCGGACGGTATGCGCGCCGTCGACGCGGACGCGGTTGGCGGTGCGCGCGTGGTAGCACGGCTTGCACGCGAAGGTGCAGCGCGGGAAGACGCCGTGGGTGCCCTCGCAGCCGGCCGTGCGGCGGCCGAGCAGCTGCGCCGGCGTCTGGACGTGGGCGGGGAGTTCGGCGAAGCGGCGGGCGAGCGCCTGCGACGTCTCCGGGTCGG
>JBKJIG010000131.1:0-10582 GCA_046598415.1 Gaiellales bacterium
ATCTACGACGACTATGGATTGACCGGTGTCCCGGAGACGTTCTACCTCGACGCCGCCGGACGACTCGTCGCACACGACCCCGGCCAGGTCGAACCCGCCGACCTCGAACGCGGCATCTCAACCGCCCGGAGGAGCCATTGACCGGTACGTCCACCCCCGGCCAAAGTCGCGGACAGCCTCCGCGCCGCGCTGGGCGACCGCTAGTTCGGTCGGTGCTTAGTCGCCTGGGCCAGGTCGCTGAGCGCGAGGGTGAGCAGCTCGATCGCCGGCGCCGTCAGGCGGTAGCGGACGAGCTTGCCCTGACGTTCGTTGGTGGCGAGGCCGTTCGCGGCGAGCGCGCGGACGTGGTGGGAGACGAGCGCGATGTTCAACCCAAGCAGGGTTGCAGTGTCGCCGACGCACAGCTCGCCGGCCTCGTGCAGCACCAGCGCGATCCGGATCCGGGTCGGGTCGCCGAGCAGCGCCAGCCGCCGCGCCGCGACCCGCAGATCGGAGTCCGATGGCTGGCGGGCGCGGATCGCGTCGGCCTGCGCGTCGCTGAGGCAGAGAAATCGCTCCGTCACGCTGAACGGAACAATACCCGGCGCGCTCACCGTCCGAACCGCCGCAACCGGAGGCTGTTGGTGACCACGGAGACGCTCGAGAACGCCATGGCGGCGCCGGCGATGATCGGGTTGAGCAGCCCGAGCGCGGCCAGCGGGATCGCGGCCACGTTGTAGCCGAACGCCCAGCCGAGATTCTGGAGGATCGTCCGGAACGTCCCGCGCGCCAGCCGCAAGGCGGTTGCCACACCGCGCGGATCGCCGGCCATCAGCACGATGCCGGCCGACTCAATCGCGACGTCGGTACCGGTGCCGATCGCGATCCCGACATCGGCCTGGGCCAGGGCGGGCGCGTCGTTGATGCCATCCCCGACCATCGCCACCCGCAGTCCCCGCTGCTGGAGCGTGGCGACGGCCGCCGCCTTGTCGGCCGGCAGCACCTCGGCCAGCACCTCGTCGATCGCCAGCGTCCTGGCGACGGCGGCGGCGGTGCGCTGGTTGTCGCCGGTCACCATCGCGACTCGCAGCCCGAGCCGCTTCAGCTCCGCGACGGCGTCTGCCGCCTCCGGCCGGACGCCATCGGCGACCGCCATGATTCCGTGCACGGCGCCGTCCCACGCCGCCAGCACGACCGTCGAGCCGCGCTCCTCGAGACTCTTCACCAGGCCATCGTGCAGCCCACCGGTGTCCATCCCGCGTTCCCGCATCAATCGAGCGGTGCCGATCACGACGTCCAGGTCGCCGACCCGCGCCTCTACGCCGTGCCCCGGCAACGCGGCGAAGCCGGTCACCAGTGGCAGGTCGAGGCTCCGCGACAGCGCCCACTCGGTGAGCGCTTGGCCGACCGGGTGCTCGCTGGCCTGCTCGGCGGCAGCAACCACCCGGGCCAGGTCATCCCAGACCGTGCCCGGCAGCGGGTAGGCCTCGACCAGCCGCATCCGGCCGGTGGTGAGGGTGCCGGTCTTGTCGAACACGACCACGTCGACGCGACGCGCCCGCTCCAGCACCTCGCCGCCCTTGATCAGCACCCCCAGCTGCGCGCCGCGACCGGTGCCGACGAGGATCGCGGTCGGCGTCGCCAGGCCGAGCGCGCACGGACAGGCAATGATCAGCACCGCCACCGCCGCCACCACACCCGCCGTCGCGTTCCCGACCAGCAGCCACCAGGCGAGGAAGGTGACCGTCGCGCCGCCGATCACGATCGGCACGAACACCGCCGCGATCCGATCGGCCAATCGCTGCACCGGCGCCTTGTCGCCCTGCGCCTGCTCCACCAGCCGCACGATCTGCGCCAGCGCCGTATCCACCCCGACCGCCGTCGCCTCGATCGTCAACACGCCCTGGCGGTTCACCGTCGCGCCGACCACACGATCGCCCGGCTGCTTGTCCACCGGCACCGACTCGCCGGTCAAGGCCGACTCGTCGACGGCCGATCGGCCGTCCACGACCAAGCCGTCGACGGGCACTTTCTCACCTGGCCGAACCCGCATTACGCTCCCGACCAGGACGTCGGCGATCGGCACCAGCCGCTCGACGCCATCCTCGACCAGCCGCGCCTCCTTCGCGCCGAGCTCCAGCAGCACCCTGATCGCGCCCACCGCCCGGCCCCGCGCCCGCGCCTCGAAGTACCGGCCCAGCAACAGGAAGCTGATGATCAGGGCAGCGGTATCGAAGTACAGATCACCGCCCGTCGCCAGCCGCACGGCCGAGAACGTGAACGCGGCCAGCGTGCCGAGCGCGATCAGCGTGTCCATGTTCGCCGACCGCGCCCTGGCCCGCACCAGCGCCGAACGAAGGAACGGCAGGCCCGCCCAGAACTGCACCGGCACCGTCAACGCGCCGGCCGTCCGCCGCGCCCAGCCGGCGTCCATCCGCGCCAGCAGCAGCGCCATCACAATCACGCCGAGCGGCCATGCGACCAGCACCCGCCGCAACCAGAAGCGCTGCTCATCGCCACCGTCGTCCGGTGGCGTCAAGTCCGCCTCGGCGATCGGGGCGAGCTGGTAGCCGGTGTGATCGACGGTCGCGACGAGGTCGTTCACCGTCACTTCTGCCGGAGCAAAGGCTATCGTGGCGCGGCCGGTCGCGAAATTGACCGCCGCCCTTCGGACGCCCGGCGTCTGCCCAAGAACGCGTTCCACCCGCACTGCGCAGGTCGCGCACGTCATCCCGTCGACCTCGAACTGCGACTCCTCGACGACACTCGTCGTATCAGCGGCCAGATCGCGCTGCGGCAGCGGTAGCACCCTCATCGCGAGCCTCCAGGTATCGGTGCACCCCTAGTCTCTATCAATCGCATGAACGTTTCAATGGTCGCTGCGATTCCCAAACGGGTTCGCAGCAGGTCACGAGCTGGTGGTGAGAAGGAACCGGAATCGCTGCGTCGCGATCGCCTGCGCTCCCGTCGGGACTGCGACCGGCCGAGCCGAATGCCCGCCCACAGCCGGAGCGTCGGTTCGGACAACCGGCTCGGCGATGACCAACCGAGCGGCCACCGTCGCCGCCCGCGACGCCGGTCGTGCGTCCTTCGTCGCTTCAACCACTGCCTGCGCGGCGCTCCGCCGCCACGGCATCAGGGCCCGAAGGCGAGGCCATAGAGGGATGCAGTCCCGGACGCCTGCCGAAGGAGCCAAGCCGCGGCGGCGTCGGGCAGGATGTCCCCCGGCACCATCAGGCGCATCGACGTCGTGACCACGTCGGAATCGCCGTGCGGCGCCCGCCACAGTACCGGTGCTGACGGGAACTGCGCCATCAGCTGGATCGCGACTTGCTCCCAATCGGCCGAGATGCGCCGACCCCAGATGCCGTGCGTGCCCAGCACGCTCCGAGCGGCGTCGATTTGAGCAAGCCGGAGAGCGCTTCGGACGGCGCGCTCGGGCGCCCGCGGCTCGACGAAGAACGTTCCCGCCGCCGCGGCGGGCGGCACGGCTTCGAACCATCGTCCGAGCGAGATGATCGACATCCCGATACATTATCACGTGGGTGTGAATGAATTGCACCCGACGTTTTCGCATCGCCGCCATCGCTCGCATGGGCGGATAGCGGAGGCGGCGGAAATACATTCGCGCATTGACTTGAATGATGGCGGTCGCTGAGCGTCGAGTGGGCCCGAGGTCAGCTTGGGCTGGTCGTCCGACGACTGGGGTGCTAGTAGTTGGGATCCGTGCTCGCCCTGCTCGTGGTGTCCGCTCGTGATCGCCGGGATGGTGGTCATGCTGATCCGTGGCGGACGTCGCCGCACGTGATACGTCCGAGTCGAGTTCCGGACGGAGCTCGGTCCGCCGGAAGGCTGAGCGCGCCGGCGGCCACACCGCCTCTAGGTGTGCGCCGCGACCCGCCTGACGGGCGCCCGCATCGGCACGCGCACGATCCTCACGAAGCTGCCGGCGGCTGATCACCCGGTCGTTCGTCGGGTGGCTGTACCTGCGCCGGAACGCGTACTTCCCACACGTCCGCAACACGATCATCGCGCTCGACGTGCTCGGCCTCGCCGACTACTGGCTCAATCCGACGGCGCCGCCGCGCCTGACACCCCGGATTCGGTTTCGTCGACGTGCTCGACCCGTCGCAGGAGCGCCTGCGGTCGTCTCTCGTCGGCTCGCTCACGAGCCTCTACGCGGCGGTGCCGAGCCTGCGCTCCGCGTACGCGATCCTGATCGGGATCACGGGGTATCGCGCCAGCCGGCACCTCGTGCCGCGGCTCCTGTGGGCGCTGTACCCGGCCCTGGTCGTGTTCGCGACGGTGGCGACCGGCACCCACCTGGCTGCTGGACGCCGTAGCGGTGGCCGCCGCCCTGGCGATCGCTTGGACGATGGTCAGCCGGCTGCCCGGCGCAGCAGCGCGGCCAGCTGTGCCGCTCGGCCGCGACGGGAGATCGGCGCCCGCCCTCGACGGCTGAGACCGCGCACCGCCGGCGTCCCGTTCTCGGAGCGCGTCACCAGCGCCAGGGTCGCGCGCTCCGGGGACGTCTGTGCGGTAGCACCGCCCAGGCTAGCCGGCCGGTTCGTAGTCGGAGATGACGAGGTGCGCCGGTGCGACCAGGCGGTCGTGGTATACGCGCCCGTCATCACCGATCGAGACCTCGTGCCAGAGGTAGGCGCCCGGTAGGTAGTAGGCGACTATGCGGAGGCGGCGGCCGTCGCGTGTCTCGATGCCGATAAGCCGAGCGTCTTGTGCTCCCTGCGGTGCGAACGCCAGGCTATCGACGAGCGCCTTTCCGGTCATCGTCGAGGTGTCGGCGAAGGCGGGGCCGGTCGAGTCGCTGCTGACCGACTCGTGAATGACGACGTGCGGACTCCGTTCGAGCCGGGAGATCGCTCGCACGAGCAGTGGCAGGGCGGAAGGCGGCAGCGGGAACTGAATCGGAAAGCTGCCGGAGGCCGGGGGGCCATCGGGCGGCAGGATCCGCACACCGACGGTGCTGATTCCCGGCGCGAGGTGCGTTGCTGCCGTGTAGCAGCCAGGACCGCACGGCCGGATTTTGAGTGAACGCACCGATGATCCGGTGGCGATCGAGAGCGTGATGCGCGCGTCGGACAGAGGCGCCCCGGTAGCGTCGAGGACCGTCAGCGTGAGCGCGTCGGCTTGCGCCGCCAGGCCGACGGTATTGCTGCCGACCAGCGTCCCGAGGCGAAGGGCCGGCCCGTCGGGTGGTGGAGGCGCGGCTGCGTCGACGCGCCGTGCGAGGGCTTCCGAGCGAGGCGGGGCGGCTTCCGCCATCACCCCGCCGAGTACGACGATCAGGCCGACGAGGAGCGATTCGCCGCGCGTCAGGCGGCGGAGGAGCCCGAGGCGGGGGCGTGGTAGCGCGACGACGCGCGAGGCACCAGCGACGAGCAGAGCGAGGCCGAGGAGTCCCGTCTTCGCGACCAGCAACTGCCCGCCCAGCGTTGTCGTGAGACGGCCAAGCGCGTCGATTTCGCGAAGATAGGCGTACGCGCCAGTGACGCCGATGGTGAGGAGACTCACGATCGCGCCACGCGCGTAGAGCCGCGCCGCCGTCGCGGCATCGACCGGGTCGAAACGATTACGTCGGAGCGCCACCCAGGCCAGGGCGGCCAGGCTTCCCAGCCACGCTGAAGCCGCCAACGTGTGGAGCGACCAGACCGCGACCGACACGACAGCTGGCGAAGCCGTGCGCGCGTGGCCTCCGGCCATCTCCGCAACGACGCCGGCAGCGACGAGCGCAAGCGCGACCGCATCGCGGCGCGGGCGAGCGATTGCCGAGATTAGCGCCGCGCCGAACAGCACGAACGCCGCCACCGCTGCCTGCCCGGGCGCGGCGCGGAGTGCCGCATCGATCGCATCCGGAAGCGTTGCTACGTCAACCAGGATCGTTGCCGACGGTTGGCCGGCGAGTCTGCTGCCCTCCTCGACGAGGAGGAGCAGCGCGCCCGCCGTGGCCGTCGCGGCGCCGGCGACCACGACGCTCCGGCCACCGATAAACGTCTCGCCGAGTCGGCGGAGGGACACACCTAGCCAACAGATCGCGACGCCGAAAAGCAACAGTGTCCGGTAGACCATGCTGCGAAAGCCCGGCCGGCCACCGCTCGCGCCGGACTGCGCAGAGCTGTTCGGGTCGCCGGAGCCGACCGCGAACTGAAACGTCCCGCCTACCTGGTCGCCGTCATCGGCGACGACCTGCCAGGTGACCGTGTAGACGCCATCCGGCGTCGACCCGCCCCTCCCCGCGAGCGCTGCGATCGGCACGTCGACAGCCGCGCCGTTGGCACGCACCGTGCCAACTCTCACCGAGCGCCCCGAAGGATCGCTGACCTCGACGGCTCTGCGCCCGGCCCGCACCGGCTCGTCGAACCGCAGTACGACGACCCGCGGCGCCGCCGCGACCCGAGCACCGATGCCGGGCGACGCTCCGATCAGGACGGCATGCGCAGCTGCAACGCCCGGAACCGCGAGCACGATCGCGAAACTGATCGCGACCGCCGTGATCGTGGAAGCGCATGCGCGTCGTCGGCGACGCACGCCCCCCCCCGAGGCATCGAATCAGTGAAAACGCGGCTTCGCACCGTTCAACTGGAGGTTAGAACGTTGTCATGTAGGAGCGCCCCACTCATGCAATCTCATTCGTTCTAGCGTGCGAATGTTTCTGCCGTTCGGGAACCGACAATGAGCGTCAACGAGACCATCCAGCGGGTCGAGGCGATCCAGGCCGAGTTCGTCGCGCTCGCCCCACGCCCAGCGCTACCTCGGGCGGCGGCGCCCGGCACCGGATCGTTCGCGGCGGCGCTCGCGGAACGCCTACCGGCCAGCGCGCGCGCCGCCTTGTCCGCACCGCCAGCGGCTTTGACGGCGGGCGAGCGACATCGGGGTAGGCGCAGCGGCCGCGGCGCTGCGATGGCGCGGCACGCCCTATTCGTGGGGCGGCGGTGGGGCGAACGGCCCAACGCGCGGCATCAAGCAGGGTGCAAACACGGTCGGCTTCGACTGTTCCGGCCTGTCCCAGTACGCACTCGCACAGGTCGGAGTCGCGATCCCGCGGACGAGCGAGGAACAGTTCCGGCACGGCCAGCCGGTCGGTCGTGCAGAACCTCCGGCCGGGTGACCTCATGTTCTTTGACGGCCGCCGTCCAGGCCATGTCGGCATCTACCTCGGTGAGGGCCGCTTCGTCCACGCGCCACACACCGGCGACGTCGTCGAGGTCTCCTCCCTCGACGATCCGTCCTATGCAAGCCGGTGCGTCGGCGCCCGCCGCTACACCTCGTGAGCTACTGCGAGAGGGGCGTGCGCGGCGCGCGGGCTGCCTGGCACTTGCCGGGGTCGCGAGCCCATGTCATGATTCGCATCGCAGTTTGAATGAGAGGATGATCTGATGCAGACGGCCTTGCTCGGCCTTGCAGTGCTCGCCTGCCCGGTGGGCATGGGCGTGATGATGTTGATGATGGGCCGCTCGATGCGCGGCGGCGGCGGCCAACAGCAGCAGGCACCGACGACTGGCGCGACCGACCTCGCCGACCTGAGGGACGAGCATGCTCGCCTTGGCGAGCAGATCGAAGCGCTCGAGGAATCGCGGCCGACGACGGCGCCGGCGGCGAGGTGACGACGCTGATCCTCGTCGCGGCGATCTTCGTGGGCGCGCTGGCGTGCCCGACGATGGCCTGGATCTCGCGCCGCGGCCGGCGAACGGCCAGTTGCTGCATGCCGGGACGCGACCGGCTGTCGACGCCGGAGCGTCTGCAGGCTGACCAGGCCCAGCTCGTGGAACGCGTGCGCGCAGGCCGCGAGGCGGCCGCGCCGCTGAACGACGACCACCCTGCGGCGACGATCGCGGCCAGTCCCGCCAGCCACGGCTCGTGATCGATCTCCTCACGGGCACGACGCTCGTGCCGACCACGGCCTCGGCGAACTGGTGTACACGCTCGGGGAGGGAGCGGGAGGCGACGACGATCGGCAGCCCGACGAGGAACAGCGTCGTCGCGTGCCCTGCGCCCACACCAGCCCGAGGCGCGCCGCGAGGCTTGCGCGTCGTTCCCGCTCGGCGGCGACGAGCGTAGTGACGGCGGCAAAGTGATCCGGATCCGTGGCGTGCCGCAGGCCCAGCAGCAATCCCCACCATGATCGTCCCGGCATCCGCGTCGATGACGAGAGATGGGCCGCCGGTACGCGTCCGGCGGCGCGGAGGCGCTCGCCGATGCGACCGCTCGGACCGGACGCCGCAGCCACAATCGGAGGCGCCAGCGTCGCTGCGGCGACGACACGGGCGGCGCAATCCACGCGCTCGTCGACGAATTGCGCAGCAGATCCGGCCTTCACCGGCGCGACGATCGGCAAGGTGCTCGCGTTCGCGACACCGAGTGGAAACGTCGCGCTTCCCGCGAGTCTGGTGACCAGCCTCGGAGAGCTGCTCGCCAAGGCGAAACCCGCCCCCGGCGGGTACTGACGCGCCACCGCCGATACCGCCAGACAACAAACCCGAGGTTCCCTCACGCGTCGTCACAGCGACGTTGGCCGGGAGGCGGTGCGATCGACACACAGATGGGCACAGGTCGCAGCGGCGGTATCCGCCGGAGCTGAAGGAGCCGGCGGTGCGGATGGTGTTGGAGTCGCGTCGGCCGGAGGAGTCGTGGTATGGCGCCTGCCGGCGGGTGGCGGCAGGCGGTGCAGGACACGTTTGTGCAGGCCTGGCGGAACCTCGAGCGTTTCCGCGGCGACGCTGCTCCATACACCTGGCTGTACCGGATCGCGGTCAACGAGGCGCTGATGCGCCGCCGCCGCACGGCGCTGCCAACGAGCGAACTGCACGAGACAGTGGTCGCCGACGGCGAGGGCCCGTTCGCGGCCGTGGATGTCAGGGCCTTCCTGATCGAGCGGTTGCGCGCGTTGCCGATCGACTACCGGGCGGCGGTCGTGCTCCGCGACGTTGAGGGGCTCTCGCACGAGCAGGCCGCGGCGGCGTTCGAGATCTCACTCGCCGCGGCGACGACAGGATCTACCGCGGCCGAATGCAGCTCCGCGAAGCGCTCGAGCAGTGGGAGCGCAATCCCGGCGAGCGGTGATGCTCAGCCGGCGAGGAGCGCGTCCGCGAGCCCGCCAAGCTTTTCGCCCGTGAAATCCGGTGGCTGGAAGAACTCAGGGTACGGGCTGCGCTTGCGGTTCAGCCATGCTGCCTGCAGGCCGGCGCGCTTGGCGCCGTCGATGTCCCAGGGATGAACAGCGATCAGCGCACACTGCGCCGGCGGAACGCCGAGTGCGCGCGCCGCGTGCAGATACGGCTCCGGAGCCGGCTTCCAGCGTCGCACCTCGTCGACCGACAGTTGGCGCTCGATCAGATCGGCTAGCCCAGCCCGCTCCAGCAACTTCTGCGCGACCTCGACAGCGCCGTTCGTCAGCGTCGCCATGCGTACGCCGGCCTCTGCGAGCTTGCGCACTCCTTCCTCAACGTCTGGGTGGACGTCCAGCTCGCCGAACCCGGCGACGATGCGCGCGGCAGCCTCGCCCGGATCGCCCCGCAGCGCCACGACCTGGGCGAGGCGGCTGCGCAGGACGCCGAGCGCGACCGTCCGGAAGTCGGCGTAGGCACCCGCGGCGGCGAGCGCAAAGCCGTCGCGCAGCGTGCTTGCAAACCACAGATCAAGGAGCTCGCCGGGCGCTCCCACTTCCTCGAAGTGCGTGCGCAGTGGCTCCAGGTCAGACAGTGTCTCGTTCACGTCAAAGAGCACCAGCGTCGGGCTGGGCATCGGGAAACCTCCGTTTGTCGGCTTGAATCGAGCTTGCCCGTCTCGGCATCAGACTCGTCGTGGCGGGGGCCTCCTGGAAAGCAGCTGCGCGGCAACCGCGGAGGCGCTGTGCGACCGTCTCGGCGACGAGCTGCGCACCCTGCGACGCCTGCGCGTCGGCCGCAGGCTGCTGAGCGTGACGACTACGTGGTTCCTGTCGCGTCTATCGAACCGAGCGCGGATTTTGCCGGTCAGCCAGGACGAGCCGGCGCGAAGCGATCGAACAGGCCGCATCTCATGCGCTCCCGCGGCATCGAACCTGATGTGAGCGTTCTCCGCCACGAGGCACAGCCACGTCACGACGCCAGTTCGCTGTGGGAAGCCATCGACGCCGAGCGCGCTACCTTCGCCGACATCCTCACGGAGGTCTGACATGCCAACATCGATTGAACGACGAACACCTGCCGGGGGCGGTCAGCATTCCGCTCAAGGCGCTCGACCGCGAGGCCGCCCGCACCCTCGAGCGCGGTCGCCCGGTAATTGTCTACTGTTACGACTACCAGTGAGACACGTCGCCACGAGCCGCGTCGCGGCTCGAAAGCCTGGGCTTCGAGCAGGTCTACGACTATGTCGCCGGCAAGGCCGACTGGGGCTCGTTTGGATTGCCGATCGAGGGTCGGCGGGATAGCGGCAGCCGCGTCAGCGCGCACGTCCGCACCGACGTCCCCGCTTGCACGGCGCGCGAAGGCGCCGTGGGTGCCCTCGCAGCCGGCCGTGCGGCGGCCGAGCAGCTGCGCCGGCGTCTGGACGTGGGCGGGGAGTTCGGCGAAGCGGCGGGCGAGCGCCTGCGACGTCTCCGGGTCGG
>JBKJIG010000067.1:0-2500 GCA_046598415.1 Gaiellales bacterium
GTCGTCGAGCGCCTGGTCGCGGCCGTGGCGGCGGCTGATGACGTCGTACGAGGCGTTCGCTGCGATGCGGTACAGCCACGTCGACACCCGGGCGCGGCCGCCGAAGCGCCCGAGCGCGCGGTAGGCGGTGAGGAACGCGTCCTGCAGCGCGTCCTCGGCGTCGGCGGGGTTGCGCGTCAGCCGCAGCGCAACGGCGTAGACCCGGTCGCGGTGGCGGACGACGAGCTCGTCGAAGGCCGCCCTGTCGCCTCGCTGTGCGCGCCGGACGAGCTCCTCGTCCGTTCCTCCGCCGGCCATCCTGGGCGGAGAGCGTACCGTTTGGCGCGGTGCGCACCGATCAGCTCGACTACGACCTCCCCGCGGAACTGGTCGCCCAGGCTCCCGCCGAGCCGCGCGATGCGGCGCGACTCCTGGTTTACGACCGGGCCTCGGTGACGACGCGGCACCGGCACTTCCGCGACCTCCTGGACGAGCTGCGCGACCGTGACATCGTGGTCGTGAACGCCACCCGCGTGCTGCCGGTGCGCGTGCACGCGCGACGCCCGTCGGGTGGCATGGCGGAGGTGCTGCTGCTCGAGCCGCGCGGCGACGGCACCTGGGAGGCGCTGGCGCGGCCCCTGCGCAAGCTGACGCCGGGCACGCGCCTGGTCGCGTCGGCCGGGCTCGAGATCGAGGTCGGCGAACGCTTGGAGGGCGGGCGGCTGGTCGTCCGGCCGATCGCCGCCGGCACGCTCGAGGACGCGCTCCGCGATGTGGGGGAGATGCCGCTGCCGCCGTACATTCGCGAGCGCTCGGCCGACCCGGAGCGCTACCAGACGGTCTACGCCCGGACTTCCGGCTCGGCCGCGGCACCAACCGCGGGCCTGCACTTCACGCCCGAGCTGCTGCGGGCCGTGCGAGAGCGGTGCACGGTGGTCGAGGTCGACCTGCGGATCGGCCTCGACACGTTCCGACCCGTCGTCGCGGACGACCTGGACGAACACGAGATGCACTCGGAGGCCTACTCCATCGATCCGGCTGTCCGCGGGTTGCTGGGCGGCGCCCGGGCGGCAGGCCGCCGCGTCTTGGCGGTCGGCACGACGGCGGCGCGGGTGCTGGAGACGGTGGCGGATCCCGCCGCGCCGGATGCGGGGCGCACGCGGCTGAAGATCCAACCCGGCTACCGGTTCGGTCTGGTCGATGCCCTGGTGACGAACTTCCACCTGCCGCGCAGCACGCTGCTGGCGCTGGTGATGGCCTTCGCCGGCGAGGGCGAGACGCGGCGCGTGTACGAGGAGGCGGTGCGGGAGCGCTACCGCTTCTACTCGTTCGGCGACGCGATGCTGATCACGTAGCCGCCCCTCGACCCTAGCGCGAACTTCGTGCCCTGTGGCGTACCGACAGCACCATTCCGCGAACATCGCCTACCGATCGCGCGATCCGTGCGCCATCCGCGCGGGAACGTTCTGGGGTCAGACCCCGGAACGGGAGTTTTCGGGGTCAGACCCCGCGCATGGGAGGCGCACGGATTCGTGCGGAAGAGACACCTCAGCAGGCGCCGGAGGGCGGGCGCGACGGCTTCCAGTCGCGGGTGATCGACGGAAGGCGGACGACTTCGAAGTCGGCGCCGCCGATCGGGTGCGCCTGGTTGATCGCCGACAGCGTCGGCTCCCAGCGGGCGTCGCTCGTGCCCGACAGGTACACGGACGAGCCCTGGTCGGCGAAGATCATGCCGTAGCGTTTCAGGGCCCGCACGATCGCCCGGGCCGGGCCGCGGTACGGGGCCTCCGGGAACGACGCTCGCAGCCGCAGCCGAGCGCCGTACGGCAGGCATGCCGGGGTCTGGCGCGGGCCGAGATGCCGGGCCGGCGTCACGTACGCGCGCTGCGCCCGCTGCACCGTGAAGCGGATCGCATGCCGGATCTCGCCCGTCGCCGCCTCGTCGTAGCGCAGCAGGCCGGGGAAGATCGGCAGACCGGCGGCGTCGGCCGACGTCCAGCCGGCGGGCCGCAGCGTCGTCCTCGAGAGGTCGTAGACGGCGCTCGACGACACCTGGAACCCGGTCGTCGTGCGCACGGCGTTGTAGAGCTCGTACAGCCGGCAGCTGCCCTGCTGGACGGCGAGCACGTGCCGATCGCCGCCGTCGGGATCATGCCCCGGGCCGTCCCAGCCCTCGATCGGCGCGCCGAGCGGGATCGGCATCGGGCCGCGATCGGACTCGTCGGAGTAGTCGGCGCCGTCGGTGCCGTACGTGATCCGCGCGGCGCTCTTCGCGAGCGTCGCCGGCACCAGCGTCCACGGCAGGCCGTAGAACCGTTCACGCGCACCGAGATCGAGATGTACGCGATGTCCCGCCAGTGACGCGGCGATGTAGACGGACGAGTACGGGTCGACCGGATCGGCACGGACGTCGCGGTTCCACGGGCTCGCCGCCGGAAACACCTGGCAGCCGCCGACGACGGGCGGCCGGACGCCGCGGGTGTCGCGCGTGATGCGCACGAGAGCACGGGTCCAGGCCGAG
>JBKJIG010000069.1:0-10510 GCA_046598415.1 Gaiellales bacterium
TACCGGCGCTACGCCATCGTCGTCCTCGCGATCGCCGCCGCAGCGCTCCCGGGCGTCGACCCGGTGTCGATGATCATGGAGCTGATCCCGCTGCTCGTGCTGTACGAGTTCTCGATCCTCCTGGCGAAGATGGTGGAGCGAAAGACGAGCGACGAAGACGATCTCGACGCCGTACCAGGTCCCTGACCCGGATTCGTACGCTAGCCTGAGTGAACCGCACGGCATTGCCGCGCACAAGTTCACGTCGTTCATTTAGGGGCCGGGACGCCATCGCTGAGGATAAGCGCACCAGGGGTACCGAGGGGTACTCCGTCGGAGCGAAGAAAAGTGGTAAGCGCCACAGCCGCGGGAAGGGCTCTCCTCCGCCGGAGAAGAAGCTCTTCACCGAGCGCCTGAAGGGCAGCGGCAAGTGGGTCTTTCTGCTGCTCGCGATCGTCTTCGCGGGCTCGTTCGTGCTGTTCGGCGTGGGCTCGAGCGGTTCCGTCGGCCTGCAGGACATCCTCCAGTCCCGCGGCGACGGCAACGGCGCGACCACCGAGGTCTCCTCGGCCGACCTCACGACGGCGCTGGCCGGCGTGAAGGCGAAGCCGGAGGACGCCGGGGCGTGGGTGCGGCTCGGCAAGGCGTACCAGGCGACGGCGGCGGAGGACAGCTCCGGGAACCGCACGAAGCTGGCCCAGACGAACTACAACAAGTCGGTCGAGGCGTGGGCCAAGGCCAGCGCGATCGACAAGACCGACGTCGACATCATGAAGGGCCTGGCCGCTGCCTACGTGGCACAGGGCGCGGCGCTGCAGACCGAGATCGCGGCGCTGCAGAACCAGGCCGCTCTCGTGCAGGCCGGCGCGTCGCCGCAGTCGACGCTGCTGCCGACCGGGCTGAACACGCCCGACGCGGTGGCCGCGGCTGTGAACACGCAGATCTCCGAGCAGGTCAGCGCGCTCCAGGCGCAGGCTACGCCGCTCCAGGCGGCCGCGGACAAGTCCACGCTCGCCTCGTACGAGGTGTGGAAGAAGCTGACGGTGCTGCTGAAGGACGACCCGGCGATCTGGTTCGAGTTCGCCGGTGCGGCCGTCTCCGCCGCCGATGGCGTCAGCGCGGCCGACACCAAGAAACTCGACGCCATCAAGGCCGACGCCATCAAGGGCTACAAGCAGTTCCTGCTCCTCGCGCCCGGCGATCCGCTGGCCGCACAGGTGCAGTCGGCAGTCGACCAGCTCGAGGGCAAGACCGCCACGACGGCGACGACCGGCACCGGTGCCAGCACGGATACGGCGGCGGCGGCCACGACGGCTGCCGGCTCCACCGCTACGACCCCGTGACCGAATTCGAGCTCGAGCGCTTCCAGGCGGGTGACGACGCGGAACTGATCGTCGTCGCCGGCACCGTCGGCGCGCTCGAGGCCCAGGAGCTGACCGAGGCGTTCGAGGCGTGCGGCCGCAACGGCGCCCGCCGCGTCGTGGTCGACGTCACCGACGCCGCGATCGACGATCCCGAGGCCCTCTCCGGCCTGTACGACCTGGCTCGTCTGATGCGTGCCCGCGACGGGCTGGTGGCCATCGCCGCGCCGCGCAGGCACGTGCTCCGCAGTATCCTCGAGGCGACCGGCGTGACGCAGGCATTCACGCTCTACGACACGCGCCGAGCGGCCCTGGACGACCTCGACCTCGACGGTTGAGCCCGGCTACACTCGGGTTTCCGGGCCGTTAGCTCAGCTGGTAGAGCAGGGGACTCTTAATCCCAAGGTCGTAGGTTCGATCCCTACACGGCCCATGCAACGAGGCGTTTGATAGAGCCAAATCGACCGCCTCGTAGCTTGTCCGCCAGACCGGTGCGCGTACCGTGGTAGTACGAACTCCGAAAAACGGCCCGGGCAGCCCGGGTGGGAGGCAGCCTCGGCGCACGGCGCGTCCCTAGATCGAGAAGGCGCCTTCCATCCGCTCTGCGTGCACCTTCCGCTGCTCGCGGCTCCAGTGGCCGTAGATGCCGACGGTGACGGCGAGGCTGGAGTGGCCGAGCTGGCGTTGGAGCCAGGTGAGCTCGGCGCCGTGCTCGAGGGCGATGCGCGCATAGGTGTGGCGGAGGGAGTGGAACGTGCGCAGGGCCCCGGTCGGGCCCTGACGTGGGACGCCGGCTCGACGCATCGCCGGATAGAGCTCGCGTTTCAGGATCGTCGACGACACCAGGAACCCGTCGCGACCGTCACCGGGGAAGACGAGCTCGCTGTCGGCGGTGGCGTCGCTTTCGCCCCACCACCCGCCGAGCAGGTCGACCAGGTCGCGGGTGATGTCGACGTCGCGGCGTTCATGGTTCTTGGGGATGCCGAGGTGGCCGTCGGTGATCGATCGTCGGACGCGGATGACGGCGTCGGCGAGGTCGACGTCGCGCCAGGTGAGCGCGGAGAGCTCACCCTGCCGTATCCCGGTCTTGAGAGCCGTCAGGATCAGCGTGCGGAACACGCCGGGCGTGACCTCCACGACGAGCCGGGCGAGCTCGGCGTCCTCGAAATACGCCGCCTCCTTTTTGGCCGGTCGAGGCCGTTGCGCTCTCGGGAGGCGCTTGACAGGGTTGTCCGCGATGTAGCCGTGGGCCTGTGCCGCTTCGAAGCAGGCGTTCAGGACGCGCAGGTGTTTGGCTCGGGTCGAGTCGGACAGGCCAGCGCTACGCAAGGCGGCGTTGAAGTCGCCGATCGAGGCCGCCCGGATCTGGCGGACGTCATGCTCGCCCAGCCCGGCGATCCGCACGAGACCGGCGCGGTCCTGCGGTACGCCGCGCGTCGCGTAGGCGATGGTGGAGGCGTAGGAGGCGCGGGTCGTCGGCTTGGTCTCGAGGGTCGACAGCCACCGAGCGGCCCAGTCGGCAAACTTCGCGTGGAGCTGTGGCTGGTAGGCGCCGTCGTCGACCTGGGTCCCGATCTTCCGCAGCGCACGCTCCGCCTGTTTGCGGTTCTTCCCGACGCGTTCGCGGTGCAGCCTCGTGCCCTCGCGAACCACGACGTAGTAGGTCGGCTCGCACGAGCAGCCAGGCGGGAGCTGGAATGGCGACCACGCCTTCTCGAGTCCGCACGTGCGCGCATGTCGTGCCTGGACGCTGGCCATCGTGGCGATCCTTTCGTCGTCGGCCGGGAACCGTACCGCCGTGGAGTCCTGCGTGGCCCGGCGTGGGATCAGCGCGCGGGCGCACTCGGCTTGACGACGCGCCCACCGCGCGGAAGGTCGCGGGCGTCGAGACTCGCGCCATCGAGCCAGGCGGTCAGCTCTGCTTCAAGGAACAGGCAGCGCCGCGCGCCTGGCGGCCGCCGATGCGGGATCGCCGAAGTCCGCGTCAGCTCGTGGACGGAGCGCCGCGAGCAGTGGAGCCGTCGGGCGACGTCATCCGTCGTCAAGTAGGGCGAGCGCACGGCGGTCGCAATCGGCTCGATCCGATCGCAGGCCGGCTGCGACGCGGTGAGCGCGGCTGCCCGGGGTGCGCCACTGGCGCGAGGTCGTTTCCGGGCCGGGTTAGTATCCTGCGCTGGATCCGCTACCGAGATTCCGAGATGGAGTTGCTCGCTGCCCTTCACGATGCTTGTAGCGTATATGTCTCATGACTCGATGACAAGGGGCCGCGCGTTGGGAGGTCGTGATGGTGCGCAGTAGCGGTTCGATCGTGCGGGAGGCGCGGCTGCGGGCGGGGTTGTCGCAGGCCGAGTTGAGCGAGCGGTCGGGGAAGGACCGAGCGCAGATCGCCCGCTGGGAACGAGATGTCGTGATGCCCGGCTTCGAGACGCTGGTCGAGCTGGTGCGGGCGTGCGGGTTTGATCTGTCGCTTGATCTGGTGCCGGCCTCGAGTGAGTCGTTGCCGGTGCTGGACGCGACGTCGGTGTTGACGCCGAAGGAGCGGCTGGATCGGATGCTGGCGCGCCGCGCGGGGCCGCTGGGAGGTGCTGGTGGCCGCTGACTCGGACGACGCGTTCGATCCGCGCGGGCTGCTGCAGGTGCTGGAGCGTCACCGGGTGGCGTACGTCGTGATCGGCGCTCTCGCCCGGGTGCTGCAAGGCACCGACGAGGTGACCAGCGGCGTGGATATCTGTCCGCAACGACGGGCGGAGAACCTGGAGCGCCTCGACGCCGCGCTGGCGGAGCTCGGTGCCGCGCCGGTGGCGACGTTGATCGCGCCCGAGCGCGCCGACCCGCAGCCAGCGGCCGACGCGGTGCTCCGGCGCGAGACGCACGCTGGCGTGTTGCAGGTGGTGGCGGTGCCGGAGGGGACGCGGGGTGGTTGGAACGATCTGCGGCTGCACGCCAATCGCGAGGCGCTCGGCGACGGGTTGCGGGTGCCGGTGGCATCGCTGGATGACCTGGTGCGGATGAGCGCCGCGCTCGACCGGGAGCAGGACGCGGCCGTGCGCAGCCAACTGCGGCGGCTGGTGGAGCTGGAGCGCGGCCGCGACCTCGGCCTCGACCTATAGCGTCAAGCCGGGCGGCGCCGGTCAGAGTTCGAGGCCGGCCGGCTCGTGCTCAACGCCGCGCACCCGGTCGTGGCCGAGCGGTCGCGGGACGACGAGCTGGCGAGTCGCGAGCTCGTCGTTCGCGGTGCGTGCCAGCGCGTTTGCCAGCTGCTCGACGGTCTCTGCGGCGATTGGCATTGCGTGGTGGTCGTCGGCGAGGTCGGGTTCGGCCAGGTCGAGGCGGGTCTCGGTGCGGGCGCGGCTGGCGGCGACGTAGCTCCATTCGGCCAGTTCGCGGCGGTGCGGGGCGAGTACGAAGGCTGTGTCGACGGTCTGGCCTTGGCTCTTGTGGCCGGTGATCGCGTAGCCGTGGGTGAGGTGGCCGTGGTCGGCGTAGCTGAGCGGCAGCGTCCGCCACTCGCCGCTGGTGGTACGGAGCAGCAGCCGGTCGCGGCCGACCGTGACGATCGTGCCGCGGGTGCCGTTCATCACCCGCAGCGCCGGATCGTTGCGGAGGCAGACGATCCGATCCCCGCGCACGAGCCCGAGCCCGCCGGGCGTCGTGTGCGCGTCGGGGCGCAGCACGCCGTGGTGGCGGAGTAGTTGGCGGGCGGCGTGGTTGAGGGCGGCGACGTCGCGGCGGTGGTAGGCGATCATCACCGCCGCGCTATCCGGCTGCTGGAGGGTGTGGGTGGCCCAGTCGGCCAGCAACGCACCACGCGCCTCCAGCGCGCTATCGCAGGCCACCAGCCGGCCCTGCCCGGCAGCCCAGTCGAGGTACCGGTCAGGGTCGTGGTCGCGGAGTGCGGCCAGCGCGGCCCGCTCCGCGGGGTCGTGCTGGCGCTGGTTGGCGGTCAGCGTGACCGTGCCGAGCGCGTCGCACAGCGCAAGGTAGAGGCCGCCGGGGCCGACCGCCCCGAGCTGGCACGGATCCCCGATCAGCACCAGCCTGGCGTCCGCCTCGCGGACGCGCTCGAGGAGGCGGGTGAGGGTGCGGGTGTCGGCCATCCCGGCCTCGTCCACCACCAGCACACAGCCTCGGGGTAGGCCACGGCCGTGATCGTCGTCGGCGTCGGCGAGCAAGCGGTGCAGGGTGCTGGAGCGGATTCCGGTCGCGTCCTGGAGTGTTTCGGCGGCGATCCCGGACGGCGCCGCGCCGACCACTGGCACGCCGGCGCTTCGGAGGACGTCGTGGAGGGCGGCGGTGGCGGTGGTCTTGCCGCTGCCGGCCGGCCCGACCACGCACACCACCCGCTCCGACGCCGCTGCAACCCTCGTCACCATTGCCGCCTGCTCCCCACTCAGACCCGGATGCCGCTCAGTAAGCAACGATCCCACCCGGGCGGGGTCGAGGACCAGCCGGTCGCTGCGCACCTCGCCGCACGCCAGGCCGAGTGCCCGCTGCTCGACCGCGACCAGCTCAGCCGTCGTGAATGCGCGCGGGAACCCGGCGCCCGGCTCGCTGACGTCGACCGCCGTGACTGCCGGCAAGTCGGTGAAGTCGCGGACGGTGGCCAGGATCCGGTCAACCGGTGCGCCGTCCGGCAGCGCCTCGCACCAGGCCTGGATTGCATCCGTCTCGGTGAAGGTGGAGCGGGTCGCGGTCAAGCCATCCGGCGACACCAGCCGCCGCGCGATCGCGCGACACCCAGCCGCGGTGGGCGGCTGCCACTGACGCCGACCAACCACGGCCGCGCGCTGGCGTGGCCCGAATCCGTGCTCGGCCGCTCGCGCGGCCCAGTCCGCGCGGAGCGCCTCCAGGTCGAGTGGTTGTTTGCGGTCGCGAGTCGTGATCGCGGCGACCTGCGCGGCTCGCCAGCCGTCGGTGCCCTGCTCCGCGAGGTGCGTGAGGATCTGCCGGCGCCGGGTCGAGAACTCCCGCACCGCCGTCTCCGATACGCCTCGCAGCTCCGCCATCCCCTGCACCACGGGTCGCCACCCGACGCCGAGGCGTGTGGTGAGCTCGTAGCGGAGCTGGGCCTGGTACAGGTAGCCGGCGGCGAGCCGGTGGCTGCGTAGGATCAGATCGCCGTCCAGTGCCCGCCAGACGCCGTCGGTGGAGCG
Organism: Gaiellales bacterium; assembly: GCA_046598415.1. GTDB lineage: Bacteria > Actinomycetota > Thermoleophilia > Gaiellales > F1-60-MAGs149 > VFJZ01. The sequence goes on from JBKJIG010000069.1 coordinate 6,494, forward strand.
GGCGGCGTTGGCGACCACAACGTGGGTGTGTAGGTGCGGGTCCTGCGCGCGGCTGGTGCGATGCGCGAACGCCGCCGCCACCAACCCCGAGCCGTGCTCCCGGTCGACGCCGTTTCGTCCCTTCCGGATCACGCACGCCTCTCGCTCGAGGTAGCAGAGCGCGGCCTGCCAGGCCGCCTGGTGGGCCTGCGCCACCGCGAACCGCGTCGCCTCGTCGCCAAGGGCGTGCAGCAAGCTGACGCTCTTCGGCACCGAGAACACCAAGTCAAACCCCGCCACCGGCCGCAGCTCCCGCGCCACCCGGTGCCGCTCGCCAGTCGCCGCGTCCAGCCGCTCCACATAGATCGTCCGCACCGCCACCGGCGGCCGCAACCGCGCCCCGGACGACGGATCCTCGCCCCGCATCAACGTGCCGAGCGCACCCTCCGCGATGACTCCGACCAGACCCAGCTCCGCGGCGCCGGCACCGACCCAGACGCCCGGACTCTCACCGCGCCCGGCGTAGTAGTCGTCCACCCCTTGCGCGACGGACGCCTCGTAGTACGCCTCCTGTCCAGGCGCCAGCTTCGCCACGCTCAACACGTCGGCACCCGCCGCCGCTCGCGATCCGCACACCGGGGAACCCATCGCATCGAGCCACTCTAGCATCTGGATGCATATGTGTATCCTCATCCATTTAGCTTTCCATGCTGCGTCGCTTTCGCCGTCCTTGCCGCGGTCGCCGAGGAGCGACCAGGCGAGGCCGGCCATGCCGCCACCGACCGCGCTGACGACCATCAGGTTCACACCGGCGGCCCGGTCGGTGGCGATCCAACGTCGGGCGATCGTCGATCAGCGGCACGCGCCCGGATCGCCGGGTTGGTGTGCGGCGTGAGGGCGCGTGCCGGATCGTCCGATCACCCTGGCCAACGCTCAGGCCGCCGCGACTGGTGCCACTCCGCCACGGAGCATCCGGTCGGCGCCGGCCAGAAGTACCCAGACGATGAAGAGCAGGTAGCCGGGCACGAAGTCGGACTCGAGGAAGGCTGCGTTGATCGCGAGTGCCATACCGGTCGCGCCGGCGAGGACTCCGAGCCATCGGGGGAGCGTCTTCGATGTGAGTGCGAGGAGGGCGACCAGGAAGGAGAAGATCGCGAGGGGGTAGAGGCTGAGGATCACCGAGAAGTTGGCGGACTGCTCCAGCGCGTGCGTGAGCGGCGTGCCGTCGCCGGTGGCGCGGATGGCGATATGCGGCACGATGGAAACGAACTTCAGTCCGACGCCGAGTACGCCGGAGACGAGCGCGGCGGTTGCAAGCCACGCGTGCTCCTCCCTGGCCGGCCGCAGCAGCCAGCAGAGGTAGGCCAGGAAGGGCGGGAGCAACGCGAGCGCTGCGAGTTCGAGGCCCAGGAGGCCACGGCCGGCGAGCACGCCGCCCGCTGCGAGCACGCCGCAGGCGCCTGGAAGGCGGGATGGAACGGTCAGGGTCATCGCTGCTCCTCGATCGGGTTGGCCGCACCACCGTAGGCCGAGATGAGGCCCGAGTCGTCGGCTTGGATGGTGATGTGCGGTACCCGGCAGGGTGATCTGCGTGACGCCGCCCTAGCCGACGGGCTGACAGTCGCCCGCCGATCGTCAACCTGCCGGCCGATGCGCCGGCCGTCGCCCGGGACTACGCTGGTGATGTGCAGCTCTCGGCATCGCATCGCGGTTGGGTCGATCGGGGGTTGGCGGTCGGGCTCGCCACTGGTGGAGCGGTTGCGCTGACGTCGATGCCGACCGCCGAGATCGGGGATGGACCGCTGCAGCGTCGGGTCGTGTGGACGCTCACGATCCTCGCTGCTCTCGGCCTGGCGTGGCGAGGGCGGGCGCCGATCGTCGTCGGGCTCGGTACCTGCGTCGCGTTCGCGGCGACGTGGCTGCTCGCCGGGGACCCGGACAGCGGGCCCGTGACGGGGTTCCTGGCGCTGGCCGTCGCCTTCTACACGATCGGCGGTGCCGACCGACAGCGGCACACCATCCGGGCCGGCGTCGCTGCCGTCGTGGTGTTCCTCGGAGCGAGCGTGATCCGACAGGCGGTCGATGGCAAAGGCACGATTCGCGCCGGCGCCTACCTCGTGTTCCTGGTGGCGTGGCTCGCCGGTCGGGAGATCCGCCGCCGCCGGCATGAGCACGAGGAGCTTCGAGGTCGCGTGTCGATGCTCGAGTCCGAGCGGCGCGCGCGTGATCGAGCGGCGGTGGCCGACGAACGTGCCCGCATCGCTCGAGAGCTGCACGACGTCGTCGCCCATTCGGTGAGTGTGATGGTCGTGCAGGCACAGGCCGGACCGCGCCTCGGTGACGACCGCCCTGCGATCCTTGCCACCTTCCAGTCGATCGAGGACGCCGGCCGCGAGGCGCTCGTCGAGCTGCGACAGCTCCTCGGGATCCTCCGGCGCGACGACGGGCAGCTCGCCATCGGCCCCCAACCCGGGCTCGATTCGCTTCCCTCCCTGATCGACCAGACGCGAGACGCCGGTGTTGTCGTCGACCTCTGCGTGGAGGGGCCGCGGCGACCGCTCCCGCCCGGCGTCGACCTCTCCGCCTACCGGATCGTCCAGGAGGCGCTCACGAACACGCTCCGCCATGCCCAGGCGGCGAACGCCGCCGTGGTCCTCCGCTACACCGACGCTGCCCTGTCGATCGAGGTCAACGACGACGGGCGCGGCCCGCCGCCGAACGGCAGCGTCGTCGGCCACGGCCTGATCGGGATGCGCGAGCGCGCTGCGCTCTACGGCGGCAGCCTGGAGAGCGGCCCGGCAGAAGGCGGCGGCTTCGCCGTCAGGGCCGTGCTTCCGATCGCAGCACCGGCGTGATCCGCGTGCTCATCGCCGACGACCAGGCCCTGGTCCGCTCCGGGTTCCGCGTGATCCTTGAGGCCGAGCACGACATCGAGGTCGTCGCCGAGGCCGGCGACGGCGTCGAGGCCGTGCGCGCCGCGCGGTCGGCTCGACCGGACGTGGTGTTGATGGACATCCGGATGCCGAACCTCGACGGGATCGAGGCGACGCGCCAGATCGCCGCCACGCGAAACGCAGCGCGGATCCTGATCCTGACGACCTTCGATCTCGACGAGTACGTCTTCCTCGCCCTCCGTGCGGGCGCCGGCGGCTTCCTCCTCAAGGACGCCGGTGTCCCCGAACTCCTCCACGCGGTCCGTGTCGTCGCGCGCGGCGACGCCCTCCTCGCTCCGTCAGTGACACGACGGCTGATCGAGGACTACCTCCAGCGACCTGTCACCAGCACAACCGACGACCTCACCGATCTGACACCGCGCGAGATCGAGGTGCTGCGCCTGGTCGCGCGGGGCCTGTCGAACGCCGGCATCGCCCGCACGCTGACCCTCGGCGAAGCCACAGTGAAGACGCACGTCGCCCGGATCTTCGCGAAGCTCGGCCTCCACGATCGGGCCCAGGCCGTGATCGTCGCCTACGAAACCGGTCTCGTACGACCGGGGGTTTCCGAGTCGTAGGGGGTCAAGCTTCGGATTCCGGTTGCGCCATCCCTCCTCGGTGCGGCTTGGGACAGGCCGCACCTTCGTTTCGCAGAGCCGCCACGTCCCGCGGCCGGATGGGCCTGCACGCCCGTAGACTGGGCGGCGTGGCGGATGCGTCGGCCGTGCGCATGGTGGTTACACCCGACGCGACACAACGGCCGTCGCTGAAGCCTCAAGGCGACACCCCAACTCGGCCGGCACCCATCGTCTGCGCGTACGGTGCGCGTACGAGCTTGGCTCCGAAGCCCTCCATTTCTGTAGTTCATTGCATCTACGAAAGCCTCGACTTGCAGCGAAAGTCTGTTTTCAGCTGTTGCTTGCAGCGCACCTGGACGGACTCTTAATCCCAAGGTCGTAGGTTCGATCCCTACACGGCCCATGCAGCTAGGCGTTTGATAGAACGCGCCCAACGCACCGAAGGTCGCAGGCGTCGAGGCTCGCGCCATCGAGCCAGGCGGTCAGCTCTGCTTCAAGAAAGAGGCAGCGCCGCGCGCCCGGCAGCC
>JBKJIG010000036.1:0-15803 GCA_046598415.1 Gaiellales bacterium
GGCTCGTTCATCTGGCCGTAGACCAGCGCCGTGCGGTCGATCACGCCCGACTCGGTCATCTCGAGCCAGAGGTCGTTGCCCTCACGGGTGCGCTCGCCGACGCCGGCGAACACCGACTTGCCGGCGTGGAACTTCGCGATGTTGTTGATCAGCTCCTGGATCAGCACGGTCTTGCCGACGCCGGCGCCGCCGAACAGGCCGATCTTGCCGCCACGCGTGTACGGCGCGAGCAGGTCGATGACCTTGATGCCGGTCTCGAGGATCGACGGCTTCGGCTCGAGGTCCTCGAACAGCGGCGGCGCGCGGTGGATCGACCAGCGCTCGGCGCTCTCGGGGATCTCCTCGCCCTTGTCGATCGCCTCGCCCAGCACGTTGAAGATGCGGCCCAGCGTGACGTCGCCGACGGGCACCGAGATGGGCGCGCCGGAGTCGATCACCTCGTTGCCGCGGGCCAGGCCCTCGGTGGCGTCCATCGCGACCGCGCGGACGCGGTCGTCGCCCAGGTGCTGCTGCACCTCTGCGACCAGGATCCTGTCCACGCCCGGGATCGGGATGTGGAGCGCGTTGTAGATCGCCGGCAGCTTGCCGTCGAACACGGCGTCGAGCACGACGCCCTTGATCTCAACGATCCTGCCGACGTTCGTTCCGTCTGCCATGTCTGTGCGGGCTCCTCGCAGGCTGTTCCGGAAGCGGCGCGGGAAGGCGCCATCCGGTACGGGGTCATCGAGGCACGAACTCTACCCGAATCGCCCGTCAGGTGCGCCTCCGCCGTGTCACAAGCTCCGGGCCGGTGGGGCGCCCCTAGCGGAGCACGGCGAACGTGGTCACGGCACCGACCACCACGATCAGCATGGCCAGCACCGCGAGTTGCGACCGGAACCGCGTGAACCACGGCAGCGGGTGCCGGCCGGGCCGCACCAGCTCGTGCTGGCGCAGGCCCCGGGCCACGGCGATGTGGGCGTCGTACGCCTCGGCGCACTCCACGCACGTGCGCAGGTGCCGGCGCACGGCGGCCTCCTCGATCTCGGTCGCCTCGCGATCGATCTCGGCGGTGAACAGCTCGCGCACGCGCTCGCACTCGCGGGGCCCGGTCGCTGTCACGCCACCACCCTACCCCAGGATCATGGCCACGAGAAAGGCCCCCACGCCGGCCGCGATCAGGCCGATCGCGAGGACCTCGTGTTCCCGCCTCTCGCGGTCCGATCGGTAGCGCGGGCGGCGCTCGCCCCGGTCGCGGTCCATGCTCATCGCACCCGTCTGAAGCCCCATCACCGCACCGCCCAGCACCAGCAGCGCGGCGGCCAGCGAGAAGGCCAGGGCGAGTGCCCGGCCGAGCCCGCCGCCGGCCAGCACCCACAGCGTCAGTCCGCCCACCGTGATCAGCACGACGGCACCCGCGACGTAGAGGACGAGCCGCACGAGCCCCGCGCGCAGCTCGTCGCGGGTCATGGCGCGCCTACGGGTCCGGAACCGGGTCGGCGGCGGGCATGGCGGCGCCGGCGAGCCGGAGGTCGTTCGCGTTGCGGAGCGGCCAGCGCTCGACCGGGAAGTGGCAGGCGGCGAAGTGGCCCTCGTCGTGCTTGCGCAGTTGCGGTTCTTCCACGGAGCAGATCGGCTGCGCGCGCGGGCAGCGCGGGTGGAATCGGCAGCCGGACGGCGGGTTGAGCGGGCTCGGGACATCGCCCTCGAGCACGACGCGCTCCTTGCTGCGTGCTAGCCGCGGGTCGGCGACCGGCACGGCGGAGAGCAGCGATGCCGAGTAGGGGTGGCGCGGATGGCTGTACAGCTGCTCGGCCGAGCCCTCCTCGACGACCTGGCCGAGATACATCACGTGCACGCGGTCGGACACGTGGTGGACGACGTCGAGGTCGTGCGCGATGAACACGTACGTGAGCGAGAAGTCGCGCTGCAGGTCGGACAGCAGGTTCAGGATCTGCGCCTGCACCGACACGTCGAGCGCCGACACGGGCTCGTCGCAGACGATCAGCTTCGGCTCCAGCGCCAGAGCGCGGGCGATGCCGATGCGCTGCCGCTGGCCGCCCGAGAACTCGTGCGGGAAGCGGTTGTAGTGCTCGGGGTTCAGGCCGACGCGCTCGAGCAGGCCCTGGACCCGGCTCTTGCGCTCCGAGGCGCTGCCGAAGTTGTGGATCTCGAGCGGCTCGGCCACGATCTGGCCGACGCGCATGCGCGGGTTCAGCGACGCCATCGGATCCTGGAAGACCATCATCAGGTCGCGGCGCACCTCGCGCAGCGCCTTGCCGGAGAGGCGCGAGATGTCCTCGCCCTGGAACTCGATCGAGCCGGCCGTCAGGTCGAGCAGCCGCACGATGCAGCGCGCGAGCGTGGACTTGCCGCAGCCCGACTCGCCGACGATGCCGAGCGTCTCCCCCTCGCGCACCTCGAACGAGACGCCATCGACCGCCTTGACGCTGCCGATCTCCCTCTTGAAGATGATGCCGCGGCGCAGCGGGAAATGCTTCTTGACGTCGTTGACCTTGAGGATGACGTCGGTCATACCTGCTCCCCGCGGGCGGATGGCCCGGCGGCCACCAGCTCGGCACCGCGCGCGTCGCGTGTCGCCTGGTCGAGGTGGCACGCGACGAGGTGCGTGCCGTTCGGCAGCGGCTCGAGGCGTGGCGGCGGCTCGTGTCGGCAGACCTCCATCACGTACGGGCAGCGCGGGTGGAAGCGGCAGCCCTGCGGCGGGTTGAGCAGGCTCGGCGGCGTGCCCGGAATGGAGAACAGCTTGCCGCGGCCCGAGCTGCGCCCGGGGAGCGAGCCGAGCAGGCCCCACGTGTACGGGTGCTGGGGGCGCTCGAAGATCTCGAACACCGACCCGCGCTCGACGACGCGGCCGGCGTACATGACGATCACGTCATCGCACAGCTCGGCGACGACGCCGAGATCGTGCGTGATCATGATGATCGCCGAGTCGAAGTCGGAGCGGAGGCGCCGGATCAGCTCGAGGATCTGCGCCTGGGTGGTCACGTCGAGCGCCGTGGTCGGCTCGTCCGCGATCAGGAGGCGTGGGTTGTTGATCAGCGCCATCGCGATCATGACGCGCTGGCGCATGCCGCCGGACAGTTCGTGCGGGTAGTTGGACATGCGTTCGTCCGGCGCCGGGATGCCGACCGCGGTTAGCATCTCGACCGCCCGCGCGCGGGCGTCGGCCCTGGAGACGTCCCTATGGAGGTTGACCGCCTCCACCAGTTGCGCCCCGATCTTGTGCACGGGGTTCAGCGACGTCATCGGGTCCTGGAAGATCATCGCCGCGTCGTTGCCGCGCACCTGGCGCAGCTCCGACTTGGACAGTGTCAGCAGATCGCGCCCGTCGAGCATCGCACTGCCGGTGATCTTGACGTTCTTGCCCGGCAGGAGGCCCATCAGCGTCAGGTTCGTGACCGACTTGCCGGAGCCGGACTCGCCCACGATGCCGAGCACCTTGCCGCGGTCGACGGAGAACGAGACGTGGTCGACCGCGCCGACCTCACCGTCGTCGGTGGTGAAGGTCGTGCTGAGATCGGTGACCTCGAGCAGCGCCATCAGGCGAGCCGGATCCGCGGATCGATGACGGCGTAGAGCAGATCGACCACGATGTTCGCGATCACGATCGCGATCGCCGCGAACAGCACCACGCCCGCGATCAGCGGGATGTCGAAGGACCGGGCGGCCTCGACCGTGAGGCGGCCGATACCGGGGATCCCGAACGTGTACTCGGTCAGGATCGCGCCGCCGAGCAGCGTTCCGAGGTCGAGGCCAAAGATGGTGACGATCGGCAGCAGGGCGTTGCGCAGCGCGTGGTTGACGAGCACGCGGCGCTCGCCCGCGCCCTTGGCGCGAGCCGTCCGGACGTAGTCCTCGGACAGCGCGCCGAGCACGCTGGCCCGGGTCATGCGGACGTAGATGGCTGCGAACTGGAACGCCAGCGTGATGCCGGGCAGCAGCAGGTGCGAGAGCCATGGCCAGGGGTTCGAGGCGCTGAACGACACGTAGCCGCCGAGCGGAAATATCTTGAGCTTGTAGGCGAAGAAGAACAGGCCCAGCAGGCCGAAGTAGTAGACGGGCAGCGACTGTCCGACCAGGACGAACGCCGTCGAACCGCGATCGAACAGGGACCGTGGGCGCACCGCGGAGAGCACGCCCACGGCCACGCCGATGGTCAGCCACATCACCGCCGCCACCGCCGCTAACGAGAGCGTGGCCGGGAACCGGTCGAGCAACAGCTTATCGACCGACCGGGTCTTCTGGAACGAGCGGCCGAAGTGGCCCACCAACTGCTTGCACTCCTCGGCCGTCGAGCCCGGGCAGAGGCGCGCCTTCTCCTCGGTCGATGGACCGAGCACCAGCCGTCGGACCGTCCGTCCGAACTGCACGTAGTACGGCTGGTCGAGTCCGAGCAGCTCGCTCGCCGCCTGGACCTGCGGCGCGGACGGGTTCTTGCCCGCGTACGCCCGGGCCAGGTCGATGTGCTGCCGCCAGTGCAGCACGGGTCCAGTCAGGAGGAACACCGCGAACGTGACGGAGAGGAGAACGAGGAGGCCGAACAGGAGCCGGCGGATGGTGTAGCGGATCATCGGATGGTGAGAGAACCGGGGGCCGGCGCCCGTCGGATGACGGGCGCCGGCCCCGGGTCACGCTCGGTTACTGCTTGATGAAGTACGCGCCGAAGTAGTACTGCTTGGCCGGCCCGTACATGAAGTTGCCGACCCGATTCGAGACCAGGTTGACCTTGCGGCGGTTGCTCATGACCCACCAGGGCGTCTGGTTGGTCGCGGTGTCGGTGGAGAGCTGCGCCCACGCGGCGGTCCGCTCGGGGCCGACGGGCATGGCGTTGATCTCCAGGAGCTTGGCGTCGAACGCGGCATCACAGAAGTTGCCGTAGTTCGAGCTGGGGGGCTTGCCGTCGGGGCAGCTCAGGAGCGGGCGGAAGAACGTGATCGCATCCGAGTAGTCCTGGCCCCAGGCGGCGAGACCGATGCTCCACGAGGCGGTGTCGTCATCGAGCACGCCGTAGAAGGCATCGGAGGAAACAGCCTTCAGCGTCACGTCGAACCCGACCGCGTCAAGGGACTCCTTGATGGCCTGCGCCTGCTGCGGAGCGGGATCCTCGGCGAAGTGCAGGAGCTCGATCTTGATCGGGGTCGCGACGCCGGACTCGGCGACGAGCGCCTTCGCCTTCTCGACGTCGGGGGTGAACGGGAAGATATCGGTCGGCTGGTCGCCCAACAGGTTCGACGACAGCAGCTGACCCCACGGCTCGCGGGAGATTGCGCCGCCGATGATCTTCGAGTTCTGCGTCCGGTCGACGGCGAAGTTGACCGCCTGGCGGAGCTTCACGTTGTCGAACGGCGCCTTGTCGGTGCGGAACACGCCGTAGTCGATCGCGGCGTCGGCCGTCGAGAAGTAGCGGTCCTTGTACTGGTCGTCCTGCGCGATGGCGGGCACGTCGGAGCCGACGATGACGCCGTCACCGAGGTCGATCTGGTTGTCCTTGAGCTTCTGGGTGGCGATGTCGTTCGGCGTCGCCACGTTGGCGTCGACGCCGTCGACGTTGTTCTCGTTCGGACCCTCGGGCACGCCCGCGGCCACGTTCCCGGCCCAGGTCGGCTCACGGTCGATCGCGACCGACTTGTCGGAGACGTACTTGGTGAGGTGGTACGGGCCGACGAACGGCGGCGGCGTGGAAGTCACCTTGTGCGGCGTCGAGGCCGGGCGGATGAAGCTCCAGCCCATGGCCAGCGCGCGCAGGAACGACCCGTCGACCGCCTTCAGCTTGAACGACGTCGTCAGGTCGTCGACCACCGTGATGCCCGAGATGCCCGGGTTGTCGGCGCCCTTCGAGTCGGTCATCGCCTTGGTGTACGCGTCGTACCCCTCGATGCCGTTGTAGTAGCCGGACGACGGCGGACCGCCCGTCGCGCACTGGATGTTCGGATCGACCATGTACTCGTAGGTGGCCTTGACGTCCTTGGCCGTGACGGGGCTGCCGTCGGGGAACTTCAGGCCCTCGCGCAGCTTCACCGTGTAGGTGAGGCCGTCAGCGGAGATCTCGGGCATGTCGGCCGCCAGCTCGGGCTGGATCGTGTCCGACTCGGGCTGCGCCACCGTGTTCGGATAGCCGTAGAGGCCGCGCGCCATGAAGTAGAAGTACGACCACGAGATGCCGTAGTAGGACAGGCCGTTCCAGCAATCGATGTTCGAGTCGTAGGCGATCGAGATGCGGCCGCCCTTGACCGCCGTCTCCGTGGCCGGGAACCCGCCCTTCAGGAAATCGCCGCTACCCGCGCCCTCCGTGGACGTTGGGGTGCCCGTTGCACCGGTTCCACCCGGGGTCGTGGCCGCGCCCGACGTCTTCGAGTCTCCCGACCCGCCACACGCCGCAACGACCAGTGCAACCGCACCGATCGCCAGCGCCGAAAATACGCGCTTATTCGTCATCCGTCCTCCTCAGAGACGATTGTCCAAACAGACCGCTGGCGATCAAAGGCCACCGCCGCGGGGGTCGAGGGCATCGCGCAGGCTGTCGCCCAGCAGGTTGAACGCCAGGACGGACAGCACGAGCAGCGAGCCCGGGAACAGCATCAGGTGCGGCGCGTTGCGGTAGAGCCCGCCCGGCACGGCCTGGTCGATCATCCTGCCCCACGAGGCGACCTCGACGGGCAGGCCGAACCCGAGGAAGCTGAGCGCCGCCTCGGTGCCGATCGCAGCCGCGATCGCGAGCGAGGCCAGCACGATCAGCGGCCCCACAAGATGCGGTAACACGTGCCGGAACAGGATGCGCATGGACGACGCGCCGAGCATCCGCGCTGCCAGGACGTACTCGCGCTCTCGGAGCGAGAGCACGTCGGCGCGAAAGATGCGGCCGGCGTAGTACCACGAGAACAACGCGATCACCGTGATCACCGTCGCCTTCGACGCCCCGAAGGTCACCGACATGATGATGGCGAAGAGCAGGAACGGGAAGGCCGCGACGATCTCCATAATCCGCGACAGCACGCCGTCCACGAAACCGCCGAAGAAGCCCGCCGCGAGGCCGGCCAGGAGCGCGATGGCCATCGTCAGGATGGTCGCGACGATGCCGATGAACAGCGACGTCCGAGCGCCGTACGCCAACTGCACCAGCATGTCGTGGCCGAGCGAGTCGGACGCGCCGAGCAGGAAGCACGACTGGTCGCCGATCTTCCACTGCCCGTCGACGTGGCAGCCATGCAGCGGCGTGACCGGCAGCAGCGTCAGGTCGTCAGTGCCGGTGGAGTTCGACTTGTTGAGCGTGTGCCCGGTCAGCCTCTCGAACAGCGGTGCGGCCGCCGCGAACGCGAACAGGCAGAGGATGAACGTCGAGCAGGCGATGCCGACCTTGTCGCGGCGCAGGCGGGCCCAGGCGTGCTGCCACGGGCTGCGCGCGACGACACCCTTCTCCGGCGCGAATCCGGGTGCCGGCGCGGTCCGGCTCAGGGCGTCAGCCGATGCCACGCACGAACTCCACCGTCGATTGCACCCAGATCCTCCCTGTGCGGCGGACGTTACCGCGCACGCCCTCCGGATGCCACCCCACGAGGCACACGATTGACGTCAGAAAAGTAGCGCACGCCGGGGGTCGATACAAGCCGCATGAATTCGATGCGTACCGGATGGTTTCGCAACGGCCCGAACCGGGCCCGGTCTCACGCTACTGGAGGGCGTCTGCGCCCGCGACGACCTCGAGGATCGCCTGCGTGATCTCCGCCTGCCGCGCGCGGTTCATGGCGAGGGTGTAGCCCTCGATCAGCTCCGACGCATTGTCCGACGCGGAGCGCATCGCGCTCATGCGCGCGCCGTGCTCGGAGGCCGCCGATTCGAGCAGGGCGCGATAGATCGCGGTCTCCACCGCCGTCGGCAGCAACGTGGCCAGCATCTCGTCGGCCTCCGGTTCGAACAGCAGCAGGCCCTCCATGGCGATCTCGCGCGCGGACTTCTCGCGGATCTCGGGCGCGGCGAGCGGCAGCAGGGTGTCTGCGGCGATCTCCTGCGCGAGCGCCGACCGGAACGCGTTGTAGACCAGCACGACCTTGTCGACCTCGCCGGCCGCGAACAGCTCGATCACCCGGTGGGCGATGGCCTCGGCGTCCTGGTAGGTCGGGCGGTCGGTGAAGCCCGTCCACGCCTGATCGACGGAGAAGCCGCGGAAGCGCACCGTGCCGGCGCCCTTGCGGCCGATCACGAGCCAGCGCACCCCGAGGCCCGCCGCCTCGGCGGCCCGGGCCTCCTCGACGGCGCGCCGGACGGCGGAGCCGTTGAAGCCGCCGGCCAGGCCGCGGTCGCCCGTCAGCAGCAGGATCGCCACGTTCTTCGGGTCCTCCCGCGGATCGAGCAGCGGCTGGCCCTGGATGTGGGTCCGCCCCGCCGCCTCGCCGATCATCTCGGCCATGGCGTCGGCGAACGGCCGCAGCGCCTCGATGCGCAGTTGCGCACGCCGCAGCTTGGCACCGGAGACGAGCTCCATCGCCTTCGTCACCTTGCGGGTGTTGCGGACGGACCGGATCCGCCGCTTGATATCCTGCTGCGACGCCAAGGCTAGGTCTCGAAGCCCTGCTTGAACTCCTCGATCGCCGTGCGCAGCGCCGCCACGGTGTCGTCGGCCAGGTCGCCGCTCGACCGGATCTTCTCGAGCACCGTCCGCTCGGCCCGCAGGTGCGTGCGGAGACCCTCGTTGAAGCGCGTCGCCGCCTCGACCGGGATGTCGTCGATGAAGCCGTTGCCGGCCGACCAGATGATCGCGGCCTCTTCCTCGAACGGCCACGGGTCGTACTGGCCCTGGTTCAGCGTCTGGACGAGCCGGCGGCCGCGGTTGATCTGCTGCTGCGTGGCGGCGTCGAGATCGGAGCCGAACTGCGCGAACGCCTCCAGCTCGCGGAACTGGGCGAGCTCGAGCTTCATGCGGCCGGCGACCTTCTTCATCGCCTTCGTCTGGGCGTTCGAGCCGACGCGTGACACCGAGATGCCGACGTTGATGGCCGGGCGCACGCCCTGGAAGAACAGCGACGACTCCAGGAAGATCTGGCCGTCGGTGATCGAGATCACGTTGGTCGGGATGTACGCCGACACGTCACCGGCCTGCGTCTCGATGATCGGCAGCGCCGTCAGCGATCCGCCGCCGAGCTCGTCGGACAGCTTCACCGCGCGCTCCAGCAACCGCGAGTGCAGGTAGAAGACGTCGCCGGGAAAGGCCTCGCGACCCGGTGGGCGGCGCAGCAGCAGGGACATCTGGCGGTAGGCGTCGGCCTGCTTGGTGAGGTCGTCGTACACCAGCAGCGCGTGCTTGCCGGCGTAGCAGAAGTACTCGCCCATGGCACAGCCGGCGTAGGGCGCGATGTACTTGATCGGCGCCGACTCGTTGGCGGGCGCGGAGATGACGATCGTGTACTCCATCGCGCCCTGCTCGCGGAGCTTCTCGACCACCTGCGCGACCGTCGAGCCCTTCTGGCCGACTGCGACGTACACGCAGATGACGTCCTGGCCCTTCTGGTTGATGATCGTGTCGATCGCCACGGCGGTCTTGCCCGTCTGGCGGTCGCCGATGATCAGCTCGCGCTGCCCGCGCCCGATCGGCACGAGCGCGTCGAGCGCCTTCAGGCCCGTCTGCAACGGCTCCTTCACGGGCTGGCGGTCGACGACGCCGGGCGCCTTGAACTCGAGCGGCCGGGTCTCGGTCGTCTCGATCGCCGGGCCGCCGTCGAGCGGGTTGCCGAGGGGGTCGATGACGCGGCCGATCAGGCCCTCGCCGACCGGCACCGACATGACGGAGCCGGTGCGGCGCACGATGTCGCCCTCGGCGATCTTCTGCCACTCGCCGAAGAGCACGGCACCGACGTTGGACTCCTCGAGGTTCAGTGCGAGGCCGGTGACCCCGTGCGGAAACTCGAGCATCTCCATGGCGATGCAGTTCTCGAGGCCGTAGATGCGGGCGATGCCGTCACCGACCTGGATGACGGTGCCGACTTCTTCGACCTCGGCTGTCTGCTGGTATCCCGAGATCTGGTCGCGCAGGATCGATGCGATCTCATCGGGGCGGAGCTTCACGCTTCTCCTCCGGATGGAAGCTTGCTGGCCTTGAGTGAGAGCCGCAGACCTTCGAGCCGGCGACGCACGGAGGCGTCGACCAGCAGGTCGCGGACACGGAGCACGACGCCGCCGACGATCGACGGATCGACGGTGCGACGAATGGTGACGGTCTGTCCGGTGGCCGACTCGAGCTTCTGCCGCAGGCCCTCGGCCTGGGCATCGTCGATCGGCACCGCCGTCGTCAGGGACACTGCGAGCTCGCGCTGCTCGCGCCGGTACCGATCGGCGAACGCCTCGGCGGCGTCGACGAGCAGTTCCAGGCGGCCGTGCGAGATGAGCACGTTCAGGAAGTTGGAGACGAGCGGGTCGCCCCCGGCCGTCATCGACTCGAGCACCCGCCGCTTCGCGTCGACCGGGAAGGCCGGGTTGCGGAGGAACCCCTCGAGATCGGGCGCGTCCTCGATCGCCGTCCGCACGGCGGCGAGATCGCGGTGGACCGCATCGAGGCGGTCGGCCGCGCGCGCAGCCTCGTACAGGGCCTCGGCGAACGGGAGTGCTGCGGCGTCTGCCATCGTCAGTCGTTCGTCAGCTTGGAGAAGTCGACGTCGGACAGCGCCTCGTCGATCAGGCGCTTGGACTCGCCGGCATCGAGCTTGGTGCGCAGCACGACCTCGGTCGCCTGCAGCGTCAGGTCGGCGATTTCGGACTTGATGCGATCGAGCGACTGCCGCGTCTCGGCCTCGATGGCCGACTTCGCCGCCGCCACACCGCGCTCGCGCTCGGCCTGGAGCTCTTCCTGCATGCGGCGTCGCTCTTCCTCGCCCGTGCGCTGGGCGCGCTCGACGATATCGGATGCCTCGTGTCGTGCCGCCGCGAGCTGCTGGCGGTACTCGTCGAGCAGCCGCTGCGCCTCGTCACGGGCGGACTCGGCCGCCTCCAGGTTGTCCTGGACCGCCCGCCGTCGTGCCTCCAGCAGCTCCGCGATCCGTCCGAACGCGACGCGCCGGAGGATGTAGAGCACGATGAAGAACGTGAGGAGCGTCCAGATCATCAGCCCGGGGGCGGGCTGGATGAGGAGGATGTTTTCGTCGAGGAGCGGGAGCATGAAGTCCCGCTGCTACGCGATGAAGAACGCGACGAACGACATCAGGAGGGCGTAGAACGTGATCGCCTCCGTCAGCGCGAGGCCGAGGAACATCATCCCCTGGAGGTCGCCGCGGAGCTCGGGCTGCCGCGACACGCCCTCGATCGTCTTGCCGATCAGGTAGCCCACGCCAACGCCGGGGCCGATCGCGCCGAAGCCCGTGCCGAGGCCGAGCTCGAGGGCCTTCGCTGCGTTGAGCAGGCCGTCATCGGTAAGCGCCATGGTCTTTCAATCCTCCGTGGAAGGTCGGGTCCGGGTCAATGGTTCGGCTCGATCGCGCCGCCGATGTAGATGCCCGAGAGCATCGCGAAGATGTAGGCCTGCAGCGAGGCGACGAGGCCCCACTCGAAGAGGTAGAACACGATCGCCACCGGCACGCCGATGGCGCCGATGAAGACGTTGCCGAGCAGGATGGCAAACCCGAGGCACATGATGATCAGCAAGTGCCCTGCGAGCATGTTCGCGAAGAGCCGGACGCTGAGCGAGATGATGCGCAGGAAATGCGACAGGACCTCGAGCGGGATCAGGAACGCGGTCAGCGCGACGCCGCCGACCCCGGAGATGCCGGTGTGGGGCACCCAGCTCTTGAAGTAGGCCTTGGTGCCGTTCGCGCGGATGCCCTCGTAGTGCGAGATGCCGATGGTCAACAGGGTCAGCGCGAGCGTCACCGAGAGGTTCGACGTGGCCGCGTAGATGGTGAAGCCGGGGATGCCGCCCGCCCACGTGTTGTGGGTATCGACCGGCAGCGGGATGAACGAGATCATGTTGATCGTCCAGATGAACACGAACAGCGACGCGACGTACGGGAACCAGCGCGTGAACGCGGTCCGCGGCAGCGTGGCGCGGCCGATGCTCGTCTCGGTGAACGTGTAGATCAGCTCGACCACGGTCTGCAGACGGCCCGGCTGCTGCTTCAGGCCGCCGCGGATCCAGACCGCGATGCCGATCGAGATCGCCGCCGCCAGCCACAGGTACACGATCGCCTTCGAGATGCCGAAGTCGAACGGCCCCACCGACAGCGAGAACCACGGCTTGACGATGAACTCCTCGATCGGCTGGAACTCGTCCTCGCCGGTCCCCGTCGCCGCGTTCGCGATCGCGGGCAGGGCGAGCAGGACGGGCAGCGCGAGGAGCGCGGCACGGCGAACGGCGTTCACGCGTTGGTGTCCTTCGTCTCGGGCCGGGCGGGCGTGCGGGCCGCGGTGTGCGAGATCGCGCGGGCCAGGAAATCTGCGGTGAAGAGGATGAGGAAGACGATCGCGCCGGCGACGCCGATGTCCTCGTCGACGACCTTGGCGAAGATGAACAGCCCGCCGAACGTGATCCAGGCGCGCGAGATCAGGCCGATGCCGGTGATGCCGACGGCGGTCACCTGCATCTTGCCGCGCGCCAGGCGGTCGATGCCGAGCGCGGCGAGCCAGTTGATCGCGAACACCGCGACGCCGAGCGCCCAGCCGAGGATGTCGAATCCGGCGACGAGGTAGATCGGCAGGCTCACGATCGCCGCGATGAATCCGGCGCCGCGCGACAGGATCGGCGGTCCAGCCGACTGCATCCCGGTGTAGACGGGGTAGTCGGTCATCGTGGCGGGAGTTTGATCCACTTGAGATAGACGACGTAGAAGCCGAGCACGATGCCGGCCGCAGCGCCTGCGAGGGCGAAGACGTACGGCAGTGAGGTCAGGAGCCCGAGACCCAGACCGAGTCCCGTTCCGAGCAGAATCGCAGCAACGATCGTGATTCCAGCTGAGAGGCCGGAGGCGTCAGGCCCCCGGCCCGGTGGTGTGACGCCGGTGATCCGGTGCCTCCTACGAGCCTGCTCGTACCCGCCGAGCTCCTCCGGCGAGCGAGCCGATCGTAGCACAGGACCTCCAGGTTCGTGACAACCATCCGTCGCCGGCGTGTGCCCTGCAAACCCTCGTAGCAGAGCGGGATCGCGACGCTGCCGTCCCCCTATCGCAGGACGACCTTGTGACGGATCAGTGACCGCGCCTGACGGTCGCGACATCGTCCAGCAGCAGCCCGGTCAGGCGCTCCGTGGCCGCTGCCAGCGCGTCCAGGTCGCCCGTCCGGAGGTGGCTGCCGGCCGTGGCCACCAGCAGCCTGTCCGGCAGGCACTCCACGATCAGCGGCGGCAACTGCGGGTCGAGCAACTCCACCACCAGCTCCTCCGGCAGGGGCGCCGGACCATCCGCGACGTACCGGCCGGCGAGGAGCGCGGGCGTGCAGTGGTCGGCCACGCCGCCGAACCACGGCTCCTCGAACGATCGCGTCGCGCGCACGCGGAGGCCGGGCAGCCGGGGCGACCCGGGAACGACCAGCGCCGCGGCCGTCAGCGACCGCCGGCCCGGTGCGGGCGCGCGGCCCAGGAACGCGGCAGCGGCCGGACCGTCGGCGGCGCGCACGATCCAGCCGAACTGCTGGGCGAACAGCGAGCCCTCGATCTCCAGCAGCGACGTGCGGGGCACGCACCGGGGCGGGCCGCCCTCGCGGTCCGCCAGGCGCCGGTACGGCTCCGGGATCAGCGCCGGATCGAGCGTCCGTTGCGCGCGCGGCGCGAAGGCATGCCGCCCGCACCACAACGCGAACGCCGTCTCGCCGGGATCGCGGCCACGGGCCGATCGGCGCAGCCAGAGCCACGCGGCAGAGGCAGCCGTCAGGACGGCCGCGATGGGTGCAGTCTCGCGCCACATGGCCGTGGGCCCAGCGTACGACGCGCACACCGGCCCGCACACGTGCCGGACGGACTACCCGCCGGGCTGGATCAGGTGCTCGGCGTCAGGTCGACGGAGTCGACGGCGATGGTCGAGTCGAACAGCTCCTTGCGCCCGTGCTCCGGCGTGCGCACCAGGCGTCCGGTCGCGTCCTGCGAGTACTGGCCGACCACCTCGAGCGGCGGCGAGTACGCGTGGATCGAGACGGCGGGCGCACCGTCGACGTGCGCCACGGAGTGGATGTAGCCACCCGGGCCGTGACGCGACGCGCCGGGCGTCATGCGCACCGGCTCGGCCTTCGCACCCAGCACCAGCCGACCCTCGTCGAGGCAGCCCTGCGCGCAGCAGAGGCCCACCCCCGACCGGTCGTGGTCGTGGAAGCCGGTGCGCTGGCCCGGCATCCAGCTGAGCACCCAGATGTCGACCCAGCGGTCCTCGAACAGCAGCTCGTAGCGGCGGCGGCCGTGGTCGACGATCACGAGCGGCCGCCACAGGTCGTCTCGGCCGGCGATCTCGCGCACCAGGGCCTCGAGCTCCTCGGGCGAGTACTGGCCCCCGGGCGTCAGCAGCTCGGCCGTCCGGGCGGCGAGCTCGGCCGAGTAGGGCTCGACGTGGACCGGTGTGAGATCAGTTGCCATCAGTGCTTGTCTTCGCAACGTAGCAGTGCGACGGACGGACGTGATCCGGAAGGTCAGCCGGCCACACCTTCGCGCCGGCGCCGGCGCTCGGCCACCAGCGGCACGTCGTCCTCGGGGTCGGCGTTGCGCGCGATACCGATCATCCGCAGGTGCCGGTACTTGATGATCTCGAGCTCGTAGACGACGAACGCGGACGCGGCCAGCGCCACCAGCGCGAAGCCGGACAGCGCGAGGGTCTGCGCCACGTCGACCGCACCCGCGCGGTCCTTGTAGTGGAGGAACCGCACCGCCAGGGCGAACGCCGCCAGCACCAGACACCAGCCGTACAGGACCAGTGCCGCCTGCCGTTGCGAGTACCCCACGCGCAGCATGCGGTGATGTAAGTGGTTGCGGTCCGCGGCCGTCACCGACTGTCCGTACTTGAGCCGTTTCAGGATCACGAATGACGTGTCGAGGATCGGCACCAGCAGCACGATCAGCGGGAACACGAGGGCCAGGGCGGCGGCGGTCTTCATCACGCCCGTGATCGACATGGAGGCGAGCAGGAACCCCAGCGGCAGCGAGCCGGCATCGCCCATGAAGATCTTCGCAGGGTGGAAGTTCCACGGCAGGAAGCCCAGGCACGCGCCGCAGACGGCGGCCGCCAGCGTGGCCGCCGCGAACCGGTCGAGCGACAGCGCCAGGATGCAGAAGGTGCCGGCGGAGATCAGGCACAGGCCGGCGGCGAGGCCGTCCATGCCGTCGGCGAAGTTGACGATGTTCGCGACCGCGACGATGAACGCCACCGTCACCGGGTACTGGATCCAGCCCAGCGACATCGGCTCGATGAACGGCAGCGTGAAGTGGTCGATGGTGACGCCCTGAGAGACCGGGATGATCGCGCAGCCGACCTGGCCGACGAACTTCAGCGGCGGCGACACCCCGATCGCGTCGTCGACCGCCCCGAGCGCCGAGATCAGGATCGCGCCGATCACGATCGCGCCGTAGTCGTCGCGCGTGAACGGCAGGTTCAGGACGACCGCCACGACGATGCCGAGCATGATCGCGACGCCGCCGAGCAGCGGCACCGGCTGGACGTGGATGCGGCGGCCGCCGGGGCGGTCGACGATGCCGAGCCGGCGGGCGGACCAGATGGCGAGCGGCGTGCCGACCAGGACCACGACGAGCGCGGCGATCACGAACGCGTAGAGCGCGGACGGCGCACTCACCCGCTGCGCGATGATGTCGGGCACGGAAAGGGCAGCGTACACCCCACGGCGGGTGCTAG
>JBKJIG010000106.1:0-10957 GCA_046598415.1 Gaiellales bacterium
CCCGATCCGCGCCCACAGCAGCCTCGGCATGCTCAGCCCCGACGAGTACGAAGCCCAGTACCATCACCACGCTGCGGCAGGAGAAGCCGCCTAAACCGGTGTCAACAAAACCGGGGCAAGATCAAGGTGACTCCTCCTGAGCAGGGTTCTCGAGCCTTGACAACCCGATTGTCCCTACTCAGGCGGACGTCACCGGCCTCCCCGACACCCTCCCACCACGGCCTACTGAGGAATCCGGGCTAGGTTGTGGTGCGCCACGGTGGTATTGCTGGGCGAGATCTGGCACAGTCGTTCCCTTCGTACCGTATGAGGGAGGTGCGTGGTGTCGAAACGCGGTGGGCTCGCACTGGCCCGGCTGGGTGTCGTGTTCGGCGCGCTTGTCGGGCTCGCGTTGACGCTGCCGTTCGCGCTTGCATTCCAAGAGGCGTATGGCTCGGGCGGGGCGGCGGGACTCGTGCCGGGAGGCGTTTCACCGTGGCTGTTCGAGCATGGGTTGCTGGGCGGCGATTCCAAGGCAGCCTACGACCGGTACGGGGTCGCCTACCTCGTTGCTCTCGGGCTGGTGACGGCATCCCTCTTCGTACTCGCCCGGCCGATCCGCGAAGGCAGGCGGGTCGTCCTTGTCGGACTCGTCGTTCTCTGTGTGGGCATATTCGGCGACTACGCGGTTCCAAACGACATCGTCGGCGGAATCGGCTTCATGCTCGAAGGGATTGGCTTTCTCGTCGTCGCGGTAGGCGTCGGTCTCGTCGTTCGTTGGCGCGCGGGCGCGCTCGTCGGTGCGGGGGCGGCGCTTGCGACGCTTGCGTGCATGGTCGCGGGCGGCGCGTTGACGGGCCACATCCCGGGCGGCCCGGGGCTGACAATCCTCGTGGGAGCGCTCGCATTCATCTGCCTGCCCTGCAGCTTGGTGGCCCAGCCGGCGTAGTAGCGGAACATGGCCGCGACGTTCGGGATGTCGTCGCGACGGGCGGCGACGATCGGCTTGCCGTTGTTGAGCGTCTCGAGCGTCGCGAGCTCCTCGAGGTTCGCTTCGACGATCTCGGAGATGTTCCACAGAATGCGGCCGCGATCGTCGGGCGACATCGTTCCCCACTCGCCGTCGAGCGCCTTCCGAGCCGAGGTCACGGCCCGGTCGACGTCGGCGTTGGAGGTCTCCTGGACGGTCCCGAGCACCGACCCGTCGGCCGGGTTGTAGGCGGTGATCGTGACGTCGCTCGTGCCGTCGACGTAGGCGTTGTCGATCCACAGCGGCTTCGTCCCGCCGTCGAGGAAGCCGCGGACGGCTTCGGGGATGCCGGTTGCTACCGCCATGGTGCGCTCCTTGGTTGAAGGTGGCGGGACGTGCCGCCGGCCGGTAGCCTCGTCGTGTGAAGGCCGACCCCGACGCGGATCTGCTGCCCGGCGAGTGGGCCGTGCTCGGCGTGCTCGCGCTGACGCCAGCGCACGGGTTCTCGGTCGCGCGGGCCGTGGCGCCGGGCGGCGAGCTCGGCCGGGTCTGGACGATGAGCCGCTCCCGCGTCTACCGGGCGATCAACGACCTGGCCGCGCGGGGCCTGATCGAGCCGGCCGGCGAGGCGCAGAGCGAGCGCGGGCCGGCGCGCGTCGTCTATGCCGCGACGGACGCCGGTCGCGGCGCCATCGAGGAGTGGCTCGCGACGCCGGTCGACCGCGGCCGCGACGTCCGCAGCGACCTGCTGCTGAAGCTCGCGCTCCTGTACGCGGCCGGCCGCCCCACCGAGACGCTGCTCGAGCAGCAACGTGCATTGCTGGAGCCGGTGCTCGCCGACCTGCAGCGCGCGCTCGCCTCGGCCGACGGGTTTGACGCGGTGGTACTGCGCTATCGCGTGGCATCGATCTCGAGCGTGCTCGACTTCCTCCGCGACGTCGGAGTAGCGCGCGCAACCTCTCTCGATTCGTGACGCGATCGCGCCCAAAGCACCCTCCCGGCCGGGCGTCGAGCATATTAGTCAAAGTTTGACTAATACGTGAGCGAGCGATAGCGTAGCCGCGACTGAACGGGCACGAGCGAACCGTTTGCGCCCGGCGAGACAAGGAGCTATCGCATGGCGGTCATGGAGCTCGAGCGGCGCGTCGCAGACCTCGCGGTGCGCCCCAAGTAATTGCTCATCGGTGGCGCGTGGGTCGAGGCCGCCTCCGGCAAGACGTTCGCGACGGTCAATCCGGCCACGGGCGAGACCCTCGCGCACGTCGCCCACGGCGAGGCGGAGGACATCAACCGCGCCGTCGCCGCCGCCCGCGACGCGTTCGAGGACGGCCCGTGGTCGCGGATGACGCCCTCGGAGCGCGGCATGCTGATCTGGCGGATCGGCGACCTCATCACCGCGAACCTCAAGGAGCTGGCCGAACTCGAGACGCTCGACAACGGCAAGCCGATCGGCGTCGCCCGCGTCGCCGACGTGCCGCTGGCCGCGGACCTCTTCCACTACATGGCCGGCTGGGCGACAAAGATCAGCGGCGACACCTTCCCGATCTCGGTGCCGTACGCGCCCGGCGCGCGCTTCCACGCGTACACGGCGAAGGAGGCCGTCGGCGTCGTCGGCCAGATCATCCCGTGGAACTTCCCGCTGTTGATGGCGGCCTGGAAGCTCGGCCCGGCGCTCGCCGCCGGCTGCACGGTCGTGCTGAAGCCCGCCGAGCGGACCCCGCTGTCGGCCCTGCGCCTGGGCGAGCTGATCCAGGAAGCCGGCCTTCCGGGCGGCGTCGTCAACATCGTCACCGGCTTCGGCGAGGCGGGCGCTGCCCTCGCCGCGCACGACGGCGTCGACAAGGTCGCGTTCACCGGCTCGACCGAGGTCGGCAAGCTGATCGTCCAGGCCGCGGCCGGCAACCTCAAGAAGGTCTCGCTCGAGCTCGGCGGCAAGAGCCCGAACGTCGTCTACGCCGATGCCGACATCGACGTCGCCATCCAGGGCGCCGCCAGCGCGATCTTCTTCAACCACGGCCAGTGCTGCTGCGCCGGCTCGCGCCTGCTGATCGAGCAGCCGATCTTCGACGAGGTCGTCGCGGGCGTCTCGGAGATCGCCCGGAACACGACCGTCTCGCCCGGCTACGAGGACGGCTGCGACATGGGCCCGCTGGTGTCGCAGGAGCAGTTCGACCGGGTCACGGGCTTCCTCGAGTCAGGCGTGTCCGACGGTGCCGAGACAGTCGTGGCCGGCAAGCGCCACGGAACTCGCGGCTACTTCGTCGAGCCCACGGTCCTCATCAACACCCGGCCGGACATGAAGATCTTCCGCGAGGAGATCTTCGGCCCCGTCGTCGCCGCCGTGCCGTTCACGGGGGACGTCCGCAACACCGCGAACGATTCCGAGTACGGCCTCGCGGCAGGCGTCTGGACGAAGGACCTCTCGAAGGCGCTGCGCACCGTCGAGTCGCCCCGCGCCGGGACGGTGTGGGTCAACTGCTACAACGTCTTCGGCGCCGCGCTGCCCTTCGGCGGCTGCAAGCAGTCGGGCTGGGGCCGCGATATGGGCGCCGAGGTGCTGAACAACTACCTCGAGACGAAGTCCGTCTGCATCGGTCTCTGAGGCAACGATCCCGGGCCGCGGCGAGCGATCGCCGCGGCCCGCGGATGGTCTCGATGCTTCACTGGTCCCTCTTCGCCAATTGCCGCGAGTGCGGCGCCTCGTACGGCGATGCGCACTGGCCTCGCTGTGGTCACGCCGGGCGGGACGAGACCGCGGCGCCCGCCCGGGACCACCTCCTCACGCAGTCGGCCGACGCCATCCGCGAATGCCGGCGACGCGGCTGGGCCGTCGTGCACGTGCCCGGTGAGGGCTTCCGCCGTGCCGCCCCGGCGAGCCCGGCTCGTCGGTCGACCTCGACCGCGCCGCCTACTGGCTCACGCACGGAGACGCGGCGCTCGACGGCAACGAGGCGCGCGGGACCTGACCCGGCGAGGCGGTCCGGTCAGATCGCGGTGTACCCGCCGTCGAGGAGCAGCGTCGTCCCGACCGCGAACGAGCTCTCGTCGCAGGCCAGGAACAGCACGCCGCGCGCCTGCTCGGCCGGATCGGCTGCCCTGCCGATCGGCGCCCATTCCGCGAACTCGATCCGGGTGGCCTCCGGATCGGGGCTGGTGGCGATCTCGGTGTCGAGGAGCGGTGTCTGGGTGATGCCGGGGCACAGGCTGTTGACGCGGATGTTGTCGCGGATAAGGTCGATCGCGATGGACTTCGTGAACATGATCACGCCACCTTTGCTGGCGTTGTAGGCCGGTGCGTTGGAGTCGGCGACGAACCCCATCTCCGACCCGATCGTGACGATCGTCCCGCCGCCCTGGCGCTTGAGGTGCGGGATGGCCGCGTGGATGACGGTGTACATGCCCTTCAGGTTCACGCCGATAATGCGGTCGAACTCGTCCTCGGTCAGGTCGGCGATCCGCGAGCGGCTCGGAATGCCGGCCGCGCACACGACGACGTCCAGCTTGCCGAACGCCGCGCTCGTCTCCTCGACCATCCGGGCGCCGTCGGCCGCGCTGGCGACGTCGCCCACGACCACGTGCACGGGACCGCTCGTCCGGAGCTCGTCGGCCGTCGCCTGGGCGAGCGGCGCGTTGTTGTCGGCGATGGCGACCGACGCGCCCTCCTCCAGGAAGAGCCGGGCGGTCGCCTTGCCGATGCCGGAAGCCGCGCCCGTGATCAACGCGGCCTTATCTTCGAGTCGTCTCGTGGTCATCCCGTCACAGGCCGATCACGACGGACTTGATCTCGGTGAACGCCTCGACGCCGACCTTGCCATTCTCGCGTCCCCAACCGGACTGCTTGAAGCCGCCGAAGGGCATGTTCGGCGCTCGGCCGCCATTCACGCGGACGGTGCCGGCCTTGATCCGGCTCGCCATCTTGTGCGCCGTGCCCACGTCGCGCGTCCACACGTACGCGGCGAGGCCGTAGGAGGTGTCGTTCGCCTCGTCGGCGATCGTGTCCAGGTCGGCCTCGTTGAACGACGAGCTCGAGATCACCGGACCGAAGATCTCCTCGCGCATGATCTGCATCTCGGGCGTCGCGCCGGTGATCACGGTTGGCTGCACGAAGTAGCCCTCGGTACCGAGACGGCCACCGCCGGTCACTGTCTGCGCACCCTCGCGGACGCCCGACTCGAGCAGGCTCGATACGCGATCGAACTGCTCCTGTGAGACGAGCGGGCCCATCTCGGAGTCGGCGTCGACGCCCGGGCCGACCTTGATCGTCTTCGCACGGTTGGCGATGCCCTCCACGACCTGGTCGAACACCTCCTGGTGCGCGTACAGGCGCGAGTTCGCCACGCAGACCTGGCCGCTGTTGGCGAAGATGCCGCTCGCCGCGCCCTCGATGGCCCGGTCGATGTCGGCGTCGGGGAAGATCACCACGGGCGACTTGCCGCCGAGCTCGAGCGTGACCCGCTTCAGGTTGCCGGCGGAGGCGCGGATGATCGCCTTGCCGACCTCGGTCGAGCCGGTGAACGAGACCTTGTCCACGCCAGGGTGCTCGACGAGCGCGGCACCCGCGACGCCGTCGCCCGTGACGATGTTCACGACTCCCTCGGGGAAGCCGGCCTCGAGCAGGATGTCGCCCAGCATCAGCGCGGTCAGCGGCGTCTGCTCGGCCGGCTTCAATACCACAGTGCAGCCCGCGGCGAGCGCCGGCGCGATCTTCGACACGGCGATCATGAACGGGTAGTTCCACGGCACGATCAGGCCGGCCACGCCGACGGGCTCGCGCACGGTGTACGCGTGGACGTTGCCCGACGGCACGCGCGGCGACTCGCCGACGATCTTGGTCGCCCACCCGGCGAACTCGCGGAGGTCCTCCACGGCGCTGGCGACGTCGACCATCAACGCGTCGCGGAACGGCTTGCCGTTGTCGAGCGTCTCGAGCAGTGCGATCCGGTCGGCGCGCGACTCGATCACGTCGGCCAGGTCGAACAGCAGCCTCGCGCGGTGGGCATGGGAGAGCCGCGACCAGGGACCGTTCAGCGCCGTGCGAGCGGCCTGCACGGCGGCGTCGATGTCCTCCGCTCCGCCGAGCGCGACGTGTGCGATCACCTCGCCGGTGGCGGGGTTGACGACGGGGAAGGTGTCCCCCGAGCGCGAGGCCACCCACGTGTCGCCGATCAGGTGGCGATGGTCACGGGATAGGAAGTCGGCGGCCAGTCGATCGATGGCGTTCGGCGCGACGGTGACATTCATTTCAATCCTCCAGGAAGCGAGCCCGATGGCATATTAGTCACATGTGGACTAATGCGGTCCGGGCGCCGAGGTCGGCGCGTGACTATCCTGGCAGCATGAAGCTCAGCGCCCGCAACCAGATCCCGGCCCGCATCACCGGCATCACGCATGGCGAGGCGATCGCCAACGTCGAGATGGACGCCGGCGGCGTCCGGCTCGTCGCGTCGATCACCGTCGAGGCCCTTCGCGACCTCGGGCTGGCCGAGGGCTCCGAGGTCGTCGCCGTGATCAAGGCGTCCGACCTGCTGATCGGCATCCGCTAGCTAGGTGTAAGGCCCAGGACCGTTGTTCCTCAATAGCTGGAGGCGTTTGAGGGGCGACTGGCGGTTGAGGCTGCCGTGTGGTCGGTGTCGATTGTAGTGCTCGAGCCATGCAGCAGCTCGCCGGGTCGTTCGCGTTGGTAGCGGTTGGCCGGCTCGACCGGCTCCAGGCTGCTCGGCTTCCCGAGCCCGATCCGCTGCTCGGGCGCCAGCCGGCGTGCCGCGAGCGCGGTCATCAGCAGCGCCTGCCCGGCGATCACGGCCAGCGACCAGGCGCCCTTCGTCGCCGGTGGCGTAGCCGGCCGCCGCCCGCAGCGCCGGCCAGGTGTGGAACCCGAGCCGGATGATCTCGCCCGGTTGGTCGCCGAAGTACTCGCCCGGATACCGTCCGCCGAGCGGCAGGGCCCGCCGGACGCCGGCCGGGACGGTGTCGAGCGACGGCTCCGACACCTCGACCGATCCGCGCTCCTGGATCTGCACGACCTCGTTCACGTACGTGCCGGCGTCGCGGCCGCCGAGCGACCACTCGAAGCCGGGCAGCGCAAGCGCGGTCGTCGCCAGCAGGGCGGCCACGAGGGCCAGGTCGGTCCGCGTGATCCGCGGTGCCTCGGCGCTGTCCGGCGGGTTGCAGGCGAAGCCCGCTGCGATCAGCGCCGCGGTCACGGCGGCGATCGACCACGGAGCGTGCAGGCCAAGATCGGCCAGCGCGACCGCGGCGAGGCTGAGCGCGCCGAGACCCGTCACGAGCCGCGCGGCATGCGCCTCGACCGCTCTCAGGCCGGCCGGGAGACGACCGCGGAGAAGCGCGCTGCCCACCAGCCAGACGGCCACGATCGCGCCGGCCGCACGCAGTGCTGTCAGCACCTCAGGCGCGCCACCGGTACGCGGGGACGGCGGAGAACTCGCCCTCGAGCACGCCGTCGGCCGTCACGACGCCGACCCGCTGTCCGGGGTCGACCTCGCGCCGCACGATCGCGAGCGCCACCGCCCGGCCGATCGTGGGCGACTCGACCGCCGACGTGATGCGTCCGACCTCGCGGCCCTCGACCTCGACGGTCGCCCCGGCTGCCGGAGCGGCCCCGTCGAGGAGGATCGAGCGCAGACCGCGGTTCGCATGTCCGCGGTAGTGCAGCCGGGCGACCGGCTCCTGTCCGATGTAGCAACCCTTGGTGAACGACACGGCGCGATCGATGACGCCGGCCTCGGCCGGCATGACCTGCTCGTCGATCTCGGCGCCGAACCGCGGCATCCCGGCCTCGACGCGCAGGACGTCGAACGCCTCGTCGCCGAACACCCGCCCGTCGTGCTGCGCGAGCCCGGCCGCCAGCCGTTCCCACGCCTCGTCGAGCGCGGCGCGCGGTCCGATCAGCTCGAACGCCTGCTCGCCGCAGAACGCCGATCGGAGCACGTGCACGACGCCCGACGGCAGCTCCACCTCGGTGCCCGCACCTTCGGCCGCGTCGCCCGGAGGAGCGACGCCGAGCGCGTCGCCGAGCAGTGCGCCGGCCTGCGGACCCGCCACGGCGATGATGCCGAAGCGCTCGTCGCAGGCCTCGATGACGACCTTGGAGGCCAGCCGGTAGCGCGTCAGCACGGTGCGGAGCGCGGTCGCGGCGGCGGGGTCGGCGTCGGCTAGGAACGTCGTCTCGCCGAGGCGCGTGAGCCGCAGGTCGGCGACGACGCGGGCCTTCGGCGTCAGCAGCAGCGCGTAGCCGGCGCTGCCGATCGCGATGCCGTCGACGTCGTTCGTGACCATGCCCTGCAGGAAGCGCACGGCGTCGGGCCCGTCGAGCAGGGTGAACGCGCGGTCGCCGCGGTCGGCGATCCCGACCGTCTCGCGCACCGCTCGCACTTCCGCGGCGAGGTCTCCGGTCACGGCTTGAGTGTACCGGGCGGATGCAGGGTTAAGCGTGCGTGAAGAACCGCACAACCGGGGAGGTGTCAGGACTTCACCGGATCTGACCGGTCCGGAATCGTCGTTCGTTCGCCAGGGGCGCGCCGCGGGTGGGCGGTCGAGGGTTGGTGGGTGTCCGCGCGTCGTCGGCGCGGCCGGCCGGGTCGTCTTGGCTTGGGGGTCGGCGACGAGGTCGCTGTAGCGCACGGGGTGGTGGGGCGACGGCGAGTTGGAGGACGCGGTAGAAGACCAGGCCGCGGCTGCGTGAGCCGCGTCGGTTGAAGCGGAACGCGAACTCGTTGAGGTAGCTCTGCAGGTGCCCGTCGCCGACGGAGCCTTGGTGGGTGCCGAGCAGCCAGCGTTTGGCGAGCGATGCGATGCGGTGGACGCCGGGCAGCAGCTGGTAGCGGTCGTCGCCGCGCAGGCGTGCGGCGCGTTGGTTGCGCGGCTCGTGCAGGTAGCCGTGCTTGTCGATGCGGGCGGAGCCTTGCCAGGCGTCGGTGATCACGGTCGCGCCCGGCTCGACGTTGTCGCTGATGAAGCGCAGAAGCGATGCTGCTGAGGCGTCAGCGATGACCTCCAGGCGGCAGCGTCCGGAGCCGCGTGGCTGGTGCAGCTCGACCGCGATCGCGGTCGAGCGTCTTCTTGCCTTTCGCGCGGCCGCCTCGCAGGCCGGGCTCCTCGCTGCCGATGTAGGTCTCGTCGACCTCGACGGTGCCGTGTAGCCGCTCCCTGCCGGGGCGTACAAGCACGCAGCGCAAGCGGTGCAGCATCGCCCACGCTGTCGCGTAGGAGCCGATCTCGAGCGCGCGCTGCAGGCGCAGCGCCGAGACGCCGTCCTTCTGCGACGCGAACATCCAGCATGCGGTGAACCAGACCGATAGCGGCGTCCGGCGCCGGTCGAAGAGGGTTCCCGCGGTGACCGAGGTGCGCGCTTCGCAGCTCGTGCACTTGTAGCGGCCGTCGCCGAGCGTCCAGCCGCCGGCGTGGCCACAGCGCGGACAGACGAAGCCCTGCGGCCAGCGCGAGCCGGGCTGGGTCTCGAGGATCGTGCGGTCACCTGCGGCGAGGCGCAGGCCGAAGCCGCTCGAGGTGACGCCGTTGCCTCCGCTGCCCGACAGCGGAACGCCGGTCGAGTCGATCAGCCGCGACAGCTCGGCGCCGCCGTTGCCGACGTCGCTGACGGGCGTGATCGCGGTGGAGTAGGCGGGTGTGGTGACGGCGAGGCGTCGGATGTCCGGGTCGAACCCGTAGGCGGGCGGCAGCGGCACCTCCTTCAGCGTCCCGATACCGAGCACGGCGGCGCGCGTCGCCAGCGACTCGAAGCGGGCGGCGGTGAGAGCCGGGCCGAGGCGCTCCTGCGAGGCGGCGTTCTTAGCGCTACGCGCCCGCCCTGGGCCGTCTGAGCGCGGACGTCCGGCCCGGCGGCGGCGCGTTCGCCCGCATCCACAGCCAGACCCGGACCGGTAGCGGCAGTCGCCGGGTGACCATCGCGCACGACTTCACGCCGACCACGATCCACGTCCGCCGCCGGATCGTCGGCGCGCGTGGCCTGGTGGCGCAGATGCGGTTCCCCGCGTACCGCACTGCGACGTACGACCTCACGCGCGGCTCGACGGTGGTCAACGTCGGCTCCGACTCGGGCGAGCGCAGCGCCGCCGGCGTGACGCGCCTGCGCGTGCGGCTGACCGACGGGCGCGACTACGTGGTCGCGTTCGACGCGCCGCTGCCGGTCGGCAGCAAGATCCGGGTCGTCCTGCCGCAGAACGCGCGACGGCGCCGACCACGGACCGCGCGGCGATCGTGTCGGTGCCCGTGGGCACGAACGACACCACGCTCGGCTACACGCTGACGCCGTAGAGCGCGGTCAGTGCGAGGCGCAGGTGGAGCAGCCGGCGTCGCCCGAATCGGCCGAGGCGTCGGCGGGGTCGTCGCCTTCCTTCATCTGGAAGGAGGTACCGCAGCCGCAGCCGGCGACGACGTTCGGATTCTCGATCTTGAAGCCGGTGCCGTTCAGGCCGTCGACGAAGTCGATGCCGGCACCGCTCAGGTACGGCACGCTGAAGGGGTCGACGACGATGCGGACGCCGTGCATCTCGACCACGGCGTCACCCTCGGCGGGCGCCTCGTCGAAGCCCAGCGCGTACTGGAATCCGGAGCAGCCACCGCCCTGGACGGCGATGCGCAGCACCTCGGCGCCGTCGTCCTCGGCGGCGATGAACTCGCGCACCTTGTCGGCGGCCTTCGGGGTGATGGTGATGCTGGGTATGGTGAGGGTGTCGGTCATCGGTTTCCTCTCAGCGTAGCGGGATATTCAACGCCTGCCACCGCCCGGAGATTCCCCGAGCCGGCGAAGTCCGCGATCCGGCGCCAGCACGCCGTCCACCGGACGGTCGTGCGCCTCGGCCGGCAGCGTGTCGAGCACCTCGTCGCCGAAGTCGGCTCGGATGCGGGCGGCGTCGAGCGTGGTGCGCACCTGGGCCGAGCTCGTCACGGCAGCTTCGCGAGCAGCGCCTGCTGGACCTGCTCGCGCAGCTCGGGCGAGCGGATGCGCGCGAAGGCGTCGACGAAGAA
>JBKJIG010000126.1:0-6991 GCA_046598415.1 Gaiellales bacterium
GACGACGCCGACGAGGCTGACGCCGAGATTCGCCCACAACGCGCTCTGATCCAGGAACCCGAGCACGCGGCGCTCGTCGGGGACCGGATCGATGCCGTCGGCAGCGGGGAGCTTCAACCGGAGTGCCACGCGGAGGAGCCTACCGAGGGTTGATGTGGATCTCATGCACACGCCGTGCGCCGGCCGGGCGCATCGCGGACGGCACGGCGGCGCGGTCGCGATGCCCAAGAGCCCTGCCGAAAGCGCCGCTGCGAGGCGCCGGGGTCAGACCCCGAACATGCCGTTTCCGGGGTCAGACCCCAAGCACGGAAGTCGCGCAGATCGCGCGACCGCTGCGAGACTGCGCGCGCGTCGGCACGGAACGCGCGTGATCGGGCACGCGCCGATTCTCTCACGAACGTCAAGTATCTGCGCCGCGGGCGGGCGGCGCGGGGGTCGCTCCGAAGCCGTTGAAGTCCCCTCGAGGGCCGGGACGCCGACGTCCCCCGCGGGCGAGGCCCGCGGGGGACGAAGGTCGATCGGTCGTGCTGACGGGCTGGGCCTAGCGGACGCGCACCGTCTTCTTGATCACGACCCTGGCGCCAGAGGCGTCGGTGACCGTGATGGTGAAGCGGTACGAGCCCTTCTTCACCCTGCGGCCCTTCGAGTCACGCAGGTTCCAGCGGATGCTGCTCGCGCCCGCCTTCGTGGCCCTGGTGACCTTCGACCAGACCAGCTTGCCGTTGGTGCGCCGCACCTGGACACGGATGGTGGCCGCCGTAGAGACCCGGAGGCTGACCGTGACCGGCCGGAACCCCGTGGGGGCCGGCGGCTGGACGATGCGGAGCACCGCGACGACGACCGCTGCGGCACGCGAGGTGCCGGTCAGGCTGGCCGAGGTCGGGCTGTTCGCCGCATCGCTGACGACGGTCACCGTGCCGGACTGAGCACCGATCGGCGCCGTCGGCGTGTAGGTGACGTTGAGCCGGCAGTTGCGGCCCGCAGCAACGGGGACGTTGCAGGTGCCGAGGTCGGCGGTGAACGGACCGGTGGTCGACACGCTCGCGATGGTGAGCGGCGTGGCGCCCGTGTTCGTGACCCGCACCGTCTTGGTGGTGGTCGTGCCGATCCGCCTCGCACCGAAGCCGGTCGGATCCGCGATGGTGACGGTCGTTCCGGCCGGGCCGCCAACGGCGACGCCGGTGCCGGACAGGTTGACCACCGACGGCGATCCCGCCGCGTCGGAGGCGATGCTCAGCGTTGCGGCCTTCGCTCCCGCCGTGGTAGGCGCGAAGGTCACGACGATGGTGCACGTGCCGCCAGCTCCAACCGAGGTGCAGTTGTTGGTGATGGCGAACTGGTCGGCGTTGGCACCGCCGAGGGTGGCGCCGCTGATCGTGAGCGGTGCGCCGCCGGTGTTCGTGACGTTGATCACCTGCGGAGCGGAGGTGGTAGCGACCACCTGGGCGCCGAAGGCCAGCGAGGCTGCCGACAGCGACGCCGCGGGCGCGGCGGGCACGAGAAGGCTGCTGGCCAGGATCGTGGTGGGAACCGGCGGAACGGCGCCGACGACCGGGTTGTTCAGGAACCGCAGCTGCTCGATGTTCCAGAGCGTGTCGATGCCGTCGCACTTGCGGCCGACGCCGACGCACTGGTGGTCGACCGTGATGCTGCCGGCCAGGAGCCCGGTGGTGTTCTGCGTGATGGTGTACTCGCCGAGGGCACCGGTGAACACGGCCGTGTCGCAGTTTGCCGGTGCGACTGCAGCGCAGTCGGCGGCGGCCGGCGCAGCCACATCGTTCAGGAGCTCACGAACGATGTAGATGTCGCCGGGGTTGACGATCCGTGCGAACACGGCCTGCTGCAGCGTCATGGACGGCACGACGGGCACGTTGCCGCCGAAGTTGCCGCTCACGGCCGCGTGCTCCATGAGGTCGGTGCTGGCGATCTCCGTGCCAGTGCCGGGCGCATGGACGCTGAGGCGGACGCTGAGGTAGCGGTCGCCGTCGAGGATGTCGTTGGCTCCGCGGCCTTCGAGCAGGTCGCTGCCGGAGCCGCCCAGCAGGATGTTGCCCTCGCCCCAGACGTTCGGGCCGGTGAGCGGGCAGATCGCGACCTGGGAGTTGGCGATGACGTCCGCCGTCGGCGTCGGGAAGCTGGTGACCAGGGCGTTCAGCCCTGCGATGCGGGCCACGCCGGCCGCATCGAGTGCGTCGCACCCGAGGAAGCCCGCTCCGCCGACCGCGCTCGGGGTGATGCTGTCACCGCGAAGCGTGTCGTTGAACTTCCAGCCCGACAGCGCCTCGGCCTCGTTGAACTTGTCACGCACGTCGATGGTGAGGATGTCCACGCCGATCAGCGGGAGCGCGAGGTCCATGTTCTGGGCCTGGGGATCGGACTGCCCGATCTGCCAGTCGTAACCGGCTGCGCCGGCGACCTTCTCGATACCGGGGCCGGCGACACCGATGTCGTCGCCGCCTTCCATGTCGTAGTCGTCGTCGCCGCCCTGCCCGATCAGGACGTCGTTCCCCGGCACGGTGCCGGAGTCGGTGAAGAACAGGTTGCTGGCGTCGGCCGCGAGGCCGTCGGGCGCATCGCCGCCTTCGATCCAGTCGCTGCCGGCGTCGCCGGCCACGAAGTCCTCACCCTGTCCGGCAATCACGAAGTCGTCGCCGGCTCCGGCGAAGGTCTCGTTGATGTTGGCTCCACCGTTGGTGAAGTCCTTGCCGGTGCCGCCCATGATGATGTCGAGGCCGGGCCCGCCGTCGATCGCGTCGTTGCCGGGACCGCCCTTCGAGACGTCGTCGCCGGCGGAGTCGGTGATGACATCATCACCCTCGCCACCGAGCGCGATATCGGCGCCGCCGTTGCCCTCGATCGTGTCGTTACCAAGGCCACCCCAGAAGGTGTCGTTGTCGTTGCCGCCGTAGATGCGGTCGTCGTTCGCGCCTGGCGCGGCCGCCGGATCCGACTTGCCGTTGTAGACGCTCTGGCCGTTGATGCCGGGCGGGTTGACCGAGTTGTACTCGCGGTAGCGGATCGTGCCGTCCGGCATCCGGATCAGCAGCGCGTTCTCGTCGCACTCGGAGAGCGGATCGTCGTTCACCGACGTCGAGGTCGGGGTCGGGAACGTGAGGCGACCGAGCTCGAACTTGCAGTCGGCCGTCGCGAACGAGTCCGCCTTCAGGCTATGCGTCGGCGTGTTGCGCATCACGAGCTCGGCGAACGAGTTGCCCTCGAGCTGCGTGCGCAGGTTCATGCCCGGCGTGCGGGCCAGGTAGTACAGCCGATCGCCGTTCTGGAGGTCGGTCAGCTGCTTCTCGAACACGAAGTTGAACGTCGAGCCGAGGTGGCCGCCGAACAGGTTCGTGCGCTCGGCAAGGCCGCCCATCCAGAGATCGACGCGCTCGAGGCCGCCCTTGTCGGCCGCATAGCTGCCCTGGCCGGCCATGAAGTCGTCGGCGTCAGACGGGATCGACGCGGGGTCGGTGCCCAGCGGCGGATCGACGAGCAGCGTCGCCGCCGCCCGCTTCGAGGCGAGCGTGTTCGGCGGTGCACTGATCGTCGGGTGCGTGCCGTAGGCCGCCACGAAGTTGACCAGCGACGCCGGGTGCTTCAGGCCGAGCCCGAAGTCGATCCAGTTGCCGTACGGCGCGACCTGGCCGTCGTTGGTCGCCGCGAAGAGCTGCCGGCGAACCTCGTTCAGCGGCGGAATGCCCTCGCTGCGGGCACGCGCCATGTTGATCGCCGGCAGGTCGAGCGGCAGGCCGACCAGGTTGTTGCGGAGCGTGTTGGTGACGAACTCGTCGATCTCGTTCCCGGCCTGGTCGGACAGGCCCATGATGATCGCGCCGGCGGCCTGCTCGGACGTGAGCGGGCCGGCCGGCCCGCCGTTGTGGTACTCGACGGGGTTCAGGAACCCGTCCAACAGCGGGATGTCGTTGGTCGTCCCGTTCTCGTTCAGACGCGGGATCGTCTGGGTCAGCATCGAGTGCCCGAACCGGTACACGGCGTGGGCGAACTCGGCCTTGATCGCCGGGTTGACGTCCGTCTGGTTGAAGGCGAACACCGCGAACGGGTTGATCAACGGCTGGATCTTGCGCGCGAACTCCTCGAACACGAGGTGCTGGTACTGCATCTCGGTCACGAACCGCGCGGCCTGGAAGAGCCGCTCGCCATTCCAGGTGTCGGCGCCGTCGGGCGCGCCGAGCGGGGTCTGCCAGTCGGCGAGCGTCGTCACGCCGGAGGTGTCGGCGAGCAGCGTCTGCTTGATCGCGCCGACGAGCCGGTCGTGCTCGGAGTGGAAGATCTGGTGGATGGCCGTGAGCGCGATGTTCTCGTTGCAGCGGCCATCACCGCAGATGAAGTGCTCGTCGAGCAGCTCGTTGTCATAGGTGCCGGCCGGGACCGGAGTGGCGAGCGACGTGCCGGCGACGAGGTCGGCGTCGGGGCCGCCCGCCGTCGGGGCGGCGCTGTGCGCGATGTCGTTCAGGAACGCCGTGTCGATCTTGATGGCGTTCGCAGGCACCAGCACGGGCGAGGCGGTATCGCCCTCGACGAGGCCGGTCGTGGTCACGTACTGCGGCAGGCCGCGGGCCGGGCCGGGGATGAACTTGCCGTACGGGTCGGTGGCGAGCATCGGGATGTTGTTCACGTCGGAATCGACGAGCTGCAGCCCGAGCAGGGTCGCGGCCTGCGCCTTGACCATCTTCCAGGTTGCCTGCCCACCATCCGGCGAGCTGAGCATCCTGCCGGTCGCGACCGGCTTGAGGGCGGTGTTGTTCACGTACTCGCGCAGGAACACCTGGTGCGAGGCGTGCGAGGAGTAGGTCTGGCTCTGATCGACGAACGGCGAGTCGGTGTTGAGCGACTCGTGCGTCGTGTCGTCGCCGTTGCCCATGATGCCGTCGGGGCCCGGGCCGGGGACGTTCCTGGCCCGCGTTACCACCATGAAGGCGTTGGGCGCGCCCGGCGTCAGCTCGTCGCCGGTGCCGGGAAGGCCGTCCGGGCCCACCAGGAACAGCGGGTCGTCGGCCTGGAGCGGAACGAACACCGAGCCGTTACCGCCGTTCGTGACCTTGTCCAGCCCATGATCGAAGAACTGGCCGAAGATCGTGAACAGCGAGTTGAACGGCGGCGAGAGACCGACGTCGGTCGTCACGTTCGGAATGAAGAGCGTCTCGTTGGGCGGCACGCAGCCGGGCGAGTTGGCGGCGACGCCGTTCCGGACGGTGGACGAGGTCACGCCTCCGACGGGGCCCGACCCGGGCACGTTCAGCTGCGGAACGTTGCCGTCCGCGCCGTTGAACGTGATCGTCACGGCCGCCGGCAGCGGGCCGCCACTGGTCGTGACGGGGTTGGTGGCAATCGCGTCGAGCGCCGTCTTGACCGCCGGGGCAGCTGCGTTCGGAGCGATCGAGGCCGTCGGCGTGCCGGTCAGATCGAGCGTGAAGTTCGCGCTCGCCGTGCCGGACAGCGTCTGCACCTCGCTGGTGTTGGCTCCAGCCGGGGTGTCAGCGACGCCGGGAGTGGTCGTCACGCCCGTCAGCGCGAGGCTGTTGGTCGTGACCGGCGACTGCGGCCCCGTAACGAGGAACGAGATGAGGTAGGTCGCGGGCGCCAGCCCGTCGACGACCGTGACGCCGCCGGCGGTCGTGACGCTCGCAAGGCCGTTCAGTGCCGTCTGGACGACCGAGGCCAGCGAACCGGCGGGGATCGCGGTGGTCGTGTTGCCGTTGAAGGAAAGCGTGAAGTCGGTCACGGCCGGGACATCGGCGATGCCGGCAACCGTGGAGACGACGAGGCCCGCGTCAGCGGTGATTGCCGCCTGCGGGCCCGTGGCGCCGAACGTGATGGTGTACGTCGCGGGCGCCACCCCGTCGACGACCGTGACGCCGGCGCTCACCGGCGCGGCGTTGAGCGCTGCCTCGACGAACGAGGCCAGCGAACCGGCGGGGATCAGGGAGGTCGGATTGCCGTTGAAGTTGAGCGTGAAGTCGCCAGTGGCCAGCGAGGCGTCGATCGTCACGACCTCCGGTGTGCCCGGAATGGCGGCAACGAACGGATTGCCCGAGAGCGTCTGCAGCTCGTTCGTGCCCGGCACGACCGGGCTGCCAAGAGCGCCGTCCGTCGTCGTCGCGAGCGTGAGGCCGGTGACGCCGGACAGCAGCGCGACCATCGGCACGTCGCCGAGCGACGGCGAGAAGTTGATCGCGAGGTTGGCCGGCAGCGACCCGGTGACGGTGACGTCGCCGGGCGCGAGGTTCGACAGCGCGATGAGGGCGGCCTGGATGGTCGCCGCGCTCGCGCCGGCTGCAATCGGTCCGGTCTGCTGACCGTCGAAGTTGATCGAGTACGTGGCGCTCGGCGTGCCCGTGATGGTCTGCCTCTCGCCGATGCCGACGCACGAGAACACGCCCGGGGCGCCCTGGGTGCGCACCGGGTAGCCGGCCGCCTCGACCGCGGCGGGGTTGTTGACGGTCTGATCGACGATCAGGTTCGAGATCGTGCGCGGCTGGGAGTCGAACACCGAGCCCGTCGTCTGCGCGTACGACGTCGGATGGACCGGACCGAAGGCGGGCGGCGAGTTTTCCGCGGGGCGGAAGGTCGGCGTCGTGAGGCGCGGGAAGGTCTGGTCGGCCGCGCCGAACTTGTCCGAGCCGGGGATCAGGTTGTTGCACGACCCGTCAACCGTCCGCAGGCCAAAGGAAAGCAACCTGCTGGGGATCTGGCTGGGACCGGTGCCGACCATCGACTGACAGTAGACAGGATCGGAGGTCGGGTTGGGATTGGGCGGCGCTGTCGGCTCGGTGCCCGCCAGCGCGCGCGAGTGGCGCTCGGAGATCTTGATCTGCGTGAGGATGAACGCGAGGTCGGCGGGCGTGACGGTGAAGCCCTGCCCGACCGGGGCAGCCGCGTCGGCGGCCGGCGCCAGGTCTGCGCGCGTGCCGGTCGGAAGCATTGCCGCTCCCGTGCACGCGAGCGCGGCGACCATCGTCCACGTGCGGGGACG
>JBKJIG010000047.1:0-16937 GCA_046598415.1 Gaiellales bacterium
GTACGACACCGTCGAGTGGGCGACGACGCACGCGTGGTGCGACGGCCGCATCGGCATGTGGGGCGAGTCGTACTACGGCGCCACCTCCTGGGCGGCCGCGATCAGCGGCCATCCGGCGGTGCGGTGCATCGCGCCGGGCGACATCGGCGTCGACCGCCGCGGCTCGTGGTTCCGGCAGGGCGCGCTGTACGACCGCAATCCCAATACCGGCCTGCCGCTCGGCCGGTCGGCGACGACGGTGGTGGCGGACCAGGAGATCCACCACTCGCCGGCGACCGCCTCCTGCGTCCGACTCCCGGTCGCGGCGGCGGGGCTGAGCTTGAAAACCCGCCCATAGCCCGGCTGCTACGCTGCACCGGTCGGCCCCAACCTCCGGCCGGCATCGCCATCCCCAGCGCTTGGAAGGCACTCCAGCGCCGCCGTATCTCGCGGTGGCGTTGCCGATGCAGGGAGTCTCTTGGTGGTAGATAGCAGAGCGGGACAGGTCCGGCCGTCGGGCGCCGATCAGGGTGGGGGCGCGCCGCGCCGACCGCACCTCCGTGTCCTCGTCGCGAACGAGCGTGAGGACCGCATCACGCTGGTCACGACGCTCGTGGCGCGCCTCGGTCACACCGTGGTGGCCGGCTCGACCGACGTGCTGGAGGTCGGCGCGATCACGGCGCGCGAGCTGCCCGATGTCGCGCTGGTCGGCCTCGGCACCAGCTCGGCGCACGCGCTCGAGCTGATCGAGCGGATCGTGCGCGAGGCCGACTGCCCGGTGATCGCCGTGCTCGAGGGACGCGACGCCGGGTTCGTCAGCGAGGCGGCCAAGCGGGGCGTGTTCGCGTACATCGTCGATAGCACGCCGGAGGAGCTGCAGAGCGCGATCGACATCACGCTGCACCGGTTCGCCGAGTATCACAACCTGCAGGGCGCCTTCGGCCGCCGCTCCCAGACCGAGCGCGCGAAGGGCATCCTGATGGAGCGCCACCAGATCGACGAGCACGCGGCGTTCGAGCTGCTGCGCGAACAGTCGCGCCGCAGCGGCCGGAAGCTAGTCGATGTCGCGCTGGCCGTCCTGAACGGGCACGCGCTGCTGCCGTCCCGCCCCATGACGGACGGCGCAGTCATCGACCCGCCCCGCGTCCCCGAGAGATAGCGCGCACGGTTCCCGATCCAAAGTGGGCAGGCGACTCTTTCCGACTGGAGTCTTTCGCTACGATACGCCTGTCGGCCCGAATCTCCCGGCCGGCAGCCGCCTTCCCACCTCCCGCAGGCGACGCTGGGCCGCGCGCTCGCGCGGCGTTTCATCCGATGTGGAGGTCGGCATGGCAGATGTGACGGTAATCGCCTCGGGGGAGCCGGTCGCGTGAGCGTGCCCGCCGAGCCCAACGGCCGTCCGGCGCGGATGCTGGCGCGCTGCCCGGCGTGCACGAGCCGGCTGATGTCGCCGGTCAACGCGGTGGCTGACCGGGGTGACGAGGTGGTCCTCGAACGGCAGTGCCCGGAGTGCGGCCACCACGACCACGTCATCACGACGCCGCTCGCGGCGGTCGTCTGGGCGCGGCACGAGGCCCGCATCACCGGCAGCATCCTGGCGCTGGCCGACGCGCTCGCGGACGGTGCGCCGGTCGAGCTGTCGGAGCTGTCGGTGACCTGAGCGGTCAGGCCTCGGCGTCACGGCTGCCGCGGCCCTGGCCGAGCACCAGCGCGGTGTTGACGAGCGCGAGATGCGTGAACGCCTGCGGGAAGTTGCCGAGCTGGCGGCGCTCCACCGGGTCGTACTCCTCCGACAGCAGGCCGACGTCGTTGCGCAGGTCGAGCAGCCGCTCGAACAGCTCGCGCGCCTCGGCGTGCCGGCCCAGCTGCGCCAGCGCGTCGGCGAGCCAGAACGAGCACGGCAGGAACACGCCCTCGCCGACGTTGATGCCGTCCACCTCGCCGTCGCCGCGCGGCACGTAGCGCCGCACGAGGCCGTCGACCGAGAGCTCGCGCCGGATCGCCTCGACCGTCGAGGCGAACCGCGGATCGGCGGCGTCGATGAAGCCGACCGACGCCATCAGGAGCGAGCTGGCGTCGAGGTCGTCCGAGTCGTACGACTGCGTGAACGACTGCTTGGCGTCGCTCCAGCCGTGCGCCAGCACCTCGGCGTGGATCTCGCTGCAGAGCTCGCGCCACCGTTCGACCGGACCGGCGGCGTCGAACTCCACGTGCATGCGCACCGCGCGGTCGAACGCCACCCACGACATCACCTTCGAGTGCGTGAAGTGTCGCGCCGGGCCGCGCACCTCCCAGATGCCGGCGTCCTTCTGGCGCCAGCCTTCCTCGAGCCACGTCAGCAGCACGCGGGTCAGCGACCACGCCATGTCGTCGTTGTCGACACCGCGCACGAGCGTCTCGTAGGCGGCGTCCAGCACCTCGCCGTACACGTCGAGCTGCAGCTGCGTCGAGGCCGCGTTGCCGACGCGCACCGGCGCCGACTCCTCGAAGCCGGGCAGCCACTCGAGAACACGCTCGTCCAGCCGCCGCTCGCCGCCGATGCCGTACATGATCTGCAGGTCGGCCGGGTCGCCGGCGACCGCGCGCAGCAGCCAGCTGCGCCAGGCCCGTGCCTCGTCCACGTAGCCGGCGTTCAGCATCGCCACCAGCGTCAACGTCGCATCGCGCAGCCAGCAGAACCGGTAGTCCCAGTTGCGCGGGCCGCCGATGTGCTCCGGCAGCGACGTGGTCGGCGCGGCCACGATGCCGCCCGTAGGGTCGTAGGTGAGGGCCTTCAGCACGAGGAGCGACTGGTGGATCTCGTCGTGGTAGTCGCCGTGGTGGCTGCACTCCTCGGCCCAGTCGAGCCAGTACCCCTCGGCGCTGGTGAGCGCCTGCTCCGCGTCGATCGCGGGCGGCACCGGCAGGTGGGACGGGAACCAGGTGAGGACGAACGGGATGCGCTCGCCGGGCCGGAGGGTGAACTCCGAGACGCTCGTCAGATCCTGCCCGCGCACCTCGACCGGCGTCCGGAAGCAGAGCGCGTCGGGGCCGGCGACGGCGATCAGCGCCCCCTCTGCCCGGCGCACCCACGGCACGATGTTGCCGTAGTCGAACCGGATCACGAGCTCCGACCGCATCTGCACCTCGCCGTCGAGGCCCTCGACGATGCGCACCAGGTCGGGCTCCTCGCCCCGCGGCGGCATGAAGTCGATCACGCGCACCGAGCCATCAGCCGTCTCGTGCACGGTCTCAAGCACCAGCGTGTCGTGACGGTACCGGCGCGTGGTCGCGGTGATGGCGGTCGGGGCGAGCTGCCACCGGCCGTGGTTCGACTCGCCCAGCAGGGCCGCGAAGCAGGCGCCGGAGTCGAAGCGCGGGAAGCAGCACCAGTCGATCGACCCCTCGCGGTGCACGAGCGCTGCGGTCTGCAGATCACCGATCAGGGCGTAGTCCTCGATCCTCGGCATGGCCGCGACGATACCGGTCCCGATCGTCGACGCCGCGCGCTAGGGTGGCGCGATGCCCCGCCGGCCGCAGGAAACGCATGAGTCGTGACGCCGACGTGAACGTCGTCGGCGGCGAGCTGCTGCCGTGCTCCAACGACCCGGTCACCGGCTTCTACCGCGACGGCTGCTGCGGCACCGGCCCGGAGGACGTCGGCAGCCACACGGTCTGCGTCGTGACGACGCCTGCCTTTCTGGAGTTCAGCGCGATGGCTGGCAACGACCTGTCGACGCCCCGGCCCGACTGGGGCTTCCCGGGCATCGTGCCGGGCGACCGGTGGTGCATCTGCGCGGCTCGCTGGCTGGAGGCGCACCGGGCCGGCGTCGCGCCGCCGGTCGTGCTCGGCGCGACGCACGAGCGCGTCACGGACATCGTCCCGATCGAGCTGCTGA
This sequence comes from Gaiellales bacterium, assembly GCA_046598415.1. Taxonomy (GTDB): domain Bacteria; phylum Actinomycetota; class Thermoleophilia; order Gaiellales; family F1-60-MAGs149; genus VFJZ01. Next base: position 3,858 of record JBKJIG010000047.1, read on the forward strand.
CGGCGTTCGCCGCCGCGCCCTGAGGTCAGGCTCCGGCGCGGACGCCCTTCGGCGGCTGCCACGGTCGGCGGACGCCGAACACCGGGGGCGGCTTCGTGGCGCTCTCCCACACCACCCCGGTCTCGGGAGCCGGCGTGTCGAGCAGGTGGTCGCGGCCGCGCTCGCGCAGGCTCGCCTCGTAGTGCGGCTGCAGCTGCGCGCAGAGCAGCACCGCCGCGCAGAGCGCGGGCGGCGACCCGGTCAGGTGCAGCCGCTCCTCCTCGACGAGGCGCGAGATCTCGACCGGGCCGAGACGCTCGAGCAGCAGGTCGTGCATGTCGGCCGCCGGCAGCAGCACGCGCACCACGGCGTCGGCGGCGGGGCCTTCGGCGACCGTGCCGCTCGCCACGTCGAGCGACAGCACCAGGTCCGGGTCGTGGAACGCGAGCTCGACCTGCAGGCCGTCGCCAAGCCCCTGCGCGACGGTCGCCGCAGCAGCGCCCTCGGGCGATGCGGCGAACCGTTCCAGGCAGGCGGTGATGTCGTCGCGCAGCTCCGCGGCGCTCGCCCACGCGCTCATCGTGCGGCCTCCTGCGGCAGGCGGCCGTTGCCGTTGGGGTTCAGCCGCACACGACCGCCGTTCGCGTCCCAGCTCTCCAGGTGCGGTCGCATCGCCGCGACGAGCAGCCGGTGGAAGTGGTGCAGGCACATCTCCTGCTCCGCGGCATAGCGGCCCTGGTGGTAGACCTGCGACCGCATGCCGCGCTGGGCCTGCTCGCAGATCTCGTAGTCCTCGGTGTTCACGAGGTGGCCGAAGTTGACCAGCGCGGCCTGCAGCAGCCGGTCCTGGAACGACCGTGCCTCCGGGAACCACCACGTGAACTTCGACTCGGTGCGTTCCGGCCCGAGCGGCCGGACGGTGAAGATGAGGATGCCGTCCGGCGTGAAGTTGATGGTCGTGAGCGGGAAGACCCAGTAGAAGTAGTAGCCCGTGCTCTCTGCCTCGTCGAGGCCGTCCAGCGGCGGCTTCAGCGCCCGCAGCTCCTGCGTGCCGCCGAGGATGCCGGCCACGCGTGAGCCGGGGCCGCGCGGGTGCGGCTCGCCGCCGTACTGCTCGTTCGAGTACTCGCCGAGGCGGTAGGTGTAGACCGTCGGGCTGAGGCTCTGGGCGAGGCCCGGGTGGATGAAGGGGATGTGGTAGCCCTCCATGTAGTTGTCGACGTAGAGCTTCCAGTTGCAGCCGATCTCCCAGCGCCGGCCGCCGGCGAAGCGCATCTCGTCCGTGCGGTAGTTCGCGAGCCGCGGCGTGACGTCGGCCAGCCAGGTGTCGAGCGACACCGTGGGCTCGAGCGCGACCCAGACCGTCGGGCCCCACGTACCGACCTGGAACTGCGGCAGACGCATGGACGAGGGCTCGAAGTCGCACGTGCCGTCCATGCCCTGCGTGCGGCGGACGCGCCCGTCGAGCTCGAACGTCCAGCCGTGGTACGGGCACTGGAACGCCTTGCGCTGACCGCAGCCGACGGCGACCGGGCCGCCTCGGTGCAGGCAGACGTTCGACATCGCGCGCAGCTCGCCGTCGCGGCCCCGGGAGACGACGACCTGCTCCTCGGCCACCTCGCAGGTGAAGTACTGGCCCGGCTCGGCCACCTGATCGATGCGGCCGACGCAGTGCCACACCTCGCGAAACAGCGTCCGCTGCTCGAGGTCGTGGAGGGCCGGCGACGTGTACCAGTCGCTCGGCAGCGTGCCGGATCGCTCGACGCCGCGATCCTCCCAGGTGGAAACCGGTCCCAGCATGTCCGCCATGAATGCTCCCCGCGGTTCGTTACCCGCCATGATGGCCTTGCGACGCGCAAACGCGAAGCCGCATTGCTACGCAATGCGTAGCTGAGCGGACTATCCTCTGCGAATGTCGCAGCCACCGTTCGATCTGACCGACGAACGCATCCTGGAGGCGTTGCAGGACGACGGGCGCCGCTCGTTCCGCGACATCGCGCGCGAGATCGGCGTGTCGGAGGGGACGGTGCGCACCCGGGTGCGGCGGCTGGAGGCCGCCGGCGCGCTGCGGTTTCTGGCCTTCGTCGACCCCTCGCAGCTCGGCCAGCGCGTGCTGGCCCTGGTGTTCGCGCGCGTCGAGGCGCAGCACCAGACACGCGTGGTCGACGCCGCGACGGCCTGGCCCGAGACGACGTACGTGTCGAGCCTGCTCGGCCGCGCGGACGTCTACCTGCAGGTGATCTGCGCCGACAACGACATGCTCTGGAGCATCGTCTCACGGCTGCGGGCGCTGCCCGGCGTGCTCGAGACCGAGACCATGCTCGAGATGCAGGTGCACAAGTTCGCGTACCGCGACCTCGCCGCGCGCGACGCCTGAGTGAGGCGCCGTCGGCCGACCATGCGCCGCCTGCCGGCCTGACGATCACTCCTTCGCCAGGGCAGCGCGCTATCCGGTCGGCTCGCCCTCGAAGTAGGAGACCGCACTCGACTTCAGCACGAGCGTGTCGTCGGCACGGTTGCCGGTCCAGATGCCGATCTTGCCGCTATCCGGGTACACGCTGGCCGCCGGCGTGTTGACGGTCGAGAACAGCAGGACGCGCACGGTCTCGGCGGTGGCGTTCGAGACCTTGTGCGCACCGGTGGGGCCGGGCGGGAAGCAGAGAACGTCCCAGGGCCGCAGCACGCGCTCACCCTCGGGCAGGCGAACCGTCGGCGAGCCCTGGAGCACCAACAGCCACTCCTCGTCGCCGTACTCGTAGTGGTACGGGCAGAGCCCCTGCCCCGGCGGCAGCTCGTACACGCTGGCGCCAGCCGCCGATCCTCCGACCAGCGGCCCGAGCCGCATCCTGCCGGAGTGGTAGCCGGCGGGGTCGGTCTCGTCGTAGGTGAACTCGGGGGTGGCGATGTTGATCGGATCCATGCGGGGAGCGTATCGGGCGTTACTCGGCCCAGGGCGGCGTGAACGGCTCGCCGCCGGCGATCACGGCCTGGCCGCCGACCGGTAGGCAAACGAGCGCCCGAAACGCCTTCGGGCCCGTCGCGGCGAGCGTGAACTGCACGTCCGGCGGCAGCGCGAGGGTCTCACCCGCTCGCACGGTATGGACGACGCCGTCGAGCGTCGCGGTGGCCTCACCCTCGAGCGCAACGAACACCTCTTCGCGCGTCACGGCGTGCGGGACGGGCTCGGCGCCAGGATCGAGCTCGAGCATCCAGACGCTGGTCTCGAACGTACCGAGCCGCGGGCTGGCGAGCGTCGTGAAGCGGGCGCCGGGCAGCTCATGGGTGGCGCGCTCGTGGGCACGCAGTACGGGCATCGGTCACTCCTCGGAAGATCGTCAGCACTAACTGACTACTATCGTCACCTATGATTGACGACATGTCAAGCGACCACTCCTCCGACGCCGACTTCGGGCTCCTGTTCGCCCTTGCCTTCCGGTGCTACGTCACGCACCTGCACGAGCAGCTCGACGCACGGGACTTCACCCCGGCGCGGTCGGCGTTCGGCCCCGTCCTGCGGGGCCTGCGCGGCCGCCGGGTGAGGTTGAGCGCGCTGGCCCGCGATCTCGGCATCACGAAGCAGGCCGTCGCGCGGGTGGTCGAGGACATGCGGGCCGCCGGTCTGGTCGAGCAGCTGCCCGACCCGAGCGACGGCCGTGCCCGGCTGCTGTCGCTGACCGGGCGTGGCGACGCGATGGTCGACGCGGCCATCGAGATCGGCACGCGCTTCGAGGCACGCCTCGCGTCCGATCTCGGCGCCGCTCCCGCACGAGCCCTGCGGAGCGGCCTCGAACGCATCGTCGAGCAGGCCGGAGGCGACGCCGACCTCGCCGCGCGGCGGGTCCGGAGCATGTAGACCGGCGGGCCACAGGCCGAGGCAGCAACCGCCGCTCTCCGCTGCGGTACGGTGGCCGCATGCGCATCGTCTCGCTGCTGCCCTCGGCGACCGAGATCGTCTGCGCGCTCGGCCTGCGCCCGTCGCTCGTCGGTCGCAGCCACGAGTGCGACTGGCCGGCCGACGTGGACGCGCTGCCGGCGGTCTCGATGGCACGCATCGACTCGGCCGCGCTCGACTCCGGGTCGATCGACCGCGACGTGGCCCGCGCCATCGAGTCGGGCGAGGAGCTGTACGGCATCGACGAGGCCGTGCTCGCCGCGCTCGCGCCCGACCTGATCGTGACGCAGTCGCTGTGCACGGTCTGCGCCGTCTCGGGCGGCACCGTGCGGGCCCTCGTCGCCCGCGACCGCCCCGCGCCGGCGGTCCTCGAGCTCGAGCCGGCCGGCCTCGCAGGCATCGTCGAGAGCGTGCGCACCGTCGCAAGGGCGACCGGCGTGGACGCCGCCGGCGACGACCTCGCCCGCGAGCTGCAGGCGAGGCTGGACGAGGCCGCCGCGCCCGTGCGCCACGTCCGCGACCGTCCCGTCACGGTCGTGGTGGAGTGGCTCGACCCGCCATTCGCGGCCGGCCACTGGGTGCCCGAGCAGGTCGCGCTCGCCGGCGGCCGCGAGGCGCTGGGCCGGCCGTCGGCACCCTCGTTCCGCACCACGTGGGAGGCCGTCCGGGCAGCCGCGCCCGAGGTGGTCGTGCTGGCGCCGTGCGGGTTCCGCACCGAAGAGGTCGTGGAGCGCGCCGCAGCCGATGACGTGCTCGAGGCGCTGGCGGGCACGCCGGCCGCCGCCACGGGCCGCATCTTCGCCGTCGACGCGAACGCCTACCTGTCACGGCCCGGCCCGCGCGTGGTCGAGGGCGTCGCCCTGCTGGCCGCGCTGCTGCACCCCGGCGTCGCATCGCCGTTCACCGATCCCGGCGCAGCGGCCGTGGTCACTCGCCGGTAGCGCTGCTCCTCACCAGCGCGCCACGGAGCCGTCCGGCAGGTCGAGTCCGCGATCGAGCCGCACCTCGGTGAGGTCGATCTCGGGCGTCAGCCCGCGGATCAGCTGCGACAGCAGCACGCCGGTCATCGGCCCGGCGGCGTTGCCGAACACGTGGCCGGAGGCGACGAACAGCCCCGGCGCGGGCTCGTCGATGATCGGCAGCGTGTCGGGCGTGTACGGCAGCAGGCCGGCCCAGACGCGGTCGATCGGCGCGCCGCGCAGGCCGGGGAAGTCCTCGGCGATGGCGCGCGCCGTCGCCAGCAGGCCCTCGAGCGTCGGGGCGTCGTCGAGTTCGGACGGGTAGTCCATCGGGCAGCCGAGCAGCACCTCGCCGGTGGCCCGCTGGGCGACGAGCTCGAGCATCTCGACGCCGCCCTCCTCGTACGGCGACGTGAAGTGCGCGTCGTCGTAGGAGGCGAGGTCGCGGAACAGCGTGTACTGCTTCGCGGCGAGCGGTCCGTAGACGACCGGCTCGATGCGCATGTCCATCGGCCGCGTGCCGATCACGCCGAGACGCTCGGCCCCGATCGGGGCGTCGAGCCCGTTCGCCCGCAGCAGACGACGCGTCCAGGCGCCCGCGGCCACCACCACCGCCGAGCCTTCGATGCGGCCGGCGTCGGTGTCGACGCCGACCACTCGGTCGCCGTCGCGGGCCAGCGTCGTGACCGTGACGCCCTCGCGGATGTCGGCGCCATGGCGCCGCGCGCCCTCGGCCAGCGACCGCACGAACAGCGGCGTGTTGATGTGGGCGTCGGCGGGGCAGTAGCTCGCACCCAGGACGTCCTCGCGGATCGGCGGCACCAGCCGGCGCACGTCGGCGCCCTCGATCATCTCCATCGGCAGCCCGTCGCGGCGGCGCGCGGCGACGAACTCCTCGACGACGTCGCCCTGGTCGGGCGTCAGGTAGAAGATCAGCCCGCCCGACTCGCGGAATTCGAAGGGCAGCGGCAGCTCCTCGACCAGCTGCGGGTAGAGCTTGCGGGCGGCGAGCGAGATGTCGAGCGCGAACCCGGGATTGCGGCAGTGGAGCCAGACGAAGCCGGGGTTGCGGCCCGACGCGCCCCACGCCACCTCGTGCTGCTCGAGCAGGACCACCGGTATGCCCTCGCGGGCGAGGAAGTACGCGGTCGAGCAGCCGACGATGCCACCGCCGACGATGATCACGGGTGCGCTCAAGAGGTCCTCCGTGGTTCGAGATAACGAGCGTAGTAGTCGCCGCCGGTGTCGTGCGCGGGTCCCGCCCCGGCGAACCGGTCCGGGTGGAAGGGTGCGAGCAGCGCGTCGCGGCCGTGGCCGGCGATCTCGCGCGCGGCCAGCTCGGCCGCGATCGGGGCGAGCAGCAGGCCGCGGCCGCTCCAGCCGCCGAGCGTGTACAGGCCCGGCACCTCGGCGTGGCCGCCGATCAGCGGCGCGCGATCGGGCGTCAGCTCGTACGCGCCCGCCCACTGCCGGATCACGTGCAGGCCGCCGAGCCGCGGCGCCTTGCGCAGCAGCAGCGCCGCGGTGCGGGGCAGGAAGCGGAAGGTCGAATCCTCGCGGAAGCCCTCGGGCTCCGCCGGGTCGATCGATCCGGCGACCAGCTCGCCCCGCAGCGTCTGGTTGAACCAGCCCTCCTGCGGACGGTAGAACGTCACGGCCGGCGTCATGAACGGCCGCGACGGCTGGCACACCAGGGCCTCGCGGCGCACCGGCGTCATCTGCAACTCGACGCCGAACGTCGCGGCGACAGCGGTCGCCTCGGCACCGGCGGCGTTGACGACGGTCGCAGCCGGGATCGTCCCGCCGTCCGTCTCGAGACCGGCAACCCGGCCGGCGGTCAGCTCGATACCGGTGGCGCGGACGCCCGTGCGCAGCTCGACGCCGGCGTCGCGGCACGCCTGCAACAGGCCGAACAGCGCGGCGTCGTGGTGCACGATCGCAGCCTCGCCCAGCACCGCGCCGACGGGGCGCTCACCGCCCGCGAGCACCGGCACGGCCCGCAGCGCCGCGGCGCCGTCGACGATGCCGGCGCGCGCGCCGTGGTCGCGCCACATCGGTTCGAGGGTCGACAGCCGGTCGCGCTCGTCGTCGTCGTAGAGCACCCACGCGTAGCGCGTCGGGTACACCAGCGCGTTGCGGCCGCCGGTGAGTCGCTCCAGCCGGTGCCACTTGTCGTGGGCCTGGACGGCGAGCGCGGTCAGCTCCGGCGTCAGCTGCACGCGGCGCACGCGGCCGACGTTGCGCGTCGTGTTGCCGGCGCCCGGGTAGCGGCGGTCGACGACGGTCACCGCGAGGCCGTGCCCGGCGAGCTCCGCGGCGAGGCAGAGGCCGGCGACGCCGGCGCCGACGACGGCGACGTCAGCCATCGGCCGCGAGCTGGGAGAGGGTGACCGTCAGCGCCGGCGGCCGGGTGGTGGTCGGGGCATGATCGCAGCCGGCGGCGCGCAGCAGACCGAGGATCGTGGCGCTGCAGAGGCGGCCCTGGCAGTGCCCGGTGAGGGCGCCGGTGCGGCGCTTCACGAGCTCGGGCTGGTCGAAGCCGTCGGCGATCGCGCGCCGCACATCGCGGACGCGCACGTCCTCGCACGGGCACGCGAAGGCCTCGTCCGCGACCGGGGAGTCCGGCACGCCCGATGATTGGGCGGCGCAGGAGCCGCGCAGCTCGAGCCAGTCCGGCGTCGTCGTCACGACCAGCACGGGCAGCTCGCCGCCGGTGAGCCGCACCGCGGCGCCGGCCTGCACGGCGAGCTCGATCGCGGGCTGCCGCACGGTCGTCAGGAAGGCGTCGCACGCGATCTCGCTGCCGTCGTCGACGATGCCCACGACGCGGCTACGGCCGGCGATGCGATCGGGGGCGCGGTCGCCGCGCCACACCACCTCCACGTGCTCGGGCGCCGGGCCGGCGCCCCATACCGCGACGCGCGCACCCGCGGGCAGGTGGGCCGCCATCACCGGGCCGACGATGCCCGGCAGGTCGTTGCCGCGCACCGGCGGCAGGCGCTCCCAGCTGCCGGTCTGCAGCACGAGGCGCTCGAACCGGATCTCGACCGGCCCGTCCGCGCCGGCGACGCCGAGCGTGCGATCGCCGTAGATGCCGAGCGCCGTCTCCCCCGCGCGCTGGTCGACGACGCGGCCCGCCGCCGCCAGGCCACCGCCGACGGTTACCGTCGCGTGCTCCTCGACGCGCAGCCGCCGCGGCGGATTCGGGGGCGGGGCCGACGGCAGCGCGGTGGCCGACGAGGCGCGGCGCAGCACCTCGAGGTACAGGCGCCGGGCCTGCGCGGGGTGCCGGAAGCGGCGCTCCCAGAACCACGGCGGCTGGCGCTCCACGAGGCGCCCGAGCGGTCGCAGGCGATCGTTCGGGCGCGCCTCGGACGACGTGCAGGCACCGTCGCACCAGCCACACCAGCCCTCGCCGCAGAGCGCGCCGCGAGGACGGTGCAGCCGGAAGCTCGACCCGGTCGCCGGCGAGCCATCGCGCAGTTCGCGGGCGGCGGCAGAGAGGTGGACGGGTACCATCGATTTGATATGATATCGCACTGTGACCGAGACAGACACGCCACTGCAGCAGGTCGCCCGGAACGTGGTGCAACGATATCTGGGCGTCGCCGCCGACGACCGGTTCCTGCTGGTCGGCGACGACGACACCGACCCGGCCATCCTGCACGCGCTCGAGACGGCGGCCCGCGACACCGGCTGCGACACGACGAGCGTCACGATCAGTCCGCGGCGGTCGAGCGGCGAGGAGCCGCCCGCGGTCGTGGCGGCTGCGATGGCCGCATCGACGGTCACCCTCTGCTCGCTGTCGCGATCGCTGTACCACACCGAGGCGAAGGGCCGCGCCCAGGCCGGCGGCACACGCGGCTGCTTCAACGCCCCGCACCGCGTCGACGCGTGGACGCACGGCGCGATGACGGCCGACTTCGAGCAGATCCGCACCGTCGCCGAGCGCGTCGCCACGCGGCTGCGCGGCGCCGGCGAGGTGCGCGTCACGTCGCACGCCGGTACCGACGTGACCCTGCGCATCGACGGCCGCGAGCCGAAGGGCTGGCTGACCGGCATCTGCCGCAACCCGGGCGAGGTGTCGGCCTACCCGGGCGGCGAGGTGTCGCTGCCGCCGCTGGAGGGCACGGCCGAGGGCACGATCGTGATCGAGCGCGTCATGACCGACCTCGGCGAGCTGTCGGAACCGGTGGTCTGGACGATGCGCGAGGGCCTGGCCGTGGCCGTCGAGGGCGGCGCCGACGCCGACCGCCTACGGCGGCTGATCGATGGCGTCGCCGGCGCCACCAACCTGGCCGAGCTCGGCATCGGGCTGAACCCGCGGGCGCGCTTCGGGCCGCACATCACCGAGACGAAGAAGCGGCTCGGCACGGCGCACTTCGCCCTCGGCGACAACGCCGGCGGGTACGGGGGCGTGGTCGAGTGCCCGCTGCACCTCGACGGTATGGTCCTCGACGTGACCGTGACGGTCGACGGACGCGATCTGGTGCGCGACGGGGTGCTGATCGCGTGACGCCGAGCGCGTCCGATGACGTCCGCGAGCGGATCCGGCGCATCGAGGGCGGTGGCATGCGCACCTTCGCCGACGCCGACGCGACGGTGTGGGCGCGGGCCGAGGGCGCGCACCTGTGGGACGAGGACGGCCGCCGCTACCTCGACCTGTACGCGGGCTTCGCGGTGGCCAACGTCGGCCACTGCCACCCGCGCGTGACGGAGGCGATCCGCGAGCAGGCCGGCGTGCTCACGCACTGCCCGTCCGCCGCGCCCTCCCGGGTGCGGGCCGAGCTGTACGAGCGACTGCTGCAGATCGCACCCGAAGGGCTCAGCCGCGTGCTGTGCGCTGTCACCGGCTCGCTGGCCAACGAGCTGGCGCTCGCGCTGGCCCGGGCCGCCACCGGCCGCACCGGCGTGCTGACGTTCTCGGGCACCTACCTGGGCCGGTCGGGCGGCGCCGTCGGCCTGGCCGGCAAGCACGCCTACCGCGAGCCGGTCGGTGCTCGCGCCGACGGGCAGTTCCTGCCATTCCCCGACCCGTTCCGGTCGCCCTGGGCACACGGCGCCGACGTCGGCGCGACGGTGCTCGGCCTCGTCGAGCAGGCGCTCGCCGATCCGGCCAGCGGCGTCGACCCGGTGGCGGCGATCGTGATCGAGCCGATCCAGGGAAACGGCGGCGTGCTGATCCCGCCGCCGGGCTTCCTGGCCGGCCTGCGCGAGCTGTGCGACCGGCACGGCGCGCTGCTGGTATTCGACGAGATCCAGTGCGGGTTCGGCCGCGCCGGCGCGATGTGGGCGAGCCAGCTGGACGGCGTCACGCCCGACCTGATGACCGTCGGCAAGGGCATCGGCGGCGGCCTCGCGCTGGCCGCCGTGCTGGGCACCGACGACGTGATGTCCACGTGGAGCAGCGACGCGACCACCTCGACCTTCCTCACGAACGCGCTCAACGAGCGGGCGGCCTGCGCCGCCATCGACGTGCTGCTCGACGAGGGGCTGGTCGAGCGCTCGCGCGTGCTGGGCGACCGCGCGATCGCGCGTCTGCGCGCCGGGCTCGCGGGCAACGCGCGAGTCGGCGAGGTGCGCGGCCGCGGCCTCTTCGCCGGCATCGAGCTCGGCCACGAGACGCCGGGCACGGAGCACGCCCGCAGCGCTCGGCTCGCCCTGCGCGAGCGCGGCCTGATCGTCGGCGCCAGCGGGCGCTACGGAAACGTCCTGAAGCTCTCGCCGCCGCTCGTCATCTCCGAGGCCGAGCTGGACGGCGCCATCGACACCATCGTGGAGGTCCTCGCATGATCGACGTACGCCACCTGATCGGCGGTGAGTGGGTCGCCGGCCCGCCGGCGTTCGACGTGATCGCCTGCGACGACGGCTCGATCCTCGCGCACTCGCCCGAGGCCGACGCCGAGCTGGTCGACCGCGCCGTCACGGCGGCTCGTGCCGCGCTGCCGGCCTGGAAGGCGCAGCGCGCCGCCGATCGCGCCGCCGTGCTGCTCGAGCTCGCCGACCGCCTCGAGGCGAACATCGAGCCGCTGGCGCAGCTGATCTCGCGCGAGATGGGCAAGCCGATCCGGCTCTCCCGCGTCCGCGAGCTGGTCGGCGCCGTCGACAAGCTGCGGTTCTTCGCGGGGGCGGCCCGCGTGCTGCAGGGCGACGTCACCGGCGCCTCGCCCGCGCACCTGCTCGACCTCACGATCCCCGAGCCGCTCGGCGTGGCGGCGCTGATCATCCCGTGGAACGACCCGGTCGACCTGACCGTGCGCAAGCTCGGCGCGGCGCTGGCCGCCGGCTGTACCGTCGTCGTCAAGTCGTCGGAGGAGACGCCCGCCTCGACGGCCGAGTTCCTGCGGCTGTGCGACGACCTGCCCGGCCTCGAGCCCGGCGTCATCAACCTGTTGCACGGCCGCGGTGACACCACGGGGGCGGCGCTGGTCGCGCATCCCGGCGTCGACAAGATCTCATTCACCGGCTCGACCGAGACCGGCAAGGTGATCATGGCGGCGGCTTCGAAACGGCTCGCGAACGTGTCGGTGGAGTGCGGCGGCAAGGCGCCGAGCCTCGTGTTCGGCGACTGCGACCGGACGAAGGCCGTCGACGCGCTGGCCTACGGCGCCTTCCTGTACACCGGCCAGTCGTGTACCGCGGCGACGCGCATCATCATCCAGCGCGACGCCTACGACGCGTTCGCCGAGGCGTTCGTGGCGCGCGCCCGATCGCTGCCGGTGGGCAACCCGCTGGACGAGGCCACGCTGGTCGGCCCGCTCGTCTCGGCCCGCCAGCTCGGCCGCGTGCGGCGCTTCCTCGACGGCATCGCGGGCGACGGCGGCGAGATCCTCACCGGCGGGACGGTCGACGGCCTGTACGTGCAGCCCACCGTCGTCGCCGGCCTCGACCCGGCGTCGACGACGGCCACGGAGGAGATCTTCGGTCCGGTCGTGGCGCTGTTCGCCGCCGACGACGAGGAGCACGCCCTGCGCATCGCGAACGGCGTGCGGTACGGCCTCGGGGCGTCGGTGTGGACGTCCGACATCAGCCGCGCCGTGCGCGTCGCGCGCCGGCTGGAGTTCGGCGACGTCTGGATCAACACCCACTACGTCCGCCAGGTGGAGACGCCGTTCGGCGGCTGGAAGGAGTCGGGCGTCGGTCGCGAGCTCGGCCTCGCCGGCGTGCACGAGTACCTGGCCGAGCGCCGCGTCTGCATCGACACGGCGCCGACGTTCCACCTCGCCGACTGGTTCGAGAACCGCTAGGCCACGTCGGACCAGGCCCGCAGGCTCGACGTGCGGTGCCGCTTCATCACCCGCTCCGCCGCGGCCACGTCACGGGCGGCGATGGCCTTGACGAGCGTCTCGTGCTCGGCGTGGGCGACCTCGATCTGCTCCGGCCGGAGCAGGAACAGCGACGAGCCGCGGCGCGCCAGCCAGACCCGGTCCCACGCCTCGGAGATCATCGCGCGCAGCACCGCCGGCGCCGGCGCCTCGATGGCCTCGTGCAGCTGGCGGTTGGCGACGCTGAACGCCGTGCCGTCTCGCGCGGCGCGACCGGCGGCGAGCGCGCCGCGCACCACGGCCAGGGACGGGGCGTCATGCAGCGGCACCGCCTCGCGCACGGCGAGCACCTCGAGCCACATCCGCGCCGAGACGGTTGCCCGCACGTCCGCGAGCGGGATCTCGGTGACGGTCGCTCCGCGGTGGTCGGCGAACGCCACGAGGCCGTCGCGGGACAGCATCCGCAACGCCTCGCGCACCGGCATCTCCGACAGGCCGAGCGACTCGGCGAGCGCCCGGAGCCGCAGCCGTTCGCCGGGCGGGAGCTTGCCGGCGATGATCTGCTCCCGTAGCTGCTCGTAGGCGTAGCGGCTCTTCGTCTGCGGAATGGCCACGCCTATCGGATATCACACCTGGTCCCGGCCGCGGGCCGCGCTTGACCGGACGGGCCGCCCCGGGTAGCGTCGCGTCCGTGGCGATCGAGCTCCGCTGCGTGGCGTGCGAGCGGGTTGCCAGAGGTGGCGCCGCGCCGCGTTGCGCATCGTGCGGCGGGCGGCTCGAGGTCGTGCGCGGGCCGCTGCCATCGCCGTATGCGCCCGACCCGTCCGCACCCGGCATCTTCCGCTACGCCTCGATGCTGCCGGAGGTACCGATCGGCGCCCGGGTGTCGCTGGCCGAGGGACGCACGCCGCTGCTCGACATCCCGGCCGCGGGCGAGGCGACCGGCGTGCCGCGGCTGCTGGCCAAGGACGAGTCGCGCAATCCG
>JBKJIG010000085.1:0-32158 GCA_046598415.1 Gaiellales bacterium
ATCGTGATCGCCGACCAGGTCCCCAACCGCCGCCGCGAGCGGGACGAGGGGCTGGCCGCGGTGATCCTGCCGTGGCGGCGCGACCCGGCCGGGCCGACGGCGGGCGTGAAGGCGTCCTCGACGGCCACCTCACGGGTCGGGCTGCGGTACGCCGTCGAGCGCGCCGCAGCGACCGGAATCTGGGTGACGCCCGCCGGCAACGTGTCTGAGGCGCTCGCCGCGAACGTGTTCGCCATCGTCGACGGCGCGGTCGTGACACCGCCGCTCTCGGACGGGGCGCTAGCTGGCGTGACGCGCTCCAAGATCCTGCGCTTCGCGACCGACGAGGCGGTCGAGTGCGTCGAGCGCTCGCTGTCCGTGGCCGACCTCGCCGGCGCCCACGAGGCGTTCGTCTCGGCCACGTCCGAGCCGGTGGTGCCGCTGGTGCAGCTCGACGGCGTACCGATCGGCGACGGCACTCCCGGCCCGGTCACGGCCCGCCTGCAGGAGATCTTCGACCGGCGCGCGCGCGGCGGCTGACTCAGGTCTCCGGAGCCTGCGCGAGCGCTGCGAGGGCGAACTCGTGCGGCTCGCTGCCCGGCCGAGTCAGCGCCCGCAGATGGTCGGCGCGGGCGCGCAGCCGGTTCACCCAGCGCCACTCCGCCGGCTGCGGATTCTCGAGCAGCCGCTCCACCGCGGCCACCAGGCGGGCGACGCGCACGACCTCCTCCGGCGTGGCGGTGACCAGGTCCCGCAGCCAGTCGCCGTCCAGGAACGCGTCCCACGCATCGTCCAGCTCGTCCGGGCCGGCGAGCACGCCGAACATGTCGGCGGCGATCACGTAGCGGCCCTCCACGCTCGCGCGCAACTGGGCGATACCGCCCGCCTCATCCACCAGCGCGAGATAGTCGGGCGGCACCAGATCGCCCTCCAGCGGCGGCGGATAGCGGCGCTCGGCGATCCACGACCGCACCTCGGTGAGGCGCGGGCCGCACACCTCGTCGATGGGGCGCAGGTCCACGCCCGCACCGTACGATGCGAAGCGTGGCCACGCTGCACGTCACCAGTCTCGCGAAGAGCTACGGCGCCGACGCGCTGTTCTCCGACGTGTCGTTTCGCGTCACGCCGGGGCAGCGTCTGGCGCTCACCGGCCGCAACGGATCGGGCAAGACGACGCTGCTGCGCATCCTCGCCGGCGAGATCGGGTTCGACGGCGGCGAGGTCGGGTTTCCGCGCAACGCGCGCATCGCGCTGCACGATCAGCGGCCGCCCCGTACCTCGGGCAAGTCGCTGATGGCGTACGTCGGCGAGAGCCTCGCCGACCTGCACGAGACCGAGGAACGGCTCGCGGCGCTCGAGCAGCGCATGGCGGCCGGCGATCACGACGACGAGACCATGCGCGCCTACTCCGCGGCCCAGGCCGAGCTGGAGCACGCCGGCGGCTACTCGTGGCGCTCGCGGCTGGAGTCGATCCTGCGCGGCCTCGGCTTCGACGAGGCCGACCACGACCGCGACCTGCGCACCTTCTCCGGCGGTGAGCTGACGCGCGCCTCGCTGGCCCGCGCGCTGGCGATGCGGCCCGACCTGCTGCTGCTCGACGAGCCCACGAACCACCTCGACCTGGTATCGCTCGAGTGGCTGGAGCGCGAGCTGCAGTCGCTCGACATCTCAGTCGTGCTGGTGTCGCATGACCGCTGGTTCCTGGAGGCCGTCGCTACCGGCGTCGTCGAGCTCGAGGCCGGGCGCGCGCGGGTGTTCGAGGGGCGCTACTCGGCCTATCGCAAGGAGAAGGCGCTCGCGATCGCGCAGCAGGCCGAGGCGTTCGAGCGCCAGCAGGCCGAGCTCGAGCGGCTGCAACGGTTCGTCGACAAGTTCCGCGCCGGCACCCGATCGCGGCAGGCGGCGTCGCGTGCCAAGCGCATCGATCGCATCGAGCTGGTCGACCGGCCGCGCCAGCAGCGCTCGCTCGCGTTCGGCTTCCCGAAGACCGTCCGGCCGGGCCGCGACGTGCTCGAGGTGGAAGATGCGCGCGTCGAGGCCGGCGACAAGCTGCTCGTCAAGCAGGGGACGTTCGCCATCGAGCGCGGCCAGCGCGTTGCGCTGATCGGCCCCAACGGCACGGGCAAGACGTCGCTGGTCGAGTCGCTGCTCGGCGTCCGCCGCATCGCCGGCGGCAAGGTGCGCATGGGTCACAACGTGACGGCCTCGTACTTCTCGCAGCACGAGGAGGAGCTGCCGTCGAGTGCGACGGTGCTCGAGGCGATGACCGCCGGCACGCCGCTCAACCAGAACCAGGCGCGCACCCTGCTCGGCAAGTTCCTGTTCAGCGGCGAGACCGTCGAGCGCAAGGTGTCGGTGCTGTCCGGCGGCGAGCGTCGCCGACTGTCGCTGGCGCGGCTGGTGGCCAGCGGCGCGAACTTCCTCGTGCTCGACGAGCCCACCAACCACCTCGACATCGAGAGCCGCGAGGCGCTCGAGGACGCGATCGAGGCGTACGACGGCACGGTGCTGTTCGTCTCGCATGATCGAGCGCTGATCGACGCCGTCGCCACCCACACGCTCGCGCTGGAAGACCAGGCGCTGACGCTGCGGATCGGCGACTACAACGACTTCATGGCAGCGAAGGACCAGGCCGCGGCGTCGCCTCCGCCGCCACCGAAGCCCACGAAGCAGCCGAAGGCGGCCGCGCCCGACGTCAAGGCGCAGCAGGCCCCGGCCGCGGCCGCGAACCGCACGCCGCAGCGGGTGCGGCGCAAGCTCGCCGACCTCGAGAACCGCGTCGCCGACCGCGAGGCCGAGATCGCGCGCCTGGAGTCCGAGCTCGCCGATCCGGCGATCGTCGCCGACTACGAACTGCTCGCCACCGTCGCGGAGAAGCACCGCGTTGTGCAGGAGGAGCTCGCGTGGCTGTATCGCGAGTGGGAGTCGGTGGCGCAGTCCGCAGAGGTCTGAGCCGTTACACTCGCCCGAGATGTTCGGCGCCATGGATCGAATTCAGGAACTCGTCGCCCGTCTGACGGAAGAGCTGCGGACGCTGATCCGCCTCGAGATCCAGCTCATCCAGACCGAGATGACCGACAAGGCGAAGAGCGCCGCGCGCGCCCTCGCCTACGCCGCCATCGCCGGCGTGTTCGCGTTCTTCGCGATCTTCGGCCTGCTGATCACGCTGATCTGGGGCCTCGGCGAGTTCATGCCGATCTGGCTCGGAGCGCTGATCGTGACGCTGCTGTTCCTCGCCCTCGCGGGTCTCGTCGGGTGGCTCGCGATGCGCCGCGCCAAGCGCGCCACGCCACCCTTCCCCGACCAGGCGTACGAGTCCGTGAAGACGATGCCCGACGAGATCAAGGATGCGTTGTGAGTGACGCCGAGAAGGAACGCCTGCGGCGCGAGGCCGATGCGTCCCGCGAGCGCATCGTCGCGACCGTCGGCGAGTTCAGCACCGCCGCTCGGGCGACCAAGGACGAGGCCGTCGCCTCCGTGAAACGCTTCGCGCCGATCGCCGGTGGTGTGGCCGCAGGGCTCGCGCTGCTGAAGATCGTCGGCCGCCGCGGCCGCCGCAAGTAGGTCAGAGCTCGCCGTCGCCGAAGGTCGCGAGCAGCGCCTCGGCGATCACCCGCATCGGGCGGCCCGAGATCTGGCTCGCCTTGCGGATCCGCTCGAACGCCTGCTGCTCGGTGAGGCCGTCGCGCGCCATCAAGATGCCCTTCGCGCGCTCCAGCACCTTGCGCGTGGCGAGCGCGTCGGCCAGGGAAGCGGCCTCGGCTCGCAGCGCCTCCAGTTCGATGAACCGCGCCCGCGCCGTCGCGATCGCCGGCACCAGGTCCGCCTCGCGGAACGGCTTCACGAGGTAGCCGAAGACGCCCACCTCGGCCGCCCGGTCGACCAGGTCCTGCGACGCGTACGCCGTCAGCATCACGATCGGCACGGGCCGCATCGCGAGGATGCGCCGGGCCGCCTCGATGCCGTCGAGGTGCGGCATCTTCACGTCCATCACCACGAGATCGGGCCGGACGCGCTCGGCCAGGCCGACGGCCTCCGAGCCATCACGGGCCTCGCCCACGACCTCGTGCCCGGCACGCTCGATCAGCGCGCAGAGATCCATGCGGATGATCGTCTCGTCCTCGGCGACCAGCACCCTCATCGCGCGATCCACCGGACGGTCGCACGGGTGCCGGGGCCGGCGGGCATCAGATCGAGCGAGCCACCGAGGTCGTCTCGGGCCAGCGAGCCGGCGATCTTCAGGCCGAGGCTCGAGCCGGGGTCGAACGGCTCCGGGAGCCCGCGGCCGTGGTCGCGGACGGCGAGCTCGATGGCGCCGTTCTCGCGGGCCAGGCGGACGGTCACGTCGCCGCCGCCGTGCTGCAAGGCGTTCGCATACAGCTCGCAGAAGATCAGCGCGACCGCCGTCGCCGTCTCGCCCGGCACCTCGATCGGATCCAGGTCGGCCGCGGCCGGCTCGGCACCCAGGCCGTGGCCGAGCATCACCGCCAGGCGGCGCACGAGATCGGACAGGTCGACCTCGCCGGCGCGGCTCGCGGTCAGCAGGTCGTGCACTTCGGCGATCGACAGAACGCGGTCGACCGAGTCCTCCAGGGCGCGCGCCGGGTCGCCGCTTCCGGCGCGCAGCCGCAGCAGCGACGCGACCGTCTGCAGGTTGTTCTTGACGCGGTGGTGGATCTCCTGGGCCACCAGCTCGCGCATCACGCCACGACCCGACTCGACCGCCGTCGCCGCCTGGTGCGCGACCGAGCCGAGCAACGTCTGCTCCTCCGTCGTGAAGCGGCCGGGCCGCAGACACACGAGCGCGCCGATGGTGCGCGTCTTCCACACCAGCGGCACGGCGAGCGCGCCCTGCTCGTCGGTGGGCGCGCGGCTGGCCAGCTCGACGAGCCAGTCGTCGCCGCGATCGATCGCACCGTCGCGCTGCGCGACGTGCAGGCCGTCGGGCGCGACCAGCACCAGCGCGCACGTCTCGGCGTGCACGGCGCCGCGGGCGGTCGACACGATCTCCGCCAGCGTCTCCGACTCGTACAACGACTGCGAGACGGCCTCCGAGATGCGTGCCAGCGCCTCGAGCTCCGTGACGCGGCGGCGCGAGCGGTCGTAGAGCTTCGCGTTCTCGATCGCCTGCGCGACCTGCGACGCGATCGTCTCGAGCAGCTCGACCTCGTCGTCGTGCCACTCCCGCGGCTCGGCGGTGCGCACGTTCATCGCCCCCGCCAGCCGCTCGGCGCGGTCGAGGATCGGCACGGCGAGCAGCGACTCGAAGCGCTCCTCGTCGAGTCCGGGGAAGCCCATGAAGCGCGCGTCGGTGCGCGCGTCGGCGGTGATCGCGACGGGCTCGCGCTCGCGCGCGGCGTATCCGGTCAGGCCCTCGCCGGGGCGCATCCGAGGCAGCGGTGCGGCGGCGTCGAGACGGGTGCCGTACACCGCCTGCAGCACGAGCTCGTCGGCGTGCCCGTCGTACGCGTAGACGAAGCACGCATCCGCCTCGAGGGCCCTGGCGACGGCGCGGGCGACGTTGGCTGTGACCTCAGCGAGATCGAGAGAGGCGGTAACTGCTGCGATCGTTTCCGAAAGCAGCCGAACGTGTCGCACAGCACGATCCACGTCTGCCAGAATACCCGTGGCCGGTGGATGCGCTCCCCCCGCACATTCACCGGCCGCAGCTTGTCTCAGCGCTCGCGGCTGACCAGCGTTCGGAGCAGCACGGCGAGCAGCGCCATGCCGCCTGCGATGACGGCGGTGGCGACGGTCCACTCGGCGAGTCCGAGCTCGGTCGTGAGCATGCGTTTCTCCCTCGGTCGTGACGTTGACATGAGGGAGACGGGTGTTGGGCCGGGTCTGGCCCCCGGAACGTTTGTTCGTGCCATGGCGGGCCTGGCGCGACCTGAGGTCGCCCGAGGAGTGTCTGCTACGGTGGGTGGCGTGACCCCGGGTACGAGCACCCGGCTCGGCGCTCGTGGCGGCGCCGGCCAGTTGAGCACCACCAGGCCGGCCTCCGGCGGGGCAATCTCGACGTGGACGCTGCTCGGGTCACCCGGCGTCGCCTCCGCGACCCGCTAACCGTCGCCGGCGCCCTCGCGACGTGACGCTCCCGCGCCTTTCCGTGCGCCTCTACCGAGTGGGGTCTGACCCCGAAATCGGCCGTTCTGGGGTCTGACCCCGGAACGTTTCCGCACGGAAGGCGCACGGATCGAACGACTCGTTCGGTTGCGCGTGGCGGTCGTTAGGGAGCGTGCGCCATCCGTCGCGAAGCAGTCTGTAGGGTGGATAGGGCGCCGAACGACTCCGTTCGGACGCCGAACGGCCGGCGGTTAGGCCATCGCACGGTCGACCGCCTGGCGCTCCTCCGGCGTCAGCTCGACCGAGCCGGCGGCGCCGTCCACCACGTCCTTCACGTACAGGCGCGCGTAGTCGCGGCCCTGGATAGCGGAGACGACAATGCCCGAGCCATGCGCGTCGAGCAACGCGATCGTCGTCGACTGCCGGCCGCCGACGTCCTTGATCGCGTCGTAGCGGATCAGCGCCCGGCGCTGGTAGGCCGAGTCGAGCCGCTTGCGCTGCGTCGCGACCTCGTTGACGGCCTTGCCGACGACCTCCTCGACCTTCTCCATGCGCGTCTGCATGCCGACCGCGAACTCGACCAGGTCGGCGCTCTCGCCGGCCACCAGCGCCTGCTGCGCGCGGCGGATGCGACGCAGCCAGCGCGCGCTCCACAACGCCAGCACCAGCGCCACCAGGGCGACGGCGCCCGCTCCGAGCGCGACGTAGCCGGCCTCTTCGCCCGTCATCGCCGGGCTATCCCGGGAACTTGAAGATGACCTGGTACGTGCGCGTGTTGTTCGCGGTGTTCTCCTCGCCCGCCACCGGCTTCACGAGGATCTTCACCGACTGCTTCGCCTTGTTGAACAGCGGCTCGAACTTGAACGTCACGTTGGCCGTCGTACCGGAATCGAACACCGCGATGGTGCCCGTATCACCGACCTGTTCCGAGTCGACGAAGGCCTGCACCTCGACCTTCGTCTCCTGGAAGTCGCCGCCGTTCTTGATCGCCACGACGATCGAGTTCTGGTTGTTGGGATCGGTCGCGACCTCGGTCACGTCGTTGGCGTTCAGCGTCGTGCCGCTGATCGTGACCGTCTCGATCGACGTGCCGTGCAGCCCGGTGGTCGGGGGCGTCGGGGCGCAGCCCTTGGCCGTCGGATCGGCCTGGCACTCGGGCGTCACCTCGCTGGTTCCGGGGCCGCCACCCGCGATCGACGTCAGCCGCGCCGCCATCGTCTTCGGGTCGACGAAGCTCAGGAGGTTCGTGCCGACGAACTGCGAGTCGTCGAGCGCGACGCCCGAGACGTTCCGGTCGTCCAGCAGCTTCACCGCCGGTCCCTTGAAGGAGTCGCTGTAGACGACGTCACCCGACAGCACCCGCGAGAACAGCTGCGAGATGACGCCGGCCTTGTCGACGGTGACGTTGCCGTTCGCGCCCTGGAACGCGGCGGGCAGTGCCTTGGCCATGCCCTGGAGCCCGTTCAGCCGCAGCTGCTGCGCCTCGAGGAGGCGCGCCTGAAGCTCGTGCATCGAGCCCGGCGGGTTGAGCCCGCCGGCCGCCGTCACGACCGCCTGCTGGTTCTTCGAGATCTCGTTCATGTCGGTCTGGAACTGGGCCGCGGTCTGTCCCTGCTTGAGGAAGCTGTCCTCGAGCTTGGTCGCGACGCGGTTGGCCTGCGCGGTGACGAGGTTGGCCGAGCGCACGTAGCTCTTGTACGCGTCGACCTCCTCGCTGCGCTGGCACCGCTGGACGTACCAGTAGCCGCCGATCAGCAGGAGGACGATCGCGACGCCGACGAGGATGAGCCGGCGCATCTCGATGCCGCCGCCGCCGATGCCGCCGCGTCGCGGGCCGTCGTCGTCACCCGGATCGTCGGGCCCTTCGTCGTCTCGACCGCCGCCGCCGCGTCCAGGCATGCGCGGACCGCGCCGCTCCTTGGGAGGCGGCTCTTCACCAAAGTCGAGCTCTTCAAAGAAGGAGGAGAAAGGGAGCATCGCGAAACGGTGTCCGTGCCGTCTCTAGCGCAAGGATTCGCCACCTTACCACGCGGCCCTGCAAACACCGGGGCTGTGGCGTGACGGCGCGGCCGCAGCGCCAGGCGGCCGGAGTTCCCGCGCTCTTTCCCGAGGGGGTCGTCGCAGGACGGTTCCGGATCGTCCGCGTGCTCGGCATCGGGGGTACCGGCACCGTCTTCGAGGCGGTCGACGAGACCAGCGGCGACTCGATCGCACTGAAGGCGATCCCGCGCGACGAGCGCCTCCAGCGGCGGGCCCGGCGCGAGATGCGGGTCGCCGCGACCCTGAACCATCCGGCGATCGTGCGGCTGCTCGAGAGCGTCGAGGACGACGACTACATCTACGTCATCTTCGAGCTCGTGCGCGGCGACGACCTGGCCCGCGCCTTCCGTGAGGGCATGCTCGACGACGCGGCCGTGATGCGCGCCGTGGCTGCCGTCTGCGACGCCCTCGCCCACGCCCACGAGCGCGGCGTCGTGCACCGCGACATCAAGCCGGGCAACGTGCTGCTGCGCGACGACGGCATCCTGAAGCTGACCGACTTCGGCATCGCGCTCGTCAGCGATCCCGACGCGACCGTCGACGACCGGCTGCTCGGCACCCTCTCCTACATGGCGCCCGAGCAGGCCCTGGGCGACGACGTGACCGGCGCCGCCGACATCTTCTCGTCCGCGCTGATGCTGTACGAGGCACTCGCGGGGACGAACCCGTTCCGCGCGAAGACGCCGCAGGAACTCGCGGATCGTCACGCCGCGACCGCCCTGTCGCTGACCGCCGACCGGCCCGACCTGCCGTCCGTCGTGCTGCGCCACATCGACCGCGCGCTGCTGCGCGACCCGAAGAAGCGTCCCACCGCCCCCGAACTGCGCGACGCCCTGCTGCACGGCGCCCGCGCGCTCGAGCGCGGCATGCTCGAGGACGAGCCCGAACTGGAGTTGGCCGAGGATCGCGAGAAGCGCCTGCGCAAGTCGGCCCGCGCCAAGGTCTGGCTCCGCGCCGCCCTGCCGCGTCGCCGCCCGCGCCTGCGCGTCGTGCCCGAGCCCGGCGACGCCGCACCGTCGCTGATCCAGCGGTTCGTCGGCGCCACGTGGACGAACGTCGACGGCGACCACCGCGCCGCGCTGGAGCGCGCCGGCGGCGCGGCGCTGACCGGCGTCGCGACCATGGCCCTGCTCGGCGCCCTGCCCTTCTACCCGGCCTACGCCCCGCTGGTGCTCGGCATCGCGCTCGGCGTGCTGGCGCTGCGCCAGCCGCTCGCCACTGCGGCCGCAGCACTGCTGCTCGCAATCCCGCTCGTCGGCAACCTCTCACTCGGCCTGGTGCCGGGAGCTGCCGCGGCGATCCTGGTGTGGATCGCCGTCACCGTCCGCTCGCCGCGCCGCGCCTGGCTGCCCGCGCTGGCGGCGCCGGCGGCCTTCGCCGCGCTGTGGCCGCTCTACCTGGTGGCGTGTGCGACGGCCCCGCGTGCTCACATCCGGTTCGTGACCGGAGCAGCCGGACCGCTCGTCATCACCCTCGTCTGCGGCCTCGCCGGCATTCCGTCGCCGCTGTCGGGCGTCGCGCCCGCTGGTGGCCTCGCCGACCGCATCGCCGGGTCGGAGTCCGTCATCCGCGTCACCGACGATGTGCTCACCGCCGTCGGCACGGGCGTCGTCGTGCAGTCGCTGGCCTGGGGCGTGCTCGCCCTCGGCGGTCTGCCGCTGCTGCGCTTCAGCGGCGCGCGCCTGCGCTGGTTCGGTGCCGCGTGGCTGGGCGCCGGCTACGCCGCCACGGTGCTGGCGCCGGCGCTGGTCGGCCTGTCGCCCGCCCCCGCCGGCCTCATGGCGGCTGGAGTCGGAGCGGCGGCTATACTCCTCGCGCTCCGATCGGTGGCCCCGGAAGCAGCGGCCGCACCGGACGAAGCCTCCTGAAATGGGGATCCTGCGCCGCATAGAGTCCCGGTTGGAGCGCACCTTCGAGGGCGGCTTCGGGCGCACGTTCAAGTCGAACGTGCAGCCTGTCGAGCTGGCCCGGAAGCTGGCCAAGGAGATGGACGAGAACCGCACCATCTCGGTGTCGCAGGTCTACGTCCCGAACATCTACTCCATCTACCTGTCGCCGCCCGACCGCCAGCAGTTCGCCACCTTCGAGGCGTCGCTGCGCAGCGAGCTGGCCGGCTACCTGACCCAGCACGCCAAGCGCCAGGCCTACTCGCTGCCGGGCCGTATCCGGGTCGTGATCGAGACGGCCGACGAGCTCGAGCTCGGCCTCTTCGGCATCGCCGTCGCGACCGAGGAAGAGCCGCGCTTCCCTGAGATGCCGCCGCACTCCGACCGCGCCGCCGAGGCGCCCGACGTGCCCGTGCTGCCGCCCGAGTTCCTGGCCGACGACGAGCCGATCGCCCGGCCGGTCGAGATCCCCGAGGCCGAGGCGCCCGTCGCGCCGCCGCCGCCGCCCGTCGTGCCGCTACCGATCCCGGTGTCGCTGCCCGAGCCGGTCGCCGCCGAGCCGATTCGGCTGGACGACACGGGCGACGAGGAGCCCGCCGCGGCCAGCGAGACCGCCCTCATCTCGGCGCGCGAGGCCCGGGCGGCCGATCTCGTGCACGAGGAGTTCGTGCTCAGCTGGGACGGTGGCCGCCACGTGATCGAGCGCCGCGCCGTCGTGCTCGGCCGCTCGCGTGACTGCGACATCGTGCTCGACGACCGGAGCGTCTCCCGTCGCCACGCCGAGCTCGTCCGCCACGGCGACGGGTTCCTGCTCCGCGATCTCGACTCCACGAACGGCAGCGCGGTGAACGGCAAGCGGATCCGCGAGGCAGCGGTTCAGCCCGGCGACGACATCATCATCGGCACCGTCGCGCTGACGTTCGAACAGACCCGGACGTAAGATGGTCGAGCAGGCGCTCCTCGTCGCCCGGATCGCGTTCGTGGTGCTGCTCTACCTGTTCGTCTGGCGGGTCGTGCGCCTGTCGGTCCGCGACGTCAGGGCGCCCGCCGAGAGCCTCATCTTGTCGCCCGAGGCCGTGCGCGCCGCCGGCCTCGACCGGATGCCCGACATCGCGCACGCGCCGAACATGGCGCCCGTGTCCGGCGCCGTTGGCCACCTGCTGGTGCGATCGAGCCCGGTGTTCCCGGTCGGCACCATCATCCTGCTCGACGGCGACGTCGTGTTCGGCCGGGCCGCGGAGAGCGACGTGCCGCTGGCCGCCGACGGCACGGTGTCCGGCCGCCACGCGCGCGTATTCAAACGTGACGGCTCGCCGTATCTCGAGGATCTCGGGTCGACCAACGGCACCTACGTGAACGGCCAGCCGCTCGCCGCCGAACGCCTGCTGCGGCCGGGTGACGTGGTCGCCGTGGGCGCCACCGAGCTGATCTACGAGGTCGCCGCATGACGCTCGGCGTCGTCGAGTTCGCCGCCGCCACGCACACCGGGAAGATGCGCAGGGCGAACGAGGACTCCCATCTGGCGCGGCCGCCGCTGTTCGTGGTCGCCGACGGTATGGGCGGCGCACGCGCCGGCGAGGTCGCATCGGCGCTCGCGGTCGCCACGTTCGAGGGCCTCGCCGGCACGAAGGGCCTGCCGGAGGAGCTCCTGCGCACGACCATCACCGAGGCCAACGCGCGCATCCACGACACGGCCGAGCGCGACGCCGCCACGGCCGGCATGGGGACGACGATCACGGCGGCGCTGGTCGCCGACGCGACGGTGTCCTTCGGGCACGTCGGCGACTCCCGCGCCTACCTGTGGCGCGAGGGCGTGCTGCAGCAGGTGTCGGACGACCACTCGCTGGTCGGCGAGCTGCTGCGCCGCGGCGCGCTCACGCCCGAGGAGGCCGAGCGCCACCCGCAGAAGAACATCATCACCCGCACCGTCGGCACCGAGCCGGCGCTGGCCGTCGACACGTGGACGCTCGAGGCGGTCCAGGACGACGTCTTCCTGCTGGCCTCCGACGGCCTCAGCGACATGGTGCGCGACCCCGAGATCGCCGAGATCCTGGGCTCGGCGCCATCCCTCGCGCACGCCGCCCGCGGCCTGGTGCGCGCCGCCAATGCGGCCGGCGGCACCGACAACATCACGGCGCTGCTGTTCCGCGTCGGCGACGGCCCGCCGGTCGCCGCGACGGAGCTACCGCCCGAGACGACGCTGCTGCCCGACATGGTGTTCGCCGACGAGCCGCAGCCGAAGCGCCGCCGTGGCCTGCGCCGGTTGCTCTTCGTGCTCTCCGCGTTCGTGGTCGCGGCCGCCCTGGTCGTCGGCGGACTGGCCCTGCTGCGCGAGGCGCACTTCGTGGGCGCCGAGGCAGATGGGCGGCTCGCGATCTACCAGGGGGTACCGTACGACGTGGTCGGCGACCTGCGCCTGTATCGCAGGATCCGCAGCTCACCGATTCCGGTCTCGTCGCTGACGCCGGCCGAGCGGGCGGCGATCCTCGGCCACGAGCTCCTCTCGCTCGACGACGCTCAGGACCGCATCGATCGGCTGCCGGCCGCCGCCTACTACGGGCGCAACTCGTGATCGCACGACTCCATACCCCACGCAACCGCGAGCTCGTCAACCTGCTCGTCGTCGGCCTGATGGTCGTGACGGGCTTCGGCGCCGTCTTCATCGCCCGCGAGAACGCCGTCTCGACCGCCTCGCTGTCGTACGCCGCGCTGTTCATCGGGCTGTACGGCGTTGCGCACGTCGTGCTGCGCATCGCGCTGCCGCGGGCCGACCCGTACCTGCTGCCGCTGGTCGCGCTGCTGGCTGCGTTCGGCGAGGTCGAGATCTACCGCATCAACCCCACGCTGGCGCGCGACCAGGGTCTGTGGATCATCGTCGGGCTGATCGTGTTCTCGATCGTCGTCTTCACGTTCCGCGACATCCGCAAGCTGGAGAGCTATCGCTACACGTGCGGCGTGGCGGCCGTGCTGCTGCTGCTGGCGACGGTGGCGATCGGCACCGAGGTGAACGGCGCCAAGCTGTGGATCCGGCTCGGCGGCTACCAGATCCAGCCGGGCGAGTTCGCGAAGGTGCTGCTGGTCGTGTTCATCGCGGGGTACCTGCGCGAGAACCGCGAGGTGCTGGAGCGGCCCTCCCGCCGCGTACTGGGCGTGGGCCTGCCGGCGCTGCGCCACCTGCTGCCGCTGCTCGCGATGTGGGGCATCGCACTGGTGCTGCTGGTAGCGGTCAACGATTTCGGGTCGTCGCTGCTCTACTACTCGATCCTGCTCGCGATGCTGTACCTCGCGACGGGGCGCTGGCTGTACGTGGGCGGTGGCCTCGTGGCGTTCATCGCCGGCGCCTACGCCGTCGTGCTGGCCGCGCCGCACGTGCGCGATCGCATCGACATCTGGATCGATCCGTGGGCGACGCCGCAGACGAGCGGCTACCAGATCGTCCAGTCGCTGTACTCGATCGCCGACGGCGGCATCTTCGGCACCGGCTTCGGCCGCGGCTTCGTGCTGGTCGGCAAGCAGACCGTGATTCCCGACGCGCAGACCGACTTCATCTTCTCGGTGATCGCCTCCGAGACGGGCCTCGCGGGCGCCGCAGGCCTGCTGCTGGTCTACCTGGCGTTGGTCTATCGCGGCATGAAGATCGCCTCGATGGCCGATGACGGGTTCACGAAGCTGCTCGCCGCCGGCCTGTCGTTCGCGATCGGCTTCCAGGCGTTCGTCATCGTCGGCGGCGTCACGAAGCTGCTGCCGCTGACCGGCATCACACTGCCCTTCGTCTCGTACGGTGGCTCGTCCGTGGTCGCCAACTTCGGCCTGCTCGCGCTGCTGCTGTGCGTGTCCGAGCGCGTGAACCGCGAGGGGGCGGGCGGG
Source organism: Gaiellales bacterium (assembly GCA_046598415.1). Lineage (GTDB taxonomy): Bacteria > Actinomycetota > Thermoleophilia > Gaiellales > F1-60-MAGs149 > VFJZ01. The sequence continues at coordinate 13,839 of JBKJIG010000085.1, forward strand.
TGAACGGGCGCATCTCCCGCCTATACCGCGCGCTCGCGCTGGGCTTCGTGGCGCTGATCGGCATGCTCACCTACTGGCAGGTGTGGGCGGCGCCGTCGCTCGAGGCGCGTCAGGACAACCCGCGCCTCGTGTACCGCGAGCTGTCGATCAAGCGCGGCAAGATCATGTCGTCGGACGGCGTCACGCTGGCGTCCAACACGCCGGCGCGCGCGAACGGCCGCACCATTTACTTCCGCAGGTACCCACGCAAGGGCGAGACGGCGGCGGTGGTCGGCTACTCGTCCGTGCAGGCCAGCCGGGCCGGCGTCGAGCGCAGCCGCAACGACTACCTGACCGGTGCCAACACCGACCTCGCCGGTGGTGTCGAGCGCCTGTTCGACACCGTCAAGGGCCAGACGGTGACGGGCAACAACGTGTTCCTGTCGCTGAACGCGAAGGCGCAGCGCACCGCCATGCGCGCGCTCAAGGCGAGCGGCCGCAAGGGCGCCGTCGTCGCGCTGGAGCCGTCCACGGGGCGCATCCTGGTGATGGCGTCGTGGCCGACGTACGACCCGAACCTGGTCGACAAGAACTTCCAGTCAGTGCTGGACCAGGACGGCGCGCCGCTGCTCAACCGCGCCACCCAGGGCCTCTACCCGCCCGGGTCGACGTTCAAGATCGTGACCGCGGCGGCGGCGCTCGAGTCGGGCACGTTCGACGCGGGCTCCGAGTTCAAGGGCGGCAAGTGCGTGAAGACGCAGGGGCCGCAGCTCTGCAACGCCTCGAGCGAGACGGCTCCCGATCCGAACAACCTCGCCGACGCCCTCGTGCACTCCTACAACACGACCTTCGCCCAGATCGGCGAGCAGCTCGGCCAGGCGCGCCTCGTCGAGCAGATGCAGGCGTTCAACTTCTTCTCGCCGATCCCGATCGACTACCCGCGCGAGCAGATGGCGACCAGCGGCATCTACCGGCGCGCCGGCCAGATCGCCGACCCCGATCGCAAGGTCGACGTGTCGCGCGTCGCGATCGGCCAGGCCGGCCTGCTCGCCTCTCCCCTGCAGATGGCGATGGTCACCGGCGCGATCGCCAACAACGGCGTGCTGATGGCGCCGCGGCTCGTCGACAAGATCGAGAACGCTTCGGGCCGGGTCGTGGCGACCCCGGACTCCGCGGAGATCGGCCGCCCCTTGTCGCCCCAGACCGCGTCGACGCTGACCGGCATCATGCAGCGCGTCGTCGACGAGGGCACGAGCACCGAGGCGCAGATCGGCGACCTCCAGGTGGCCGGCAAGACGGGCACCGCACAGACCGGCCGCAAGGACTCGGCAGGCCGCCCGCTGTCCGATGCCTGGTTCGTCGCATTCGCCCCGGTGTCGTCTCCGAAGGTGGCGATCGCCGTCGTGATCGAGGACTCCACGGGCTTCGGCGGATCCGTCGCCGCACCCGTCGCCCGCGACATCCTGAACGAGCTCCGGTGAGGGGAAGCGCATGATTGCAGGACGTCGCGTGGAACAATCAGAGGAAGCTCGATGAAGCCCGACGACGAGACCACGGTCGAAGGTCGGCTGTTCGATGGCCGGTACCGCATGATCCGCCGCATTGGGTCGGGGGGCATGGCGCGCGTCTTCCTGGCCGAGGATGTCGACCTGCACCGCGACGTGGCGATCAAGATCCTCCACGACCGGTACTCCGAGGACGCGCAGTTCGTCGAGCGGTTCGCGCGTGAGGCGCGGGCAGCGGCGGGGCTGAACCACCCGAACATCGTCGCCATCTACGACCGCGGCCAGTTCGAGGGCTCGTACTACATCGCGATGGAGTACCTCGACGGCGAGACGCTCAAGGACGTGATCATCCGCGAGGGCCCGCTGCCCGAGCGCCGCGCGATCGACGTCACGCTGCAGCTCCTCGCCGCGCTGCGCTTCGCCCATCGCCGCGAGATCATCCACCGCGACGTCAAGCCGCACAACGTCATGGTGCTTCGCGACGGGCGCGTCAAGGTCGCCGACTTCGGCATCGCGCGGGCCGGCGACTCCGAGATGACCGAGGCGGGGTCGATCGTCGGCACCGCCCAGTACCTGTCGCCGGAGCAGGCGCGCGGCCAGCACGTCGGCCCCGAGTCCGACCTCTACTCCGTCGGCGTCGTGCTGTACGAGATGCTGACCGGCCGCGTGCCCTTCACGGGCGACTCGGCCGTCGCCATTGCGATGAAACACGTCCAGGAGACGCCCGTACCGCCACGGCAGATCGTGCCGGCGATCCCGGCCGAGCTGGAGGCCGTCGTGCAGCGCGCGATGGCGAAGGATCCGGCGCGCCGGTACCACTCGGCCGACGAGATGGGCATGGACCTCGACCGCGTCCGCAAGGGCCTCGGGGTCACACAGGCAACCGCGGCGCTATCGGCCAGCGACGCCTACGCCGCGGGCGGCCGGACGATTGTCGCGCCGCCGCCCCCGACGTCGGGCTCCTACGCGCCGGCGCAGGCGCCGACGCCACCGCGCCGCAACTGGCCGTGGGTGGTCGTGCTCGTGCTCCTCGCCTCCGTCGCGGCCCTCGCCGCGTACCTGTTCCTCAACCTCGGCGACAACGCCGCGGGCACCGATACGACGACCACGAGCGCGCAGGTGACGCTGCGCAGCGTGATCGACTTCCCCGTCGACGCGGCGGTCGCCCAGCTGACGGCCGACGGCGTCACCGTCAAGCAGGAACGCGCGTTCTCGGCGAAGCCGAAGGACACCGTCACCAAGATGTCTCCGGCCGCCGGCAGCGTCGTCGACCCCGGCTCCGAGGTCACGCTCACCGTCTCCGACGGCGTCGAGCAGATCGCGGTCAGCGACGTGGTCGGTAAACAGGCCGACAGCGCCGAGACGATCCTGAAGGGCGACGGCTTCAAGGTCACGCAGAAGGGCAAGAGCTCCGACACCGTGCCCGACGGGCAGGTGATCTCGCAGGATCCGGCCGCGGGCACGCAGGCCGACAAGGGCGCGAGGGTCACCATCACCGTCTCGCGCGGGCTCGCGCAGGTGACCGTGCCGAACGTGATCAATCTGCCCGAGGGCGAGGCCCGCCGCCAGATCGAGGGCGAGGGCTTCCAGGTCTCGGTTGACAACGCACCGTCCGCGACCATCGCGACGGGGACCGTCATCTCGCAGGATCCGGGCGCGAACCGCAAGGCAGACAAGGGCTCGACCGTCACGATCGTCGTCTCGTCCGGCGTGCCGCAGGCGCGTGTGCCGACCGTCGCCGGCCAGTCCGAGAAGGACGCCCGCAAGACGCTCGAGGACCGCGGCTTCACGGTCGACGTCGCCGACGTGCTGGTCGTCGACCCGAGCCAGGACGGCATCGTCCAGGAGACCGATCCGCCCGCCGGATCGAACGTGCCGCAGGGGTCGACCGTGACCATCGCCGTCGGGCGCCTCGGCCCGTGACGCAGCGGCGCGTCCGCGTCGCCGTCCTCTCCGGCGGACGGTCGTCGGAGCACGACATCTCGCTCGCCTCCGCGGCCTCGGTGGTCGCAGCGCTCGACCCGGACCGGTTCGACGTGCTGACCATCGAGATCGGCCGCGAGGGCCACTGGGAGCTGCCCGCAGCCGGCGGCGCGGCGCTGCTGCCCGGCGCGAGCAGCCCGATCGTCCCCGCCACCACCGGCCCGGCGTTCGACGTCGACGTCGTGCTGCCGATCCTGCACGGCCCGTTCGGCGAGGACGGCACCGTCCAGGGCCTCTGCGAGATGCTCGGCGTGCCGTACGTGGGCGCCGGCGTGCTCGGCTCGGCCCTCGCGATGGACAAGTCGGTGTGCAAGGCCGTGCTGCGCGACGCCGGCATCGCGACGGCGCCGTCGGTCACGGTGCTGGCGCACCGCGACGATCCCGACGATCCGGCGCTGCACGAGCGCATCGAGGCGGCGCTCTCGCTGCCGCTGTTCGTGAAGCCGGCGCGGCTCGGATCGAGCGTCGGCATCTCGAAGGCGCACGACCGGGCCGAGCTCGCCACGGCGCTGGCGCTGGCGTTCGGGCACGACGACAAGGTGCTCGTCGAGCAGTTCATCGAGGGTCGCGAGGTGGAGTGCGGCGTGCTCGGCAACGAGTCGCCGATCGCCTCCGCGGTCGGTGAGATCCTGCCGCACAACGAGTGGTACGACTTCGAAGCGAAGTACGTCGAGGGCGGTTCCGACATCGTCATCCCGGCGCGCCTGACGGCCGAGGAGACGACCGGCATCCAGCGCACGTCGCTGGAGGCGTTCGCAGCCTGCGACCTGGCGGGGCTGGCGCGCATCGACTTCTTCCTGCAGGCCGACGGCACGATCGTCCTGAACGAGATCAACACGATGCCCGGGTTCACGTCGACGAGCGTCTACGCGAGCCTGTTCGCCGCCAGCGGCCTGCCGTACGCCGAACTGCTGACGCGCCTCATCGACCTCGCGCTCGACCGCCACGAGCGCCGCTCCCGCCTGCGCTTCTAGCGGTCGTACCGCGTTCGTCCACCCTCCCACGACCGCGTGCGTCCCGGCCCGCACGCACCGCATCCAAACCGCCTGCTTCGCGCCAAAGCGCGCGCTTCGTGCGTCTCCCGCGCGGAAGCGTTCTGGGGTCAGACCCCAATCGGGGCCGAAACGGGGTCTGACCCCGCGCATGGAAGACGCACGCAGGGCGCGCGGCTTCGTGACGCCGGCTCAGGCGAAGAGGTCGATCGTCTGGTGCGGCAGCGACGCCGTGGTGGCGGCGCTGCGGTACGCGGCGATCGCGGTGCCGGGCTCGGTCAGTAGCAGCGGCGCCTGTGCGTTGCGGTAGGCCGAGCGGGCCGCGCGCGACGTGACCGGCGGGGCGTAGGCCTCCTCGCCGTCCTCCCACAGCACCTCGACATCGATGATGTCGGGCTGCGCATCGAGCGGCCGGACACCGGCCGTGCGCGCGGCATGGACGAAATCGCGGATGCCCTCGGTCGCCGGCCGCGACAGGGGCTGCGGCGGCTTCGGAGCGGAGAGCAGACGGGCGCCAGTGGGGGTGACCTGTTGCACCTAGAGCAAGAATATCCGTTTAAAGCAATAAATGCAAGGGTTTTGCGCCCTCGCTCTTAAGGGGTACGCGTCAGCAGCAGCACGAGGTTGTCCCGACGCACCGCCGGTTCGGCGCCCCGCTGGCCCGCCTGCCTGCGCACCTCGGCCGCCGGCTGCTCGGCCAGGCCGCGCGCGAACACCACGCCGGACGGGTCGGCGATCTCGACCGCGTCGCCGGTCGTGAAGCGCCCCGTCGCGCCGGTGACGCCGACCGGCAGCAGCGACCCGCCGTCGCGCTCCAGCGCCTTCCGCGCCCCGGGGTCGACCTCGATGCGTCCCGCCGTCGGGCGGCCGTACCGGATCCACAGCTTGAACGACGAGACCGCGCGCTCGTCGGCGCGGAACCGCGTACCGACGGCCTCGCCGGCGATCGCGGCGGCCACCACGCCGGGCGTGCCGCCGTGCGCGATCACCGCCGGGACGCCGCCGGCGCTCGCCATCTCGGCTGCCACCACCTTCGAGCGCATGCCACCCGAGCCCCACGACGAGATCGAGCCGCCGACCTCCAGGTCGTCGAGCAGCCGGTGGTCGTTCACCTCGCGCACCAGTTCCGCGCCGGCCTGACGCGGGTCGCGCGTGTAGAGGCCCTCCTGATCGGTCAGCAGCACCAGCAGGCGCCCGTGCATGAGCACGGCGACCTGGGCGGCGAGGGCGTCGTTGTCGCCGAACGTGATCTCGTCGGTGGCCGTCGAGTCGTTCTCGTTCACGATCGGGACGACGTCCCAGGCGAGCAGTGTCTCGAGCGTCGAGCGGGCGTTCACGTAGGTCGTGCGCTGCCGCACGTCGGCCGCCGTCAGCAGCACCTGCGCGGCGCGCGTCCCATGCCGACCGATCGCGCGCTCCCACGCCCGCTGGAGGATGCCCTGGCCGACCGCCGCCGCGGCCTGCAGCTCGGCCACCCGGCGTGGCCGCACCGCGCGGTCGAGGGAGCCGAGCCCGAGCGCGATCGCGCCGGAGGAGACGAGGCAGGTCGGAGTGCCAGCGATGTTGGCGGCAGCGACGTCGGCCGCGATCGCCTCGAGCCGGGTCCGGCGCAGGCGGCCGCGCTCGTCGACGATCGTCGACGAGCCGACCTTGACGACGACGGGACGGCGGGCCACCGATCCAGCCTAACCGAGGGCTGGTGAGAGCAGTCTCATCGGCGCCTCCTACTCTAAGGATGGATGCAAATCCTGGTGGTCGAGGACGAGGCGCTGATCGCTGCCTTCATCGAGAAGGGCCTGCGCGCCGAGGGACACGCCGTCTCGGTCGAGGCGCGCGGCGATCGCGTGCTCGATCGCATCGTCGTGGAGCAGCCCGACGTCGTCCTGCTCGACGTGATGCTGCCGGGCATGGACGGCTTCGCGGTGCTCGGCGCGATCCGTGCGATCGATCCAGGCCTGCCGGTGATCATGGTCACCGCCCGCGGCGAGGTGACCGACCGCGTGCGCGGCCTGGACTCGGGTGCCACCGACTACCTGGCGAAGCCGTTCGCCTTCGCCGAGCTGGCCGCGCGGGTGCGCGCGCACCTGCGCACGGCCGCCGGGCGCGAGGCGCGCGCCGACGCCCTCGAGGCCGGCCGGATCCGGCTCGACCTGCTGACGCGCCACGCGACGATGGACGGCGTGGAGGTGAGTCTGTCGACGCGCGAGTTCGCGCTGCTGGGCTACCTGCTGCGACACCCCGGCCAGGTGCTGTCGCGGCAGCAGATCCTGGACGCGGTCTGGGGGTTCGCACACGAGCCGCGGTCGAACATCGTCGACGTCTATGTCGGATATCTGCGCGCCAAGCTCGACGGAGCGAATCCGGGCCCGTCCGTGATCGAGACGGTGCGCGGTATGGGCTACCGCCTGGCCGGGTGATCCCCCGCCTGGGGATCCGCGTGCGGCTGGCCGCCGTCTCGGCGCTGCTGGCCTGCGGCCTGCTGATCGCCGGGATGTCTGCGGTGTTCCTGATCGAGCGCCGTGCCGCCGAGGACCGGCTCACCAGCGACGCGCGCGCCGCCGTCACCGCGCTGGAGCTGGCCGTCGAGCGGTCGGGCGACGACGGCGCCGGACCGTATCTGCGCGCCCGGGCCGGCAGCGACGAGCTGCTCTACGTCGACTCGCCCGCCGGTATCGAGATCAACCGGCCGACGGCCGGCGCGCTCGCCGCCCTCCACGAGGGGCGGGCAGAGCTCGGCAACCGGACCTACGAGGTCGCGCGCGTCGATCACGGCGATCTGCTGGCCGTCGCCGCGGTGCCGACCGACGACGCCGACGACGAGATGCAGAGCCTGCTGCGGACGTTGCTGCAGATCGGCGTCGCGGGCGTGGTCCTGACGCTCGAGCTGGCGTGGCTGGCGGCGCACCGGGCACTGCGGCCATTGCAGCGGATGGCCGACCGGGCCGCGGAGGTGACGGCCGGCGAGCCCGACGCCCGCGTCAGCGAGCGCGGCGCACGACGTGATGAGATCGGCCGGCTGGGCGCCGCGATCGACGAGATGCTGGGGCGCCTCGAGACCGCCTACGCCGCCCAGCGACGCTTCGTCCACGACGCCTCGCACGAGCTGCGCACGCCGCTGACGATCGCGCGCGGCCACCTCGAGGTGCTGGTCCTCGACCCCGACCCGCCGCCCGAGGAGACGCGTGCGGTCGTCGCGCTGGTGGTCGCCGAGATCGACCGCGTCAGCCGGCTCGTGACGTCGCTGCTAAGCCTCGCGCGACTGGAGGACGGCGTCGCCGGCGTGCGCGGGCCGGTCGAGGCCGGCGCGTTGCTGCACGAGGCCGCGGCGCGCGGCGGCGCGCTCGCGCCGCGGGAGTTCGCCGTCACCGTGGAGCCGCCCGACCTGGTGCTCGACACCGATCGCGAGGCGCTCGCCAGCGTGCTTCTGAACCTGATCTCGAACGCCGTGCGCCACACGCAGGAGGGCGGGCGCATCGCGCTCGCTGCCCGGCGCATCGACGTCGGCGTGGAGGTGGTCGTCAGCGACGACGGATCCGGCATTCCGCCCGACCTGCTGCCGGTGCTGTTCGACCGCTTCACGCGCGCCGACCCCGCGCGCGGCCGCGACACCGGCGGCAGCGGCCTCGGCCTCGCGATCTGCCGGTCGCTGATCGAGGCGCACGACGGCACCATCGAGGCCTTCTCGCCGCCCGGCGCCGGCGCCACGTTCGTGATCCGTCTGCCGGCCTGACCCTCTCTGAGAGGGTTCTCACGGAGGTCTCACGGTGGTCGCGGTGGAGCGGACGATAGTTCGCGCATGGACTTTCGATTCATCGCCGCGGGGATCCTCACCGCCGCCGTGGGTTTCGTCGGGGGCTCGACGGTCTTCGCGGATGCCGCGCGGCCCGGCGATCCCACCATCGCCGCCCTCGCCACCGAGCGCCAATCGTTCGCCGCTGCCGCCGTGGAGGTGCCGCCGGCCGCCGAGCTCCCGGCCCTGCCCAAGCCGGCGGCCGAGCCCGTCATCCCGCCGCCCAGGATCCGGCATGTGGTGATCGTCCGGCGCGCGCGGACGACGACGGCCGCCAAGGCGCCTCCGAAGCAGAAGGCGAAGCAGCAGGAGAAGCAGCACGAGACCGAGCACGCGGATGACCACGCAGACGGAGGCGACGACTGATGATCCGCACCGTGAAGATCTACACGCTGGTGCTGGCGCTGATCACGAGCGCCTGCCTGGTGTTCGCGTTCGAGGCGAACACCCGCGCTGACTCCGCGACCCGGCAGAAGGCCGCGTGGCAGGCCGAGGTCGCCCAGTGGCGCGCAACGTCGCGCGAGGCGCTCAGGCAGAACCGCGCCGTCGTGCGCGAGAACAAGCGGCTCGTGAAGCGCTACAAGAAGGTCGTCGTCGATGCCAAGCGTGTCGTCCGCAGCCAGGAGAAGGCGAATCGCGCCCGTGCCCTGGCAGCCTCGAAGCGGGTCCGCACGGTGGTCACCTACGCGTCCGGCGGCGGTTCGTCCTCTGGCGGCGGCTCGTCCTCCGGCGGTTCCTCCTCCGGCGGTTCGTCCTCCGGCGGCGGCTCGACGCCGGCTGCCGCTCCCGCGGCACCCTCGTCCGGCACCTCCTGATGCTGCTCTGGTCGATCGCCCGCGCCAGCGCGTTCATCGCCTTCGCCGCCTACACGTGCGTGATCGCCTGGGGCATGCTGATCGCCGCGCGGGTGATGCGGCCGGCGGCGCCCGCCGTCGCGGCGCACCGCTTCCTGTCGTCCCTCGGCCTGGTCGCGATCGCGACGCACGTCACGGCGCTGCTGCTGGACAGCTACGCGAAGGTCGACCTGCCGATGCTGGCCGGCATCGGCGCGCGGCCGTCGCTGATCCCCGGCGTCATCGCCCTGTGGTTGTGCATCGCGCTGCCGCTCTCCTTCCGGCTCCGCAAGGCCAAGTGGATCTCGCAGAAGGTGTGGCGCCGGTTCCACTGGATCGGCTACGCGGTCTGGGTCTCGGCGCTGGTGCACGGCATCGCCTCCGGTAGCGACACGGGCTCACCGTTCGCCATCGCGGCCTACTCCGCCGCGGCCGGGGTGGTCTTCCTGGCGAGCCTCTATCGCGTCGGCGCCGTGCGCCGCCGGACACGGCCCGCCGTCGCGACGCGCTAGCGTCGTGGGGCGAACGGTGCCAGTTCGGGGCCGGAGCGACCCTCGAGGACCAGCGGCGCGACGAGCGCCGCCGTTGCCGGCGCCAGCGTGACGCCGAGCATGCCGTGGCCGCTCGCCACGACGACGCCGGGCGCGATCTCGCCGATCAGCGGCAGGCCGTCGGGCGTGGCGGGGCGCAGCCCGGCCCACGACGACATGGTCGCGCCGTCCGGCCGCCAGTCGGCGAGATAGCCGACCGCGCGCTTGACGAACGAGGCGATGCGCTTCGGCTCCACGTCGGTGTCGCGCCCGGGCAGCTCGAAGACGCCGGCGATGCGCACCGCGTCGTCGTATCCCGAGATCCCGACCTTCGCCTCGGCCAGGTAGAGCGCCGTGGACGGCGGCGTGCCGGCGCCGGTGGCGGTGATGGAGTAGCCCTTCGCGCCGAGGATCGGCAGCCGCACGCCGAGGGTCGCCGCCAGCGGCACGCTGCCCACCCCGGTCGCGATCACCACGCGGTCGACGCGCTCGCCGCCGGCCACGAGCTGCGATCCGATGCGCGCGATCGAGTCGACCTCCACGCCCTCCCGCAGCCGCACGCCCAGTTCGGCTGCGCGCGCGGCGAGGCCGTGGACGAGCGACTCGGGCCGCACGAAGCGGTCGACGCGGCAGTGCAGGCCGCAGGCGACGGCGGCGCGGTCGAGGGCCGGCTCCGTCGCCACCAGCGCGTCGGCGTCGAGCTCGTCGAGCTCGGCCTCGTGGCCGGCGTCGCGCAGCTCGCGGAACAGCTGCCGGTAGACGTCGAGCCCCGCCTCGGTGTGCGCGGCGACGACGAGGCCGCCCGCGTGCATCTCGAACCGCACGCCGTCGGCGGCGTACTGGTCGAGCAGCTCCAGGGTGCGCGTGTTCAGGCTCGCGAGCGCCATCGTCGCCTCGCGGAACCGGGCCGTCGTGCAGCGCGTGCGGAAGCGCCACAGCCACCGTAGGTACGACGCGTCAAGGGCGGGGCGCATCACCAGCGCCCCATCAGGATCGAGCGCGGCGCGCAGCCCCTGCCGGATCACGCCGGGCGCGGCCAGGGGGTAGGCGAAGCTCGGCGTCACCCAGCCCGTGTTGCCCTTCGAGGCGCCCTCGCCGGTGTGCCCCGAGTCGAGGACGACCACGTCGGCGCCCGCGCGCGCGAGCTCGTAGGCGCACGCGACGCCGACGACGCCGGCGCCCACCACGGCCACCCTCATGGCTTCGGCCCCCGCGCGTTCCACGCGGGCAGCCAGTCGACATCGGCGGCGAGCCGGTCGCCGGCGATCTGCAGGTCGCGCACCAGCACGGTCCGGCGCTCGGGTGAGATGCGGCCCAGCGGGACGCAGAAGGTCAGCGCCGCGAGCACCACGCCGACCCCGTTCACGACCGGGACGGAGCCGGCCCACAGCCCCGAGGCGGTCTCCTCGTCGTTCTCGGCGAATCCCTGCCGCCGCACGTCGGCGAGGATGCCCGCCAGCTCGGCCATGCCGTTCAGTCGCCGGCCCACGGGCGTCACCAGCGGCCGGCCGCCGAACGCGGCCGCCACGGCAGCGGGCGGCCAGCTCGCCAGGTGCACGCGGCCGGACGCGCTCGCGAACGCGGGCGTGCGCGATCCGATGGTCGTCATCAGACGCACCGGCTGCGACGTGTCCTCCTTGGCGACGAACACCGAGTAGTCGCCGTCCATGACCGCCAGGCAGACGGTCTCGTCGTGGCAGGTGAGCAGCCATGCCGCCACCCCGCGGAACGCCGCCGCGATCGGCAGCTCGGGCGACCGCGCCGACATGCCGAGCGCGCGGATGCCGAGCTCGAACGTGCCGGTCTTGTCGCGGATCACCCAGCCGCGGTCGACGAGCACGCCGCAGATGCGGTGCAGCGTGCTCTTGGCGATCGCCAGCTCGCGCGAGAGATCGGCCAGCGAGACGGCTCCGCGCGCGGCGAGCAGCTCGAGAACCGACAATGCGGCCTGTACGCCGGGCGCTCCCGGGCTACGCTGCTCTACCTCGTGAATGTCAGCGACGTTCTCGATGTGGTCGATTGTTCCACAGCCGGAACGAACATGCCATCCACAGCCGGACTGCTTGACACGGCATGGGTTGCATGGGATAAACCCGGCTCCGGTCTGTCCGAAGGATGCCCTCTTGCCTGCGGATCGGCCGGAGAGGGTGGAGACACTGAGGAGGGAAGGGCATGAGCGACCTTCAACGCCGAGCAGGGGCGTTTCGGCGCCGCCGGAACGACATCGAGAACCACATCGTCGATGAGTACGTCGCCGGTCGTATCGACCGGCGCGAGTTCATCAAGCGCGGCACCGTGGCGGGCCTGTCACTGCCGATGATCTCGTTCCTGATCGCCGCCTGCGGCGGCGCGAACGACACGGCCACGACGACCCCGCCCGCGGGCAGCACGGCCGCGGGCGGCGCGACGTCGACGGCGGCACCGGCCGCGGGCGGCACGATGCGCCTCGGCATCACGACGCCGTCGACCGAGGTCGATCCGGTCCTGAACGGCGACGCCGGCGGTCTCGCGGTGCTCGCGCTGACCGGCGAGTTCCTCTGCGTCGACGAGAACAAGCAGCTGACGCCGTGGCTCGCCGAGTCGTGGACGTCGAACCCCGACGCCAGCGAGTGGACCTTCAAGATCCGCCAGGGCGTCACCTTCAACGACGGCACGCCGATGACGGCCAAGGACGTCGCGGCCTCCATCAACCGCCTGTCCGACCCGGCCAACAAGTCGAACGCCCTGTCGGCGTTCACCGGGGTCCTCTCGAAGGACTCGGCCACCGCCTCGGACGATACGACCGTGGTGTTCAAGCTCGACGCGCCGAACGGCTCGTTCCCGTACTACCTCTCGAGCGACAACTACAACGCGATCATCCTGCCGGCCGCCTACGCCGGCGACTTCGCGAAGACGTTCCCGGGCACCGGCCCGTGGAAGATGGAGGCGTACCAGGAGGGCTCGTCGGCGACCTTCGTCCGCAACGACGGCTACTGGGGCAACAAGGCGATCCCGGACAAGCTCGAGGTGACCTTCGCAGTCGACGAGGCAGCCCAGATCCTGGCCCTGCAGGGCAACCAGCTCGACGTCGTCCAGCAGGTGTCCGTCTCCGGCGCCCAGGCGATCCTCGACGACCCCGCGTTCGCGATCATCGCCCTGCAGTCGGCCGCCCATCGCCAGCTGTCGATGCGCACCGACACCAAGCCGTTCGATGACCCCCGCGTCCGCCAGGCGATCGCCCTCGCGATCGACCGCCAGGGCATCGTGGACGGCCTCTTCCAGGGCAAGTCCGACCTCGGCAACGACTCGCCGTTCGCTCCCGTGTTCGCCCAGACCGACACGTCGATCGCGCAGCGGGCCCAGGACGTCGAGAAGGCCAAGGCCCTGCTGTCCGAGGCCGGCGTGCCGAACGGGTTCTCGACCGAGCTGGTCGCGATCAAGACCCAGGAAGTCGGCGAGTACGCCCAGATCGTGGTCGACGCCGCCAAGGCCATCGGCGTCACGATCAAGCTCACGGTCGAGGACGGCGGCACCTACTACGGTGATGCCGTATTCGGCAAGTCGCACTGGCTCGACTCGGTCATGAGCCTCGTCGACTACGGCCATCGCGGTGTGCCGAACGTGTTCCTGTCGGCGCCGCTGCTGTCCGACGGCACCTGGAACGCGGCCCACTACAAGAACCCCGACTTCGACAAGATGGTCGCCAACTACATCGCTGCGGTCGATCTGCAGTCGCAGCAGCAGCTCGCCGGCGGCATCCAGCAGAAGCTGCTCGACGATACGCCGATCATCTTCTCGTACTTCTACAACTTCCTCTCGGCCACGCGCGCCGGCGTCTCCGGCGTCCGCACCACGGCCATGAGCCAGGTGTGGGTCGACCAGGCCGGTCTCCCCGCCTGAAAGGACTGAGCCGGGCCCGGCGGCGTTCGCCGCCGGGCCCGGTGCACCTCCCTCTTGTTCCGCTTTCTCGCCCGCCGCCTCGCCCTCGGACTCGTCACGCTGTGGGTCCTGTCGATCCTGATCTTCATCGGGACGCACATCCTGCCCGGCAACCCGGGCCGGTCGATGCTCGGGCCGTTCGCCTCGCAGGAGGCGGTGGATACGCTGAACGCCGAGCTGGGCGCCGACCAGCCTCTGCTGACGCAGTACACGACGTGGATCGGTGACATCTTCCACGGCGACCTCGGGACGTCGTTCGCGTTCAAGCGGCCAGTCGGCGATCTGATCCAAACTGCCATGCTGCAGTCGCTCAAGCTGGCGCTGCTGGCCTTCATCATCGTCGTCCCGCTCGGCATCCTGGGTGGCGTGTTCGCAGCGATGCACGCCGGCAAGCCGGTCGACCGGGTCATCTCCATCGGCGGCCTGTCGGCGGCCGTGATGCCCGAGTTCGTCGGCGGCATCGTGCTGCTGCTGGTGTTCGCGCTGTGGCTGAACGTGCTGCCGGTGTCGGCCCGCTGGCCACCGGGCACGTCGCTGCTGGGGCAGTTCCAGTACCTGCTGCTGCCGGCGCTCGCCCTGACGCTGGTGCTGTTCGGCTACATCGCCCGCATGGCGCGAGCCGGCACGGTGGCGGCGCTCGACGCCGACTACACGCGCACGGCGATCCTGAAGGGCCTGCCGCGCCGCACCGTGATCTGGCGGCACGTGCTGCGCAACGCACTGCTGCCGACCATCACCGTGATCGCGACCCAGGTCGGCTACCTGATCGGCGGCCTCGTGGTGGTCGAGCGGCTGTTCAACTACAACGGGATCGGCGAGCTGATCCTGAACGCCGCGCGCAACAAGGACTACCCGCAGCTGCAGTCGACCGTCCTCGTGATCGGCGTCGTGTACCTGGTCGCGACGCTGGCCGCGGACGTCCTCTACTCCGTCTTGAACCCGCGCATCCGCCTCGGAGGGGCGGCGGAATGAGCGTCGCCGTCGCGGACCAGACGCCCGAGCAGATCGTCGGCGAGACCGTCTCGCAGGTGCGGCGCGAGACGCTGCGCCAGATCCTCCGCTCGAAGACCGTCTGGATCGGCCTCGTGATCGTCGGGGTCTGGACGGTCTGCGCGTTGATCGGCTCGCACATCGCGCCGAACGACCCGTTCAAGACCAACCCGATCGGCAAGCACAAGGGCCCGAGCGTCGACCACTTCTTCGGCACCGACCTGCTCGGCCGCGACATCTTCTCGCGCGTGATCGTCGGTGCCCGCGACATCCTCACGGTGGCGCCGCTCGCGACGCTGCTCGGAACGCTCATCGGCACCGCGCTGGGGCTCGCGATGGGTTACTTCCGCGGCTTCGTCGACGATATCCTGTCGCGCATCGTCGAGGCCGTACTGGCGCTGCCGCTGGTGATCGTGGCCATCACCGCGCTGGCTGCCACCGGCGCCTCGACCCTCACGCTGGTCATGGTGATCGGCTTCGTGTTCGCGCCGATCATCGCCCGCACCGTCCGTGCCGCCGTGCTGGCGGAACGCGAGCTGGAGTACGTGGCGGCGGCGCGGCTGCGCGGAGAGCGGTCGTCGTACGTGCTGTTCGCGGAGATCCTGCCGAACGTCTTACCACCGATCCTGGTCGAGTTCACGGTCCGGATCGGCTACGCCATCTTCGCGGTCGCCACGCTGTCCTTCCTCAGCTTCGGCCCGCAGCCGCCGTCGCCCGACTGGGGCCTCCAGATCTCCGACGGCATCCGCTTCATCTCGGCCGGCTACTGGTGGGAGTCGCTGTTCCCGGCCGTCGCGATCGCCTCGCTGGTGGTCGCCGTGAACCTCGTCTCCGACGGCATCCAGCAGGCGGTGCGCAACTGAGCCAGGCACCCGTCATCGACGTGCGCGACCTCGAGGTCGCGTACCGCGTGCGCGGCACCTGGCGGGAGGTGCTGCGCGGCATCTCGTTCTCGATCGGGCCCGGCGAGTCCTTCGGCCTGGTCGGCGAGTCGGGCTGCGGCAAGTCGACCGCGGCGATGGCCGCGATGCGCTACCTGGCCGAGAACGGCCGCATCTCCGGCGGCTCGATCATCGTCGACGGCAAGGACCTCGTCGGGCTCTCCGAGAACGAGCTCCGCGAGCTGCGGTCGCGCACCGTATCGATGGTCTACCAGGACCCGACGCGCGCCCTGAACCCGTCGCTGCGCGTCGGCCGGCAGCTCTCCGAGGTGTTCGAGATCGGCGGCGCGTCGAAGAGCGACGCCTCCGACCGGTCGGAGGCGGCCCTGCGCGGCGTGCAGATCGCCGACCCCGGATCGGTGCTGCAGCGCTACCCGCACCAGCTTTCCGGCGGCATGGCGCAGCGCGTCGTGATCGCGATGGCCCTGGCGGCCAACCCCAAGCTGCTGGTGCTCGACGAGCCCACGACCGCGCTCGACGCCACCGTCGAGGCCGAGGTGCTCGATCTCGTCGCCACCCTGCGCGCCGAGACGAACACGGCGGTGCTGTTCATCTCGCACAACCTCGGCGTGATCGCCAGGATGTGCGACCGCGTGGGCGTGCTCTACGCCGGTGCGATGGTCGAGGAGGGCACGGCGCGCGAGGTGTTCGACAACCCGCGCCACCCGTACACCGTCGGCCTGCTGCGGTGCATCCCGCGGCGCGGCCAGCGCAAGGACCACGGACGGCTCGACACCATTCCCGGCTTCCTGCCGCCGCCCGGCGCGCAGCTGCCCGGCTGCGTGTTCGTCGACCGCTGCGCGATCGCCCGCGACCGCTGCCGCACCGACCCGCCACCCGCATACGACCTCGGCGGTGGCCGCCGCAGCCGCTGCCACTACCACGAGGAGGCGCCCGATCTGCCGCGGCGCACGCCGGCCGACGTGGTGATGCCCGCGGTGTCGCACGAAGGCGCCCCGATCCTGCGCGCGATCGACGTCGCGAAGACCTTCAAGCAGTCGGGGCACGACGTGCACGCCCTCGCCGGCGTGTCGGCGGCGCTGTGGCCCGGCGAGACGCTCGGCCTGGTGGGAGAGTCCGGCTCGGGCAAGACGACCTTCGCGCGCGTCGTGCTCGGTATCACGGCGCCGGACGGAGGAGGCTCGCTCGAGCTCGACGGCGAGGTGCTGGCGGCGCGGGTTGGCAAGCGATCCGACAACGACGTGCGCGCGATGCAGATCGTCTTCCAGAACCCCGACTCGGCCCTGAACCGGTCGCACACGGTGCGACGCCTGGTCGGGCGGGCGCTCTCGCGGCTGGCGGGTCTGTCGGGCGCCAAGCGCGAGGAGCGGCTGCGCGAGCTGACCGACAGCGTGCGCCTGCAGGAGCGCTACCTCGGCGTGCGCCCGTCGGCCCTGTCCGGCGGTCTCAAGCAGCGCGTCGCGATCGCCCGGGCATTCGCCGGCGACCCGCGCCTGGTGGTCTGCGACGAGCCCACCAGCGCGCTCGACGTCTCGGTGCAGGCGGCGATCCTCAACCTGCTGGCCGACCTGCAGCGCGAGAAGCGCACCTCGTACCTCTTCATCTCGCACGATCTCGGCGTCGTCCGGTACCTGTCCGACCGCATCGCGGTGCTGTACCTGGGTCGGCTGATGGAGATCGGGCCGGCGGAGCAGGTGTTCGCAGCCCCGCACCACCCGTATACCGAGGCGCTCCTGTCGGCCATCCCGTCGCTGGACGGCGACCGCGAGCGGATCAAGCTGACGGGCGAGATCCCCAGCGCCGCCAACCCGCCCTCGGGCTGCGTGTTCCACACGCGCTGCCCGCGCCGGCTGCCGACGGGCATCTGCGAGTCGGAGGAGCCGCCCATCGTCGAAATTGCGGCGAACCGCGAGATGCGGTGCCACATCCCGCTCGAGGAGCTGCGGGTGCTACAGACGGCCGTGCCGGTCGGCGTCGGCGAGGAGCTCTCGAGCGGGCTGTCCGGCGACGGTGCCTGACGCGCTCCGGGTCACCGGGGTCGAGACCCGGACGTACCGGATCGAGCTCGATCCGCCCTTCCGGGCGGCGTGGGATCCAGTGCCGCGTACGTACGTCGAGGCGACGCTGGTCGCGGTCACCACCGACGCGGGCATCACCGGCTACGCGTCAGGCGGCGATGGCCTTCCCGATCGCGCCCTGCTGGCGCGGCTGCTGGCCGGCATCGACCCGCGGCAGGGCGAGGTGGTGCGCGAGATCTGCGAGACGGTCGACTTCCACGGCGGCCGGCCGTGGGTGGTCGAGGTGGCCTGCTGGGACATCGCCGGCAAGGCCGCCGGCGAGCCGCTGTGGCGCCTGCTCGGCGGCCGTACCGACCATCTCCTCGCGTACGCCTCGGGCGGTGAGCTGACCGATCCCGACGCGTCTGCGACGCGCGCGGTCGCCCTCGCCGACGCCGGCGTGCGCGCGACCAAGATCCGTTTCCACCACGCCGACTGGCGCGACGACGTGGCGGTCATCGCCCGGGTGCGCGACGCCGTCGGCGACCGGCTGGAGATCATGGTCGACGCGAACCAGGGCTGGCGCATGCCGGGCGACCGGGCGCCGCGCTGGGACGTCGCCACCGCCGCCCGTGTGGCCAACCAGCTCGAGGCGCTCGGCGTCTACTGGCTCGAGGAGCCGCTGCGCTGCGAGGACTACGACGGCTACGCGGCGTTGCGTCGCCGCACCGACGTACGTCTTGCCGCCGGCGAGATGGTGCGGACGATGGCCGAGGCCCGCGACCTCGTGGTGCGCGGCGGCATCGACGTGCTGCAGACCGACGTCGTGCTGACGGGCGGCGTCTCGGGCAACCGCCGCATCGCCGCGCTGGCCGACCTGCACGGGCGCACCTGGTCGCCG
>JBKJIG010000121.1:0-41042 GCA_046598415.1 Gaiellales bacterium
CTCCGCTGCGAGCCGGTCGATGTTCGGTGTCTCGAAGTCGCCGCCTGCTGAGCCGTAGCAACCAACCGCGTCCCGCCCGTGGTTGTCGCCCACGATCATCACGATGTTCGGCCGGACCGCGGTGCTCACCAGGCGCTCCCTTCGTCGAGGCGACCGAGTCGGCGGTCGTCTGCTCGGCCTTCACGGGCGCCGTCGGCGGCGCGTTGTGCGTACGCCGTGCTCGCGATCCTGCGCCACCTGGCGGCACCACCTGCGGCGTCGTACCCCTCGGGCTGCATCGCTCGCTCCTCCGCTCGTCTGAAGCGGTGGCAGTTTCCGGGGATCGTATCCGAGACCCGCTCGCCTGGCGCGTGCTTTCTTCTCCGCCGCGCTGCTGAGGTTCGGCGGACGCGCCGTCAGGTGTTCCGTGGCTCGAACGCAGCCCGGTCGGCGGGTGTGAGTCCAGTCTGGGTGTACTCCGAGGTGCCGGTGGCGAGCAGCTCGCGCGCCGCGGCGAGGAGCGTGCCGTAGGCGGCGCGGGCGAGGAAGCCGCCGGTCGAGACCCGGCGCACGCCGAGCTGGGCCAGCTCGGCGACGGTCGGGCCGCCACGGAGGGCGAGGACGTTGACCGGCGCGTCCACCGCGTCGACCAGGGTGCGGATCTGGCCCGCGTCCTTCAGGTGCGGCGCATACACCACGTCGGCGCCGGCGGCGCGGTAGGCGAGCAACCGCGCGATCGTGTCGTCGAGGTCGGTGCCGCCGTAGAAGTGGTTCTCCGCCCGGGCGGTCAGGACCAGCCCGGTCTCGCGGGCGGCGGTGGCGGCGGCGGCGACGCGCTCGGTCGCCGGCCCGATCTCGTCGATCCGGCCGGTGGCGGGGTCGTAATCCTCGATCGAGCAGCCGGCGGCGCCCGCGTCCGCGAGCATGCGGACGGTCTCGGCCACGCCGGTCGTGGTGTCGGCATAGCACCGCTCGCTGTCGACCGCGAGCGGCACCTCGACCGCCGCGGCGAGCAGCCGCACGTGCGAGACGAGCTCGTCCCGTGTCACCGCCTGGTCGTCCTTCCCGAGGCTCCAGGCGAGCCCGGCACTGGTCGTGGCAAGGGCATCGAAGCCGAGGGAGGCGAGGAGTCGGGCCGAGCCGACGTCCCACGGATTCGGGATCAGGAACGTCCCCTCGCGGTGCAGCTCATGGAACCGGGCGCAACGATCAGTAGCGGACACGGAGCCCTCCTCGTCGATACGGATGCGGGCGCGGGCAGCCACTCGCAGCCCGATCCGTGGACGCAGTATCGCCGAGACGAGCGGCGCCCTACGATCGTGCGAGGAGATCGGCGAGCGCGCGGCTCAGCTCGGCGGCCCGTTCCGGGCCGAGGCGCGCGGCCCAGCCGGCCTCGAGGCGCGCGATCGTCGCGAGCGCGGCCTCGATCTGCGCCCAGCCGCGGTCGGTGAGGCAGATCAGGGCGGCGCGCCGGTCGCTTGGGTCGTCCGTCCGCCGGACGTACCCGCGGCGCTCCAGCGCGTCGACGAGGTACCCCATCGACTGTGGGGTGATCTGTGCCGCTGCAGCCAGGTCGACGAGCCGCGACCCCTCGCGGCGGATGTGCTGGAAGACGACCAGGTGCGCGGGGCGCAGGTCGTCGAAGCCGGCGTCGCGCAGTCCCCCGGAGACGGCGACGACGGTCTCCAGGTACAGGTCGCGGAAGGCCCGAGCCACGTCTCCGCGCGCGTCGTCGCGTCCGGCTCCTCCCGGCGGCGGACCAGCTTCCGGGTTCACGTGGTGCTCACGCGCTGATGATGACATAGTCTCTGATAATCAGAAATTCTGTCTAGATGGGAGAAGGTCGATGACCGACACCGCGCCTGCCCCTCGCGTCCTCGCCCCGGGCGAGGGCACGACGTACGACTTCCTCGGACACACCTTCACGGACAAGGTCACCGTTGCCGACGGCTGTCAGTTCTGCGTCCAGGAGATCGTGCAGCGCCCGGGCGGAGAGCCGCCGCTGCACATCCACCATCGCGAGGACGAGGCCTTCTTCCTGCTGGCCGGCCGCATGACCTTCCACCTGGACGGCCGCGACGTGCAGGTCGTGCCCGGCTCGTTCGTCCTCGCCCCACGGGGCGTGCCGCACACGTTCACCGTCGACAGCGAGGAGGCACGGCTGCTGCAAGTGCTCGGGCCGAACGGGACCGAGGCGGTGTTTCGGGAGCTGGCCGGACAGGCGCTGGACCCCGCCGCCCTGGCCTCTGCGCTCGCCGCGTACGGTGTGGAGATCGTCGGCCCGCCGCCCCGCGAGCTCGCTCCTGGCGGAGCGCGCCCCGACAGCGCCCGAGCCCAGGACCGCGACGGCCAGAGCTAGTGGAGAACGCGCGGCGCGGCCGGCGCACGGCCGCGTGCGAACCGCGCTGCAACGACCACGCACGCGGCCCAGATGGCGAGCAACGCGAGCGGCATCTCGTCGAGCAGGCCGTGGCGCATCGCGAACGCGAACCGTACCCCGACCGCCAGGCCGGCCACGAGCACGACCCGGCTCCGCCAGGCGCCGTCCGCCAGGAACGCGCCGCCGACGGGGACGGTGCGCGCGCGCGACGCGATCGGATCGGTCAGCCGCGCCACTGCCCGCACGACGGGCAGCCACACCGCGTCGAGACGCATCGCCACGAAGGCGCTGACGGTGCCGACCAGGGCTCCCGCCACCACGTCCGTCGGGTAGTGCGCGCCGACCAGGAGGCGTGACGCGCCGACCACCAGCGCCAGCCCGAGCAGCACCCGTCCCGCGCGCCGGTAGGCGAGGAACGCCGCCACGGCGATCGCGAACGCCGCCGCCGCATGGTCGGAGGGGAACGAGGGATCGCTGGAGATGCCGGCGAGCGGCACGATGCTCCCGGGATGCGCCGCGTACGGGCGCGGCCGCTGCCACAGCGCGATGACGACCTGGTTCACGCCCATCGCGATCCCGGCGGCGACCAGCGCGCCGGCCGTCGCGCGCTTGCGGGCGTCGACGCCGACGCCGCTCGCGAGCCACGGAACGAGCGTCACCGCGACGACCAGCGGCACGATCCACGTGGCGAGCAGCGTCGCGGCATGGGCCAACAGCGGATGGGCGGTCACGAACCCGTTCAAGGCGTGCAGCGCGGCGTAGTCCACAGGTAGCTCCCTTCCCCGGCATCCTCGCACGTCCCCCACCCGTTCCACGCAGCGGGGGACAACGAGGTCGGGCCTGCTACCCCCGGCGCATGATCCGGCCGACGGCGGCCATCAGCTCTGCGGTCTTCTCGCCCCGGTCGTCCTCGGCGGCACCGAGTACGCAGTGCCGGGCGTGCTCGTCCAGCAGCGCCAGCCCGACCTTGTCGAGGGCTGCCTGAACCGCCGTGATCTGCGTCAGCACGTCGATGCAGTAGCGGTCCTCCTCCACCATCCGCTCGATGCCCCGGACCTGCCCCTCGACCCGCTTCAGACGGTTCAGCAGCTGGTCCTTGGTGGCCGTGTAGCCCCGGGTCGGGGTGGTGTTGTCAGGCATGGATCGCGTCCTTCGTGGCTGGTTCTTGACGACAGTATAGACATACCCGTAGGGGGTATGCTAGGCTCCACTCGAAAGATACCCCCCACTGGTATACACGGAGCCTCACATGCACCCCACGATCCAGGACAACACCTACTCCATCCTCGGCATGACCTGCGAGCACTGCCGCATCGCCGTCACCGGGGCCGTCGCGCAGGTCGCAGGCGTCGAGACGGTCGATGTCGATCTCGCGGGCGGGCGCCTGCGCGTCGTCGGCAGGGGCTTCGACGGCGCCGCGATCGCCGCTGCCGTCGCCGCCGAGGGATACGAGGTGGCGTCATGAGGCTCGGCGTCCCCGCCCGCCTCGGCATCTTCGGCCTCGGGCTCACCGCCGTGTTCGGCGCGGCCGCCGCGCTCGGGGCCGGCGTGCATCCCGGTCAACCTCCCGCTGCCGAAAGCGAGATGGCCATGAAGGACATGGCGGGCGGCGCCATGGGCGTCGCCGTCGACGACGGCGACTACGCCATCACGCCGACCACGTTTACGGCCGCACCCGGCCGCCCCGCGACGCTCTCGTTCAGGATCGTCGACCACCGGGGACGCGTCGTGCGTGACGGCTTCCAGGTCGAGGCCGAGCGCCGTCTGCACCTGATCGTCGCGCGCCGCGACCTGACCGGCTACCAGCACCTCCACCCCACGCAGGCGGCCGACGGCACCTGGTCGACGCCGCTCAGCGTCCCGCAGGCGGGCGTCTACCGGGTGTTCGCCGACTTCGAGATCGACGACACCAAGCACGTGCTCGCCGCCGATCTGTCCGTCCCCGGCGACTACGCCCCTGAGCCGCTCCCGGTACCGGCGCCGACCGCCTCCACCGACGGCTTCGAGGTCTCCCTCGACCACGAGCCGCTCCGCGCCGGCAAGGAAGCCGATCTCGACTTCACCGTCTCCCGGGACGGCCGCCCCGTCGCGGCCATCGAGCCGTATCTGGGCGCTCGCGGCCACCTCGTCGCGCTCCGCCAGGGCGACGTCGCCTACCTGCATGTCCACCCGCACGGCGGCGACCAGCCGGCCGGTGCGGTCCCCTTCGCCGCCGACTTCGTCGCCGCCGGCAGCTACCGCCTCTTCCTGCAGTTCCAGGTCGGCGGCGCCGTCCACACCGCCACCTTCACCGTCGAGGTCACGCCATGAGCACGACCACCACATCGAACAGGCTCGAGCTGCCGATCGAGGGCATGACGTGCGCCTCCTGCGCGACGCGGATCGAGCGCTCGCTGAACCGGCTCGACGGCGTGCAGGCGACCGTCAACTACGCCACCGAACAGGCCGCGGTCGACTTCGACCCGGCCACGACCACGGCGCAGGAGCTGCTGGACGCGGTCAAGGCGGTCGGCTACACCGCCCGTCTGCCCCGGGCCGAGGGACAGGATCGCGACGACGTGCCCGCCGACCCGATGCAGGCGCTCCGCCGGCGTCTGATCGCCAGCACGCTGATGACGCTGCCGGTGCTCGCCATGGCGATGATCCCGGCGCTGCAGTTCGACAGCTGGCAATGGCTCGCGCTCCAGCTCGCGACGCCGGTCGTCTTCTGGGCGGGCTGGCCGTTCCACCGCGCCGCGTGGCAGAACCTGCGCCACGGCGCCGCCACCATGGACACCCTGATCAGCGTCGGCACGCTGTCCGCCTGGGGCTGGTCGATGGTCGCCCTGTTCTTCCTCGGCGCCGGCGACCCGGAGATGCGGATGCCGTTCGAGCTGGTGATCGGTCGCGGCGCCGGCACCAGCCAGATCTACCTCGAGGTCGCCGCCGTCGTCACCACCTTCATCCTCGCCGGGCGGTACTTCGAGGCCCGCGCCAAGCGCCGCTCGGGCGCAGCCCTGAAGGCGCTGCTCGAGCTCGGCGCGAAGGACGTCGCCATCCTCGACGCGGACGGCACGGAGCGCCGCGTCTCCATCGACCAGCTCACGGTCGGCGACCGGTTCGTCGTGCGTCCGGGCGAGAAGGTGGCGACCGACGGCATCATCGAGGAGGGATCGTCCGCGGTCGACCAGTCGCTGCTGACCGGCGAGTCGATGCCGGTCGAGAAGCACCCGGGCGACGCCGTGGCCGGTGCCACAGTCAACGCCGGCGGCCGCCTGATCGTGCGCGCGGAGAAGGTCGGCGAGGAGACCGCGCTGGCCCAGATCGCCCGTCTGGTGACCGAGGCGCAGACCGGCAAGGCGCCGGTGCAGCGGCTCGCCGACCGCATCTCCGCCGTGTTCGTCCCGATCGTGATCGCGCTCGCCGTCGGCACGCTCGGGTTCTGGCTCGCCGGCGGCGCCAGCCCGGCGTTCGCGTTCACCGCCGCCGTGGCGGTGCTGATCATCGCCTGCCCGTGCGCGCTCGGCCTCGCCACACCGACGGCGCTGCTGGTCGGCACCGGCCGCGGCGCCCAGCTCGGAATCCTGATCAAGGGCGCCGAGGTGCTGGAGTCGACCCGCCGCGTCGACACGATCGTGCTCGACAAGACCGGCACCGTCACCACCGGCCGGATGAGCCTCATCGACATCACCTCGAGCACGGGCAGCGACCGGGCCGAGGTGCTGCGGCTGGCCGGCGCGCTCGAGGACGCCTCCGAGCACCCGATCGCACAGGCCATCGCCCGTGCCGCCCGGGACGAGCTCGCCGGCCTGCCCGCTGTCGAGGGGTTCACGAACCGCGACGGCCTCGGTGTCGAGGGCATCGTCGACGGCCACGCGGTCCTGGTCGGGCGCCCCTCGCTGATGCGCGAGTGGAGCCTGCACGTGCCCGACGACATCGACGGCGCGCGCCGCGCCGCCGAGGCGCAGGGGCAGACCGCGGTCCTGGCCGCGTGGGATGGCGCCGTGCGGGCCGTGCTGGCGGTCGCCGACACCGTCAAGCCCACCTCGGCCGACGCCATCGTCGCCCTGAAGAAGCTCGGGCTCCGGCCGGTGCTGCTGACAGGCGACAACCGCGCCACGGCCGCGACCGTCGCGGCGAGCGTCGGCATCGACGAGGTGATCGCCGAGGTCCTGCCGGCCGACAAGGTCGACGTCGTCCGGCGTCTGCAGGCCGCGGGACGGGTCGTCGCCATGGTCGGCGACGGCGTCAACGACGCCCCGGCGCTCGCCCAGGCCGATCTCGGCCTGGCGATCGGCACCGGCACGGACGTCGCGATCGAGGCGTCCGACATCACCCTCGTCAGCGGCGACCTACGCGCCGCCGCCGACGCCGTCCGCCTGTCCCGGCGAACGCTCGGCACGATCAAGGCGAACCTCTTCTGGGCCTTCGCCTACAACGTCGCCGCGCTGCCGCTCGCCGCCACCGGACTGCTCAGCCCGCTGCTGGCCGGCGCCGCGATGGCCGGGTCGAGCATCTTCGTCGTCACCAACTCGCTGCGCCTGCGCCGGTTCCGCTCGTACCACGCGACGGCGTAGACCAGCACCCGCACCCCACCCAACGCAACCCTCGTTCCCCAGCCGACCCCGGCTGAGAAAGGCACGCTCATGCAAACCGCGCCCAACAGCCGGCGCTGGCTGGCCCTGGCCGTCATCGCACTCGCCCAGTTCATGGTCATCATGGACACGTCGATCATCGGCGTCGCCCTCCCACAGATCCAGACCGATGTCGGCTTCAGCGCCTCCAGCCCGGCGCCATCTCGGCTCCCGGCGAACCGGCCGATCCGGGAATGCCGTACGTGTTTGCGACCATCGGCGTCGAGGACTCCCTGAAGCCGGCCGGGGACCCGATCGAACGGGTCGTGGGGTTCGACTACGACTTCGGCGCCGTAACGACCTC
The DNA here is from genome assembly GCA_046598415.1 of Gaiellales bacterium. GTDB lineage: Bacteria > Actinomycetota > Thermoleophilia > Gaiellales > F1-60-MAGs149 > VFJZ01. The sequence continues at coordinate 7,277 of JBKJIG010000121.1, forward strand.
GGTCGGTCCGGGACCGGCATGGCACGAAGGAGAGCGTGTCGTGGTGTTCCTCGTGTCCGACGCCGGCACCGTGAGTGAAGACCTGAAGCCCGCACACCTGCAGATTCTGGACGGTGTCGGAGGGCGGTACCCGATCGTCGACGGGAAGCTGCAGGCGCCGTTTACCCTCGAGCAGATCCGCGAGGCGGCAACGCCGGCAGGCTGACGGGAGCGCGAGGCGCCGAATCGCTCCTTCACAGGTCGTTCACAGCGCGGCGATACCCTCCGACCGACGGCGGCAACCTCCACCCGCACCGGCCGCGCCAGCCTCCACACCGAATGACGCAGCGAATTCTGATCGTCGACGACGAAGCCTCCGTGCGCGAGGTGCTCTCGGCCTACCTGCGGCGGGCGGGGTACCGCACGGCGACGGCGGCGACGGGGAGCGAAGGCCTCGTCGCCTGGACGCGGCAGCGCCCACACCTGGTCCTCCTCGATCTGATGCTGCCCGACGTGACGGGCGAGGAGTTGTGCCGGGAGCTTCGCCGCCGCGGGAGGGTGCCGATCATCATGCTGACGGCGAAGGCGGGCGAGGAGGAGCGTCTCGATGGCCTCGCCATCGGCGCCGACGACTACATCACGAAGCCGTTCAGTCCCCGCGAGGTCGTCGCTCGCGTCCGCGCCGTCCTCCGCCGCAGCGACGAAGAAGAAGCCCTGCACGACATCGTGGCGCTCGCCGAGGGCCAGCTGGTGATCGACCTGGCGCGGCGCGAGGTGCGTCGCGGCGGAGCGCCCGTGAACCTGACGCCGGCGGAGTTCCGCATCATGGCCGTGCTCGCTCGCCAGCCCGGCCGGGCCTACAGCCGGGCGGAGCTGAGCGACGCGGCCGACACGCGACCTGCCGAACGGACCGTCGACGCGCACGTCAAGAACCTCCGCCGAAAGCTCGGCGACGACGCGCGGCAGCCGCAACTCGTCGAAACGATCTTCGGGCACGGCTACCGGCTCGGCGTCGGATGATCCGGTCGGCGAGCATCCGGACGCGGCTTGCCATCGGGCTGCTGGGTGTGGCGGCGCTCGCCGTCGGCGTGTCGACGCTGCTCTCCGAGAGAGGCCTCGATCCGGCTCTCTCGGCCGCTGCCGCCCGTGACGTCCGCCAGACCGGCGCGCGGGCCGCAGCCGTCCTGTCGGCGCGCGCCTCGCGTCAGGGTGGGCAGATCCTGCCCGCGGACGTCATGGCAGTCGAGCACCCGGCGCTGCTTCGCGGTGTCGTGATCACCGTCCGAGGCGCTGACGGCAGCATCGTCAACGCGGATGCCGCGGACGATGTCCTCCACGATCAGGCGCGACCCGACGCACGCTCGACATTCGCAGTCGTCGGTGGCGATCGAACCATCGGGACGGTGTCTGCGACACCCCTGGCAGGAGCGAACGTGCTCGCGGCACAGCCGGAGCTGCGCCACTCCCTCTGGCGGCTCCACCTCGCCGCCGGCGCGATCGCCCTCGCCGCAGCCCTCGCGACGGCGCTCTTGCTCGCGTGGACGCTAGCGCGACCCTTGCGAGCCATCCGCGCCGCCGCCGAAGCGCTCGGCGACGGGGATCTCACCGCGCGTATCCAACCGACCGGCGGCCCGGAACTCGTAACCGTCGCGACCGCCCTCAACCAGCTGGCGGAAACGCTCGGACAGGAGGAGACGTTGCGCCGGCGCAACGTCGCGGACCTGGCGCACGAGCTGCGCACGCCGGTCGGCGGCCTCCTCGCGCGGATCGAGGCCGCACAGGACGGCGTGCTGGAGGATGAGCGGGCGAATCTCGACGCGATGCACGGCGAGGCGATGCGTCTCGCACGATTCTGTGACGACGTCTCGCGCTTGGCGGAGGCACAGCGACCGGGATTCCTGATCCACACGACGCCGGTCAATCTCGCGGCGATCGCGGCCGGGGTGGTCGCGGACTTCGCGGACGCTGCGCGCGAACGAGCGCTCGATGTACGCCTGCTCGGTTCGGCAGCCACGGTCGACGGCGACGAGACCCGGATGCGCCAGATCGTCGAGAACCTTCTTTCCAACGCGATCCGCTACACCGATCCAGGGGGCCTCGTGGACGTCGTCATCGCCCACGAGGACGGGTTCGCCCGGCTCTCGGTGGTCGATACCGGAGTCGGCATAGCGCAGGCGGATCTGCCGAACGTCTTCACGCGCTTCTGGCGGGCCGAACAATCACGCTCCCGAGCGACCGGCGGGTCGGGAGTCGGCCTTGCGATCGCGCGCGAGCTCGTCACCGCCCAAGGCGGGACCATCACGGTCGAGAGCGACGTCGGACGAGGCACCGCCTTCACGGTCAGCTTTCCCCTCGCGGCCCGGACGCACACCCCCGCGGGTGGGAATCGCGGGCTGGTCGCCACGACCACGGCGGATCCGTGACCTCGTCCCAGCCGATGAGTCTCTGTGCCGTGACCGGCCGTCGCAAGCGTCGGTGGACGATCATCGTCGTGCTCGCGTCTCTCGTGGCGTTGTTCGCGTTGCGAGGCGTGGTTCATCACATCGCCGACGACACGACATCCGCAGCCGCGAACACGGCCCATCACCAGGGGGCTGATGACCGGATCGGCCTCGATATCGCCGGCACCGTGACCGGGGTCCTGCTGTTCGCGGTCTTCCTCGCCGCCTCCCGCGTCGGCGGGGGCACGCCACGGATCTGGACGGGGGTAACGCGCCGATTGCGACGAGCGCGCGAACCGCTCCCGCCAGGCCGCTTCGTGCCCGGCGCACGGACGCGGGCGGAGCTGCAGTGTTTTCTGACGTGAGGCCTTCCTGATGCCCTGCCGGGCGGTTGCCCGGCTCGTCGACTTTGGAGGACACACACTGTGAAGGTAGGAGCACTCGTACGAGGAGCGCTGGTGCTTGGCATCGCGCTCGGCACGGCCGGTGCGGCGATCGCCGCACCGAAGGATGAGATCCGATCGAAACGCGCGCAGGCAGTGCAGGCGCGCGGGCAGATCGAGGCGCTCGGGATGCGCCTGGAATCTGCAGTCGAGCGGTATAACCGGGCCGAGGCGCAGCTTCGCGACGTGCGTGGGGCGATCGCCGCCAACGAGCACGCAATCGCGATCGTGCGAGGCAGCGTCCGTCGCGCCAAGTCGGCCCTCGCTCAGCGGCTCGTGATCGAGTATCGCAGCGGCGACCCGGACGCGATCGCGGCGCTACTCGGGGCCCGGTCTCTGAGCGAGATGCTCGGCGAGGTGTCGATGATGCGCCGCGCCAGTCAAACGACGACGCGGATCATCGGCGATCTTCTCGGAGCCCAGCGCGAACTCGCCCGGCGCGAGCAGCAGCTGCAGGCCGATCAACGACGAGCTGCGACGCTCGTCGCGCAGCGATCGGCTGCGAAATCCGAACTGGAACGTGGCCTGGTCGCGCAGAGGAACCTCGTCCGCGGCCTCGAGTCGGAGATCGCCCAACTCCAGCGCGAGGAGCGGGCCCGCCAGCGACGGATCGCCGCCGCGGCGGAGCGGCGCCTCGCTGCTCAGCGTGCCGCCGAACGAGCAGCGGCCGCGACCGATCCCGGGCTTGGCGGGTCGGGGAGCGGCGCCGTCAACTCGAGCGACGTTGCGGGCACGGGCGGCAGCGGCGGCTCCGGCAGTGGTGGCCCCGGCGGTGGCTCGAACGGTGGCGGTGGTACCGGGAGCAGCGGCTCGACCGGCGGCGGTTCCCCCTCGATCCCCCCGCCCGCAAGCGGGTCGCTCGGTGCGCGTGCGGTCGCCGCCGCGATGCGATTTCTCGGCACCCCCTACTCGTGGGGGGGCGGCAACGCGAGCGGCCCGTCCCGGGGCATTGCGCAGGGCGCCGGCACCGTCGGCTTCGACTGTTCCGGTCTCACGCTCTACGCCTATGCACAGGCCGGCATCGGTCTCGGCCACTTCACCGGCACCCAGTGGAACTCCGGCCAGCGAATCAGCCGGATGAGCGATCTGGCGGTCGGCGATCTCGTGTTCTTCGGCAGCGATCTGGGCCACATGGGGATGTACATCGGCGGCGGCCAGATGATCCACGCACCCCAGACCGGCGACGTGGTCAAGATCTCGACAATCACCTCCGGGAGCTACGCCAGCCGCTTCCGCGGCGGCGTCCGGCCGTACTAGCGTGGAACCGAAGCGGCGACCGCACGGCGAGCGTTCCTCACGACGACCGGCAGCAGGCAGTGAGGTTCGGTGATTCCCGCAGCGATCGTCACCGGCGCCGCGGCCGGCTGCGTACTCCTCGGAATCGCCGTCTGGTGGCGACGGACGACGCAGCGCCTCATGCGCGCGAGCCGACGGACGGCCGCGCGTCATCGCGGCTGGTCGGCATGGCGCAATCTCGAGTGAGGTTCATCTCAGCATCGACGGGCCGGCGACGGCGCGGCGCCCGAGAGTCTGCCAGCGCGCCTCGAACGCAGCGCGCGGCACCGTCTTGCGGCGCCCGTCGATCGGGTCGTTGTACGCGATCGTCGTGCGGGTGAACCCGACCACCGTCACGGCGTGCTCCGCCGCGTCGGCACCGATCAGGCGTCCGGCGGGGGTGTGCCACGAGATCGGGCGCGACGGGCCGAGCGTGACCCATGCGACGACCGGCCTTCCGGCCGCGACGGCGCGGACCAGCGCGGTGAGCGTTCGGCCGGTGAGGTTGTCGGTCGTCGGTGCGTGGCGTCGTGCGAGGCGCAGCAGCGGCCGGTCGTAGACGCCGTACCCGGCGCGATTGTCCCCTCCGACGAACCCCTGCTGCGGGTCTCCCCACACATCCCCGAGCCGTGTTCGCGAACGCTGGAGCGGTCGCGATCGTGGGATTGCTGCCTGGAGACGCCGTTGGGAGACGCGCCCTCCCAGCGCCATCGAGAGCGCCGCCGTCTCGCAGTTGTTGCGGAACGCCTGCCGGAGCGGGCGTACGACGAGCCGGACTCGAACAAGCGTGATCGCGAGCTTGACGTTGGTCGCGCCCGCGCGCAGGGCCTGTCCCAGATCACGTTTCGCTGAGGCGCGCCACCGAATCGTTGCAATGAGCCGGCCAGTTCGTCGACTGCCGTCGTTCGCCTCGAGCCACCCGTCGAGCTTCCGCTCGAATACGGACCGATCGAGCCGCCTCCACGCGGCCGAGTCAGGGATCGAAAGGCGGAGGGGGCCGGCCGCGATCGCGAGGGCCGAGGCGGTCGGTGCTGGTGGTGGTACTGGAGGGGGCGCACGAACCACCACCAGCGCCGACTCTGGCACTGCGGCCGATGGAGACGACTGAGCTCCGGCGCAACCGCCGACGAGCATGATCGCGCCCATGGCCGTCAGGCACTTCAGGACCATCATCGAGGCGTGGCCCGGGCGGGTCGACGGGCGCAGGCAACCCCCGACTCGTGCGCGAGCAGCGAGACATCGATGTGCTCGAAGCGGCGCTGTTCGAGCAGGCATCGCCACGCCTCGGGCGGCTCCGGGTGCTCCCAGCGGCCGGTGGCAATCAGGGCACCGTTGCGCGCGATCCGCCAGAGGCCAGCGGGCCCACGTCGCCCGATCGCGACGATCTTCGCGGCGATGATCCGCCGATCACGATCGCGCAGCGACAGGCCGAACATCATGTCGGCGATCACGAGCCGACCGCCAGGCCGCAGGATGCGCCGCGCCTCGGCGAGCGCAAGTCCCTTGCCAGCGTGATCAAGATGATGAAACGCGTAGTTCGACACCACCACTGACGCGCACTCGTCAGCGAGCGGAAGCGACCGAATATCGGCCGTGACCGTCTCGACGTTCGCCATCCCACGTTGCTCCGCAGCCGCCCAGAGATGCGCGAGCATCGTCGCCGAACGGTCGATCGCTATGACGCGCTCGGCGGTCTCAGCAGCGCGTAGTGCCAGGAGCCCCGTTCCGGCTCCGAGGTCGACAACCACATCGTCCGCCTCGATTGCCGCCGCACTGATGGCGTCGCTGGCAATTGCCTGGAACGCACGCGTCCCCGCGAGTTCGGCCCACGCCTTCACACGGGCGTCATCGCCGCCGGCGGGACCGGCTTCAGCGCGTTCCATCTGCCGACACACCTCGGGCAAGGCCGGCGCAGGGTCATTCCACATGGCATCCTCCGAACTCTCGATGTGCAGGAATTACCGTGGCCGCCACCCGGAGGAGCGCGGCCCTCCTCAGGGACTGATGAAGCACTGATGCAGAACCTACCCGCCGCACCGTGGGCTTCCTGCAGTCCTTCATAGGTCCTTCACAACGTCGCCGTGGTCAACTACCCGACGCCGAACGGATCTCCCGCCACGCTGCCGGCCGGGCCAGAGCGGATACGAAGCGCGCGGACTGCAAACGCGCCGTCGGACTTCCGGATCCCGATCGCCATTCGGGCGAGGGCGATCCAGGCCCGCAACGCCCCCGATCACCACCCCGACAGCCATACCTCGGTAGACGGTCCGCAACGGCTGCATGGACCTGAGCGTACGGCCGGCTCATGCGAATCCTGTGAAGGCTGACGCTGCGGCGAGCAACGCCCGTTGCCGCTGAACGCGGCTCATTCACCGGCCCTTCACAAGCGCCGCATACGGTGCTCGGATGGACTCCGAGCTCGAGCGATCCGAACCGCCGAAGCCCACTCGATCGCCCGATCCTCGCGTCACGTGGTGGGTCGCCGCGGCGGCGCTCGTGCTGGCGCTGTCGGCGGCGACGGCGGCTGCGGCCGCCATTCTCAACACCCACCGGGCCGGCTCGACCGGCTCGGGGATGGGCGGCATGGCGATGGACGGCGCGAACGCCTCGCACATGGCGCCGATCCCCTCCGCCGGTGTCCCCGACGCAACGGCGACGGCGGGTGCCACGCCACTCCCGCACACCGTCGTCGGCGACACCTGGGTCTTCCAGCTGGTCGCCAAGCCGGTCCGCTGGGAGATCGCGCCCGGAGTGAAGATCACCGCCTGGTCGTACAACGGCATCGTTCCGGGTCCGACGATCCGCGTGCCCGATGGCCAGAAGGTGCGCGTCGAGTTCCGGAACGACCTCCCCGAACCGACCACGGTGCACTGGCACGGCATCGATGTTCCCAACGCGATGGATGGCGTCGCCGGCCTCACCCAGCCCGCCGTGCCGCCCGGGCGGACGTTCTCCTACACCTTCACTGCACGTCCCGCAGGCCGCGACACCGGAACCGGTGGCACGTTCCTCTACCACTCCCACAGCGACGAGGACCGGCAGGTCGGCGCAGGGCTGTCCGGCCCATTCATCATCGACCCGCCCGCTGCAGCGGGTGCCCCTCGCTACGACGTCGAGCGGGTCATCGCGCTCCAGGAATGGACTCTGATGGGAGGCGAGACGCTCCCGTCGATGCAGATGACCGGAATGCTGCCGAACTGGTTCACGATCAACGGCAAGAGTTTCCCGGCCACCGAGACCATCAAGGTCAGGACCGGCCAGCGGGTGCTCCTGCGCCTCATCGGCGCCGGCCAGTTCGAACACCCCATGCACCTGCATGGCACGACGTTCGACGTCGTCGCGATCGACGGCCATGCGCTCGATCGGCCGATCGAGCGAGACGTCCAACCCGTCAGCAGCGGCGAACGCTACGACCTCGCGTTCGTTGCGCCGGCACCCGGCAAGTGGCTCTTCCACTGCCACATCGGCCACCACATGACGAACAACGGTGAGGCCCCAGGCGGCCTCCAGCTCGTCCTCGACGTCACCTGAAAGGACACGGAAGCGTGAATCGAACAGCACTCATCACCATCGTCAGCGCAGTCATCGTCGCGGCGCTGATCGGCGTTGCAGCCATCATGTTCATGGGCACCGACGGCTCCACGACGCACCAGATGGATGACGGCTCGACCATGACCGGAATGATGAACAGCGGCACGTCGCCCTGACGCGCGCCGACAACCCGCCCGGAACCGTCCTCGCCCGGTGATTCACGCGGGCCGGAATCCGTGCCGTCGCGGACCTGCGGTCCTCAGGCGCTCCCGCCGTCGGCGAGCTTGGCGCGCAACTGATCGTACGTCTCGGTGTCGATCTCGCCGCGCGCGAGGCGCGCATCGAGGATGTCGCGCGGCCGCTCGGCTGCACCCGCCTGGACTGCGTCTCGGCGCGCCGGTAGAACGAACACCGCCCAGACGATCGCCGCGACGACCACCGCCCAGAACAGGATCATCACGGTCCATCCACCGCTTCCCATGTCGTAGCCGTCCATCATCGCTCGTACCTCATTCCGGTTTCGCCAGCAGCCGACCCGCGGCCTGGCTCTCCCCGTGAACATACCCCCACCCGGTACGATCGAACGTCCGCGGGATCACGGGCTTCGTCTGCGGTAAACCCGCAGATGCAGGTTTCCCGCCACCGACAGGAACACCGATCCGGCGCACTACGCTTCCAAGTGCACCGCAACCGTTCGTGAGGAATGCGATGGCCAGCACCAGCACCACACCCAACGTCGAGACGGCCGTGCTGCACGTCGGCGGCCTGCACTACGCGTCCGAGAAGGACGTGGTGGAGCGGGTGCTCGGCCGCCGACCGGGTGTGCTGGCAGTGGATGCGAACCCCGTCGGCCAGACCGCGACCGTCCGCTACGACACGGCGACGACGACGATCGACGAGCTGCGCAGGTGGGTCGAGGAGTGCGGCTACCACTGCGCGGGCCGGTCCGTCCCGGGCCACGTCTGCGATCCGCTCGCCCACGAGGGGCACGCGCAGGCGGGGTCGCCGGCCGCCGGGGCCTCGCAGCGGGCGGATGACGCGCACGGTCACGGGCACGGCGGGCACGCCGGGATGTCGATGGCCTCGATGGAGCGCGACATGCGCCGCCGGTTCCTCGTGGCGGTGGTGTTCGCGGTGCCGATCGCGGTCTGGTCGACGATGGGCGAGAGCCTGTTCGGGTCGATCCCGCCGACGCCGTTCGCGCTCCGCAGCGAGGTCTGGCAGCTCATCTTGAGCCTGCCGGTGATCTTCTACTCATCGACCATCTTCTTCCAGGGCGCGTGGCGGGCTCTGCGGGCTCGGACGCTCGACATGATGGTTCTGGTCGCCGTTGCGATCGGAACCGGGTTCGCGTACTCCGTTGCCGCGACGTTCTGGATCCGCGGTGACGTGTTCTACGAGGCGGCCGCCTTCCTGGCAGCGTTCGTGCTCCTCGGGCACTGGTTCGAGATGCGCGCTCGCGGAGGCGCCAACGAAGCGATCAGGGCGCTCCTGGATCTCGCGCCGCCAACCGCCCTGGTGCTGCGCGGTGGTGAGCCCGTCGAGGTTCCGACGGCGGAGATCGAGGTCGGCGATCTGCTGCTGATCCAGCCGGGCGCGAAGGTTGCGGCCGACGCGGTCGTTCGCGAGGGTTCGTCGAGCGTCGACGAGTCGATGGTGACCGGCGAGAGCCTTCCGGTCTCCAAGCACCCGGGTGACCGGTTGATCGGCGCGACGATCAACAAGCAGGGAACGATCCGCGCCGAGGCTACGGCGGTGGGCGCCGATACGGCTCTGGCGCAGATCGTGAAGCTCGTCCAGGAGGCGCAGAACTCCAAGGCACCTGCGCAGCGACTGGCTGACCGGGCGGCATTCTGGCTCGTGCTGGTCGCGCTGATCGGTGGCCTTGCGACGTTCCTGTTCTGGTACCTCGGTGCCGGCTGGAGCGCCGTCGACGCGCTCCTGCCGGCGATCACCGTCGTCGTGATCACGTGTCCGGATGCGCTGGGCCTGGCAACCCCGACTGCGATCATGGTCGGCACCGGACTCGGTGCGCGCCGTGGCATCCTGATCAAGAACGCGCTCGCGATCGAGGCGGCGGCGCGGATCGACACCGTCGTCCTCGACAAGACCGGCACCCTCACACGCGGCGAGCCACGCGTCGTCACCATCCGCACCGCCGAGGGCGTCGACGAGAACACCCTGCTCCGACTCGCCGCCGGCGTCGAACGCGAGAGCGAGCACCCGCTCGCAACGGCGATCCTGGATGCCGCTGCGCAGCGCGACCTCGTCCCGCCCCCGGCCGAGCGGTTCGAGGCCGTCGCCGGCCACGGCGCGCTGGCCCACGTCGAGGGTCGCGCGATCGCGATCGGCAACCCCCGCCTACTCGCACGCGAAGGCATCCTGCCCGGCAGCCTCACCGCCGAGGCCGCGGACCTCGCCGGTGAGGGACGGACGGTCGTCATGGTTGGCATCGACGGCCGGATGGCCGGCCTCCTGGCAATCGCCGACGAGGCGCGACCCACTGCTCGCGCTGCCGTCGCGGCGCTCAAGGAGCTTGGAGTCCGCCCGGTGATGCTGACGGGAGACAACGACGCGACCGCGCGGCGGATTGCCGCGGAGGTCGGTGTCGACGAGGTCATCGCCGACGTGCTGCCGGCGGACAAGGCGGCGCGGATCGCCGACCTCCAAGCGCAGGGGCGACGGGTCGCGATGGTCGGCGATGGCGTGAACGACGCTCCCGCACTCGCGATCGCCGATGTGGGGATCGCGATCGGCGCCGGCACCGATGTCGCGATCGAGACCGCCGACATCGTCCTGATGCGCTCCGACCCGATGGACGTCGCGACGGCGCTGACGATCGGCCGCGGCACGCTGCACAAGATGCGCCAGAACCTCGCCTGGGCGGTCGGCTACAACACGCTCGCCCTCCCGCTCGCCGCCGGACTCCTCGAGCCCGTCGGGTTGACGCTCCGACCCGAGATCGCCGCCATCTCGATGAGCGGGTCCAGCATCCTCGTCGCCCTCAACGCGATCGCCCTCAAGCGGCTGCGGCTCCCGGACCACGCGAACTCCGCCGAAGCGGCGTGACCCCCGTCGAACCCGGCATCACGCCGGCCGCATCGCGACCTCGCGCGATCTGGAACGCGATCGTCGGCGCCATCGCCGCGGTCGTCGGCCTCGCCCCGCACGTCCTGCACCACGTCGGGCTGCTCACCGGTGTCGCACTCGTCGCCGGCACCCGCGGCACGATCGTGTTCGGCCTCGTCGGTCTCGTCGCCAGCCTCCCGCTTCTCATCCGCCTCCGCCGGCGGTTCGGAACGTGGAAGGCGCCACTGATCGCGCTCACGATCTTCGCACTCACGTTCGCGCTCTCGAGCTTCGTGATCGGACCCGCGCTGTCGGGCGAAGAGAGCACGTCCCCCGATGCGCCGACCAGCCACGAACAGCACCACGTCCCCTGACGACCGCAGCGATCCGTTGTGTCGGCGCCTCAGGAGGCCCTGTAGGCCTTGACCGTGGTGCCGCGCGCTCCGAACTTCTGCGCCTTCGCGCGGGTATCCGCGGAGGTCGAACGGGCATAGGTGTCGACCAGATTGCCCGTCTCGATGCGTTCGAACCGGTGACGTTCGAGCCGCGCTGCGTACTCTGCTTCCAGCAGAGCTCCTGCGATTCAACCGGTCCAGAGATCGATGTTCCGGCGGCCCTCCTCGCTGACGGGTCGCTGGATGGTGACGTCCGCGAGCTGGAGCCGGCCGCCGGGCACGAGCACGCGATGCAGCTCCGCGAACACCGCGTCCTTGTCCGGGATCAGGTCGATGACGCCATTGGATATGACCACGTCGAAGCTCGCGTCGTCGAAAGGCAGCCGTTCCGCCTCGCCCGCGACGAAGGTGACATGGTCGACAGCCATCTCGAGCGCGGCACGGCGCGCCCGAGCGAGCATGCCGGGCGTCATGTCGACGCCGGTGATCGAGCCTGCCGGGCCGACCATCTGCGCGGCGACCAGGCTGTCGGTACCGGCGCCGGAGCCGAGATCGAGAACCCGCTCGCCGGGAGCGAGCACGCCGAGCGAGAACGGGTTGGCGACGCCGGCGAACGACGCGCAGGCGGTGTCGGGCACGTTGGCCAGGAGATCCGCCGGGTAGTCGAGATCCTCCGCCCAGTCACGGCCGGTAGGGAAGATGAAGTCGCGGTCCGGTTCGCACGAGACCGCCGTGTAGGTCTCGGCGATCGCAGCCTTCAGCTGCGCGACGTCGAGACCGACGACAGGAGATTCCACGTCGCCGCCTCCTTCGGTCACTGCAACCGTACGACATCCGTCATCAATTAGTCAAGTGATTTCTTGATTATGTGGTGATGCCTACGCGCGCCGGGCACGCCCGAGCACGTACGGCGAGGTCGGTGCGGCGAGGATGCACGGTCGGAACGTGAACCGGTCGCAGACCTCGACGGTGAAGCCGGCGTCGGCGATCGCGCGCGCAGTGTCGCGGCCGGCGTGACAGCCGCCGGCGATGCGTGGCCAGACGACGTCGAGCGCGCGCTGGCAGCGCGCAAGACGCGGCTGGCGCGACGCGACGTGCTCGTAGAAGCGCAGCTCGCCGCCCGGCCGCAGGACGCGGTGCAGCTCGCTCAGGCTGGCCGCGACGTCCTCGACGGAGCAGAGCACCCGGGCCGCGACGGCGACGTCGAAGGTGGCGTCGCGGAACGGCAGGCGCTCGGCGGTCGCGTCGACAACGGAGACCGGGATCGGCGCGGCGGCGGCCGCCTGCTGGGCGCGAGCCCGGAGGTACGGCTCGGGCTCGACCGCGACCAGTTCCACCACCGCCCCGGCGGGGTAGTCGCCGAAGCTGATCCCGGTGCCCGCGCCGACCTCGAGCACGTGGCCGGCGACGCCGTCGAGCAGCCGGCGCCGGTGCGCCGCCGCGCCGAGGGTGTCGATGCGGCCGACCTCGCGGGCGAACAGACGAGCGGCAACCGGGTGTCGATGACCGCTCACGGTGCGAGGAGCGCGTCGGCGATCCGCGCCACGATCGCAAGCGCCTCGGTCGCGCCGTCGGCGGCACCCTTCTCGAAGTCGATCTCGGTGCGGCCCATCTCGTTGGTCAGATGCGCGATACAGACGACCGAGGCTCCTCGCGACTCCGCGTACGCGTAGAGCGCGGCGGCCTCCATCTCGACGCAGACGACACCGTCGGCGGCGTGCCGGTCAACCGCCCGCTGCGTCTCGCGGAACGGCGCGTCGGTCGTCCACGACGTCCCCGCGAAGCAGCGGCCATCGAGATCGTCGAACGCCCCGGCGAGCGCTGCCGCCAGGCGCGGGGCGAGCGTCGCGTCCCGTCCCGGCTCGAGGTAGTGGTAGGAGGTGCCTTCGTCGCGCACGGCGCGTTCGATCAGCATGAAGCCGCCCCGCCCGTCAGCAGCAACCCGGCCGGCCGACGTGACGCTGACGACGAGGTCGCAGCCGGACGCGGCGAGCTGCTCTGCGACCAGCACGGCGAACGGCGCCCCGACGGCGCAGCCGACCACGCCAACCTCACGCCCCGCGAGGTCGAAGACGTCGAGTTCGGTGTGGTAGCAGGCCCAGCTGGGGAGCCGCCGGGCGCGGCCGGCGCCGCGCAGGTGACGAACGATATCGCCGTCCGGGTCGAGCAGGCAGATCCGCGGCACCGGTCCGTCGGGGAGGTTGCGCTGCCGGCGCGCCTGCCGCAGCAGCGCATCGGGCCGGAAGACGGACGGATCGACGTAGAGCTTGTCTGCGAGCAGTGGCACATCCACGTCTGAAGGGTCACACACTCCCGGTTGAGATTCAATTGATCAAGTGATAGCTTGAATAACGGTCGGCGAGGAGAGGACCCATGACAGAGAGAGCGGCGAAGGACGCGTTGTACGCCGGCTTCGCATCGGTTGCGAAGGCGCTCGGCAACGGGCACCGGACCGAGATCGTCGACGTTCTCGCGCAGGGAGAGCGCTCCGTCGATGCGCTGTCTCGCGAGGTAGGGCAGAGCGTCGCGAACACCTCTCAGCACCTGCAGGTGCTCGCGCGCGCCGGGCTCGTCCGCACCCGGCGCGACGGCACGAGCGTCCTGTACCGGCTGGCGAGCGACGACGTCGCGTCGCTGTGGGAGACGCTGCGCGGTGTGGCCGCGACGCACCTGGCCGAGGTCGAGGTGCTGGCGTCCGCCTACCTCGGCGACCGCAGCGAGATCGAGCGCATCTCGGCTTCCGAGCTGGCCGATCGCCTCGCCGAGGGCAGCGTCACGTTGCTCGACGTCCGACCGCGCAACGAGTACGCCGCCGCGCACATCCGAGGCGCGATCCCGGCGCCGCTCGACGAAGTGGCGGCCGTCGCCGAGGCCATCCCTGCCGGCGCCGAGGTCGTGGCGTACTGCCGCGGCCCGTACTGTGTCTACGCGGACGACGCCGTTCGCCTGCTGCGCGCGCGCGGCGTCCTGGCCCGCCGGCTCGACACCGGCCTACCCGCCTGGCGGCGCGCCGGTTATCCCGTCGCGGTCGCCGGCTGATCGAGGAGACCCCGATGCTGCTTCGCCTCTTCCACCACGACGTGACGGCGTGCGCCAGCTACCTGTTCGGCTGCACGACGCACGACACGCTCGCGGTCGTCGACCCGCACGTCGACCTCGTCGACACCTACCTGGAGGCGGCCGAGCGGGCCGGCTCGCCGATCGTCGCGGTGTTCGAGACGCACGTCCAGGCCGACCACGTCTCGGGCCTGCCGGCGCTCGTGGCGCGCACGGGTGCCACTGCCTACCTGCCCGCCGACGCGGGCGTCGAGTTCGCGCACCAGCCGCTCGCCGACCGGCAGCGGGTCGAGCTCGGCAACACGGTCGTGACGGCGATCGCCACGCCCGGCCACGCGCCCGCACACCACTCCTACGCCGTCGCCGACCGCAGGCGCGGCACGGACGAGCCGTGGCTGGTGTTCACGGGCGATTCGCTGCTGATCGGGGACGTCGGCCGGCCCGACCTGCACGTCGCGGGCGACCCGCTCGGACAGGCGCGGCTGCTGCACGCCTCGCTCGGGCGGCTGCTCGAGCTGCCAGACCACGTCGTGGTCCTCCCCAGCCACTACGCGGGATCGGTGTGCGGCCGCGGGCTGTCCGGTAATCCGGTCAGCTCGATCGGTTTCGAGCGCCGCTACAACACCATGCTCGGACACGCCGATCCAGAGCGCTTCGCGACCGCGCTGGTGGCCGACACGCCGCCGCGGCCGGCCGAGCAGGAGCGGATCGTCGAGGCCAACCGGCGCGGCGGGACACTCGCCTCCGCATGAGCCAGGTCCGGCTCGGGTTGCGCGAGAACGCCGCGCAGTTCGCTCTCCTGGTCGGCCTGAACGCGCTTGTCGGCGCGATGGTCGGCCTCGAGCGGAGCGTGCTGCCGCTCGTCGGCGAGCGCGACTTCGGCCTCACGTCGAAGACCGCGATCCTGGCATTCGTGTTCGCGTTCGGCGCCGCCAAGGCCTGCACGAACCTCTTCGCCGGCAGCCTCGCAGAACGACACGGTCGAAAGCGGCTGCTCGTGATCGGATGGCTGGTCGCGCTTCCCGTACCGATCCTGATCGGCCTCGCCCCCTCGTGGGGCTTCGTGATCGCCGCGAACGTGTTGCTCGGGATCAACCAGGGTCTCGCCTGGTCGATGACCGTGGTGATGAAGATCGACCTCGCAGGCCCGGCCCGGCGCGGCCTCGCGCTCGGACTGAACGAGGCCGCCGGCTACCTCGGCGTCGCGGCCTCGGCCTTCGCCACCGGTGCGATCGCCGCGACCGTCGCACCGCGGACGGTGGTGTGGATCGGCGCGGCGGCGATCGCCACCGCGGGGCTCGTGATCTCGCTCCTCTTCGTCCGCGACACCGCCGCGCATGTCGCCCTCGAGCAACGGGCCCACGCCCACCGCGCCCACGAGGCGCCGCACAGCCTGAAGAGCGCGTTCGCCTACGCCACACTCCACGATGCGGTGCTGCGCAGCTGCAACCAGGCAGGGCTCGTGAACAACCTCAACGACGCGCTCGCATGGGGGCTCGCACCGCTCTACCTCGCGGCCAACGGCGCGAGCGTGCGCCAGATCGCGATCGTTGCGGCGGCGTATCCGGTCGTCTGGGGCGCCGGCCAGCTCCTCACGGGCTGGGCTTCGGACTTCGTCGGCCGGAAACCGCTGATCGGCGCCGGCATGCTCGTGCAGGCAGCTGCGCTCCTGCTCCTCGTGCTCGGCGCGGGCGCGTTCACACCATCGCTGATCGCCGCGATCGTGCTGGGCGCAGGTACCGCGATGGTCTACCCCACGCTGATCGCTGCCGTCTCGGACGCCTCACAGCCCCGCGATCGTGCCCGCATCGTCAGCGTCTACCGCTTCTGGCGCGACGCCGGCTTCGCGCTCGGCGCCCTGATCGCCGGCGTCGGCGCCGACGTCGCCTCACCCGCGGCCGCGATCGGCCTCGTCGCCGTCCTCACGACCGTCAGCGGGCTGCTGGTGATCGGCACGCGCTGGCAACCGTCGGTTACGGCCCCGGTGTGACCGATCCGCTGGCCCAGCTGCTCGCCGCCAGCCGTGCGCGCATCGACCGCGTCGAGCCGGCCGACGTGCCCACTGCGATCGCCGCCGGCGCCGTGCTGATCGACATTCGGACGGACAGCCAGCGGCGCGCCGACGGGATCGTGCCGGGTTCGATCTGGTACCCGCGGAACTGTCTCGAGTGGCGGTGCGCCCCCGGCGCCGCGCACCTCGACCCGCTCGTCGCGCGGTCGGACGGCTTCGTGCTGCTGATGTGCCGCCATGGCTTCCAGACGAGCCTCGCCGCCGCCGTGCTGCGCGACCTCGGCGTCGCGCGCGCCGGCGATGTCGTCGACGGGTTCGAGGGCTGGGCGGCGGCGGGAATGCCGGTCGAGGCGTACGTCCCGGCGCGCGACGGCCTCCAGGGGTCGGATGGCGCGTCGGCCCGCGGCTACTGACGCCATCGATCGTGGGGCCGGCACGGCGAATATATGAATGATCTATCATGTGTTCCTGTGATTCACTCGCACTCAGGACACGTGACGCCGGCGAGGATCGATGCCGGCCTGGCCCGCGCCGTGGCGGAGCGCATGCAGATGCTGGCCAGCCCGAGCAGGTTGCAGATCCTCGGCTGGCTCAAGCACGGCCCGTGCTCGGTCGGAGCGCTCGCGGAGGCCGTCGGTATGGAGTCGTCGGCCGTCTCCCACCAGTTACGGTCGCTCCGGCATCTCGGCCTCGTCGTCGGTGAGCGCCGCGGGAAGCAGGTCATCTACGACCTTCACGACACCCATGTCGCCGAACTGCTCGATCAGGCGATCTATCACGTGCAGCACATCACCGCGGGGTCGCGTCAATCCATCGAGTTACCAGCGAAGGCATCATGAACCCGCCGGACGAGACACTCACCGGACACGGGGTCGAGCACGGGCACGCCGAGACCGGTGGCGGACACGGCCATAGCCACGGCCTGGTCGACCCGTCGATCACCCGGTCACGAGACGGCCTGCGCACCGTAGCGATCAGCCTCGCCGTGCTCCTCGCCACCGCGATCCTGCAGGGCGCCATCTTCGTCGTCACGGGCAGCGTCGCGCTGCTCGCGGACCTGATCCACAACTTCGGCGATGCGCTGACGGCCGTCCCGCTCGGGATCGCGTTCCTGCTGCGCTCGCGCCGGGCCGAGAAGGGCGCCGGCTACTTCGTCGTCGCGACCATCTTCATCAGTGCCTGTGTGGCCGCCTACGAGTCGATCGACCGCCTCATCAACCCGCAGACGATCGACCACCTCTGGGCGCTGGCTGCGGCAGGTGCGATCGGCTTCATCGGGAACGAGATCGCGGCCCAGATTCGCCTCCGGGGCGGGCGGCGCCTCCACAGCCCGGCGCTGATCGCCGACGGCAACCACGCCCGCGTCGACGGCTACGTCAGCCTCGCGGTCACGGCCAGCGCCGCCGTCGCCGCGCTCGGCTTTCCCCGCGCCGACCCGCTGATCGGCCTCACCATCGCGCTCGTGATCCTCCGGATCACCTGGCAGTCGTTCGGCACCATCCGGGCCGACCGCAGCTGGCACTCGACCTGAGCGCGTTCGGCGTCGATAGACCTCCGTGACCCTGTTGCAGCACCGCCGTGCAGCGGCCCTCGCCGCGGCGCTCACCCTGGCGGGCGCGGGCGCGCTCGTGATCGGTCGTGCCGCCGAACGCGAGCCCGTCGGCGACGCCGCGACACGGACCGAGCCACGGCCTGCGCTCGCGGCGGCGCCACGCGGAACGACGCCGGAGCCAGGGACGGAACCCTCATCGCCCGAGCGACCCCTGCCAGCCACCCCGGCCGCCGATGCGAGCGGGTTCGAGGGCGACAGCCTACCGGTCGACTCGCCGTTCGACCTGCCGCCGATGCTGCATCTCCGGCCGATGCACGGCGCGAGCGGCGACGCGGCTGCCTTGGGCCGGGCCGTGCTGCGGTCGCGGACGCTGGTGGCGTCACCGTCGGTCCGGCGGAACATCCAGGCCGGGCGCGTGTCCGCCGACGCGCTCAATCTCCTGCTGCGGCTCGGCAGCATCGAGTCGCCGCTGCTCGTGCACAACGCGCGTGGCGCGTCGCTGCGTGTCCAGGCCACATCGCTGGGCGCAACGAGAAACGTCGTGCGGGCCGTCAACGACACCGGGGCCGCGACGATCAGCCTCCGCCCGGTGCGCCGCGACTTCGCCGATCTCAAGCAGAGCGCAGCCGACGCCCGCGCGTCGGACATCGGGCCGAAGGTCACGGCCATCGCGCTCGCACAGGTGGGCCTCCCCTACTCGTGGGGAGGGGGCAACGCCGGTGGCGCGTCACTCGGCACCTGTGCCGGCTACCGGGGGTCGATCCGTCCGTGCCCGGCGACGCGAACCGTCGGCTTCGACTGTTCCGGGCTGACGCTCTTCGCGTACGCCCAGGTGGGCATCACGCTCGATCACTACGCCGCCTTCCAGTGGCTCGAAGGCAGGCGCATCGCCGCCACGAGCCTGATGCCGGGCGATCTCGTCTTCTTCCATCCGAAGCGTGATGGGCCCGGACACATGGGGATGTACGTCGGGACCGGCCGCTTCGTCCACGCCCCGCGAACGGGCGACGTCGTGAAGGTGAGCCGCCTCGCCGACTACGCCGCGTCCTACATGGGCGCGGTCCGCCCCTATTGATCGCGCGCCCCGGTCGGTAAAGTCGCCACCACCAACGGCCGATAACTACCACGGTGGCCGTCAACAATCTGCAGATCGCTGCGCTCGCTGCCTCGCCCGCAATCGCCCAACCGACCGCGCTGGGCGCGGCCCCCCGCTCCCCGGGCACGCCGGCGACGACGCCGGGAGGCGGCTTTGCGACGGCGCTGGAGTCCGCGCTCCGTCCAGGACTCTCGCAAGCGCCCACGGCCACCCCGGGAGCGCCGGAGGATGCATCGTTCGGTCTCGGTCGCGCACTGAGCGTGATCGCGGCGTTGCGCGAACAGACGCCACCGGCGACCGCGACCGCCAGTCCCGCTGCCACGGCGTCAGTCCCCCTCGGAACCGCATCGCCCCTCGGGGGGGCCGAGCAGACCACGGGTGACGCCGCGACCCGCCGCATCGCTGCCGCCGCCGGTGAGCTCGGCGTGGCGGAGGCGCCGCCGGGCTCGAACGATGCGCCGCGGATCGCCGCGTACCGCGGCGCCGTCCCGGGCGGCGGCGTCGGCCCCTGGTGCGCGTACTTCGTCTCGTGGGTCGCCCAGCAGAGCGGCACGCCGCTCGGCGATCGCGGGCAGGGCTTCGCCGCGGTTCAGGATGTCCGGTCCTGGCTGAAGGGCTCCGGGCGTCTCGCCGAGGGACCCGCTGCCGTCGGGCGCCCCGGCGACCTCGTCTTCTTCGACGGCAACCGCGACGGCGTCTGGGATCACATCGGTCTCGTCGAGGCGATCCTGCCCGATGGCAGTGTCCAGACGATCGAGGGGAACTCGTCCGACGCCGTCCGGCGTCGCGTCAGGGATCGTGGCGACATCGTCGCGTTCGGCTCCCTGTCGTAGAGCGAGTCCACCAAGCGCGAACCGCCCGGCACGTGGCAACCATGCCGCCGGCCTCGAAACGACTGGTATCGTCCGGCCGATGCGGTGGACGGTTCCCCAGCTCCGCACGCGCCGTGGGCTCGTCGCGGCCCTGCTGGTGCTGCTCGTCGCGGTGTTCGCGGCGCGCGCGGTGGTGCACCACGTCGCCGACGACGTTGCGCCGCCGTCGGCCCCCGGCCACCACGAGGAGGCCGACCACGGCCTCGCGCTCGATCTGGTCGCGGCCGCCGCGGGCTTCCTGCTGCTCGCTGCGTTCGTCGCCGGCGCGAGCCGCGTCTCCGGGCCGTCGGGCTTCACGGTCGCCCTGCCGCGGTTCGTGCGGTCGCTGGCGTTGCTGCCACGGGGCCGTCGGCCTCGCGCCCTCCGCCGCGTGGAGCTGCAGTCGTTTCTGACGTGAGTTCCTCCTGACGTCCTGCCGGGCCCATGCCCGGCCTGTCGATTCTGGAGGAACCCGTGAAGGTAGGAGCTCTTGTACGAGGAGCGCTGATGCTCGCCATCGCGCTCGGCGCGACCAGCGCGGCGATCGCCGCGCCCGGGGATCAGATCCGCACGAAACGCGCGCAGGCAGAGCAGGCGCGCGCGCAGATCGACGAGCTCGGGATGCGTCTCGAGTCTGCAGTCGAGCGCTACAACCAGGCCGATGCGCAGCTGGGCGACGTGCGCGCGGCGATCGCCGCCAACGAGCGCGCCATCGCCGCGGTGCGCGGCAGCGTCCGCCGCGCCCGCGGGGCCCTTGCCGACCGGCTGGTGATCGAGTACCGGAGCGGCGATCCGGACGCCGTGGCGGCGCTGCTCGGCGCCCGTTCGCTGACGGAGATGCTCGCGCAGGTATCGACCATGCAACGCGCCAGCCGTCAGACCTCGAAGGTGATCGGCGACCTCGTCGGCGCCCGGCGCGAGCTGGCACGCCGCGAGCGCAAGCTCGCGGCCGACCGCCGGCGGGCGGACCAGCTCGTCGCCCAGGCGGCGGCTGCGCGGCGCGAGGTCGAGCACGGCATCGCGTCGCAGCGGGCTCTGGTGCGAGGTCTCGAGGGCGAGATCGCCCAGCTGCAGCGCGAAGAGCGGGCGCGACAGAAGCGCATCGCCGCCGAGGCACGCGCGCGGCTGGCGGCACTGCGGGCAACGGAGCGGACTGCGGCGGCCGCCGATCCGGGCCTCGGCGGCTCGGGTGGCACCGGCGGCGGCGCACCGATCGCACCGCCGGCGAACGGGTCGATCGGCGCCCGGGCGGTCGCGGCCGCGATGCGCTGGCTCGGTACCCCCTACTCCTGGGGCGGCGGCAACACCCGTGGCCCGTCTCGCGGCATCGCTCAGGGAGCCGGCACGGTCGGCTTCGACTGCTCCGGACTGACGCTCTACGCGTACGCGCAGATCGGCATCGGCCTCGGCCACTTCACCGGCACCCAGTGGCGATCGGGCCAGCGGATCAGCCGGATGAGCGACCTCGCCGTCGGCGACCTCGTGTTCTTCGGTGCCGACCTCGGCCACATGGGCATGTACATCGGCGGTGGACAGATGGTGCACGCGCCGCACACCGGCGACGTGGTCAAGATCTCGACCATCACCTCCGGCTACTACGCCGCCACGTTCCAGGGCGGCGTCCGGCCCTACTGACGCCGGCGCCGGCCCAGCAGCCGCAGGCCGTTCGCCGTGACGAGCAGGCTCATGCCCATGTCGGCCGCGACCGCCATCCACAGCGTCACGAACCCGAACGGCACCAGGGCGAGCACGCCGCCCTTGACGACCAGCGACGCCACGACGTTCTGGTGCATGACGCCGACCGCGCGGCGGGAGAGCCGGAGCGCAGCAGGAAGACGCGTCAGATCGTCGGCCATCAGCGCGACGTCGGCCGTGTCGAGGGCGATGCCGGAACCGGCCGCGCCCATCGCGACGCCCACCCGCGCCGTCGCCAGCGCCGGTGCGTCGTTGACGCCGTCGCCGACCATCGCCACGGCGCCCGCCTCGGCCTCCAGCGCCCCGACCAGACGCAGCTTGTCCTCAGGCAGCAGCGACGCATGCCACTCGTCGATGCCGGTCGCCGCCGCCACCGCGCGGGCCGCGCCCTCCTCGTCGCCGGTCAGCATGACGACACGGTCGATGCCCAGCCGGTGCAGATCGGCGACCACCCCGGCCGCCTCGGGCCGGACGGTGTCGGCCAGGCTGAAGACCGCGAGCAGCCGATCGCGCTCGCCCAGCGCGATCATGGTGCGCCCGCCCGCGTCCAGCGCTGCGATCGCGTCGCGGCCGGTGACGTCGAGACGCTCGTGTGCGAGACGCGCCCCACCCGCCCACAGCGCGCGTCCGTCGACCAGCCCGTCGACGCCGCGACCCGCCAGGGCCAGGAACCGCTCGGGCTCGCCGATCGCGACGCCGCGCTCGCCGGCCGCCCGCACCAGCGCCTGCCCGAGGGGATGCTCGGAGTGGCGTTCGACCGTCGCGACGAGCCGCAGCGCCTCGGCCTCGTCGAGCGCGATCGCGGAGATCGCCTGCAGGCTCGGCGCGCCGGCCGTGACCGTCCCGGTCTTATCGAGGCAGACAGCCCGGATGCGCGCGAGGTTCTCAAGCGCCTCGCCGCCCTTGATCAGGGTTCCGCCCCGCGCGGCCGCACCGATGGCGGAGACGACGGCGACGGGAATCGAGATCACGAGCGAGCACGGACACGCCACGATCAGCAGTGCGAGCGCGCGGTACACCCACGTCGACGCGTCGGCGCCGAGGAGCGCCGGCACCACGGCGACGGCCACGGCGGCACCGAGCACGACCGGCGTGTAGATGCGGGCGAAACGGTCGACCATGCGCTCCGACGGCGCGCGCGTCGCCTGCGCCTGCTCGACCAGCTCGACGATGCGGCCGATCGTCGACGAGTCGGCATCGCGCGTCGTGCGCACCTCGAGCACGCCGAACTGGTTCAGCGTGCCCGCGTACACGTCGTCACCGGCGGCCTTGTCGACGGGCATGCTCTCGCCCGTCACGGCCGACTGGTCGACCGCCGAGTCGCCGCCCTCCACCACGCCGTCCAGCGGCAGCCGCTCGCCCGGCCGGACGACGATCACCGAGCCGACCGGCACCTCCGCGACGGCCACCATCCGCTCGCCGCCTGCAGCGCGGACGCGCGCCTCGACGGGTGCCAGCTCCACGAGCGACTCCACGGACCGCCGGGTGCGGTCGAGCGCGTACGTCTCGAGCGTCGTGCCGAGCGCGAACAGCACCAGCACCCACGCACCCTCGGCGTACGAGCCGATTGCGACGGCACCGACGGCCGCGAGCGCCATCAGCACGTTCATGTCGAGCGAGCGGCGCCGCAGCGCGGCGATCGCCGCCCGCGCGATCGGCCAGCCGCCGATCGCCATCGACGCCAGGTAGACCGGCTCGACGACGACCCGGCCGGCGCCGGCGAGATCGAGAGCGAGGGCCGCGGCGACCACCAGCAGCGATGCCAGCGTCGACACGGCGCGTCGGTCGTGTCGCCAGAACGCCCCCGGCGCCAACCGGTGGGCGGCGAACGGCCGGGCCTGGAAGCCGGCGCTCGACACCGCCGCGAGCACCCGCTCCTCGGCCACGTCGCCCCGCAACGACAGCGTCGCAGCGCCGAACGAGACCTCGGCCGACTCGACCCCGTCGAGCGCGCCGACGACCCGCTCCAGCGTGCGGGCGCACGCGCCGCAGTCCATGCCCTCCACGCGGTAGCGGACGGCCGTTGCAGTCGCGGCCGGCGTGCGGGCATCGTCGGCCGGGGGCGCGGCGTCCGGCTGGATCACCGGCAGCTGCCTCATCCCACGTCCCGGGGACGCCGATCGGGTCGGTAGCACACCATGGGCCATCCTACCCCGGCCGAACCGCCGTCTGGCTCGGTCGGCCTCTCGTGCGGTAGCGAAGGTACACGACGCCGCCCGCGAAGCAGCGCTCGTCCAGCAACTGGAGGTCGAGGCGCCGGCCCGCCGGCAGCGCCCGCGTGCCGCTGCCCACCACGACCGGCGTCAGGAACAGGTGGCACTCGTCGACCAGCCCTGCCGCGAAGGCGGCGGCGGCGAGCCGGGGGCCGCCGACCGAGATATCGCTGCCGGCCGACTCCTTCAGCCGCCGCACGGCCGTCGGGTCGAAGTCGCGCTCGATCCGCGTCCGCGTCGTCGGCGCCGCTGCGAGCGTCCGCGAGTAGACGATCTTGTCCGCCGCCCGCCAGATCGCCGCGAAGTCGCGGCTGCACGGGTGGTCGGCGGACGCGTCCATCGTCTCCCAGGCGGCCATCACCTCGTACATGCGCCGCCCGTACAGGTACGTGCCGACCGGACGCTCCAGGTCGTTCACGAAGGCGTGCACCTCGTCGTCCGGCGCGGCCCAGTCGAAGCGGCCGCCCGCATCGGCGACGTAGCCGTCGAGCGACGCAATCGCCGAATACATGAGCTTAGCCACTTACAACTCCCAAAGAGAGTCCTTACTGGCTGTTGTCGTGGTAGACCCGCCGCGCGCCCGGTGCGACCGAGTACACCGTTGGTAGCCGCGCTGAGCGGTACACCATCGAGCCGCGGGACAAGCGTCCCGGGACCGGCGGACGACCCCGTTGCGACAGGTGCGCAAAGCTCGAAGCGGAAGGACGATGATACGCCTCCTTCGTGGGCGTGTAAATCGCAGTAAAGCTTACGTAATGCATCGCCCTGGCGGTGATAGGCAACACCGAAACCGGGTAGGTTATCCCCCCGTACGAGGGAATGCCATCCGCAGCCGGTGAGACACCTGGCGCGGTATCTGAGCGGCGGGTCGTGCTCCCGGGTAGCACGACCCGCCGCATCTCATTTCGGTGACGCTACGGCCCCTGCGGTCGCCTTCAGGCTGGCGCGATACGCGTCGATGATCGCCGCCGCCGACCGGTCGATGTCGGCGGCCGTCGTCGACCAGTTCGTGGTCGAGAACCGCACCGCGTCGCGGCCGTTCCAGTGGGTGCCGCCGAGCCAGCACGTGCCGTCGGCCTGTACGCGGGCGCTGACGTCGTGCGTCACCTCGTCCGAGTCGCCGAACCGGACGACGACCTGGTTCAGCACCACGTCGTTGAGGATCTCGATGCCCGGCTCGGCCGCCATCAGCGCCGCGAACCGCCGGGCGTTGGCGCAGCAACGGTCGACGAGGTCGGCGATGCCGCCGGCGCCCATCTCGGCGATCGCCGCCCACACCGCGAAGCCCCGCGCCCGGCGTGACGCCTCGGGCACGAACCGGTACGGCTCGCGGCCCTCGCCCGGCGTCACGTACGACGTCTGCCACGTCATCGCCCCGGCGTGCGCCTCGGGATCGCGCACGAACACCGCGGCCGAGTCGTACGGCACGTTCAGCCACTTGTGGCAGTCGGTCGCCCAGGAGTCGGCGCGATCGACGCCGGCGACGAGGTGCCGCAGGGACGGGCTCGCCGCCGCCCACAACCCGAACGCCCCGTCGACGTGCAGCCACGCTTCATGCGCGGCGCAGCTGTCGGCGATCTCGGCGAAGCGGTCGAACGCGCCGCTGTTCACGTCGCCGGCCTGGGCGCACACGATCGCCGGCCCGTCGCCCTCGGCCAGCGCGGCCGCGAGCGCGGCCGGCAGCATCCGGCCCTCGCCGTCGACGGCGATCTGCCGCGGCGCGCCGAGGCCGAGATAGCGCAGCGCCAGGTACACGGTCGCGTGCGACTGCTCGCCCGCGAACACCCGCAGGCGCGGAGCGCCCTGCAGTCCGTCACGCTCGACGTCGCAGCCGGCCCTGCGCAGCACGGCGTGCCGCGCCGCCGCGAGGGCCGTGAAATTTGCCATCTGCGCGCCGGTGGTGAACCCGAACGAGACGCCGGCCGGCAACCCGAGCAGCTCGATCAGCCAGGCGCCCGCAACCTCCTCGGCGGCGGCGGCGGCGGGCGACATGATCTGCATCCCTGCGATCTGATCCCACGCGACGGCGAGCGTGTCGGCCGCGAGAGCCGCCTCGACGGAGCCGCCCATCACCCAGCCGAAGTAGCGCGGGCCCGGCGAGTTGACGAGGCCCGGCTCGACCGCGCGGGCCAGGTGCTCGATCACCGCGACCGGGTCGGTGCCGTCCTGCGGCAGCGGCCCGCCAAGAGCCTCGACGACCTCGGCGGTGGTCGCCGACGGCCCGGCCGGGCGGTCGCGGACGGAGTCGAGGAACGCCCGCGCATGAGCGTGGGCAGCGTCGAGTGCGGCGTGATCGCTCATGCCGGGAAGGCTACTGAATGCGCGACGGCATAGGCCTCCGGGTCGTTCACGTTCAGCAGCGACTCGAGCGCCGGATCCGCGGCTCGCAATACGGGGTCGTCGAGCAACCAGTCGGGCCCGACGACGCGCGTGCGCACGACGGCGTACAGCTCGGCCGGCTTCAGGCCGCCCGCCGCCACGATGCCGGCCAGCGGCACGGCCACGGCCGTCCGGTACGCGGCGGCCAGCGGGTGACGGAAGCCGTGCACCTCGGGCAGCACGACGTCGGTCGCGGCGTCGAGACCCTCCAGCACGCGACGCACGAACGCCGGCCGCAGCCCGGGCATGTCGACCGCCGACACGTACGCCGTCTCGGCGACGTCCGCCACTGCCTCCAGTCCGGCCAGGATGCCGACCAGGGGGCCGCCCCCTTCCCGCGCGTCCTCGGCGACGAGCACGCCGGCGGGCAGCCCGGGCAGCTGCTGGCCGGGCGCCCGGACGACGACGAGCGGGCCGGCGACGGCCTGGGAGACGAGCGCGCAGAGGTGCTCGAGCAGCGTCACCGGGCCCCACGGCAGCGCGGCCTTCGGCGAGCCCATCCGCAGCGAGCGGCCGCCCGCGAGGATGACGCCCGCGGTGCGCACCGTCAGGCGCGCGCGCCCGGGCCATAGGCGAGGTGCAGCAGCTTGCCCTCGGCGAACCGGGTCGGGCGCAGATCGGTGACGTCGATCGGCGGCGTTCGGCCGGCGACCTCGGCCGCCACCACCTCACCGACCGCGGGCGAGAGCTTGAAGCCGTGGCCGCACCACGCCAGCGCGAGGTAGAGCCCCTCGATGCCGGGGCACGGGCCGATGATCGGGTTCCAGTCGGGCGAGAAGTCGTACGGCCCGGCGAAACCGCGCTGCAGCTCGAAGCCGCCGAGCCGCGGGTAGCGTTCGGACACGGCTCGGCGAACGACGTCCTCGTAGCCGTCGGTGATGCCGTTGTCGCAGTCTCCCGCGCGCTCCAGCGGCTCGTCGCCGAAGTACGCGACCGCGTAGAACTGCTGGCCGCGGTCGGGGCGCACGACGACGTTCGTGACCGCGTCGGAGCAGACTGCGGTCGGCAACGGCGCGCCGATGGGCTGACGCAGGACGGCCACCTGCAGGCGGCGCAGCGCGATCGGCTGCTCGGCACCGAGCGGCCGCAGCAGCTCGTTCCCCCATGCCCCGGTGGCGAGGACCACGCGGTCGGTCGCCAGGAAGCCGTTCGACGTCTCGAGCCCCTGGACGCGGCCGTTCTCGACGCGGATCGCCGTCACGTCGGTGCCGAGCCGCCCGTCGAGTCCGTGCTCCGACGCCGCCGCGTACCAGCCGAGGCACATCTTCTGCGCGTCGGCGAACCCGCCGTCGGGCTCGTAGGCGGCGCCCGCGACACCCTCCAGCGACAGCTCCGGCTCGGCCGCGGCGATCTCGCTCGGCTCGAGGAAGCGCGTGTCCAGACCCAGCCCCTGCAGCAGCTCGACGTTGCCCTGGCACGCGTCGCGCAGGCGCTCCGGCACCGTCAGCAGGTAGCCGCACCGGACGTAGCCGGCGTCGGCGACGCCCACCTCGTCGCTCCAGCCCATGATCGTGCGCGAGCCGGCGATCGCCAGCCGCGCCGTGACGGCGTTCGAGTAGTGCCGTCGCACCATCGAGAACGATCGCCCCGAGTCACCGGCGGCGGGCAGCCCGCGATCCAGCACGGTGACGCGTTCGGAGCCGTCGCGGCACAGCGCGTGGGCGGTGGCGAGGCCGAAGATGCCGGCCCCGACGATGGCGATGTCAGTCGAGTCGTTCACACCCGGGAGGTTACGGGACAGGAGCCGCCGGGCGGCGACTTCCGCGCGGTTGCGTGCGCGTCCCAGGCGCGGGGTCAGACCCCGAAACGGGCCGTTCCGGGGTCTGACCCCGGAACGTTTCCGCGCGGAAGGCGCACCGGTCGCGCGCGTTGTGCGGGACCGCGCGCGGGACGGCACGGACCGGTGCGCGAGCGGCACGAAGGCGCGGCTAGCGTGGTGACCGGGCAGCGGCGCGGGCAAGTACGATAGGCAGAGCCTATCGACCGAGTGGAAACGCTGTGTTGCCTCTGCCGCCGGTGCGGGGCACGATGCGCTTCAATGCCCGTCTCTCGCAGGAGGAATGCCCATGACCGCCGGCCGTCTCACCACCCCGCTCGTCCGCGACAACGGCGAGCTGCGCCCGGCTAGCTGGGACGAGGCGCTCGACCGCGTGGCGGCCGGCTTCGGCCGCGCCCGCACGAGCAGCGACCCCACCACCTCCTTCGGCATCTTCTCGTGCTCGAAGGCGTCGAACGAGATGAACTTCCTGGCCAGCAAGCTGGCCCGGCAGGTGATGGGGTCGAACAACATCGACTCCTGCAACCGCACTTGACACGCACCTAGCGTCGTCGGTCTGGCGACGGTATTCGAGGCGGGCGGCGGCACGTCGTCCTACGAGGAGATCGAGCACACCGACGTGATCCTGCTGTGGGGATCCAACGCGCGGGCAACGCATCCCATCTTCTTCCACCACCTGCTGAAGGGTGTCCACAACGGCGCCGAGCTGGTCGTGGTCGATCCGCGGCGCACGTCGTCGGCGGAGTGGGCCGACACCTGGATGGGGCTCGACGTCGGCACCGACATCGCGCTCTCCAACACGATCGCCCGCGAGATCATCCACGCCGGGCTCGTCAACCGCACCTTCGTCGAACGCTCGACGCTCCACTTCGACGAGTACGCGGCCTCGGTCGAACCGTTCACGCTGGAGGAGGGCGAGCGCATCACCGGCGTGCCGGCCGAGACGATCCGCGACGTCGCCCACACGTTCGCGCGGGCCGACCGGGCGATGATCTGCTGGACGCTCGGCATCACCGAGCACCACGTCGGCGTCAACAACGTGCTGTCGCTGATCAACCTGGCGCTGCTGTGCGGCCACGTCGGCCGCTACGGCTCGGGCCTGAACCCGCTCCGCGGCCAGAACAACGTGCAGGGCGGCGGCGACATGGGCGCCATCCCGAACAAGCTGACCGGCTTCCAGGACCTCGAGCGCGACGAGGGGGCGCGCGCACGCTTCGAGGCGGCCTGGGACTGCACCATCTCCGCCCGCTACGGGTGGCACCTGACGCAGATGTTCCACGCCATGGAGCGTGGCGAGCTGCGCACGCTGTACGTGATCGGCGAGAACCCGGCGCAGTCCGAGGCCGACGTCCAGCACACGCGCCAGCTGCTGCGCGAGCTCGACTTCATGGTCGTCCAGGACATCTTCCTGACGGCGACGGCCGAGCTGGCCGACGTCGTGCTCCCCTCCGCCGCCTCGTGGTGCGAGGCCGACGGCACCGTCACCAACTCGGAGCGCCGCGTGCAGCGCACGCGCAAGGCGCTCGATCCACCGGGCGAGGCGATGGACGACATGTGGATCCTGGGCGAGATCGCGAAGCGGCTCGGCCACGACTGGGGCAACCCCACCGCCGAGCAGGTGTGGGACGAGGTGCGCTCGCTCTCCCCCATGCACGCCGGCATGCGGTACGACCGGCTGGAGGCACTCGGCGGCATCCAGTGGCCGTGCCCGGACGAGGACCACCCCGGGTCGCCGATCCTGCACGAGCGGCTCTGGCTCGATCCCGTGGAAGGCCCGCTGGCGCCGTTCACGATCGTCGAGCACCAGCCGCCCTACGAGTCGCTCGACGCCGAGTACCCGCTGCGGCTGACGACGGGCCGGCGCCTCGAGTCGTACAACACCGGCGCCCAGACGAACCGCTACTCGTCGCCGCTGCACCGCGGCGAGTCGCTCGACATCTCGCCAGAGGACGCCGACCGGATGCTGCTCGAGGAGGGCGAGATCGTGAAGGTCTCCTCGCGCCGCGGATCGGTCGACGCGCCGGTGCACATCGACCGCGCGCTGCGGCCCGGCCTGTGCTTCATGACGTTCCACTTCCCCGAGCAGGTCGACTCGAACGTGCTCACGATCGACGTCACCGACCCGCTCAGCGGCACCGCCGAGTTCAAGGCCGCGGCAATCCGCGTGGACAAGATCGTGTCGCCGCCCGCCACCGAGCGCGCCGAAGTGCAGCTACCGGCCGAGATCACGGGAGACTGATGGACATCCACCCCATCGACGCCGAGCCGACCAGCGCCGAGCGCGCTGCGGTCGACCACCTGCTCGGGCCACCGGAGACCGGCTGGACGGGCGGCGCCCGCCGGCCGCTCGACGACCGGACGGCGCCAGGTGGCGGCCACGCGGCGCGCAGCCGTCGCCACGAGCTGCTGCCGGCGCTGTGGGCGGTGCAGGAGCACATCGGGTGGATCAGCCCGGGCGCGCTCAACTACGTCTGCACGCGCCTCACGGTGCCGCCCGCCGACGCGTACGGTGTGGCGACGTTCTACGCCATGCTCGCGACCGATCCCCGGCCGCCGCGCGTGATCCACGTGTGCGAGGACCTGGCCTGCAAGTGCGTCGGCTCGGACGACCTGATCGCGCAGCTGGAGGAGCGGTTCGGCCCCGAGGGCGACCTCTCCGACGACGGCTCCACCACCTGGTACCGGAGCCCCTGCCTGGGCCAGTGCGACCGGGCTCCGGCGGCGCTGGTGACCGATGCCGGCGAGGTGCCCGGCGAGCGCGTGCTGGCCCCGACGAACGCTCGTGACGTGCTCTCGGCACTGGCCGGGCAGGACGTGCCGGGCGATCCGGTCACGACGCTGCCGCAGACCGACGACTCGCTGCGTCTGCTGGCGCGCGTCGGCCGCATCGACCCGGTCAGCCTCGACGCCTACCGGGCAGCCGGCGGCTACGAGACGCTGCGCATGGCCGTCGGACTCGGCCCCGACGGCGTCATCCGCGAGGTCAAGGACTCGAAGCTGTTGGGACGCGGCGGCGCCGCGTTCCCGACCGGTGTCAAATGGGAGGCCGTCGCGCGCCAGCCGGCCCGGCCGCACTACCTGATCTGCAACGCCGACGAGTCCGAACCCGGCACCTTCAAGGACCGCGTCGTGATCGAGGGCGACCCGTTCTCGCTGATCGAGGCGATGACCATCGCCGGCTATGCCACCGGCTGCGAGATCGGCTACGTGTACCTGCGCGGCGAGTACCCGATGGCGCACCACATCCTCGGCCGGGCGATCGACGAGGCGCGCCGCCGCGGCTACCTGGGCGACGACGTGCTGGGCGAGGGCTTCGCGTTCGACCTCGAGATCCGCAAGGGCGCCGGCGCCTACATCTGCGGCGAGGAGACGGCGATCTTCAACTCGATCGAGGGCTTCCGCGGCGAGCCGCGCAACAAGCCCCCGTTCCCCGTCGTCGCGGGCCTCTTCCAAAAGCCCACCGTGGTCAACAACGTCGAGACGCTGGTGAGCGTGCTCGATGTGCTGGCCGGCGGCGGCCCCGCCTACGCGGCCACGGGCACCGAGGCATCGACCGGCACGAAGCTGTTCTGCGTCTCGGGCAACGTCACCGTGCCCGGCGTGTACGAGGTGCCGTTCGGGGCCACGCTGGGCGAACTGCTCGACCTCGCCGGCGGCGTGGCAGGTGGCCGGACGCTGCAGACGGTGCTGCTCGGCGGCGCGGCCGGCGGCTTCGTCGGCCCCGACGAGCTCGATCTGCCGCTCACCATGGAGGCGGCCCGCGCTGCGAAGACGACGCTCGGCTCGGGCGTTGTGCTGGTGATGGACGACACCGTCGACCTGCCGCGCATGCTGATGCGCATCGCGGCCTTCTTCCGCAACGAGTCGTGCGGTCAGTGCGTGCCCTGCCGGGTCGGCACCGTGCGCCAGCAGGAGGCGCTGGCCCGCATCGTCGGCGGCAACGGCCGCGGCGACGAGATCGCCCTCATCGGCGAGATGGGCCAGTGCATGCGCGACGCGTCGATCTGCGGCCTCGGCCAGACGGCATCGAGCGCGATCGAGTCCGCCATCAACCGGCTGGGGATCCTGAAATGACGCTCATCGGCGCTCCGAAGCGCATGGTCGAGTTCGAGGTCGACGGCGAGCCCGTGAAGGTGTTCGAGGGTCAGACGATCCTCGACGGCCTCACGAAGCTCGGGGTCTCGACCCCCACCCTCTGCTACAGCGAGACGCTCACGCCCGCCAACGTCTGCCGCGTCTGCGTGGTCGAGATCGAGGGCGCCCGCGTGCTCGCGCCCTCCTGCTCGCGCAAGGCCGAGCCGGGCATGAAGGTGCGCACCGACTCCGAGCGCGTCCGCCACTCGCGCAAGCTCGTGCTGGAGTTCCTGGCGTCGTCGGTCGATCTCGAGACCTCGCCCGCCGCCCAGGCGTACTGCGACGAGTATCACGCGCAGCCCGAGCGCTACGGGCCGCCCGCGCCGCCCGACCCGCTGCGCGACCGCAAGCGGACAGGCCACCATGTCGAGCCCGACGGCCTCACGGCGGCCACCGTGCACGCGCCGATCAAGGTCGACAACGAGCTCTACGTGCGCGATTACTCCAAGTGCATCCTCTGTTACAAGTGCGTCGATGCGTGCGGCCACCAGCACCAGAACACCTTCGCGATCACCGTCGCGGGCCGCGGGTTCGACGCGCGCATCTCGACCGAGTACGTGGTCGACCTGCCCGCGTCCGCGTGCGTCTACTGCGGCAACTGCATCGAGGTCTGTCCCACCGGCGCGCTGATGTTCAAGTCGGAGCACGACCTGCGCGAGGCCGGCACGTGGGATGAGGAATCCCAGACCGTGACGACCACCATCTGCCCGTACTGCGGCGTCGGCTGCAATCTCGAGCTGCACGTCCAGGACAACGAGATCGTGCGCGTGTCGAGCCCCGCCGACCACGACGTGACGCAGGGGAACCTCTGCATCAAGGGCCGGTTCGGCTTCCAGCACGTGCAGGACCGGGGATCGAGGAAACGCAAGCGATGAACCGCTCGTCGACGGCGAAGGTGCGGCTGCTGGCCGTGGCAGGCGATGCCGGTGCGCTCCGCATCGACAGCCTGGCCGTCGAGGAGCCGCTCGAGATCCGCTGCGGCGGCCCCGGCCAGAAGGCCGTCCGCGTGGCCGTCACGATGCGCACGCCGGGCGACGACTTCGCGCTGGCCGCGGGCTTCCTGCACGGCGAGGGGCTGATCGGCGCCGGGGACATCCAGGCGATCAGGTACTGCGACGACATCGAGTCGCCGGAGCAGCAGTACAACGTCGTCACGGTCAACCTGCGCCGCCCGTTCGACGACGGCGGCCTGCAGCGCAACTTCTACGCCACGTCGAGCTGCGGCGTCTGCGGCAAGGCGTCGATCGACCAGATCGAGATCATCTGCGCGCCGATCCCCGCAGGCTTCGAGGTGCCCTCGTCGCTGCTCGGCACGCTGCCCGACATCCTCCGCGACCGGCAGCGCGTCTTCGACCGCACCGGCGGACTGCACGCCGCGGGGCTGTTCGACCGCGACGGGCAACTGGTCGACCTGCGTGAGGACGTCGGTCGGCACAA
Organism: Gaiellales bacterium; assembly: GCA_046598415.1. Taxonomy (GTDB): domain Bacteria; phylum Actinomycetota; class Thermoleophilia; order Gaiellales; family F1-60-MAGs149; genus VFJZ01. The sequence goes on from JBKJIG010000121.1 coordinate 40,612, forward strand.
CGCGCTCGACAAGCTGATCGGCAAGCGGCTGCTCGACGAGCAGGTGCCCCTGTCCGACATGATCGTGCTCGTGTCGGGTCGCGCCAGCTTCGAGCTCGTCCAGAAGGCGGCGGCGGCCGGGGCTCCGGTCCTCTGCGCCATCTCCGCGCCGTCCAGTCTCGCGGTCGAGGCTGCGACGCGCCTCGGCGTGACGCTGATCGGGTTCCTGCGCGACGACCGCCTGAACGTCTACGCGCACCCGGAGCGCGTGCTCGTCGGCGCCCCGGCGTGAGCGTGCAACGGCTGGAGCGAAGCGGAAGCCCTTGCGTGCGGTTGCGATCGCCGTGCGAAGCTCCACAGGAGGGCACGGCGTGAGCACGCAACGGCTGGAGCGAAGCGGAAGCCCTTGCGTGCGGTTGCGATCGCCGTGCGAAGCTCCACAGGAGGGCACG
>JBKJIG010000009.1:0-6861 GCA_046598415.1 Gaiellales bacterium
CTAGTGGTCTCTCCGGCAAGATGGCTGCCGTTTGCAGGATGCGTGGTGTTCGCTCGCGAATTGCCTCGTCGTGACTGTTCGGTGACGATGGAGGCGGAGATGGCAGCGCACGCGAAGCGGATCGAGATCGCGGTCGACGATCGGCCGGTGCTGGAGAAGTGGGCAAACGCGCGGGCGGTTGAGCGGCGATTGGTCGACCGGGCGCGGATCGTGCTGCTCGCTTCGGAGGGGCGGCCGGCGACGGTGATCGCGGAGCGGTTGGGCTGTTCGTTGCCGACCGTCAAGACGTGGCGCTCGCGGTACGAGCGTGATGGCTTGGCCGGCCTGCGTGATCGCCCGAAAAGCGGCCGCCCGCTGACGCACCGCTCCGAGGTTCGCGCGAAGCTGATCGCGCTCGCCTGCACGCGTCCGCCGGACACCGCTGAGGGCGTGCGGCGGGCGCGCTGGACGCACGCCGAGCTGGCCGCGCAGGTCGGCATGTCGGAGTCGCAGGCGCACGCCATTCTGCGCGCTGCCGAGATCCGCCCGCACCTCACCGAGTACTGGGTGATGAGCGAGCTGGGCGCCGGGTTCGACGCGCAGGCGGCCGAGGTGTGCGGCCTGTACCTCGATCCGCCGAGCAACGCGATCGTCGTCTCGATCGACGAGAAGACCTCGATCACCGCCCGCGAGCCCGCCCGGCCAGACACCCTGCCGGCCGTCGGCAAGCCCGCCCGACGCGACACCGAGTACCTCCGCAACGGCACCACCAACCTGTTCGCCGCGCTCAACGTCCACCACGGCGCGGTGTCCGGGATGACCTCCCCGACCCGCAACCGCTTCGACTTCCTCACCTTCCTCGAGCAGCTCGATGGAGAGATCGCCGACGACCAGCAGGTGATCGCGATTCTCGACAACCTCTCGACCCATAAGACGAGCGAGGTCGAGGACTGGCTCGCCGCCCACCCACGCTGGCAATTCGTGTTCACGCCCAAGCACGCCTCCTGGCTCAACCAGGTCGAATGCTTCTTCTCCATCCTTGCCCGCCGACTGCTCCGCCACGGCGCCTTCAGTGGCCCCGACGACCTCGCGACCCAGATGCTCGCGTTCGTCGAGCACTACAACCTCACCGCCCGACCATTCGCCTGGACGTACACCGGCAAGGTCCTCACCGCATGAGACAAAGAACCAGCCGGAGAGACCACTAGGTGCGAGCACGGAAGCTATGATAATTGGTGGGACTGGCGGCGCTGCCGACCCCGGACGTGGTGCGATCGACGGCCGCTGCCGGCCGCATCTAGCCGAGGCCGGTCTCCGATCGGTCCATAAACCTGGTGATGTAAGGAGTAGGCCGCGGGGCGTTGAACGACGCCGAAGGAGGCGGAGTCGTCGAGCCATTTTTTCGGCTCCTTGGCCTAAATTGACGTCCAATTGCGGACGAACTCGACTTCTCCTTACCTTCCGGAACCGCCGCAGCACTTGGGGCCGCTGATCGCGGGGGTACGCGGAGAGCGACGACGCCGATCGGGAAGCGTGTGGCCGGCTACCGGATCTTGAACGAGAACCGGCCGACCACCTGCCAGTGCGAATGGCTCTCGGCGGGCGGATGACACGTCCCGTGGTCGGGGCACGCGAACCCGCCGGTGAAGGCGATCGTGCCGTGAAAGGTGCCTTTGCACCAGTGGCGTCCCGGCGATTTGCCCGGATCGAACCGTGCGGACGCTGTCGAACCGGCCCTGACCTTGTCGCCGAAGCCGATGTCGAGGTCCTGGACGCAAGCGTCGGCAGGCGCTGAGCGCACGCGGGCCCTGTACGCGTAGCGAGTGTCCCCGACGACCCCGGCCGCGATCGTCGGCTTGAAGCTGACCACGACGACGGTGTGCGTGCCACCGGCCCGAGGCTGTACCGACACGCCGATCCTGGCCGAGGTGGGCACGAACTGCAGCGTCTTTGGAGTGGTCGCGTCGCCGGACTGGTTTGGGATGTAGTCGGAATGCCGATCGCGGCCGTTCGTGCCTTCCGCTGACGCGTAGAACCGAAGCGAAGCCGGGTCGAGGTCGGGCACCAGCGCGATCAGCGCCACCGAGCGCCCGCCGAGTTGGGTATCGGCCGCACGCGTCTGCTCGTTCGAGCCGAAGTCGAACAGGAACGCTGACTCGTCTCCAGCCGCGCGCTTCCACGCGAGTTGGTAGACGTGATCTGCGTCATCCGAGAGGAAGACGGAGTAGGTCACGTTGTCGGTCGGGGCTCCACGTAGGACGAACTGGGCCTCGACCGTGCCGCTGTCGAGGGTCACGAGGACCTGGCGAAGATCAAGGTCTGCGGCACCCTTGTCGGCCTGGTCGCGCACGATCATCTGCGCGGTGCCCGCGGCGCTGGTCGGAGCGGGCGGCGCACTGTTGACAGTGGAGATGGGCGCATCCGGGGTCGTGCCCGATGACGTCAGGTCGCTCGTGGTGCCCACTGGATTGAGCGGCTCCACCACGGACGTTGCGGTCTGCGAGCTCGGCGCGGGCGTGTCCTCGGAGCCTTCCTCGCCTGTCCCGAGCAAAATGGCCAGCGAAACGACGACCAGAACCGCAACGACGATAAGCCCGATCTTGAATCCGCTGCTCACTGGCTCGTCCACCTCCCCGCGCATCCTGATTCCGGGATGGAGGGCTAGCTTACACCACGCCGGATCTCTAAAATTGGGAGGAACCCGCCCCTACGTTCAGCCCGAACTGCTCGCGGTGATCGGGCCTGAAAGCGCGAACATCGCCGCCCTCCACATCTGCCGTATCCAGGCGTTTTAGCGTTGCTCGCATGAGGTGGAGCCTCGACGTCGACACGCAGCCGTCAGCGCGATTCGCTCCGCAACGGGACGCGAGGCCGAAACCGCCATGCGGCGTTTTCAGGACCCTTCGTCCTTTCTCCCTCGGGACTTCCAAATGGATCTCCCGAACACCGAGCCGCTTGTGGCGCACTGGACGCCGAAGGCGCCAGGGCTCACGTCCCACTGATCGTCGACGGTCCTGCCTGCTTCGATCGCCTTGCCATCTGTCGTACCGGCCGGTCCGGCGAGTCGAACGATGACCGCAGTCGCCGTTCATTGCGGATCTTCACCGCGACCGCTCCAGGGGGATCGACGCGAACCCGCTCGGAGGTGACCGTCGCGCCGGTGCTCGTGCATCGAACATCGACCAACGTGGCTGCCAACGCGGGGCGCGTCTCGACAGATGCCGAATGAGCCGGCGCCGCGAGGCTCGCCGCCGGACCGGCAGGGGGTGGCGACGCGGAGCCACAACCCGACGCGAGGACGACCGCCGCGAACGTCGAGAACCACCACCGCACGCGCCTGACGTTACGTCCGAGACCGTGCCCTGTCGGCATCGATCGCGCACGAATCGGCAGGACACGGACTGCTTTGCCGCGTTGCGACGAACGTCTTCGCGACCCGCTACAGCGCCACGCCGGCCTAGAGCCATTCGCATCTAGCCTCACGCTGTAGGTGCCCACCGACTGTCCGAGAGTGCTGAAGGGCTCGGTGATTGGAGAGTTCAGTTACAGGTTCGCCGCTGTTCGCGACCGGCGGAACCAGGTCTCCAGGTCGGATCCGAGTACCACGAGGCGGTGTCCGTGGCCGTGTCCGGCTTCAGTTGGTGGCGGCAGGTGCCGTCGGCGTTCGCGATGAACACGCGCTGGTCGTAGTTGTCGTCGTCGCGGGCTGTGAAGGCGAGCAGTTCGCCTCCGGGTGAGATGCGTGGCTGCGTCTCCGAGCGCCGCCGCGTCCGCGTCAGGTTGACGGGGGCACCGCCAGCGGCGTCGACCTTGTAGAGGTCGAACGTGAAGCCGGACTCGTCCGATCCGGTGATCATGACTCCGCTCTCGTCCCGATCGCTGGAGTAGACCATCGCGCTCCCTTCGGGTGTCCAGTTCGGATCCTGCGCCCGCGTCGCAAGCGTCCGCTCGCCCGAGCCATCGATACCGATCAGCAGGACGGCGCACGATGTCGGGGCTGGCCCCGCGGGGTATGGGCGCCCGGTCTCGCAGCGCGTGAAAGCGAGTGTCGTGCCGTCCGGGGAAACCGCCCCGGCGAGGTCGAAGGAGCCGTCTGGTGGGTTCGTCAGGCGGGTCTCGCGGCCGCCGGCCGCCGGCACCAGCCAGATCGCCGAGGTCGAGGTCGGGGGCACGTCGGGCGAGCGGCGCATCAACGCTATGAGGTGGGTGAACGCGATCGCTGTTCCGTCGCGCGTCCAGACCGGCGCGTAGCCGTCCTCGGCGCGGGTCAGTCGTCTCGTCCCTTGCCCGTCGGAGGCGGCGATCCAAATGTCGGTCGCCTCGTTCACGAAGGCGTCACCGTCGCGCATACCCAGCGACCGAGTCACGGCAACCCGGCGTCCGTCTGGCGACCAGCTCGCCGCGAGCGCCGTATCACCCGCCCCGTCGTCGAGACGGAGGTCTCTCTCAATGCCGCGCGTGAGGTCGATTGAGAGGATCGCGCCTGTGAGCGGCTCGCCCGGTCGCACACGGGCCATGCTCAGCGTCGGCGATCGGTCAGCCGGTGTCGCCGCCGTGCCGGGCCGGGGCGGCGTGGCATCACCGCACGCCGTAGCGGCCACGGCAGTCAGAACGAGCGCGGCGTACCTGAGCATAGAGGGAGGATGATCCGTCTCGCGCCGAGGTGCCATCCAGTCGTCAAGCGGCTCGAACAGACCGACGAGCGGTCACTCACCTTCCGCAGCGATGGAATCGCCAACAAGATGAACAGCGGCGGGCACCAGGACGGCCCGCCGCTGTTCCTGTCACCTATCCCGAGCCCTGCGGCTCGGTAAGTGACCGCGCGAGGCGGCTGAGTGCTTCACGCGTCTTGGCCCGCGGCCGGGAGCGTCCGGCGAACGCCTCCCGGATCGTGCGCTCCGACACGCCGCTGAGCTTCGCGACCAACGCGGCGCCGAGTGGCCTCAGGATTACGAGGACGCCCGCGAACTCGTCACGGTTCGGGTCGCGGAACGAGGTCACGACCTCGGCCTCGTCGTGGACGGTGCGTGCTTCCAGCTCGTCGAGTCGATTGGCTTCCTTCCCGACGTAGCGGATCAGGGAGCCGGTGGTGGTGACGGGGAGGCGGCCGAGCAGGCCGTGGGTGTGCTCGCCGCACGGCTCGCCGTTCGGCCCGAGGCTCTTGGATTCCGGGTGCGTGAGGTACTCGTCGACGATGTCGCGGATGGTGCGGACGCGGACGATCCGGCGGGTGGTGTCGGTCTCGTCCGTGGTCGTGATGCGCCATGCGCCGCTGCCATGGATGTCGTACCAAGGCTCCGTTGTCCAGGCCGCCGGATCGGTGCTATAGGGCGCGACCAGGTGGAACCGCTCCGGCAGAACGCCGCACGGGTGTCCGAGCCGCGCGACGTTCGCGCTGATCAGAAAGTTGAAAGGCTTGATCTGATCGGCGTAGCGCTTGCCGGCGTTGATCTGCCGGAACACGCCCAGCATCGCCGGGCTGTTCGCTCCGATCCGGCTGACAGCCGCGGTATCGAGCCAGTCCGGGTCGTCGATCGCGAGTCCGAGCGCGGCGCGGATGATTCGTAGCCAGACGTGTCTGACCCAGGCACGGCTGGCTCCAATCGCGGTGCTTTGCACGGTCGCCGTTGCGGCTCTCGGGGAGTCACTCGTCGTTGACCAGTCGCCCCAGTGGGAGGCACGGCTAACCCGCAGGGGACAGCTAACCCTCCTCGCGACCGCACCCGTCGCCCTTGGCCTCTCTACCGCCGGGCTTCTCGGCGTCGCGATCGCCTGCAGCATCCTGGGCACCGCAGTCGGCCTCTTCGTCGGATGGCGAGGAAGATCGGGCAGCTGAGACGGGATCGCAATGTTTGGCTTTCTGGTCGGGCGTCCAGCCGGAGGGAGGGCGATTCGGCAGCTTCGAATCTCTCTGTCTGCCTACCCTCAATGGTCGCCGGGGGATGGGAGATAAGGCCGTTGGAAACTGCCGATCGGCCGCCCACGCCTTCCCGGCCAACCAATCCCCGTGCTAGCCCGGATCGCCGTCGGTCATCCACTTGATCCGGAATACCGCCTCCCAATCGTGCTGGATCGTCGGCGTGAACCATGGCGTGTGGCGGCCCGATAGGAGTGTCTCGTACCGTTGATACGTCGACGTGAGGACCTCTATCGCCCGATGCACCTGTCCCAAGGTCACGTTCGAAAGGTCCGGCCGTTCGGCCCTGTCCGTGTGAGCGACGCGTTTGTTGACGAAGTCACTCACGACCGCGAGGTCGCGATTGGCCAGTAGCGCGTCCCGGTCTGACGCAACATCGTTGCCAGACAGAACCGTGTAGCGGTCGAGCGCCCAGATGCCGCAAGCCACGTGGCCCGCCGGAATTGCCGCCACGAGCGCATCGAGGAGTCGAATGAGCGAGATGCTCCGCCGGTCGCGATCGAGCTGACGCCTGACAGCCAGCGACTGCGTCCGAAAGTACATGTGCCCGAGATACGCGAAGAAAGCCGATGCTGGCATCTCCGCGTTCCCCGCTGCGATCGCGAGCGTCCGCTCATGAACATCGCGCAGGTGGGCCATTTGAACAAGTTGTTGCCAGATGCATGTCGGCTCTCGGGGTTCACCCTCGCCGATCATCCATTTCTCCCAGCGGAGGCGGACGGCTTCCGGGAGAAGGGGGTGCGGGGAATCCGGGCGCGGCCCTTCCGGCTGGCCAGCGCCGACACGGTTCATCGCAGGCCCCCTCTTCGAACAGTCATGCCGAGGTGCGACCGCGCATGTCTCGTGCGACATCTTTGATTTGTGCGAGAGTCCATCGCGCCGCTGGCTAGACCAACTCGAGGGCGATCGTCGGCCAATCAACATCGGCCACCGAAGCAGAAACAATCCGGAGTCGAGACGGGTCG
>JBKJIG010000007.1:0-11291 GCA_046598415.1 Gaiellales bacterium
TCGAGCACGTGCTGTTGGCGACGGGCCGCGAGCCGGCGATGGCCGACCTGCAGCCCGAACAGGCCGGCATCGCGCTCGACCTGGGCGGCATCGCCGTCAGCGACGGCCTCGCCACGACCGTCCCCGGCTACTGGGCGATCGGCGACGCCGTCGGCGGCGAGCACCGCCGCTTCCAGTTCACCCACGCCGCCACCTTCGACGGGCCGCAGGTGGCGGAGAACATCCTCCGCGGCACTGCCAACGGCCCGCGCTACGACGCGATCCCGCGCGTCACGTTCACCGATCCGGAGGTGGGCGGCGTCGGCCTCACCGAAGCCGAGGCGCGGGAGCGCGACCACGACGTCCACGTGCACGTGAAGCAGATCCGCGAGCTCGGCAAGGCGCGGGCGGTCGGCGACACCGAGGGCTTCGTCAAGGTCGTCCTCGACCGGGCGACGCGCAAGCTGCTGGGCGCCACGGTCGTCACCTCGCACGGCGGCGACATGCTGGCGCAGCTGACGACGCCGCTGCACGTCGACGGCGGCAGCCTCGACGCGGTCCTCGCCACGACGTTCGCACACCCGACGCTCTCGGAGGGCCTGAAGGTGGCCGTGCGCAACGCCCTGGCCGAGCTCCTCTAGGCTACGGCCATGGCATCGATACCCGATCTCTCCGGCTACGTCCGCGACGCGCTGGCCGTCGAGCTGCCCGAGTTCACCCCGCGCCCGTCGGCGATCGCCGGCAGCCCGACCGAGTCGACACAGGTCCTGTACCAGGACGAGCACCTCGAGGTCGGCATCTGGGAGTGCACGCCCGGCACGTTCCCCGGGGCCCGAATCGGTTACAACGAGTTGATGGTCTTCGTGCAGGGCAGCGGCACCATCACCTCCGATGGCGGCGACCCGGTCGAGGTCGGCCCCGGCACCGTCTACCCGACGCTCGACGGCTGGACGTCGACGTGGGAGGTCACGGAGACGGTGCGCAAGGTCTACGTGATCTGGGACGATCGCCGCGGCTGAGCCCGACGCCGCACCGCTGGCCGGCGCGAACCGGGTCGGTCTCTCGTCGTAGAACGTCCCACACGCCACGCGAGCACCCGCGTGTCTGGCACGATCCGGGCATGCCCACGACCGCCCTGGCCGAGACGCCGACCCTCGCCGTCCAACTGACCGAGACGCCCGCCGACGCTCAGACGCGCGCGCGGCTGCTCGAGAACCCCGGCTTCGGAACCCTGTTCGGGGAGCACATGGTCCGCATCGACTACGCCGATGGCGCCTGGGGCCGCAGCGTGCTGCAGCCGTACGGCCCGATCGCTCTGCAGCCGTCGGCCGCCGTGTTCCACTACGCGCAGGCGGCGTTCGAGGGCATGAAGGCCTTCCGCCTGGCCGATGGCGGCATCGGCGTCTTCCGGCCCGACGCGAACGCGGCGCGCATGAACCGGTCGTCGCAGCGCCTCGCGATGCCCGAGTTGCCGGTCGAGCGGTTCCTCGAAGCCGTCGACGCGATCGTCACGGCCGACGCGGGCTGGGTGCCGGACGGCGACGGCCAGAGCCTCTACCTGCGGCCGCTGCTGTTCGCCACCGAGCCCGTCCTGCAGGTGCGGCCGTCGTCGCAGTTCTCGTTCTTCGTCCTCGACTCGCCTAGCGGCTCGTACTTCACCGGCGGCGCGAAGCCGGTCACGGTGTGGGTGTCGGAGGACTACTCGCGCGCCGCCCCCGGCGGCACCGGCGCCGCCAAGGCGGCCGGCAACTACGCCGCCAGCCTGGCCGCGCAGCTGCAGGCTCAGGAGGCCGGCTGCGAGGGCGTCGTGTGGCTCGACGCGGTCGAGCGCTCCGCCGTCGAGGAGATGGGCGGGATGAACATCGTGTTCGTGTTCGCCACCGGCGACGACGTTCGCCTGGTCACGCCCGAGCTGACCGGCACGATCCTGGCGGGCGTCACCCGCGACTCGATCCTGCAGCTGGGCCGCGACCTCGGGTACGGCGTCGAGGAGCGCCGCATCACGATGGACGAGTGGCGCCGCGGCAACGAGGACGGCAGTATCTCCGAGGTGTTCGCCTGCGGCACCGCCGCGGTCATTACCGCCGTCGGGCACGTGAAGTCGATGTCGGGCGAGTTCAGCATCAGCGGTGGCGCGTTCGGTCCCGTCGCCTCGAAGCTGCGCGAGACCCTGCTCGGTATCCAGCACGGCACCGCGCCCGATCCGCACGGCTGGCTGCACCGAGTCCGCTAGCTGTCGCGCCGGGTGACGGCGCCGACGCGGCGCCCGCCCAGGCGCTCGTGCGCCAGTTTCGCTGGCCAATCCCACACCTACAAATCCGGTGCCTGGCACCGGATTTGTCGTCCTGGCGCACTTCGGTGCAAGACGTCACAGATCTGGCACGGAGCGCGCGCCTTCTGCGCGCGAATCTCGCACGGCTGACGCCTCGGGGCACACGGGGACGGACGCCGGAGCCGCTTCGGACACTTCAGGTCGGCCGGCGCTCGCACAGCAGCGGCTTTGAAACGGCCGCTTAGCCGCCGATGTGCGACATCTCGACCTTCGGCCGCGAGGTGGTCTCGGCGGTGCGCAGGTCGGAATAGCGATCGGTGCGCCGCGTCCAGATGCCGCGGATGCGCGCGTCCAGCTGGGTGTCGTTGACGCCCGAGCGCAGCAGCTCGCGCAGGTCGTGGCCGCCGGCGGCGAACAGGCACGTGTAGAGCTTACCCTCGGCCGAGATGCGGGCTCGCGTGCAGGCGCCGCAGAACGGCTGGGTGACCGACGCGATAACGCCGATCTCGCCGCCGCCGTCGGTGTAGCGCCAGCGGGCCGCGACGTCGCCGGGCGTCGTGCGGTCGACGGGCTCGAGCGCCCACGAGGCGCTGATGCGGTCGACGATCTCCTGTGCCGGCACGACGTCGTCGAGTCGCCAGCCGTTGGTGGAGCCGACATCCATGAACTCGATGAACCGAAGGATCACGCCGGTACCGCGAAACCGCTCGGCCAGCGCCTCGATGCCGTGGTCGTTGACGCCGCGCTTGACGACGGCGTTGACCTTCACCGGACCGAGGCCCGCCGCAACTGCCGCTTCGATGCCGTCGAGCACCTTCGCGACTGGGAAGTCGACGTCGTTCATCGCGCGGAACATGGCGTCGTCGACCGAGTCGAGCGACACTGTCACACGCGTCAGCCCGGCGTCCGCCAGCTGCTGCGCGCGCTGGCGCAGCAGCGAGCCGTTAGTCGTCATCGTCAGGTCGTCGATGCCGTCGATCGCCGCCAGGCGCGCGACCAGCTGGTCGGCGTTGCGCCGCAGCAGCGGCTCGCCGCCGGTGAGTCGGATCTTCGTCACACCGAGCCCCGCGAACACGCGCGCCAGCCGCTCGATCTCCTCGAACGACAGCACCTCGTGCCGGTTCAGGAACTGGAAGCCCGGACCGAAGATCTCCTTCGGCATGCAGTAGGTGCAGCGGAAGTTGCAGCGGTCGGTCAGCGAGATGCGCAGGTCGCGCAGCGGGCGATGTAGACGGTCTTCCATCTGCGTGCAGTGTACGGCGGTTCCGGCTCAGTGCCGGAGGGGCACCTGCAGGCGGTACTCGAGATCGTGCGCCGCATGCCCCGTGGCGGGGAAACCGGCGATCCAAAGTGCATCGACGTCGACCTCGATGCGCACGCCCGCGAGCGCATCGGCGATGGCCGTCTGGACGGCCGGGTACGCGTCGGGCTGCTCGGCGTAGAGCAGCGTGCAGTGCGGCCGCCACAGGTACGGCAGCACGTCGCGGGCCGAGCTGCAGAGCCCGTCGCGCAGCTCGACCAGCTCGTCGACGCCCTCCTCGACGCCCAGCCAGGCGACGACGCGCGTCGCGGTGGCGAACACGCCGAGGCCCGATAGCACGAGCTTGAAGGGGCCCTGGCGTTCGGCCACCAGGCGCACGCGGTTCGCGATGTCGACAGAGTCGCCCTCTGCGCGCAAGGGCGCGTAGAAGAGGGTCACGTGGGCCGTGTCGGCGCGCTGCACGTGGATCCCCGGCCCGACGACCTCGTCGGCGAGCCGCATCAGCAGCGGGGCGGCCGCGTCGACACGGACGGTCGCACCCCAGTACCAGTCAGTCACGCTTCGTCGGCTCGTCCGTCTCCCACGGCGGCAGCTCGTCGTCGGTCGCCGCAAACGGGTCGTACGCCTCGGTGGCGTCAGGATCGACGGACGGATGGTCGGCCGTGATCTCGTCGTCGTCCGCGGCGGCGCGCAGCAGGGCGGCCGAGGCAGGGTTGTCGAGCTCCTCGAACAGCGCTGCGCCGTTGGCCGAGCCGCTGGAGCCCTCGGCATCCTCGAGCGGCTCCTCGGGCAGCAGCGGCGGTAGCGACACGCCGGGCGGCAGCGCGTCCTCGTCGATCAGCGGCGCCGTCACGCCGGGCGGCAGCGGCGTCGCGACGCCGGGCGGCAGCATCGCGGCGGCGGGGACGCTCGGCACCGCGTCGAGCGGCACGTCGATGGGCTCGCCGCGCTGCGGTGTCTCGCGGCCCCAGACCTCGCGGCCCTCGTACTCGAGGCCCGGCAAGTCCTCGGGCGCCCAGCCCGCGGCGCCGTAGTAGGTGGGTGCCGTCGGCCACGGCACCTGGCGGCCACCGACGTGCACGGCGCCGACCAGCAGCGGCTCGGAGCGCGACAGGGCGACGGCGTTGGCCGGGCACACCCACACGGATGCGACGGTGCCGTCGGGCCGCGTCACATCGACCTCGACGGTGCCGAGGCCGTGCTCGTGCGTGAAGAAGCACAGCGCCGGCCGGTCGGGCGAGGGCTGCGGCGGCAGGCCGCGGCCTTCGGCGAGGGCCTCGGCACACTCGACGTGCCACTCGGTCAGGTCGAGCTCGCCCGCGCACGTGCGCAGCTCGCGCGGCGAGTACAGCTGCGGCAGCTGGCGCCGCAGGGCGACCAGCTTCGCGCCAGCGGTCTGGTGGTGCTCGGCCAGGGCTGGGTCGTCGGGGCGCTCGCCCACCGCTCGCACCAGTTCGGAGTGCCGCAGCGACAGCGAGTCGAGGCGCGCCGCGTGGAAGCTGCGCGCCGTGCCGATCGAACCGACACGGGCGCGCTTGCGGCGCTCGCGCGAGACGGCCCGCATGCGCATGAACGCGAGCGCGCCCAGCAACACGAGCAGGGCGATGCCGACGTACAGCCACGGGATGCCGCCGCTGCCGCCGCCGCCCGCGGCGCCCGACGTGCCGGAGCCGGTCTCGCCGGGGAGCTTGCCCGTCGCGACCTGGTCGGTGAACACCTTCATCGTGTCGACCACCGACGCCTGGCCGGACTTCTCGGCGAAGTCGGCGGCCTCGCGGATCACCTCGGCGTTGACCGAGCCGTCGGCCATGGCGCCGCCCAGGTCGGTGCCCTGGTCGGTCACGTGCGCGACGGCCACGAAGGTGACCGGCGGCTTGGCCTTCTTGAGTTTCGCGAGCACCGCCGTGGCGGCTGTCTCGGGCGTCTCGGTGCCCTTGGGCAGCCGTGCCACCACGACCAGGCGATAGCCGGAATGGGCGCGAGCCACATTCTGCAGCGCCACCTGGTCGACCTCCTTGCGGAGCGACGTGGAGACGTAGAAGAGCCCGCCGTCGAGCGGTGTCGCGACCTTCGTCACCGTCAGTGCGGGCGTGGCGGCGCTCCCCGTGGTGGCGAGGACGAGGAGTGCGAGCGTCGCGATGCCGAGCGCGGACAGCAGCCATCTGCGCATGGGGCGGATGCTACTCCGTCGGGTCCGCCGCGCGGGCATACAGCCATGAATTCTGTCACGAAGAAAACTTGATAGATGACGACTCATATTCTAGAATGCGATCAGCACCCCCCACCGAACCAGGAGCTACATCTCACCATGGGCAGAGTCATCGGCATCGATCTCGGCACGACGAACTCGTGTATGGCCGTTCTCGAGGGCGGCGATCCGACTGTGCTCGAGAACGCCGAGGGCGGACGCACCACGCCGTCCGTCGTCGCGTTCGCGAAGGACGGACAGCGGCTCGTCGGCACGCCGGCCAAGCGCCAGGCAGTCACGAACCCCGAGAACACCATCTTCTCCATCAAGCGCTTCATGGGCCGCAAGTCGGCCGAGGTGTCGGAGGAGATGACGATCGTCCCCTACCGCGTCGCCTCGGGTCCCAACGGCGACGCCCGCGTGGAGGCCGACGGCAAGCAGTACGCGCCGCCGGAGATCTCCGCGATGATCCTCCAGAAGCTGAAGGCCGACGCCGAGGCCAAGCTCGGCGAGTCGGTCACCGACGCTGTCGTGACGGTGCCGGCCTACTTCAACGACGCACAGCGCCAGGCCACCAAGGACGCCGGCCGCATCGCCGGCCTGAACGTCCTGCGCATCATCAACGAGCCGACCGCGGCCGCGCTGGCGTATGGCCTCGACAAGGAGGGCGAGCGCACCATCCTCGTCTTCGACCTCGGCGGCGGCACGTTCGACGTGTCGGTGCTCGAGCTGGCCGACGGCGTCTTCGAGGTCAAGTCGACCTCGGGTGACAACCACCTCGGCGGCGACAACTTCGACAAGGCGATCGTCGACTGGATGGTCGGCGAGTTCAAGCGCGACAACGGCATCGACCTCGCGGCCGATCGGCTCGCCCTGCAGCGCCTGTACGAGGCTGCCGAGAAGGCCAAGATCGAGCTCTCCTCGACCCAGTCGACGCAGATCAACCTGCCATTCGTGACGGCCGACGCGTCGGGTCCGAAGCACCTCGACCTGTCGCTCTCCCGCGCTAAGCTGACCGAGCTGTGCGCCGCGCTCGTCGACCGCACCGTCGGCCCGACCAAGCAGGCGCTCAAGGACGCCGGCATGTCGGCCTCGGAGATCGGCGACGTGATCCTGGTCGGCGGCATGACCCGCATGCCCGCCGTGCAGGAGAAGGTCCGCGAGCTGATCGGCAAGGAGCCGCACCGCGGCGTCAACCCGGACGAGGTCGTCGCCGTCGGCGCTGCCATCCAGGGCGGCGTGTTGCGCGGCGAGGTCAAGGACGTGCTGCTGCTCGACGTCACTCCGCTCTCCCTCGGCATCGAGACCAAGGGCGGCGTGATGACCAAGCTGATCGAGCGCAACACCACCATCCCGACCCGCAAGAGCGAGGTCTTCTCGACCGCCGACGACGGGCAGACGTCCGTCGAGATCCACGTGCTCCAGGGTGAGCGCGAGATGGCGCAGTACAACAAGACGCTCGGCAAGTTCCAGCTCATGAGCATCCCGCCCGCACAGCGCGGCGTGCCGCAGATCGAGGTCACGTTCGACATCGACGCGAACGGCATCCTGCAGGTGTCGGCCAAGGAGCGCGGCTCGGGCAACGAGCAGCAGATCCGCATCGAGGGTGGCTCCGGGCTGAACGAGGACGAGATCCAGCGGATGGTGAAGGACGCCGAGTCGCACTCCGACGAGGACCGCACCGCCAAGGAGCTCGCCGTCGCCCGCAACGACGCCGAGTCGACCGTCTACGACGTCACGAAGAGCCTGGCCGAGCACGGCGACAAGGTCGACGCCGATACCCGCACGGGCATCGAGTCCGCCATCGCCGACGTCCGCTCGGTGCTCGAGGGCGGCGACGCCGCGGCCATCACGGCCAGCACCCAGGCGCTTCGCGAGGCCTCGTTCAAGCTCGCCGAGGTGATCTACGCCCAGTCCGGCAACCAGCCCGGCAACGCGTCGCCCTCCAGCGACGCCGACGGCCCGGACGAGGAGATCATCGAGGACGCCGAGGTCGTTGATCCCGACACGGCGTCGCGGTCGTAATGACGGACGAGCCCGACAACATCGTCGGCAGTGATCAGGAGGAGGTGCCGTCCGCGACCGACGCGGACGGCACCGCCGATCCGATCGCCCGCCTCGAGGCGGAGCGGGACGAGTACCTGAACCACTACCGCCGCATCGCGGCGGAGTTCGACAACTACAAGAAGCGCATCGCCCGCGACCAGCAGTCCACCAACCAGCGGGCGACCGAGCGGATCGTCGCCGGCCTGCTGCCGGTGCTCGACGATCTCGAGCGGGCCGTCGACGCGTTCGCGGAGCACGACAAGGAGCACGTCCAGGAGGGCGTGAACCTGGTGCACCGGGCGCTGAAGGCGCTGCTCGAGAAGGAGGGCCTCGCGGAGATCGATCCGCTGGGCGAGCCGTTCGATCCACACAACCACGAGGCGCTGCTCCAGCAGCCGTCCGACGCTCCCGAGGGGTCTGTCATCCAGGTCCTGCAGAAGGGGTTCAGGCTCGGCGAGCGCGTCATCCGTCCGGCCCGCGTCATCGTCGCGGCACGAGCGGAGTAAGAGGCTCATCATCATCACCAGCGCCACCCATCCCGCAGCCCGCCTCGACGGCGTGGCCCGCACCTCCACGGCCCTCATGTGGACGGCCGCGGCCGTGCTGTGGGTCCTCGCCGGCGGGGCCCTGCTGACAGGGGAGTCCGGCGTCGGCCTGATCATGGTCGCCGCGGCCGCGCTGCTGGCGGGCCTGTGCGCCTACTACCGGCGTCGCCAGCCGCTCGGCTACCGCATCGACCCCGATGCGCTGGTCGTCGTCGAGCGCGGCGGCGAGCGTCGCATCGACGGGCCGGTCGCGAACGTCCGCGACGGCGGCCTCGGCCTGCGCGTGATCGGTTCCGGCGGCCTGTACGGCTACCTCGGCCGGTTCCGCCTCAAGGACCACCAGGGCCCGGCGCGGGCGTACGTGAGCGACCTGCGCCGCGTCGCCGTGCTCGACGTCGGGAAGGTCGTCGTTGCCATCTCGCCGCAGGACAAGGCGGCGTTCCTGCAGCAGGAGGCACGCGATGCGTGACCTCTACGAGACGCTCGGCGTCACCAAGAGCGCTACGCCCGACGAGATCAAGAAGGCGTACCGCAAGCTCGCCCAGAAGTGGCATCCCGACAAGAACGCGGGCGACTCCAAGGCCGAGGAGAAGTTCAAAGAGATCACGGCCGCCTACGACACGCTCGCGAATGCCGAGAAGCGCAAGGCGTACGACCAGTTCGGCGCTTCCGGTGGCATGTCCGCGGGCGGCTTCGACCCGTCCGACTTCCGCGACTTCGCGGGGCAGCGTGGCGTCGATCTCTCCGACCTGCTCTCCGACCTGTTCGGCCGCGTCCGCGGCGGCGGCCCGTCCGGTGCCGCCCGCCCGGCGCCCGAGCGTGGCACCGACCTGCAGACCTCCGTCACCCTGTCGTTCGACGACGCCCTCACCGGTGTCCAACTGACCATCCCGGTGTCGAAGGACGTGACGTGCTCCGACTGCCACGGCACGCGGGCCGCGCCGGGCACCTCGCCCATCATCTGCCCGGAGTGCAAGGGCCGCGGCGTGCGGTCGCGCAACCAGGGCTTCTTCTCGCTGTCCGAGCCGTGCCTGCATTGCGCCGGCACCGGCCAGACCGTCGAGCGCGCCTGCCCGACCTGCTCGGGCCGGGGCCGCGTCGGCCGCACCAAGCGCTACACCGTCCGCATTCCCGCCGGAGTCAAGGACGGCGCCAAGATCCGGCTGCCCGGCCGCGGCGGCGAGGGGTTCGCGGGCGGCCCTCCCGGCGACCTGTTCGTGCTCGTCAACGTCTCGCCGTCGTCGCTGTTCGAGCGCCGTGGCGACGACTTTCTGGTCGAGGTGCCGGTGACGTTCCCCGAGGCCGCGCTCGGATCGCAGATCGAGGTGCCCACGCCGCGTCGTGAGCGCGTCCGCGTCAAGGTGCCCGCCGGCACCCGCGACGGCCGCATGCTGCGCGTCAAGGGCCGCGGCGCCGCCGTCGGCGGCTCCGAGGACAAGCGCGGCGACCTGCTCGTGCGGTTGCGCGTGCAGGTGCCAGACAAGCTCTCCCGCCAGCAGCGCGAGGCACTCGAGAAGTACGCCGCGCTCGACGGCGGCGCCGACATCCGGCAGGAGCTGTTCACGTGAGCGGCTCCACCCCCAAGTACATGATCGGCGTCGCCGCGGAGCTGCTCGGCATGCACCCGCAGACGCTGCGCATGTACGAGCAGCGCGGGCTGATCCGCCCGCGCCGCACGCCGGGCGGCACGCGCCTCTACTCCGACGACGACCTGGAGCGCGTGCGCCGCGTGACGCAGCTGGCCTCCGGGCTCGGCCTGTCGCTGCAGGGCGCCGAGTACGTGGTCGCGCTGGAAGACGATGTCGAGAGCCTCCGCGCCCGCATCGGCACACTCGAGGCGAACCTCGTCGAGGCGACCCGCCAGAGCCAGCGCCGCGTCGACGAGGTGCACCGCGGGTACCGCCGCGACCTCGTGCTGTGGCAACCGCCGAGCACCGCCATCAGCCGCCGCGCCCGCTGACTTTCCCGAACTCCCCCCGACCGAACCAGATCGAGAACGCCACATGGACTACAACCGACTCACCGTCAAGGCCCAGGAAGCCGTCCAGGCCGCCGCCGAGCGCGCGCGGACTGCCGGTAACCCGGAGCTGACCGCCATCCACCTGCTGCTCGCCCTCGTGGCCGAGTCCGACTCCGTCGCCGACATGCTGCTCGCCTCCGCCGGCGTCGACGCGGCGGCGCTGCGCCGGGCCGCCGAGGAGGACCTCGCGAAGCTGCCCCGCGCCACCGGCGCAAGCTCGCTGCCGCAGCCGAGCCTCGGTTTCCGCACCGTGCTCGACCGGGCCGAGGTCGAGGCGAAGGAGCTGACCGACGAGTTCGTCGCCACCGAGCACCTGCTGATCGCGCTCACCGAGGAGCGCGGCCGCGCCCGCGAGCTGCTGAAGGCACAGGGCGCGACGAAGGAGAACCTGCTCGCGGCGCTGCGTGGCGTGCGCGGCGGCCAGCGCGTCACCGACCAGAACGCCGAGGACCGCTACGGCGCCCTCTCCAAGTTCGCGGTCGACCTGACCGCGCGCGCCGAGGCCGGCCGCGTCGACCCGGTGATCGGACGCGACGACGAGATCCGCCGCATCGTCCAGGTGCTGAGCCGCCGCACGAAGAACAACCCCGTGCTGATCGGCGACCCGGGCGTCGGCAAGACCGCGATCATCGAGGGCCTCGCCCAGCGCATCGTGTCGGGCGACGTGCCCGAGACCCTGAAGGGCCGCCGCGTGTGGGCGCTCGACGTCGGCGCGCTGCTGGCCGGCGCCAAGTTCCGCGGCGAGTTCGAGGAGCGCCTGAAGACCGTGCTCAGCGAACTGGCCAAGGACGAAGGCCAGACCATCGTCTTCATCGACGAGTTGCACACCATGGTGGGCGCCGGCAAAGGGGAGGGCGCGATGGACGCGGGCAACATGCTCAAGCCCGCCCTGGCGCGCGGTGAGCTGCACTGCGTGGGCGCGACCACCCTGGACGAGTACCGCAAGTACATCGAAAAAGACGCCGCGCTGGAGCGGCGCT